>JAFRIE010000002.1 GCA_017432885.1 Erysipelotrichaceae bacterium | reverse complement strand
CAGAGGCTCTCTGCTGAATCGATCCGCATACAGAACATGATCTCCGACGACTACAGGAAGGCGGAGCAGTTCGAGGACGGCAACAACGAACTGGAGTTCATGCTATTTGTAAGGGAGAAAGACGAGAAGATCCTGGAGAAGAACTATCAGGGACTTTTAAGGGAAATAAACAATGCAGGACTGACTGCGGTTCCTCTTGGAAAGAAAGACTATCTCAACTACGTCTCCTATATCTTCGAGAATCCGCTGATCAATTCTATCTATTTCTCAAGAGGCATATTCGAGTACGCCAACGAGGAGTATTCCATCGTCAACGACCAGATCCAGAGCAAGAAGATCGATTCCGACAAATGGTACGATTCATCAACTTCAAAGATCGAATTCGCTACAGAGAAATCTGTAAAAGAGTACAAGAGATCCAAGATGGTCCCGACATCCTTCATCGTCAACAACGACTACATGATTATAGGAGACAAATACA
Organism: Erysipelotrichaceae bacterium; assembly: GCA_017432885.1. Taxonomy (GTDB): domain Bacteria; phylum Bacillota_I; class Bacilli_A; order Erysipelotrichales; family Erysipelotrichaceae; genus Colivicinus. The sequence goes on along the minus strand of JAFRIE010000002.1, from coordinate 3,258 downwards.
CTTGCGCCATACAGGTGATGGCGCTTCCGGAAGTCTACAACGAAGGGCTGCTGTGCTGGTACCTCAACAGGCAGGACATCAAGGTCCTGATGTCAACCGAGAAGATCGACATGGACATCACCAGAGCACTGAAGAAGGACATGAACGACAAGCTCGACGAATACCACCATACGACCTCTCCGCAGATCCAGCATGAGCTGCAGCTTGCCCTGGAAACCAACGACAGGTATCTTGACCGCATCGTCCGGAACAACGACATTACCCTGAATACTACGATCGTATTCCTGGTCATGGCCGATTCCCTTCAGGATCTGCAGCAGAAGAAGATTGACGTGATCAAGCTTCTGGAAGCGGAAAAGTTCAAGGTCCAGACCTGCAAGGCGATGCAGGAGCAGGCCCTGCGTTATGTCTGTCCGGTACTGACGGAAGGAAGGCTTCCTGCCGAGATCGAGAGGAACTACGGCATCCCGCTGCCGTCTGAAGGCATTGCCGGACTGTATCCATTCGTCTATGAAACACTGAAGGACAATGAAGGGTTCCTGTTCGGCTGCGAGATGGCCAACAGCGGAGTTATCATCTTCGATCCGTTCGCCTACAAGCGGCCGTACTGGATGAACCGGCATGACCATCAGCGCACCAATGGAAACATGGTGATCGTAGGAAAGTCCGGATTCGGCAAGACCGTAGCGCTGGATCTGACCATCCGGAACGACATCAGGGAAGGCTACAACGTCGTCGCGATCGATCCCGAGAACAAGATCAACCGGCTGATCCGTAAGTACGGAGGATCGTCCATAAGCTATGGTGTCTCAAACAATATCATTAACGTTTTCGATCTGAGGCCTTTATCCACCGATGAGGACGAGGCATCGGAGAACTATGACAGAGCCAAAGCCATGGAGGAGATGTGGGACACCTCCAATGCGATCAACTTCGTGATCGGACAGGTCAATCAGGTATTCGACTATCTGTTCAATGAATTCACCGACGAGGAGGCATCCATTCTTGGCGATCTTGTAAGGGCTGCATACCATTCCGTGAACATTTCACCGGATGAAAGCGGGAAGTATCCATCGTTCAGGCACATGAAATCCGAAGACATGCCTACATTCTCTACGGTCAGGCAGATCCTTTACAACGCCAGAAACAGGAAGAGCACCGACTTCAAGAAAGCGATCTATGACAAGCTCGAGGTCAAGCTCAACAGAGTCTGCGGGGAATGGGGGATCTATCTGGATGGACATACCTCTCTGAAGTTTGAATCATCCGATTCCAGGAAGGTGGTGGCATTCGGCACCAAGCAGCTGCAGACTGTATCCGAGCAGTTAAGAACTGCACTGAACCACATCATGTACAACTATGCATGGTCCTTGTGCATCGACAACGATGAATGGTCATCGTTCATCCTGGACGAAGCACATGTCAACATCTTGGAAGGAGCGATCGCATCTCTGACTGCCCAGTTTGTCAGACGAGCAAGGAAGTACAATACCTGTGTCAGACTCGCGACCCAGGAACCTCGTGACTTTGCAGACGAAAGGATTCTTACACACGGCAAGGCCATCTTCAACAACAGTGCATACAAACTGATCCTGCATCTGGACAAGGATCCGGCGATCGATGTCTCAAAGCTCATGACGATGAACGAGAACGAGATGTACCAGATCATGTCGTACAACAGGGCGGAAGGGCTTTTTGTCTGCGGAGAAAGAAGGATCCCGGTAAGGATTCTGGCGACGGAAAAGGAACTAAATGAGTTTTGAATACTTTTCCACAGAAAAGTCCACAAAAGTGGGAAAAAATGAGAGAAAAATGAAACAAAAGTGAGACTATTTTGAGAGGAAATAGTCTCGCTTTTCTTTTATAGTAGAGATGTAGATTCGGAGGTACTTATTAGTGGATAGTGCAATGGATATTCTTACGGAAAAGCTCATCTCTGCTGGGATGACAAAAACCGATATCGACCATCTTCTGGCCAGATTCCTCCAGGAAGAAGCGTTTCAGTATGTGGAATACATATGCAGTCACCTGGGAGAACTGTGGCGAGAAAAAGGTTGCAGTTCAGAATTGCCATCATAATGAAAAGATCCTGGTTGAGTCCAGGATCTTCGTTTCCCTATCTGTATTTCTTCGTTGCAGTCTTGAGGTGTTCTTTGAATTCTTCTCTCAATGACTGAGGTTCCAGCAGCTCGATATATTCCATGAACTGCTGTGCCAGATACAATGCTCCGGTATGGCTTGTCTTGACGTTCAGTATGAAGTATTCACCTCCGTCTGAGAAAGCATTCATCTCCGGGCCGAAGATGTCGATCATCTGATCCATAATCTTTTCATGGCACCTGAAGGATACTGTTTCCATTTCTCCGGAATACATGAAGAGTTTGTTCCTTGCGTATTCATAGGCATCCGTTGTTTTAGGAAGAGATCTTGACTTTTCATTCTCTACTGTTGCGTTTGATATTTTATCAAGGCGGTAATGGGTAAAGCTGTCATGCTTTGGACTTGTCGAAATCATATATGCTTTGGAATCGGCATAGACAATGTACCTTGGTTCTACAATGTACGGATCTTCTCTTCTTGGCTCGAGCTTCTTGTCTTTTCCGTATTTGAGATATGTGAACTTTAGAGTCCTGTTTTCTCGGATAGCTTCAGATACAATTTCAACATTGTACATCAATTCTTTATTCGATGTCTTCTGGGGATTCGGCATGTAGACCTTATCCGTAAATTCTTTGGCATCATATTTGCTCTGTGTTTCCAAAAGCGTATCGATCAGTTTCTTGGACTGTTTCTGCGAGATGAAATGGGAAGCATGAATGGCATTGCACAGCAGCAGGACTTCACCTTTGTCGAACTGCCTTTCTTCCAGAAAATATCCTTTCCCGTTGTCTGCAACATCGCTGATCTTGTAACCTGCCTGACGCAGGATCTCCAGATTGGAGTAGATGGTTCTTCTTTCCAGATTAACTCCGTATTGGGTTTCCAGAAGTCTCTGAAGATCCTTTGTAGACAATATATGATTCTCATCGGAATACTTTTTCAGTATGTCCAGTAAAAGCATGTTTGACTGTTTCTTTTCTGCCATGATGATGTCCTCTTTTTTCACCATTATTCTAACGTTAAGTGTAAAACTAAATCCAACATTTGTATGGTCGAATTATAAACCATCTTCTGATCAAGCGGGAAAGGCCTGAAAATGGATTATAATGACAGTGAAAACTACTGGATTTCCTGTTTTTGGATCATAACAAAAGTATT
>JAFRIE010000015.1 GCA_017432885.1 Erysipelotrichaceae bacterium | reverse complement strand
TTTTTCTATTCTGAAATCAGGAACACACTGGTCCTGATCATAGTAGGAAGATAATCTTCATCAAACATATGATTAAGAGGTCAGGAACACCAGCAGTTCCTGGCCTTTCTGCTGTAGGCATACAGTCAGATCGGCCCGGGTAAAGTAAGGACGAAGCCTTTTTTAGACCCGGCAGTGCCGCGAGTCAGTAACAAAAAACGTTCTGCTTCCCTCTTGTGTCATAGTCCGTTTTATCAAAATGGTACGTAAGAAGAATGAATTACGATGCCGTATATAACCCAGAAAAATGGTCTGATACAGGGTGCGGGGGAAGACTTGCCAGGGATCTATGCATGAAGGGAGGTTCCCATGAGAGGACCAGTCATCACGGTAGATGTTTCCAAAGGCAGCTGCCACTATCAGCCGTTTCTTGAGAAAGGAAAACCGTTCCGCAAGCCGAAGGTACTGCACGATACCATTGAGGGCTTTGCGGACCTTCAAGCGGTCATTCAGAAAGTAATGGAGAAGAGCGGATGCGATGCAGTACCGGTAATATTCGAAGCTACCGGTGTTTATCACCGCTGCCTCCAGAAGTATCTGGATGATCATGAACTGCCGTATTACATCATATCTCCGCTGTTATCTGCCGCATACCGCAAGACAAACCTGCACAGTAATAAGACCGACGATCTGGACTGTGCGCATATCGCCAAAGCTTATTACGATGAGGAAAAACTTCTTCCGCATCAGAAACAGAAAGATCTGTTCATCAGACTGCAGAGACTGAACCGCTACTATGAAGTGGAATTAAACCATCTGAGAATGTACAAAGTGAACTTCAGAAGGTATCTGGATATCATCTATCCCCGCATGGATAAGTGTTTTAAAGGCCATTCCAGTCTGTATGACCCGGTCGCTATAGAAGTGCTGAAGAAGTATCCGCATCCATCACTTCTTCTCAAACACAAAGAAGAGACGATCGTTAAGGCAATCGTAAAGAAGACAAGCCATAAGCTGCGATTCGTCACCGAAATTGTTCATAGGATTTATGAATGTGCAAAGCACTGTTATTCCGGATGCGATATCACTGAGATCGAAGTGATCAAGCTGCCGGAACTCATTGAACAGCTTCAGAGTCAGATGACGCTATGTGACAGTATTCTCAGCGAGTTGGTCGAAGAAGCGCGGGCTGTACCGTACTTCGCAAGTATCCGGTCCATCGTCGGGATCGGAGATAATCTTGCGGCGCGTCTGATCGCGGAACTGGGAGATATGAGCAGATTTAAAAACAGGCGTGCAATTGCGGCATATGCAGGTCTGAATCCCAAGATACGGCAGTCCGGAGATGTGGACGGCACACACTTACGGATATCAAAGAAAGGCAACCGGCATCTGCGATGTCTTCTGTACCTGGGCGCATCGTGCAATTATCGTCTCAGGAGGAAGGATCCAATTTATCTGTTCAACCAAAAGAAAAGGCAGCAGTCCCAATGCCCATTGAGGTCCAAAGCTGCCAATATCGCTGCCGCGCATAAGTTATTGGCCGTAATCTATGCGCTTTCCAAGAGCGGCGAATTATACCGTTCCTGATCGAATTATAGATCATTTCGAAATGAATTGGGAGTATGTCTCCTGTTTTCATCATGCGAATTTTGAAGAAACAGATTTATTGAGGAAACATACTCCAAAGGGGTTGACTTAAGTTATCAAATTTTTGTT
>JAFRIE010000014.1 GCA_017432885.1 Erysipelotrichaceae bacterium | reverse complement strand
TGTTCAGCCTTATTTCTTCTATACGATCCTCAGGCTGGCTACTCCGTTGATTTTTGCCGCCATGGCCGCTCTGGTTTCGACAAAATCCGGGCTATCCAACATCATTATCGACGGCACGATGCTGATGTCGGCTGTTGTCGGTACGATTGCCAGTGCTTTGACGAATTCACTGTTCTGGGGTGCAATCGCCGGAATGGCTACCGGTCTGCTGATGAGCTATGGCCTTGCTTTCTTCCATCTAAGATTCAAGGCTCCTGCGAATCTGACCGGTGTGGCAATCAACCTGTTTACTTCAAACTTCTCGGTCTTCGTATGTTATGAGTTTTCCGGTGACAAGGGTTCAACCATGCAGCTGCATTCGCTGTCCTTCCCAACGGTCGATATCCCGATCATTAAGGATATTCCGTTTATCGGTCAGGTCCTTTCGGGACACAACATCATTACATACATGGCACTGCTTTCGATCATTCTGGTATATATTCTGATCTACAAGACCAGACTTGGTCTAAGGATTCGCACGGTAGGTGAAAATCCGAATGCCGCATCCTCGGTCGGTATCGTTCCGCAAAGAATGCAGACGATCGCTATTCTGATATCCGGCATTCTGGCATCCTGGGGCGGCATGTTCCTATCCATGGGATATGCGACAAACTGGACCAGAAACATGACAAGTGCCCGTGGGTTTATCGGTGTAGCGGCAAACGCTGTCGGCGGAGGCAATCCGCTGTGGGTAACGCTGACTACCTTCATTTTTGCGATTTCGAGTGCGATGAACGTCATTCTTCAGGCTCTGATGATACCGACGGAGTTTACCAGCATGGTTCCGTTCGTTTTCTCGCTTTCCCTGGTTGTTCTTACTTCCTTCTTCAAGAAACTGAGAAAAGAAAAACAGAGAAAGGATCATATTGCGCTTGTTGAAGCCGAGATGGCTCAGAAACAGGCATAGGGGAGGATTATGGAAAATAGAGACAATAATCTGAAAAACGGTTTTGAGGGATATCCTGAATTTGCGGAAAAGATCGTCAATATGCTGACGGATGGGCGGATCAGCAAGGCGATCCCGGAAGATAAGATCAGGAAGATCCGCAGAGTAGTCATTACCGGGAACGGCGATTCTTATTCCGCGGCCTTGGCTACCAGGGAGTTCAATTCCCGCATGTTTATGAACAGAGACTACCACGCTCTGCGCTGTATCGATGTGGCGAGACATTTCGTTTATCCGACCGAACATCCGGAAGAGACGCTGGTTATCGTTATCAGCGTAAGCGGCGGCGGTTCAAGAGTAACTGAAGCCATGAAAAGAGCAACCATGAAAGGCTGCACAACCCTGGCTATTACCGGACATCCGGAGTCGAGAATGGCGGCTGAAGCTCAGCACATTCTGAAGATCGAAATCGATCCGCCGAAGCCGGGGACTCCATATACGCCGGCCAATCAGACCAAGAGCTATTTCACGGCTCTGCTTACGACCATCATGTTCGGAGCCTATGCCGGCATTCTTCTCGGTACGTTTACAAGCGAAAAGCTGGATGCGCTGAAGAAGGAGATCGTCGACTATGTTCGAAACGTATGCAGCAGCAGTGTTCTGGACCGTGTCGATGATCAGATGTATGAACTGGCCAAGACTTGGAAGGACTATCTCGGTTTCGGTTTTGTTGGAGGAGGATCGGATTTCTCTACCGCTTATTTCGGAGTGGCGAAATTCTTCGAATTGAACGGCTCACTGAACTGCCTGAACGATTCCGAGGACTGGTGCCATATCGACTACTTCCAGAAGGATCGTGACAAGATCGGTACGATCTTTGTGGCTTCAAAGAATTGTGCCTCTTTCTCAAGAACGGTAGAATCGATCGCTTCGGCAAAGAAATCCGGCAGAAACGTTCTGGTTGTATCGGATGCCGGAAAAGAAGAGTTCTACGAAGGCGTAGAAGTCGTTACGCTGCCGGCAACGGAACATGATTATGTAAATCCGATCATGAATTTCATACCGTTGTTCATGCTTGGCAATTACATTGCGCTTTTAAGAAATTATCCTTACTTTGGCGGTACGGGAGATGATAATCCGCTGTTCAGCCAGTCAGGCAATATCAATACCATTAAGTCGAGTAAGATAGTAATCGTTGATTAAGGAGATATAGGTCATGTTTGAAAAGTATGCTGAAACAAATCGGAAATGTATCATGGGCCTGGTGCATCTGCGCCCGATGCCTAATACTCCGTTCTATCAGGACGGAGATGTAGAAAGATCGCTGGAAAAAGCACTGACGGATGTCAAGGCGCTGATCAACGGAGGTGCCGACGGGTGTCTGATTCAGTCGGTCGACAGAATCTATCCGACAACCGATGATACGGATTATGCCCGTGTGGCGACTTTGGCCATGATTACGACCAGAGTCCGCGATCTGGCGGATCAGATGGGAAAAGAAGACTTTGTGATCGGGTGTCAGCTGATGACCAACTGCATCACTCCATCCATGGCTGTAGCCAAATGCTGCGGAGCCGACTGGATCCGCTGTACCGCTCTGGTCGGAGAGACCCATAATGTTACAGGTACGATCGTAGCGGATACGCTTAAGGTAATGAACTACCGTAAGGCGATCGCAGCGGAAAACGTCGATATGATCTGTGAGGTTGCCAGTAAGCACTTCAAGTATGGCAACGATCTTTCACAGGTTAAGAATCTTACTTCGGCTATCATGCGCAGCGGCGGGAACGGAATAGAGGTTTCTAATCCTGACGAAGCTGTAAACGAGGAACTGATCAAGGCTGTTAAATCGGTCGGAGGCTATGGCAATATTCCGGTCATTCTTGGAGGCGATACCAATGTTGAAAACTGTCAGCGTCGTCTGAAATACGCCGATGGAGCACTGGTGGGATCCTGTTTCCAGAACGGACACTGGGGCGAATACATCGTAGAAGAAACGGTCAGAGAGTACTGCCGGAGAGTCAGAGAGATCGAAGGATAAGGATTCCTGAGACGATTTAGAGAAATGGAAAGAAATAGAAAGATACACTACGCCTGGATCATTATGATCGCCCTGATCTTCCTGAAGATAGGAGCCGGTGCGACCAGCTGCATGACAGGAAATTTCATTACACCTGTCGTAAATGAATTCGGGTGTAAAGTAAACCAGTTTACCCTGTTTCTGAGCATTGATGCGGTCGGTATGTCGATTTTTTACATGCCTGCCGCCAAGATCATTTCCAACAACAAAAGACTGGGACTGACGATCGGCATCGCTGCCCTGTGTGAAGTCATCGGTATTGCGATGATGTTTACGTACAAGAGCGTATGGGGATTCTACTTCTCCGGTTTTCTGATCGGCAGCGCCGGTGCCTTTACCGGCTATGTTGCGATCCCGGTCATCGTCAACATGTGGTTTAAGAAGATGGCGGGAACGGTACTTGGAATCATCATTGCCGTAGGCAATGCCGCAAATGTCGTCTTCGGGCTTCTTTCGGCCAGGTTCATTACGCTGTACGGCTGGCGGGTCGCCTATCTGCTGATTGCCCTGCTGGGTTTCCTGCTGATGGTCCCGGAAGTCTTCTTCCTGCTCAAGACACCTGAACAGGTTGGGTGCAGGCCGTATGGACAAGAAGAAGCGACAACAGTCGAAGATACCGAAACAAAGACCGTGAACGATCAGTGGGGACTTACCTTGAAAGAAGCTTTCGGCAAGGTATCTTTCTGGCTGGCATGGGTGACATGTTTATGCTACAGCTATGGCACGGCGGTTCCTGGATACATTGCCACATGTACAACGATGGAGCTGCTTGAATCGACCGAGTTCGGTGCCCGTGTTCATACTTTTGTAAACATCGGTGCGATCCTGTGCTCTGTCATTCTAGGCAGACTCAACGACAGATTCGGAGTGAAGGCGGGATGCCTCTGGGGCGCATTGTTCTCGCTGATAGGATATAACGTCATTATGCTGGCTTTCAGCAATCACTCGCTACTGTTTCTTGGCGCGTTCCTGGTCGGTCTGGCCAACAGCATGTATGCTGTACAGGCTCCTTTACTTGCCAAGGAAATTGTCGGTATGAAACATTATTCCGATATCTGGTCGGTTATGATGGTGGCCAATTCCCTGATCGGCGGAGGTTTTTATTTCACGATCGGTTTCTTCTATGATTACGGTCATACCTATAAAGGTGCCTTCATAATGGGTTCCTTGCTGTACATTTTTGCGATGCTGGTGGCTTTTCTGGCGATCAGGCTTTCAAAACGCTATAAAGGTGCAAAAGCATAACGGGAGTTCAATATGGCAAAATATCTTGCATGCGGAAACGTTCTGTTTGACAGCATAAAGAAGATCGACGGAACAGATATCGGGGAACATATGGGCGGTCAGGCAATGTATGCCACATCCGGCATCAGAGTCTGGAGCAAGTCCGTCAAAATGGTTACCAACTGCGGAAAACTCGACTTTCCGAATGTCTATCTGCCGTGGCTGAAAGCCAATGGCCTGACGGACGAAGGAGTCAATTACGAACAGGACTGGACAGCTCATGTCTGTATGCAGCATACGGAATCGGGAGCCTACAAGACAGGACGTCTGGATTCCGGACTGGTCTATGATACTTATCTTCAGGGCATGATGGAACTGCGGATGGAACAGATCGAGGCGAATATCGATGCCGATACGGTTGCGATCTATCATCATCCTCACATTCCGGATACGGTCTACTTCAACAAGATCGAGAAGATGAGGAAAAAATACGGGGTCCGTTTCATGTATGAACTGGTATACGGCAGCAATTTCCTTCCTGAACCGTATTTCAATCTGAACAAGCTGAAAGATGCGGTTAAGATTGCCGGTCTTTGGTCGCTGAACCGGAACGAAGCGCAGATCCTTTTTGATATCCCGCGGGATAGAGATGACGACATCATCGCACAGCTGCAGAGTTTTCCTGAATTCGAGATGTGCTACTACCGCTGCGGAAGCAAGGGAGCCTATGTCGTTACTCCAGATCAGGCTGTTTTTGTACCACTGATCGACATCACTGAATCGGTTGATTCCATGGGCTGCGGCAACTGTTCGACGGGTACGGCGATGGCTGCCTGGTGCGAGACCGATGGAGATCCTTTGATGACCGGAATCATGGCCGCGATTTCGGCGGGCTTCAACGCTGCGCAGGCCGGGCCTTGGCCGGTATATACCGCTGAAGATGAACAGCTGGCTAAAAAGCTTGCACAGGAATACTATCAGAAACTGTCACAGTAAAAACCGAACTTCAGATATGACATGTGTTCGGTTTCTGCAGTATAAAAAAGAGCCCGTTTCATTGAAAGGGCTCTTTTTGTTATGCTTTGACTTCTGCGCTTCCCAGATCTTTTCCTTCGTTGAAGTTGCGGGCGTTTTCCATCGTCGTGACGGCAATCGCCTGCATGGCCTCTCTGGTAAAGAATGCCTGATGGGAGGTCAGAACCAGCTGCGGGAATATCTGCAGTCTGGCGGTAATGGAACTGCTTAAGGCCTCATCGCTTCTGTCCGTATAGACGTTCTCGTCTTCTCCTTCATAGACATCCAGAGCTACGGCCTGAAACTTGCCTTTCTTTAAGGCTCTGATCAGCGCATCTGAATCGATCAGCGGTCCTCTGGCCGTATTCACCAGCATGACGCTGTCTTTCATCTTGTTTATCGCTTCTTCATCGATCAGATGGTAGGTTCCGTTCTCGCCCATGATCAGCGGAGCATGTAGAGAGATCAGATCGGCTTTTCTCAGAAGTTCGTCCTTGTCGACATAGGTCAGCAGACCTTCTTCTACCAACTTCTGATTCGGGTAGGCATCCCAGCCGATCACGGTCATTCCATATCCTCTGGCAATTCTGGCAAAGCATTCTCCGATCTTGCCCGTACCCATGACGCCGCAGATCTTATTGTGGAGGTCTACACCCAGAAGACCGGATAAGGCGAAGTTGTTGTCTCTGACCTTACGATCCGCTTTATGCAGCCTTCTGTTGGCTTCCTGAATGATCGCCATGGCGTGTTCCGCAACGGCATATGGAGAATAGGCAGGAACTCTGGCTACCTTGATCCCGTACTCGGCAGCGGCCTTCAGGTCGACGTTGTTGAAACCGGCGCAGCGCAGCAGGATCAGCCTGACTCCGTCCTCGTGCAGGACTTCTACCACTTCGGCAGGCGCTTCGTCGTTTACGAAAATGCAGACCGCATCGTAGCCCTTTGCAAGCGTTGCCGTTTCCAGCGTCAGTCTGGATTCCAGATAGGTGATCTCGCAGTTGTACGTTCCTGGACCTTTTTCCTCTTCCAGTTTCGAGAAGAAGATCCGGTCATAGTCTTTCGTTCCAAAGAAGGCGATCTTCAGAATGCTCGGCGTGGTCTCTTCGCTGAAGTCCTCCTTGCAGATCAGATCCTTGATCAGAAGCGTATTCTCTTCCTCCTTGCCTCCTTCGACTTTGACCGTCACCGTATCTCCCTTGACGGCATTCAGGGCCAGTATTTCAAGTACGTTGTTTCCGTTCGCCTGTTTTCCATTGCAGAAAAGGGTGACGGAACTCTTCATTCCCACACACAGCTGAGCAAGCAGGGCGGCAAGACGGGCATGGATGCCGATCGGATTTTTTACGACACATCTGAATTCTTTCATGGGATCCTCCTTTGGATACGTTCTCCTTCAAGGAAATTATAACATAGCAATTCTGTCGGTTTTGTGAAGTGACGATTTCCCGACAAGAAAGTGATACGACTCTGATCGGAAATTGACAACAGTTTCTGAATCTGTCCTGTTAGGATGAAACCGTGAAAGACATTCCGATGATAATGATGATGTTCCTGTGCGGCAGTATCGCAGGCAGTTTTCTAAACTGCATCTGCGACAGAACGATATGCAATAAGAGTCTTCTGACCAGAAGCAGATGTCCGGACTGCGGGCATGTTCTGGGGTTTTTCGATCTGATCCCGGTTTTCAGCTATCTGTTTCTGAAAGGAAGATGCCGCTATTGCAAAAAGACGATCGATCCGTTCTGCTTCTGTTCCGAGGTCATCGCCGGAACGCTTTATGTACTGGTTTATTTTCGCTTTGGCATCTGCACAGAACTGATTGGAAATCTGACGCTGATAAGCGTACTGCTGACGATATCCCTGTCTGACGCCAAAAGCATGCTGATCCCGGATCCGGTATTGTTTCTGCTGTTTCTAATCAGAATCGTCTTTTTCTTTCTGATGAAAGAAGAAGCGGAAACGTTCATGATCAGGCTTCTGGGATCTTCCCTGCTGAGCGTCTTTCTTTACGCATACGTCCATTTGAGCGAACGGCTGGCGGGAAAAGAGATGATGGGAAACGGCGATGTCATCCTGATCCTGATGTTGGGCAGCTTCATGAATGTTAAAGAAGATCTTCTGGCTCTGTTTCTGTCCTGTCTGATCGCCTTGGTCTACGGGATCCCGTTCATAAAAAAGAAGCAGGGTCGCTGCTTTCCTTTTGCTCCGGCAATCTGCCTGGCTTATCTGATCATGCTCCTGTACAGAGAACCGATCATGCGTTTCTATTCTTCCCTGTTTCAGAAATAACAGGTGTAATCTTCACAGTTTTTCAGCTCAGGATAATCGCTGATGATCTTTCTGAAAGCGGAAGGGTTCCTGACGATGATCGCCTTGCCTCCCAGTTCCAGCATCGGTCTGGCATCGATCTGGTAACGGTCTCCGATGGACAGGGCTTCTTCCGGCAGAATGCCGTATTCTTCGATCAGCCGTTTCATGGCCGAAGCCTTCGATACGGTAGCGCGCGGATCGTCGTTGCATTGAACCTTGTCGAATAGAGTCAAATCGATCCCGATATGATCCAGGACGCGTTCTGTGTTCCTGGTGGTATTGTTGGTCAAAAGGACGATCGGAGCGATTTCCTTGAAAAACAGCAGGTCTTCTTCCCGGACGGCGTTTTCTTTCCTGATCCTGTCGAAGTCGTAACGCGCGCTGCGGTATTCGTTCCAGTGATGCAGGTCGGCACCCATCTGGACAAACAGCTGGGTAGAAGAATTGGATCCCGATAAGGGATACGGAAAGATCTGGTTTTCTTTAAGGAAGATGTTCGCATCCTCGAAGGAGTAATGAAAACGATCCATCAGATAGGCAACCGAGATGTCATAGAGATTTTCTGCCATGTCGCCCATGTCATAGACCGTACCGTCCATGTCGAAGATGATCAGTTTTGTCTCTTTCATGCTTTACTATTATAACAAATCCGTTTTTGTATTTTATAATAAAGGTAATGGTAGATGTAACGATTATCGGTGCAGGTATTACAGGATCATTGATCGCCCACTGTTTAAGCAGGTATGATCTGAAGGTTTTAGTAGTTGAGAAGGAGAGCGATGTAGCTGAAGGAGCAACCGGCGCCAACAGTGCAATGGTTCATTCCGGTCATGACCCGAAACCCGGCACCCTGAAATGCAGATACAATCTGCTGGGTAACCGCATGTATCCCGATCTTTGCAGGGAGCTGCAGGTACGCTATGTGCCGATCGGCGCATATGTCGCCGCAACCTCGCAAGAGGAAGAAAAGAAACTGGATACCCTGATTTCGCAATGTATCGAAAGAAACGTTCCGTACGAAGTATTGAACGGCGATGAAGCGCGCAAGAATGAACCGAACCTTTCCGACTCCGTCAGCAAAGTCCTGTCTTTGCCGACGACCGGGATCATCGTTCCCTGGGAAGTGACGATCGCCGCCATGGAAGAGGCAATGCTCAACGGAACAGAGCTGAAACTCGATTACGAAGTAAAGAGCATCGAAAAGAAAGAAGATCATTTCCTGATCAACGGCGAGATAAAGACAAAGGTCATCGTCAACTGCGCGGGTGCACATTGCGACGAGATCACGGGAATGCTTAGACCGTCTCCTTACAGGGTCGAAGCGAAGAAGGGAGAATACTTCGTCCTGGATCATCTGGACGGATCTTTCGTGAAGCACGTGATCTATCCGATTCCTACCGAAAAAGGAAAGGGCGTTCTGGCTGTTCCTACGGTTCACGGCAACGTTCTGCTTGGACCGAACAGCGAGTTTACGCCGGATGTCGAAGACGACTCTACGGGAGAAGGTCTGGACTTCATCAGAAGCGAAGTCGCCAAGACCGTCAAGAACATCCCGTTCCATAAACTCATCCATACGTTTGCCGGACTTCGTCCGCACATCGATCTCAACGACTTCTACATTCAGGAAGACGATTTGATCGAAGGCTTCATTCATGTCGCCGGCATCGAATCTCCGGGACTGACCTCCGCTCCGGCCATCGCCAAGGATGTTTGCGAAAACATGATCCTGCCGAAGTTCAAGGAAGCCAAGGCCAGGGAAAACTACATCAGAAGAAAACCGTTCATCGACATGAAAGAGATGTCCGATGAAGAAAAGGAAGAACTCATCCGGAAGGATCCGGATTTCGGCAAGCTGATCTGCCGCTGCGAACAGATCTCCATGGGACAGATCAGGGACGTCATCAACAGGAAATGCGGAGCCAGGACTCTGAAAGGCGTCAAGATGCGCTGCCGTCCGGGCATGGGCAGATGTCAGGGTTCGTTCTGTGAGCCGGATGTTACGAATATTCTGATGGAAGAACTCCATAAGGATGTCAAGGAGATTAGACTGGATAGGCCCGGTTCTAACATCTGTGCCGCTCTAGCGAAGGAGGACCTGTAATGGAAAAACATGAACTGGTCATCGTCGGCGGCGGATCTGCCGGTATTGCGGCAGCACTGGGAGCCGCAGAAAACGGTCTAAGAGACATTGTCGTCATCGAGAGAGAAAGAGAGTATGGCGGTATCCTGCAGCAGTGTATCCATAACGGTTTCGGTCTACATACCTTTAATGAAGAACTATCCGGCCCGGCTTATGCCGAAAAGTACTACAGTCTGATCAAAAACAACGAGAGTATTCATTTCCTGTATGATTCTGCAGCTACGGAAATACAGGGACATGTCGTTACTGTACAGACCCGGGAAGGCATGAAAAAACTGGAAGGAAAAGCCATCATCATGTCGACCGGATGTCGAGAGAGACCTGCCGGAGCAATCGGCCTGAAGGGCAATCGCTGTGAGGGTGTCTATACAGCCGGTACGGCACAGAAGTATTTGAACCGGAAAGGTTTTCTGGTAGGCAAGAAGATCTTTATTCTCGGAAGCGGAGACATCGGTCTGATCATGGCCAGAAGAATGACGCTGGAAGGAGCGAAAGTCATCGGCGTTGCCGAACTGATGCCTTATTCCAACGGTCTTGCCAGAAACATGAAGCAGTGTCTGGAAGACTTTGATATTCCGCTTTATCTGTCTCATACCGTGGAAGCGGTTCACGGTCGTTCCCGTCTGGAATCGATCACATTAATTGAAGTCGATAATAAGCTGAAAAAGATACCGGGAAGTGAGAAGAAGATCGAATGTGACTGTCTGCTTCTTTCCGTCGGACTGATTCCGGAAAACAAGCTGATAGAAGATCTGGGTGTAAGAATGGACCCTAAGACCAAAGGCGCAGTCGTAGATGATTATTATATGACTTCCGTGGAAGGAATATTTGCCTGCGGCAATGCTTTGCATGTGCATGATCTGGTAGATTATGTTTCTATTGAAGCAAGAAAAGCCGGAAAGGCTGCTGCTGCATATGTGCAAAACGGTAAAGACGAAACGGAAACAATAGAGAATATCGTTCAAAACGGTATATCCTACATGGTTCCTCAACATTTTCACAAAGGAAATGACATTGAATTCATGTTTCGGGTCAACAGAGTCTTTAAAGAGTGTTCGATCCACGTCTTTGGCAAGGGATTAAACAAAATCTTTAAGAAACCGGGTATTGTTCCTAGCGAGATGCAGAAAATCGCTTTAAAGAAAGAAGACCTGGCACATTTGGAGGGAGAACTCTTCTGGGAGGTATGTGAATGAATCTGATCTGTATCAACTGCCCGAGAGGCTGCCATCTGACGGTTGAAAAAATGGGGGACGAGATCCAGGTAAACGGAAACGCCTGTCCTAGAGGACATACCTATGCGGTAAACGAACTGACCAATCCCTTGCGGACATTGACGACGACGATCGAAATTGAATCGGAAACGCAGAAACGACTTCCGGTCATCAGCTCTGTTCCGCTTCCGAAAGGGAAGATCATGGATGCGATGAAACAGCTGAAAGAAATAAAAGTAAAAGCGCCTGTACAAATGGGCGATCCGGTATATAAGAACATTTTGAATCTGGGAATTGATATTCTCGCTTCCCGAAGTGTTGAAAAATGAAAAAGCTCCTTGTGTTTCTACTGCTTATTCTGATAAGCGCCTGTCACAGTGTAAAAAGAGAAGATTACTATATCTTTTCTTTTAATAACTATACTCTTTCGGTAGGTTATGATGATGTAGCGTTTCTGGAATTGACGTTCTATCTGGACAGGAAGGATGAACTGGAAGCACAGGAAACAGTCGAGGATATTGATCTGTATTTCTTTGACATGCCTTTTGCTAAAGCGGATATCTGCAATTACGGCAAGAAGACCATGTCCTCCGAAAAAGCCATCGTTACCCGCCTCAAGTATTATCTGGATGATTTTCCGATGGAATCATACCAAATCGACGGAATTCCGTTAAGTTCCAGTATCAGGGAAAACTGTGAGGTTTTTCATGGAGAATATGTGGAACGGAACGGAAAAGCCTGTCTGTTTGGCAAGAAAGTGGATGGAAAGGATAATGCTGTCCTTTTAAAAGGAGATATGCTGAATATTGACCAGGATGAACTGGAGAGTATTGAAATCTATGTTAAGTGATGCAGAAAAGATCTGTCTGAAGGCAATTGAAAGCTGTCTGCCCGACAGAGCAGTAAAAGAGGCTTTAGGACAGAAAAAACTGACAGGGAATATCTATCTGGTTGCGGTAGGCAAGGCCGCTTTTCAGATGGCCAGGGCGGCATGTGAAATGGTATCGATCAAAAGAGGCATCGTTATCAGCAAGTATGGCCATATTCCTGGCAGGATCGACAAAGTGGAAACCTACGAAGCGGGCCATCCGGTTCTGGACGGGAATTCTTTAAAAGCGACAGCGGAGGTTATTAAAATGTGCTCCCATCTGAAGAAAGAAGATACGGTCCTGTTCCTCTTGTCCGGCGGTGCCAGCGCCTTGTTTGAAAAACCGCTTGTGTCTCTGGAAGAACTGCAGGACATTTCTGATCAGATGCTGAAGAAGGGACTGAACATTACCGAAATCAATACGATCAGAAAAAAACTGTCAATGGTTAAAGGGGGCAGGTTTGCCAGGCTTTGTAAGCCGGCAAAGGTTTGTTCCATTATTCTAAGCGATGTTCTTTCCGATCGTCTGGACATTATCGGATCGGGTCCGACTGCCGATGATTCCAGTGATGGAAAAGATGCATTACAGATCATTGAGAAATATCAGTTGAATATCCGGGAAGAAACGTTGGATCTGATTATCGGAAGCGAGAATATCAAAGTTGACAACTGTGACAACATCATAATCGGTTCAGTCAAGATCCTTTGCCGGAACGCGATGAAAGAAGCGGAAAAACTTGCTTATAAAGCCATTCTGATCGATGACGGGATCGACTGCGAAGCAAAAGATGCCGGAGATCTGTTGTATCAGAATGTCCGGAAACATCTCTCCGATAAAGAGAAGATCGCTCTGATCATGGGAGGAGAAACGACTGTGAAAGTCAAAGGGAAGGGACTGGGAGGCAGGAACCAGGAACTGGTTCTATCACAGGCGGAACATCTTTCCGGTCTGGATAATGTTCTGATCATGTCTCTTGGTTCTGATGGCACGGACGGTCCAACGGATGCCGCAGGAGCGTATGTGGATGGAAATACCCTGACGAGACTGCGGGAAAAAGGAATCAGCCTTGCGGAAACGCTGAAAAACAACGATTCCTATCATGCGTTAGAGAAGATCGATGCATTAATAAAAACCGGGCCTACCGGAACCAATGTCAACGACATTACGATCGCTTTGATTTCTTTTCCTTCATAGATGCGTGTGCTAAACTGAAGATAGAGGTAAATGCTATGATAGTGATTCTGTGTTTACTGGCGATGGTAGTCGTTGTCATCCAGGTTTTTGGCAAAATGTTTATCGAAATAACAGATGATGTCGATAAAAGGAATAGGCAGCAGCAGAAAGAAAGAGAATTTCAGCGCCAACTCCAGGAATCGATTCGTAAAGGACAGCGAAGAAACTAGAATATAACCAACACCGGATTCCGGAAATCCGTTTTGTTATTGATGTGACTTATTCGGATAAAAGTGAATAGAAAGGACAAGCCATTATGAACGCTTACGTTGAAAAAGTGATCGAAGAAGTAAAAGAGAAGTATCGAGATCAGAAAGAATTCGTACAGACGGTGGAGGAAGTTCTTTCTTCTGTTTCCTGCGTATTAGATAGGCATCCGGAATACGAAGAAGCCGGCATTCTGGAAAGAATGGTAGAACCGGAACGGATGTTTTCTTTTCGGGTCGTATGGACAGATGATGCCGGCAGACCACATACCAATGTCGGCTATCGCTGTCAGTTCAACGGGGCGATCGGGCCTTATAAGGGAGGTCTCCGTTTTCAGAAGAATGTCAACGAAAGCATCATGAAATTCCTGGCTTTTGAGCAGACCTATAAGAATGCCTTGACCGGACTGCCGATCGGCGGAGGGAAGGGCGGTTCCGATTTCGATCCGGCAGGAAAGTCGGAAGGTGAAATCATGCGTTTCTGTCAGTCGTATATGACGGCTTTATACCGTTACATCGGTCCTGACCAAGATGTTCCTGCGGGTGACATCGGAGTCAGTGGGAAGGAGATCGGTTATCTTTTCGGACAGTACAGAAGACTTAGGGGAGACTATCAGAACGGTGTATTGACCGGCAAAGGTTTAAGCTATGGCGGTTCCTTGATCCGTCCGGAAGCGACAGGTTACGGAGCGATCTATTATCTGAACGAAGTACTGAAGGATCATAACGATACGCTGCAGGGAAAAAAGATCGGTGTTTCAGGTTACGGCAATGTGGCATGGGGAATTATTAAGAAAGCGGCTGAACTGGGTGCCAAGGTGACATATATGTCTGGACCGGACGGCTATATACACGACGAAGAAGGCATCGTTACAGCGGAAAAGATCGATTTCATTACAAAGATGCGCAGAGATGATCCGTTGCACTGCAAGCCATACGCAGAACGTTTCGGCTGTGCGTTTGTGGCGAACGAAAAGTTCTGGGGCGTAAAAGATGTCGATATCTACATGCCTGCGGCCATACAGAATGACGTAACGTTGAAAGAGGCGGAAAAAATACTTGCTTCAGGCGTAAAATACTATATCGAAGTCGCAAACATGCCGACGACGAATGAGGCTCTGCAGTTGCTGAGAAACAGCGATATCATCGTCGCTCCATCCAAGGCGGTCAATGCCGGAGGAGTGGGTGTTTCAGCGTTGGAAATGTCTCAGAACTCGCAAAGACTTTCCTGGAGTGAAGAGGAAGTGGATGAACTGCTGAAACTGATGATGAAGAATATCTATAAAGATTCCAAGAAAGCTGCTCAGGAATACGGACTTGGCTATGATCTGGTCGCCGGTGCGAATATCGCGGGCTTCAAGAAAGTCGCTCAGGCAATGTATGAACAGGGGATTTTCTAGAACGGAAGACTGAACGAAGAAAACGCTTCACTAAGATACGGGAAGCGTTTTTTATGTATAATAGAGTTTAATAAATCAAATCGGGAGAATGCTTATGAAAGAATTGCTGAGACTGATAGAGAAAAATGCACGTTATGAAACAAAAGATCTCGCTGCTTTATTGGGCGAGGAAGAAATGCAAGTCAGTGAACAGCTTAGGCAGCTGGAGGAGGACCATGTCATCGCGGGTTATCATACCATTGTCAACTGGGAGAAAGCCGATCAGGAAATCACGAAGGCCATTATTTTTGTCAACTGTGTTCCGGAAAGAGAATCGGGTTATGACAAGATCGCCAGAAAGATCGCCAGATATCCGGAAGTTGAATCACTGTATCTGATCAGTGGAAAAGCCGAATTCATGCTGCAGGTCAATGGCAGAACAATGCGGGAAGTCAGCAGCTTTGTAGCCCATAAGCTGGCTCCGACCGAAGGTGTAAACGGTACGGAGACGATGTTTATTCTGAAAGAATACAAGATCAGCGGCGTCGATCTTGACGATATGAGAGAAGACGGGGAAAGGCTGCTGGTGACGCCATGATATTCGATGAAGAAATCAATCAGACGATCCGTTATATCAAACCCAGCGGGATACGCAAGTTTTTTGATATTGCCAGTACAAAGAAGGGCGTGGTTTCTTTAGGTGTCGGTGAACCGGATTTTATTACTCCGTGGCATATCCGTGAAGCGGCGATCCACGCAATCGAAAAAGGTAGGACTTTCTATACCGGAAACAAAGGTCTTCTGCAGTTGAGAGAAGGCGTCTGCGATTATTATAAACGTCGTTTTTCAGTGGATTATGATGCGGAAGAGAACGTCATCATTACGGTTGGAGGTTCTGAAGCGATCGATATCATTCTAAGAACCCTGATCAAACCCGGTGATGAAGTGATTCTTCCGACACCGGCCTATGTCGCCTATGCGGCAATCATCGAAATGGCCGGAGGGGTTGTCGTAGAAGTTCCATTGGAAGAAAAAGACGAGTTTAAACTCACTCCGGAAGCTTTTGAAAAGGCTCTCAGCACTAAAACAAAGGCTGTAATACTCAACTTCCCGGGAAATCCGACAGGCGGCATTATGAATTATGAAGACTACGAAAAGATCGTTCCGATCATCAAAGAAAACAGTATTTTTGCGATTACGGACGAGATTTATGCCGAACTGACTTATGAACAGAAACATTGCAGTATAGCACAGTTTGAAGAGATCAAAGACAGAGTCATCGTCATTAACGGTTTTTCTAAAGCCTATTCTATGACCGGTTACCGTGTCGGTTATATACTGGCACATAAGGATATCATTTCCATGTGCAACAAGATCCATCAGTATACGATCATGTGTGCGACAACGCCTAGCCAGTATGCGGCAATTGAAGCGGTAAACTACGGTGATCATGATATTGAAGAGATGTTCGAAAGTTTTAAACAGAGAAGAAACTACATCGTCAAGGAACTCAACCGTATCGGCTTGAGAACACATATGCCAAAAGGCGCTTTCTATGTTTTTCCGTCTATCGCCTGTACCGGTCTTTCCAGTGAAACTTTCTGTGAAACGCTGCTGGAAGAAGAAAATCTGGCGCTGGTTCCGGGAAACGCTTTTGGCGATGCCGGGGAAGGCTATGTGCGTATTTCCTATGCCTATTCGCTTCAGGAAATAAAACTGGCTATTGAAAAACTGGAACACTATCTTTTGAAATACAGACAAGGAGATCTTATAGAATGAATATCGGTGTATTGGGTGCCGGAACCTGGGGAATGGCTCTTGCAAGAATGCTGGCAAATGACAACTATGATGTGACCGTATGGTCCGCTCTCGGCCACGAGATCGATGAGCTTTCTCAAAACAGAAAACACAAAAATCTACCGGGCATGGTCATCCCGGAATCGATCCGTTTCACCAAAAACATTGCCGAAGTATGTAACGACAAGGAGATCCTGCTGTTTGCCGTGCCTTCCGTGTATGTTCGAAATACCGTCAGATCAGCCAGAGACTATATTCCAGACGGGCAGATCGTAGTAGATGTAGCGAAAGGCATTGAAGCGGAAACGCTTTTTACGATGTCACAGGTCATCGCTGATGAACTGAACGACGGTAAACACCGGAATGTGAAGATCGTAGCGCTTTCCGGACCGACCCATGCGGAAGAAGTAGCACTGGATCTGCCGACGACGATCGTATCTGCCTGCAGCGATCTAAATGCCGCGAAGACCGTACAGGATGTCTTTATGAATACCTGTATGAGAGTCTATACCAACGACGATGTGCTGGGTATCGAGCTTTGCGGAGCCTTGAAGAATATCATGGCTCTGGCTTCCGGTATTTCTGCAGGTCTTGGATATGGGGACAATGCCAAAGCAGCCATTATAACCAGAGGGCTGGCGGAAATGACCAGACTGGGCAAGAAGATGGGCGCAAAGCAGGAGACGTTTGCCGGACTGGCAGGTGTCGGGGATCTGATCGTTACGGCAACTTCAATGCATTCGCGGAACAACCGTTGTGGAATGCTGATCGGACAGGGGAGAAAACCGGAGGATGCGGTCAAGGAAGTCGGGATGGTCGTGGAAGGAATCAATGCCTTGCCTGCAGCCATGAAACTGATGAAGGTCTATGATGTCGAGATGCCGATTACGGTAACGGTCAATGCGGTCATCAACGAAGGAGCCGATCCGAAAGAAGCGGTTGCAGAGCTGATGAACAGAGACAAGAAGAATGAAATAAATTACTGATGGAGGGCAGATTACAGTGAAATTATTAATTGATGATGCAAACATTGAAGAGATCAGGCGTCTGATGGATCTTTATCCGATCAGCGGAGGTTCGACGAATCCGTCTATTCTGGCAAAATACGGCAGCGATCCCTGGACACTGTTAAAACAGATCCGGACTCTTTATGGAACGGAAAGAGATTTTCATGTTCAGACAATTGCGACGGATGCGCAGGGCATTATTGCTGACGGACACCGGATCGTTCAGGAACTGGGAGAAAACACGCTGATTAAAATCCCGTGCATGCCGGAAGGTTTCAAGGCCATGAAGGCACTCTCAAAAGAAGGATACCGCGTTACCGGAACTGCTGTTTATACGCCGTTACAGGCTTATCTGGCTTTTGAATCCGGAGCCGAATATGTCGCTCCATATGTCGACCGTATTGACAATATGGGCTACGACGGTGTTCAAGTCGTCAAGACTATTCAGGATATTATCGACAGCAATGCCTATGATGCCAAGATCATGGCCGCTTCCTTTAAAAACTCCCAGCAGGTGCTGGAACTATGTGCCTATGGAATCGACAGTGCTACCTGCGGACCGGCTATCATTGACAACTTTACAGCCAGTGCAGCGATAAAGGCGGCCGTTGACAAATTTACGAATGATTTTGAAAAAGCTGTCGGTCAAGGCAAGACCATGGCGAACCTGTAATAAAATAGATTAAAAGACCGTTCAAGTATTACGGTCTTTTTTGTGGTTTTGCGGCTTGGATTTATGATCCGTTATTATGAATTCAATGTTCGATGCCTACTTCTTCGCAATATTCTTTCATCCGGCGGGCATAGGCACAAGGACCTTCTTTTTCCAGTGTTGAAGGCCCGGCAACCAGACCGTCGGCACCGGCTGCGACATAGAGTTTTCCATGTTCAGGGATAATACTGCCGTCACAGACGATCTCGATAGGATGGTCTGCTTCATCGCAGATTTTCCTGAGTCTTTCCAGTCTCTCAATGGCATTCGGTACCATCGGCATACCGAAGAAACCGGGATTGATCGTCAGAAAATCGATATGTTCAATAACCGGTAAGGCTTCTCTGACCCATTCCAGGGAAACGCTTGGGCTTAATGCATAGCCGGGCTTTACGCCTTTTTTCTTTAGATCCTGCAGCAGACGGTAGGGATGTCTGCAGGTTTCAGGATGAAACGATACCGTGTCGTTCTCTTTAAGTTCGTAGTATTCCAGCAGCTGTTCCGGATTATAGGCAGCAATGTGAAAGTCCAGAGGAATATCTGTCAGAGAATGCCAGAGTGTCGCTTCATCTGTTCCCATAGCTAAATTCGGTACATAATGGCCGTCCATGATATCGAAGTGCAGACCATCGGTTCCGGTCTCCTCAAAAGCCTTGACGTAGTCCTGAATGTCCCAGGGATCAAGAGCCCACAGGGAAGCGTAGAATTTGATTCTTTTCTTTTTCATTATTCTTTTTCCTTTATTACAGCTAATCCCGCTGATACAGATCACGTGTGTAAACTTTGTCTTTTACATCTTCCAGACAACTGTCAAAACGGTTGGCAATGATCGTCTGAGAGAGTTTCTTGAACTTGTTCAGATTGTTGACGATCCTGGAACCGAAGAAGGTATTGCCATCCGCTAGAGTCGGTTCATAAATGATGACCTCGGCACCTTTGGCCTTGATCCTTTTCATAACTCCTTGGATGGATGATTGCCGGAAGTTGTCGGAATTGGATTTCATCGTCAGCCGGTAAACGCCGATGACGGTCTTCTGTTCCTTGTTTCTATCATATTGTGCGGAATTGCCGTAGGTTCCGGCCATATCCAGAACACGATCGGCAATAAAGTCTTTTCTGGTCCGGTTGGATTCCACGATCGCTTCAATCAGATTTTCCGGGACATCCGCGAAGTTGGCCAGCAGCTGCTTGGTATCTTTCGGCAGACAGTAGCCGCCGTAGCCGAAAGAAGGATTGTTGTAATGGGAACCGATTCTTGGATCCAGACAGACGCCGTCGATAATAGATTTGGTATCGAGGCCTTTGGTTTCCGCATAGGTGTCCAGTTCGTTGAAATAAGAAACTCTTAAGGCCAGATAAGTATTCGCAAACAGTTTTACCGCTTCGGCTTCGGTCATGCCGATGATCAGAGTCTTGATTTCTTCTTTAAGTGCTCCCTGTTTCAGTAATACGGCGAATTCATTTGCGGCTTTCACATTTTCCTGTTTTTTCAGATCCGTACCGACGATGATCCGGGAAGGATAGAGGTTGTCGTACAATGCTTTGGATTCCCGTAAGAATTCCGGAGAAAACAGGATACGTTCATCCTTCCTTTCTTTTCGGATCCTTTCTGTGTAGCCCACGGGAATCGTCGACTTGATGATGATATAGGCTTTCTTATTGTACTGTCTGACCAGATCGATGACCGCTTCTACCGCACTGGTATCGAAGTAGTTTTTCTGCGGATCGTAGTTGGTTGGTGCGGCCACGACGACATAATCGGCATCTTCGTAGGCATATTTTCCATCCAGGGTTGCTTCCAGATCGAGTTCTCGGTTGGCCAGATAGTCTTCCAGATAGTCGTCCTGGATCGGAGAACGATGTTCGTTGATCAGCCGGACTTTTTCTTCGATAATATCGACTGCTCTGACCCGGTTGTGCTGGGCAAGAAGGACGGCGATCGACATGCCTACATATCCGGTTCCGGCAACGGCGATCTTTTTGCTTTGTATCGTCTTTTTTATTTCAGGTTCTTTCTTTTCTCTAAGATCTTCAAAAGTGAAGCCAAGAACCTCCTGCAGATCTTCCAGCTGGGTGATCGAAGGCATGTGAGAACCGTTTTCGATCTTTGAAATCATCGCCCGATGAATACCGGTCCTGACGGCGAGATCGTTCTGGGAAAGATTCAGTTTTTCTCTCTTGTCTTTTACGACTCTTGCGAGTATTTCCGTTTTGATCCTATTCATATTCAATACCTCGTCATTATGTTATCAATAATAACAGAAGAATTCAATAAATAGAATCATATTGTTGCGAATTATAACATAACTATTGTATGATAGTAGTATGCAAAACAAGAAGAAGATCCTGATTACCGGTTCATCCGGCTTTATTGGTGCCAGTCTTTGCCACAGGCTTTTATGTGATGGCGAACTTTGTGTCATCGGCATTGACAACATGAATGACTACTACAGTGTCGCATTGAAGCAGCAGCGTCTGAAACAGCTGCAGGAGCTGCAGAAAGACTTTGTATTCGTACAAGGGGATATCTCCGATAAAGAATTCGTTGATTCCCTGTTTCGGGAAAACGATTTTGATATTGTAGTCAATCTGGCTGCCCAGGCAGGTGTACGTTATTCGATCGACCATCCGGATGCCTATATTTCTTCCAATATTATCGGTTTCTATAATATCCTGGAAGCTGTCAGAAAGCATCCCGTTTCTCATCTGATCTATGCTTCCAGCAGCAGCGTCTACGGCAACAGCGCTTCTGTTCCGTTCTCTGTGGAAGACAGGACCGATCAGCCCGTTTCCCTGTATGCAGCAACGAAGAAGAGCGATGAACTGATGGCTCATACCTATTCCCATCTTTATCACATACCTTCGACCGGTTTAAGATTCTTTACTGTCTACGGCCCTGCCGGCAGACCGGATATGGCTTACTTCTCCTTTACGGAGAAACTCTTAAGAGGAGAGAAGATCAGAATATTCAATCACGGAAACTGTGAGAGAGACTTCACCTATATCGATGATATCGTTGAAGGCATTATCCGGATCATAAACAAAGGACCAATAAAGGAATACAATCTATACAATATCGGCAATTCCCATCCGGAAAATCTGCTGGAATTCGTGCATATTCTGAGCGATGCGCTGGTAAAAAACGAACTGCTGCCTGCTGCTTTCAAGATCCGTGAACATCTTGATCTGGTAGAGATGCAGCCGGGCGATGTCGTAACGACTTATGCGGATACATCAGCTTTACAAAGAGATTACGGCTTTCATCCGGATACTCCATTAAAAGAAGGACTGGAACGATTTGCGAGATGGTACAAAGAAAACTACAGAGAACTGTAGTTTTCTTTTGATTTCTGTCCGGTACTTTTGATCTGATCTTTTCTTCATGGAACCTTGCAGTTTTTAATTTTAAAAGAAAAGTATAGAATATAGATGAGGTTACGCAAATGAAAAAAGAAAAGAAACTCTTGTCTCTCATTGTCCCGTGTTTTAATGAAGAGGAAGCACTTCCGCTGTTTTATAAAGAAGTAACAAAGACATTAAAAGAAAGCAAAGCAGACTATGAACTCCTGCTGGTCAACGACGGTTCAAAAGACCAGACTCTTTCCGTCATGAAAGATCTGGCCAAGAAAGACAGACACGTCATCTACCTGTCTTTTTCCAGGAATTTCGGCAAAGAAGCCGCAATGTATGCGGGTCTGTGCAATGCCAGGGGAGATTACGTCGGTTTTATTGATGCCGATCTTCAGCATCCGCCCGTACTGATCTTAAGGATGCTGGAAGCTCTGGAAAGCGGCGAATACGACTGCGCTGCCTGCAGAAGAACAGACAGGACCGGAGATTCTAAAATACGTACCTGGTTCTCAAGAAGATTCTATGAGATCATCAACAGGATTTCCGATGCCAGAATGGTTGACGGAGCCGGAGACTACAGGCTGATGAGCAGAAAAATGGCCGATGCCATTATCTCCATGTCGGAACATAACCGTTTCTCCAAAGGCATTTTCAGCTGGGTAGGATATAAGACCTGCTGGATCGAATACGAGAACGTTGACCGGGTAGCGGGTACGACATCCTGGAGTTTCTGGGGTCTGGTGAAATATGCGATAGACGGCATAGTCAATTTTTCTAATTTTCCGTTGGATGTAGCGACTTTCTTAGGGATCTTTACGACTTTTCTGGCCTTTTTGTATCTGGCCTTTATTATCATAAAGTATCTGCTTTACGGTGATGCGGTCCAGGGCTGGGCAACATTGATTTGTGTGATCCTGTTCATGGGCGGTATTCAGCTTCTTTGCCTGGGCATTATCGGACAGTATATCGGCAAGATCTACATGGAAACCAAGAACAGGCCGCATTTCATTATTTCCGAAACCAATAAAGATTCGGCAGAACTGATAGGATAGATTTTATGAAAGAGAAAAGAAAATACTTTCTGCTTTATACACTGGTTTTCGTTCTTTGCTGTGCTGCCGTTTTTTTTACTTATTACAGCAGCGGTAAATCGTTTATTTATGACGGCGACGGCTGGTCGCAGCACTATAAGGCGTACATTTACTATTCCGAATATCTAAGAAACATCTTCTCTTCGATCTTTACGCAGCATCGGCTGATAATTCCGCAGTACGATTTTTCCATCGGGGAAGGCGGAGATATTCTCGGCACTTTTCATTACTATGTCATCGGCGATCCGATCGCTTTTCTTTCCGTTTTTGTAAAGAAGGAATACATTTACATTTTCTATCATTTTGCCGTCCTTCTTAGACTCTATCTTTCCGGCATCTTCTTTTCCTGCTTCTGTTTCAGCCATGATCTCAAAAACAGGAATGGCATTCTGGCAGGCACTCTGATCTATGCATTCTGTTTCTGGGCACTGTTCAATTCCGTAAGACATGTCTACTTTCTGAATCCTATGATGTATCTGCCTCTGATCCTGATCGGCGTAGACAGGATCGTTCAGGACAGGAAGCCGCTGCTTTTCGTGCTTGCGGTATTCTTCAGCTGTATCAGCAATTTCTACTTCTTCTACAATATTGCCATTCTGACGGCAGTCTACTCTTTCTTGACTCTGACATTTGAATACCGGAAAAACCTAAAGAAAATCATAGAAAACATCTTCAGGATCTTCTGCTATGCCGTTTTGGGAATCTGCCTTGGAGCTTTCATTTTCCTTCCTGTCGTTTATGTTTTTCTGAAAGATAGCAGGATGTCGATCGAATTTGGGAAACATCTCCTTTATCCGCTCAATTACTACAAGAAGATCCCATCCATGTTTTTTTCGACCGGAAGAGAATACTGGCTCTGCATGGGCTATGCCAGCCCAGCCATCCTCTTCTTGATGATCAGCCTGCTGAAAGGGAAAAAGAATCTGCTGCTGAATGTTTTTAACGTTCTTGGTGTTCTGATGATCCTGTTTCCGGTCTTCGGTCAGGTTATGAACGGTTTCTCCTATATTTCCAATAAATGGTGTTTTGCCCTGTCTTTACTGGTCGCCTACAACACAGCATATCAGTGGGATGAGGTGGCCGATCACAAGAAAGTTCTGGGCATTCTGACCATTCTGTGCACAGCCGGTCTTGCTGTACTAGGTGCAAACATGTCGATCCTGATTCCTCTGTCTTTGTGTTTCCTTTTCCTGGTCCTCTATTTCATTCCGGTGAAAGAGAACATCAGACAGCCGCTGCTGATCCTGCTGATCATTGCC
Organism: Erysipelotrichaceae bacterium; assembly: GCA_017432885.1. Taxonomy (GTDB): domain Bacteria; phylum Bacillota_I; class Bacilli_A; order Erysipelotrichales; family Erysipelotrichaceae; genus Colivicinus. The sequence continues at coordinate 213,524 of JAFRIE010000014.1, read as the reverse complement.
TGTATCGTCTTTAATGCCGATCACCAGTATTCCGCAAGAGGAACGGATTATTCCAGCACGGCAACTACCTATAAACAGGACGAAGAGATTTTTGTGACTTCGGAAGCTTATGAGATCGCTGAAAACATGAAGGATGAAGACTACTACCGGTATTCCGGAAACTGTCTGGAACAGAATGCCGCTGTATTATTTCAGACACATTCAACAGATTACTATTGGAGCCTGGGCAATCCGTATATTTCCCGTTTCAGGGATGAGATGGAACTTGATGAATATCTGCTGCAGAAGTTCTATGAATACGACCAGAGATCCTTGCTGTATTCTTTAGCCAATGTCCGCTATTATGTAACCGAAAAAGGCTACCTTGGCCAGCTTCCTTACGGTTTCACTTACGCCTTTTCGACGGAACATTACGCCATCTACCGTAACGACTACGATATGCCTTTCGGCTATACGTATACCAACGCGATCTCTTTCGATGAATGGAAAAAACATTCTGTGATCGACAGGCAGAATCTGCTGGGAGAAGCTGTACTTATCGATACGACTTCCGATGCTTATGAGACATCAGCCTTAACACCGAAACGGTCTTTTACCTGGGAAGAGAACGAAGACGTTCTTGTCCAGGATGACGGGATCAGAACCAAGAAGAAAGATGCAGAAACCGTGATCCGATTTGAGGAAATTAAGGATGCGGAAATCTACCTGGAATTCCAAGGCATCGAATTCGACGACGGACTTTCCTGGCTCAGCGACAAAAAGACGAATTCTGATATCTATGTCGTCCTGCCGGACGGCAGCGAGAAGAAGATCGATCTTTACACCCATGATGACCGTTACTATAACGGCAGAAGTGATTTTGTGCTTCGTTTAGGATATTATGATGTTCCTGTTGACCGGTTTACGATCCGTTTTCAGAACAAAGGAACTTACCGGTTTGATGCGGTAAACCTTTATGTTTCGGATATGCAGGAATACGGCAGTAAACTGGCTGAATTAAAGAAAGATGTCCTGAAAGACGTGGAGTTTGAAAGAGACCGTTTCTCTGGAAACATAGAACTGAAGCAGGATAAGTATCTTCTGCTGAGTATCCCTTATTCGGAAGGGTGGACAGCCTATGTGGATGGAGAAAAAGCGGAGATTCTAAGAGCGAATGTCGCCTATATGGCCCTGAAGCTTGAAGCCGGCAGTCACGAGATCGTTTTTGTATATCGTACACCGATGCTGAAACAGGGCATGATCCTGTCACTGTGCGGCCTTGTCATGGCGATCATCGATCGTGTCATCAGAAGAAAGAGAAGGGCACATGCATAAGGAATGTTACCTGTTCCTGATCTGGAACAAGGCGTTTTTCTGCAAAGATAAGATCCTGAAAGACCTGAAGTCGTCTTTTCTGATCCGGAAAACCTTTTATATTCGCTGGAGTGAAGAAAACTTCTTAAAGAATCTCAAGGCTTTCTATGGGACAAAGACCGCGGATGTTAAAGAAAAAGCCCGTTATGTAGGAAAAGATCTGTTCTATGTGATCTTTGTAGAAGATCCTGATCCGCTGTTTGAACAAAGGAAGACCTATAACGGATCCGAAACGGTAAATGCCCGGATCTATGACAAGAAATGGCTCTATCGGAAATGGACGGGAGGTAATTTCCGGGTCCACAGTTCACAGGATAAAAAAGAGACGGAACACGACCTGACGGTCCTGCTTGGTCCTGATTTCATGAAAAGAATCGATGCCTGTACGATGAACGGAATGATTGAAACAGATACGAAAGGGATCCTCGGCTTTGCTTCCCTTCAAGAATTTAAAGATGCCCTTGGATCTTTTTCAAGGAATGTGATTCTGGAGGATCAAGAGAGAGTTACAGTCTTAACAGAATGCCGAAGCGATCTGGAGTGTTTCCTGGGACTGGAACAATCCGGTACGTATCATCATCGACTGAAAGTCGGTGATGGAGATTATGATTTGTGTCTTCTTGGCGAAGCGGAAGGCGATCTTCCGGAAGGATTCCTGACGAAGATTTCGGATGATCCATCCATGGGAACAGACTTTCTTAAGGTTAAAGAAGATTATCTGGAATTCCTGCATGATCGTCTGAAGATCTCAGATCCGCTGCGTAAATATATGGGCAGATACGGTTTTTCCTTTGATTTTGAAAAGAAAGATCCGTTCCGCAAGGAAAGCGCAAAGAGTCTCTTCAGAAGATGCAAAGACGAACTGAAATACCGCTATCTGATATTGAGAGAAAGCTTTCAAAATGAGTAACAAGAGATTTGAAGAAATAGACCTGATCAAAGCCTTAGGGATCATTCTGATCGTAGCCGGACATGCGGGATTTCCTCACAGTGCTTTTATCAATTTCTTTCATGTCTCTCTCTTTTTTATTGCCTCGGGTTATGTATATAAGCCGGACTACGCTTCGGATATACAGACATTCTTACGCTTTGTCTGGCGAAAGATCCGGTTCCTGTGCTTTCCTTATTACCTTTATAACGGCATTCTTTCTCTGTTCCACAATTTCTGGATCAGAATCGGCTTCTATTCCCTGCATTCTTCTGTACCGGAAGATGCCGTTTCTTCTCTTGCCCTGACCGATTATTGGAACACAAAAGATATCACTGTCAACTTTCTGAAGGGTCTTATTTTTCGAGGAGATAACGAACTGATACAGGGCATATGGTTCATCAAGGATCTGTTTATCCTGTCTGTTCTCTATTGTTTTATCGATTTCCTTCTGTATAGATTAAATAGAAAACATCAGTATTATCAGTCGTTTCTTGCAGGTGTCTTTTTATTGCTTGGTTTTTCTCTGGATAGAAAAGGTCTGATTCCTTACAGCCTTGCCAGGATACTCTCCTGTTACAGTCTTTACCATCTGGGAACGATCCTAAAAGAAAATAGAGAAATCCTGCGTTTTAACCGGATCTTTGTCCGTGCTGCGGCTGTTATAGTACCGATAGTCCTTTTTGGTATATTGCAGTGGAAGGAATTCTCGGTAAGTCTGGTAAAAAACAGATACCCGGATCCGCTGTTTCTTCTGCTTGTTTCGTTTTCCGGATGGATCTTGTGTTATGAAGTATCCAGACTGATCCGAAAGACAGGAAAACTGAAAGAAGCGTTTCTTTCTCTTGGCCGGAACAGTTATATCGTACTGCTGCTTCATATCATCAGTTTTAAACCTGTAACCCTGTTAAAGCTAAGTGTAAACAGATCGCCGTTATACTATCTGTCTTCCATTCCGACCTTTCAAGGTGAAGAGAAGGGATGGTGGATGCTTTATCTTGCGTTCGGAATACTGCTTCCGATGCTGTATAGTAGCATAAAGGACAAAGTTTTTAAAAAGAATCAGAAAGGGATATAATTCATATATATGGCTACAAGTAGAACAAGGAAAGCCGCCAAGAATATCGTATATGGCCTTTCGACTGAATTAATCAAACTGGCCTGCGGTCTGATCCTTCCAAGACTGATCCTTTCCAATTACGGATCGGCATATAACGGAATCGTTACATCGGTTTCCAACTTCCTTTCTGTCATTGCCCTGATGAAGATGGGTATTGGCGATGCCACAAGAGCCGCGCTGTTTAAACCGCTTGCCAACAAGGATGATGACCAGATCAATGAGGTACTGGCTTCCACGGAAGCTTTCATGCGCAGAATCGCCGCCATCTTTGCGATATTTGTATTAGGTTTTTCCTGTATCTATCCGTTACTGATATCCGATGAATTTGAATGGCTGTTTTCTGCATCACTGGTCCTGATCATATCGATCTCCACTTTTGCGGAATACTATTTCGGTTTCACTTATCAGATGCTTCTATCGGCAGATCAGAAGTACTATATTTATCATGGTCTGTCGATCCTGACGACCATACTGAATGCTGTCGTTTCAGTAATCCTGATTAACGGAAACTATTCGATTCATATCGTTAAACTCGGCAGTGCGGCAGTGAACATCATTACGCCGATCTACCTTTACATCTACTGCCACCGAAAATACAACCTGAAAAAGAAGAAAGACGTCAAACCTAAAAAGATCCCCCAGAGATGGGATGCATTTACGCATGAAGTCGCTTCTTTTGTAAATGACAATACGGATACGATGATCCTGACGGTATTCACCAACCTTTCCGAGGTATCTGTATATTCGATCTATCATTATGTCATCATCAATCTGAAAAAGATCATCTCATCTTTTGTATCCAGCTTCGGCAGCGCTTTTGGCGACATGTACGCCAGAGATGAAAGGGAACTGATGAAGAAGAATCTCAGGATCTATGAAACGATCACTTTCTCTTTTGTTTCGGTGATCTATTCTACGACACTGGCTCTGATCGTTCCTTTTGTGCTTCTGTATACAAAAGGAGTTAACGACACCAATTACGACCGGGAACTTTTTGCTGTACTGCTGACTTTGGGCGGAGCCTTCAACTGTATCCGTTATCCGTACAAATCGATCATCAACTGTACCGGACATTTCAAGATGACCAAGAAAATCGCCATCAGTGAGGCGGTCATGAACATTCTGATTTCTTTTGCCGTAGTACTGAAATACGGCCTGATCGGCGTTGCGGTAGGAACCGTTTGTACAATGATTTTCGGCACACTGATGTATTCAAAGTTTGTTGCGGACCATATCGTTCTCCGGGATCCTAAGGAGTCTTACTTCCATATCGTGCTTACTGTTGTCGTCATGGCTGTTGTCTATCTGCTTTCCAGGTTCTACATCGGAACGATCCATTCTTACCTGATGTGGGTCGTATTCGCTTTTGTCACGGTCTTCCTGGCTGGAATCCTGACGCTGCTGATCGACATTGTATTCTACAGGGAACAGCTTAACGTATTGATTCAGAGAGGTTTACATCTCTTAAAAAGAAAACATGGATAAAATGGAAAAACAGCTATCGGTTGAAGAAATCAAGGAGATCTCTCTGGATATCCTGAAGGATGTCGCTTCTTTTTGTGATGAGAATCATCTCAAATATTTTCTGGCCTGCGGGACACTGCTTGGCGCAGTAAAATACAAGGGATTCATACCGTGGGATGACGATATCGACATCATGATGCCTAGACCCGATTTCAACAGGTTTATTGTTTCCTATGAGACAGAGAAGTTCAAGGTCCTGAAACCGTCTGCCGGGATGTATTTCTATGCCAAGGTGTACGATGTCAAAACAGTTGAAAAAGAGATCGGGATCGATTACAGAAAGTATGAACCGATCGGTGTCAATATCGACGTCTTTCCATTAGACGGTATCGACAATGATGGAAAAGAGCTAGAAAAAAGAAGAAAGACCAGCAATACTCTGGAAATGCTGCTGCGACTTTCCAATCAGCCCGTATTCTACCGGAAGAACAAACTGAAGGCAATAAATCGGATCATACCCAGGCTGATCGGCAGCCGGAATCTGGTTGCGATGATCGAGAAAAACGCCATGCACTATGATTATAAAGACAGCGATTATGTCGTTCGTTACAAAGATACGCCAAACGGATTTACCGGCGCATTGCCAAAAGAAGTATATGAAAAGACAGTAGATCTGCCTTTTGAGGGTTGTATGTTTCATGTGCCGGCAGGATATGACCGGTGGTTAAAAAGATTCTACGGCGAAGACTATCTGACATATACGCCCAAAGAGGAAGACAGAAGAAAACATCAGAGGATCTCTTTTAGAAAGAGTTAACGGTTCAGGATTCTGTCGTATAAGGAAATATACTCCGAGAATGTCTTGCGCATATCAAAACAGGAAGCTCTGTTCAGGCAGGCTTCTTTTTTATAGGTGTTTTCTTCACAGATACGGATGATCTGTTTCGCAAGTTCGTTGACGTCGTTCTTTTCTACTGTAAAACCGCAGCTTTCATCGATGATTTCCGGACTTCCGCCCGTATTGAATGTCAGTACCGGAATGCCGCAGGCTAGAGCTTCAATGTTGACGGTCGGAAAGTTTTCTTCTCTGGTCGGATTAACAAATAGATCGGCCGCCGAATAGATCTTCACCAGCTCTTCCTGGTTGTAGGTACGGTGAATGGAAATGATCTTATCCGGAAGCATCCGGTCGACCTCATCGTTTGTTCCTACCATCAGGATCTGATAGTTTTCAGGAAGCGTTTCCGCCAGCTGAACAAAAACGTCGACGCCTTTTCTCTCGCTCCAGACATTCGCAACACCAAGAATGAGATACTTGTTTTCCAGATGATACTGTTTTCTGATTTCGTTTTCCGTCGGTCTGAATCTTTCCAGATCTATCCCGTTGTTTATTACTTCTAGCGGATAATCCTTAAAAAAGGATTGTCTCGCTATACCCGCAAGCCACCTGGATGGAGAAACGATCGTCAGATCTTTCAGGGAAGTAAAACTCTTCTTTCTTTCTTTCCAGATCTTCTTCGTAGTATCAAAGAATTTCGATTCGGCTTCAATGTGCAGCTGGGGACAGTCATGACATCCGCCGATCCATTTCTGACAGCCGGCAATATCAAAATACGGACATTTTCCGGTCATGGCACAGCAGTCATGGAACGTCCAGACGATCGGTATACCGCTGCGGGAAAGATAACGGAAAAACATCTTCGTATTTATAAAATCATCATGCATCACATGAAGATGAATCAGATCGGGTCTGATCTGATTCAGTTTTCTGATAAAGGAAAGAGTCCCGAACCAGTTGAAATGGTCTCTGAGTCCTGTATAGGTTGCCAGGATTGCCGAAAGCACTCTTTCGTAACGGTTTCCGATGATGAGTTCATCGTTGTGCGGGTGTTTAAAACTTTCCTTGCTGGCTTTACAGGAGGTATATACGCGATAGCCTTTCTTTCTGGCTTCGGCAGCGATATTCAGCATAATGTTTCCTGTACTGGCGTAATTTGTACTGTTGATTTCAACGATCGTCTTCATATCATAGTCATTATATCAATTATTTATTATTTAGAAAAAAATGATAAAATAATAAAAGAATTATGAGAATTAAAAGATTTTTAATTGTGCTTCTGTCTTTACTGTTAACGGTAAATTCCGCAGTATTTGTTCGTGTCGTTCATGCGGAAGATCCCTATGGGACAGAAGACCAGGAAGTAAGCGAGATCAGCGAGTCATCTCAGGAAGATGAAACGGACGATGAAACAATCAATGAAGTACAGGAAACGTTTTTGGAAACAGACGAGGAGACCAATGAAAGCGTCGATCCCGAAACATCTGATTCATCTGAAACAGAGGATGAAACAGCGGAAGAGTTCAATATCCTGGAAAAAGGCGACTGCGGTCCGGATGCCAGATATGTTTTATACAGCGACTATACGCTTGTACTGGAAGGAAACGGCGAGATCTATGACTACAGCGTAGATACGCATCTATGCGAGGATTACGCTCTGGTACAGACCTTAATCCTGAATGAGGGGATCAGTTCCATCGGATCTTATGCATTCTATGGCTTTTCATCTCTTTATGCCGTCAGTCTTCCGGCGTCTTTGCTTTCAATCGGGGAGGGCGCTTTTTCTTTCTGTTCCCATTTAACGACGATTACACTTCCAGAGTCACTTGAATTTATTGCTGCTGCGGAAGTGATGGATTCGCCTTTTTATGGCTGTGATGATGAACTGCTTATTTATGTAGAAGCCAAAGATGTCAAAAGCGGCTGGGATCTCTACTGGAATTATTATGATGAAGAGAATAAGCTGTCAGTCCTTTTCCGACAGGATGAACTTCAGAACGAAGGAGAAGACATTGACGGTATAGACGAAACCGGCACAGAGAATGTCCTCGATGTTGACGAAACGGACGGTACTTCGCTCAGCAGCGGGATCCTGGAAGAAGGAAACTGCGGAGAGAATGCCGTATATACTCTTTTTGACGATTATACTTTGATCATAGACGGTTCGGGAGACATGTACGACTACGTCGCAGGAACTCCGATATGTCTGAATTTCACAAAAATAAAGAATGTCATCATCAAGGAAGGAATCACTTCGATCGGTGCCAATACTTTCTACGGTTCATCCGCTATCAGTTCCCTTGTAATTCCTGATTCCATCCGGTCGATCGGCAAGAACGCTTTTAAATCCTGTATCGGATTAAGAAAAGTCTATGTACCGGGAAGCGTAGAATCGATCGGTTCTAATGTTGCTGCCGAAGCACCGTTCTACGGCTGCAGCAATTACATGTATCTCTATACAGATGCCAGAAGCGCCGGTTCCTGGGGTTCATACTGGAACTACAACACCGGGCAGCATGAGATCAAGACATATTACGGCTATTCCAGAGCCGACTACAGTTTCTGGAGCAATTATGACAAGACAGCAAAAGAAGTCATCATTCCGTATGGCGTAACGCTGATTCCTGCGAATGCCTATGAAGGAAGCACCAAACTTCAGTATGTCAGTATTCCTGAAACGGTCAAGTCGATCGGCGATTACGCGTTCAGCGAATGCAAGTATCTGGTTTCGATGAATCTCCCTTCTAATCTTGAGTATTTAGGAGAATTTGCTTTCTGGCACTGCTATTCGCTCACCGGAAGTATTATCATCCCTTCGGGAATCACCGAAATCAAAATGAAGACTTTCAGTAATTGTGAAAAGATTGAAAGCGTAGTCATTCCTGCTTCTGTCAGAAGGATAGAGTATTACGCTTTTGAAGACTGTTTCTTATTGAATACGGTCATCATCTCTGAAGGATCCCAGCTCTCCTATATCGGAGAAAAGGCGTTCAGACAATGCACTCCTTTAAGAAGCATCTTTATTCCGGAAGGTGTTGAGAGAATCGAAGCACGCGCTTATGATTTTTCTCCTTTCCATTCCGATTCCAACCTGACGATTTATGTCGAAGCATCCGCTCCGAAAAACTGGGATACGTACTGGAGCTACGGCAGTAAAAGCGTCGTCTTTGGCGTCTCTTATGAAGAATACAGAAGCATGTATCCGGATACGACTTATTCGATCTGTTTTGACGGCAACGGTGCCACTTCCGGCCATATGGAAGATATGAGTTTTCTTGTATATGGAACAAACTACTATCTTTTAAAGAACAGTTATGCGAAAAACGGTTATCTTTACAATGGCTGGAATACCCGTGCGGATGGACATGGTACAGCCTACAGCGACAGACAACGGATCCTCTTTAGTGCTTCTTCCGGCATGGAAGAACTTCGTCTCTATGCACAATGGATGAGGGAACAGTACAAGATCAACTATGATCTGGACGGTGGCCAGAACAATGTCGGAAATCCGCTTACCTACGATATTGATTCCGATTTCGCGATCCTGGATCCGGAAAAACGCGGATATGATTTCCTTGGCTGGTATACCGACAAATATTATCAGAATCGCATAGAAAGAATCGAAGAAGGTTCATCCGGTGAACTGACCCTTTATGCGAAATGGAAGATCCACGATTATGCGATCCAATATATATCAGGCGTTCCGATGCTGACAAACCCGAATCCTTCCAGCTATACGATGCTCAATGCGATAACTTTGGCGAATCCGACCGCGGAAGGCTACATCTTCGGCGGCTGGTTCCGTGAAGGAGGCACAACAAAAGTCACTTCGATCAGTAAAGGTTCGGTTGGAGATATTGATCTTTATGCCAAGTGGACGCCGATCAAGTACAACATCATCTACAACGCCAACGGCGGAACAGGAACGATGCCTACATCTTCCGGTATTGAATACGACAGCGTATATACTCTGCCGAAAGGAGTGTTTAGCAGAAAAGGTTATGACTTTGCCGGATGGAACAGAAAGGCCGATGGAACGGGCGATTCCTATGCAGACAAAGAGGAGATTCTGAACCTGCTCAATGTGGCAGGCAATGTAACCCTCTATGCACAGTGGAATATCATCCCTTATCTTATTACTCTCGATCCGAACGGCGGGAAACCGTCAGCGACGCAGATGTATGATTCAAGACTCTTTGAGAACGAAGACGGAACATATTCCGGAGTTTATAATGTTGATTCTTCTACCATGCGGCTTCCGACTCTTGTCAGGGAGGGTTACATCTTCGGCGGCTGGTTCTATGAAGGGACATCTACGAAAATCACTTATATCTATAAAGGAACTGTGGGAGATCTGCAGATTTACGCCAAGTGGACGCCGATCAAATACAACATCGTCTACAACGCCAACGGCGGAACAGGAACGATGCCTACATCTTCCGGTATTGAATACGACAGCATATATATTCTGCCTGAAAACCTGTTTACCAGGAAAGGTTTCGATTTTGCCGGATGGAACAGCAAGGCCAACGGTACAGGGAACTCTTACGAAGATAAGGAAGATGTTATGAACCTGTTCAATAAGGCAGGGAATGTGACTTTATATGCGAAGTGGGACATCATAACTTATAATCTGACGCTGAATCCTAACATGGGCATTCTTTTCGGCAGTCAGCTTTATGACCCTAGACTTTCAAACAATTTAAATGGAACTTATTCCGGCACTTATAATGTAGAATCACCGGTCTTTAGACTTCCGATCCTTGTCAGGGAGGGCTACATCTTCGGCGGCTGGTTTGCGACCGGAAGACCGACCAGGATCGTCTCGATCAACAAGGGTTCCGTAGGAGACCAGGATCTCTACGCCAAGTGGACGCCGATCAAGTACAACATCATCTACAACGCCAACGGCGGAACAGGCAGAATGACCAAATCATCAGGTATCGAATATGACAGTGTTTTCACTTTGTCCGAGAACCTCTTTACCAGAAAGGGATATACATTTGCCGGATGGAACAGCAAGGCCAACGGTACAGGAATCTCTTATGAAGACAAGGAAAATGTTATGAACCTCATGATCAAAGCAGGGAACTATACAATCTATGCGAAATGGAATATCATTACCTATCTGATATCCCTTGATCCAAGAGGAGGCATTCCAGGCGCCAGCCAGAAATACGATCCAAGGCTTTCAATGAACAGTGACGGCACTTATTCCGGCATCTATGATGTGACTTCTGCTGCCTACCGGCTTCCTAACCTGGTTAAAGAAGGTTACATCTTTAACGGATGGTTCCGCGAGGGAGGAACGACCAAGCTTACCTCCATCGCCAAGGGTTCCGTAGGAGACCAGGATCTCTACGCCAAGTGGACGCCGATCAAGTACAACATTGTCTACAACGCCAACGGCGGAACAGGCAGAATGACCACATCTTCCGGTATTGAATACGACAGCGTATTTGCTCTATCGGAAAGTCTGTTTACCAGAAAAGGCTATACCTTCTCCGGATGGAACACCAAAGCCAACGGCACAGGCCTTTCCTATGCCGACAAAGAAGAAGTCCTGAATCTGCGCAACACTGCCGGAAGCATCACTCTGTATGCGCAGTGGACCCCGGTCACCTACAGCATTTCTTATGATTCCAACGGCGCCGATATCGAAGCAGTGAACCCGGTTTCCTACGATATCACGACCCCGACGATCACTTTAAAGAATCCAGTCAGATATGGCTATACATTCAACGGCTGGTTTAAGCCAGGTGCTTCAACAAAGACTACTTATATCGCAAAAGGCTCTACCGGTGACATACAGCTTCAAGCCAGATGGGCTCTGATAAAATATACGATCAAGTACAATCTGAATTACGGAACAAATCCTGCCGGCAGTCCGACATACTACTACGTCAATTCCGAAACGATTCAGCTGCCTGTTCCAAGCAGAAAAGGCTATACCTTCGACGGCTGGTATCTTTCCTACGACAGCAAGACAAAGGTCTATTCCGGTTACATAGATTCCATCATCTCCGGTTCGACCGGCAATATTACGGTCTATGCCAAGTGGATTAAGAACTGAGAATATGAATAAAGAGAAAACACTGATTCTGATCGAAGAAGATCCGACATCGTTACTGTCGGATGAATACGAACAGAAAGCCTATCATTATTCCCTCTTTTTTCGACGTGTAAATAAGCCATTAAGAGCTCTACGCAGATTCTGGCTTATGTATCGTCTCCCTTTCTTAACGCTTTGGTTCAACGATTGGTATCATCATTTAGAGGATTACGAAACATTGATCGTAAATATGAACTATCTGACCAGAAACGTTCTGGATAAGGTCAGTAGCAAGAATCCGGATCTGAGAATCATTGGCTGGTACTGGAATACGGTGGATGACAGGAATGCGCCTGTGGATTTTCATAATAACAAGATCGAGTACTGGTCTTTTGATGAAAAAGACTGTGTAACTTACGGTTTTCAGAAAAATATACAGTATTACTGCTATGTTGAGGATCAGACAAAACGGAACAAGGATATTGACATTTATTTTATCGGAAGAGAAAAGGATCGAAAAACCGAGATCATGTCCTTTTCCGCAGCCGCCGACCGTTTTGGACTGAAAAAGGAATTCCATGTCATAGGCGAAGGAGACAGGCTGATCCCTTACAGTGAAGTCAGGGAAGCTCTGACGAGGACAAGGGCAGTTCTTGAAATCAACAAGAATAATCAGACGGGTTTTACGCTTAGAGTGTTGGAGAGTCTGTTTTACGGAATTAAACTCATCACGAATAACAAAGGGATCCGAAATACGGAAATATATAATGAGAACAATGTTTTTATTATCGGAGAAGACGATGAGAAGAAACTTCCGGACTTTATCCGTTCCCCCTATGATCATTCTTCGGATCGTCTGAAAGATGATTTTTCAGTGGACAAATGGTTTAATGGTTTTGATAAAACACGAGGATAACGAAATGAAGGATAGGAAAAAGTATTTTTTTGTCGGTGCAAGATTCTTCTGTGCTGAGAAAATGCTGGAAATGGGTTTGAATATCGTTTGTTTTGCGGCTGTAAAAGACTCTTTTTTGGCACAGGAACTGGAAAGAAGAAATATCGGATACGTTTCGGTCGAAAATAAGAAACAGCTTCTGGATCTGATCCGAAATACGGAATTTGATATACTCGTTTCTAACGGATGTCCATATATCCTTCCTGTATCCGATCTGAAAAAAGAAGGACAGCTGTTTATCAATCTCCATCCTTCTTTGCTTCCGGATCTTAAAGGCATGAGTCCTGTCAACGGTTCCATTCTTTTTGGCAGAGCCCAGGGGGCGACATGCCACATCATGGATGACGGCATCGATACCGGGGAGATCATTGCTCAGATAAAGGTCAGCGATAAAGCCGATCTGCCTCTGGATCTGCTGTACCAGCTGACATTCATGGCAGAAGGGGAAGCGTTTTTAAAGGCTTATGAAAGGAATTTTAGACCAATCAGCGGATCGAATGCCACTTCCGGAGAATTTCTTTATTATTCACGCAAAAAAGAGGATCAGCTGCTTCATAGAGACGACGGACTTGAAAAAATTCTGAAAAAAATCAAAGCATTCCAGGTAGAAGGCCAGTACGCAAGACTTATCTGTCATGAAAAGGAATACGAAGTCAGAGATCTCATCCCTTACACCGCTTCGTTTCCCGACATTGCCGAAAGAGAAGATTTTGAAATCGTCTTTACCTATAAGAAGAATGTAGTGACAGCCTACAAAGGTACTTATCTGTTGTGGCGTCTGAATTCGGCAGATTCTCTTTTATCCGGAGATTTGCTGCTATAGAAAAATAGAAAGCATTTTAAATGGATACATGTTAAAATAAAGCTATGAGTTCTACTCATAGTTTTAATATTAAGCACTGGAAGCTTGTGGCTATACTGATGATGTTTTATGACGCCATCACTATAGCCGTTTCGTATTTCCTGGCTTTATTCATTCGTTTTGATTTTCATTTCAATGAAATCAGACTCAGCTACTTAAGCATCTATAAAGAAACGATCCTTTTATATGTACTGTTCTGCCTGATCGTTTACTGGATCATGAAGATGTATCGCAGTATCTGGCGTTTTGCCAGCTATACTGAACTGATCCGCGTGCTGATTGCGGTTTCTTTCTGTATTGCTGTCCATTTTGTCTATCTGCGGCTATTTATCTTCCGCATGCCGAATTCCTATACTGCAATCGGTTATCTGTTCCAGATGATCTTTGCCGTTGCGATCCGTTTCTCGTATCGTTTCATTCTGCTTCTGAAAAACCGCAAGACAAGTGACTATAAGAAAGTCATGCTGATAGGGGCGGGAGATGCCGGTCTGCAGCTGCTAAGAGAAATCAATAAGAGCGACAAGACCAATTCAAAAGTCGTATGTATCATCGACGACAATACCAACAAACATGGAAGATATATCGAAGGTATTCCGGTCGTCGGAGGAAGAGACGATATTCTCTTTAATGTCAGCAAGTATAAGGTCGACCAGATCTACTATGCGATCCCTTCTTCTTCCAACAGCCAGAAAAGGGATATTCTGAATATCTGCAGAGAAACGGATTGCGAGATCAAGGTCCTTCCTGGTCTTTACCAGATTGCCAACGGAGATGTTTCGGTCAATCTGATGAAGAAAGTTGCGATCGAGGATCTTTTAGGCAGAGACACGATTAAAGTCAACAATGATGAGATCTTCAAATATCTGAATGACAAAGTGGTGCTGGTTACCGGAGGCGGCGGATCGATCGGCTCTGAACTGTGCCGGCAGATCGCTTCTCACAGACCGAAACAGCTGATCATTTTCGACATTTATGAAAACAATGCCTACGACATTCAGCAGGAACTGAAAAGAAGACGTCCGGAACTGAATCTGACGGTGCTGATCGGTTCTGTAAGAGATTCCAAGCGTATCGATCAGGTATTCCGGGAATACCGTCCGGAAATCGTTTTCCATGCCGCTGCACACAAACATGTTCCTTTGATGGAAGAATCGCCGTGTGAAGCGATCAAGAACAATACTATCGGTACATTCAAGACGGCCTACGCTGCCGTGAAGTACGGTACCAAACGTTTCGTACTGATCAGTACAGACAAAGCGGTCAATCCTACCAACATCATGGGTGCCAGCAAGCGTATGTGTGAGATGGTAATACAGACTTTTGACAAGCTTTCGAGAAATCATTCTACAGATAAGCTGAGTGTCGTAGAGGACTGTTTCTCTGAAGTCAGTGCGAAAGATCTGAAGAATGAAACAGAATTTGTAGCGGTCCGTTTTGGCAATGTTTTAGGTTCCAACGGTTCTGTCATCCCTCTGTTTAAGAAACAGATCGAAGCAGGAGGACCGGTTACAGTCACGCATCCGGACATTATCCGTTATTTTATGACGATACCGGAAGCGGTATCGCTGGTACTGCAGGCCGGCGTTTATGCCAAAGGCGGAGAGATTTTTGTTCTAGATATGGGTGAACCGGTCAAGATCGATACTTTGGCCAGAAATCTGATCCGGCTTTCAGGTTTTAAACCGGATGAAGATATCAAGATCGAATACACCGGACTTAGACCGGGTGAAAAGCTTTATGAAGAGAAACTGATGGATGCGGAAGGAAACAAGAAGACCGATAATGATCTGATTTATGTTGGGATGCCTTTAGACATTGACGAGGATGTTTTCCTGCAGCAGCTGAAGGAGCTGTATATCCGTTCCATGGAAAATGACGAGAATATCGGCGAAATGGTAGAGAAGATCGTCGTAACATACAGAAAAAGCGAGGTATGACTATGAATATCAAAGCGTTTGAAAAGAAAATATATCTTTCTTCTCCTACGATGCACGGTGATGAAGCAAAGTATATGATGGAGGCCTATGAAACCAACTGGATGTCTACGGTTGGAAAGAATATCAACGAGATCGAATCCCGGATCGCAGAACTTTTCGGCATGAAATACGCCGTTGCATTAAGCTGCGGTACGGCTGCACTTCATCTGGCTACCAAGCTTGCAGGCGAAAAACTGTATGGAAAACCGAAACCGGGCAGGGGTACGCTGTATGGACACAAAGTCTTTGCGACCGATATGACTTTTGATGCTTCTGTCAATCCTGTTGCCTATGAAGATGGAGAAGCGATCTTTATCGATACGGAATACGATACCTGGAATCTGGACCCGGAAGCTTTCAGAAGGGCAGTCGAGATGTATCCGGATGTTCATATACTGGTTATAGTCCACCTCTACGGTACACCGGGAAAGGTTGCTGAAATCAAGAAGATCTGTGATGAACACCAGATCCTGATCATTGAGGATGCGGCGGAGAGTTTCGGTTCGAAATACCTGCTTGACGGTCAATGGAGAGAGACCGGTTCTTTAGGAGACTATAACTGTATTTCCTTTAACGGCAATAAAATCATTACGGGATCAAGCGGGGGAATGTTCCTAAGTAATTCAAAAGAAGATGCTGAAAAAGTCCGCAAATGGAGCACGCAGTCCAGAGAGAACGCTCCATGGTATCAGCATGAAGAACTTGGCTACAACTACCGTATGTCCAACGTCATTGCCGGCGTTGTCCGGGGACAGCTGCCGTACCTGAACGAGCATATTGCACAGAAAAAGGCGATTTATGAAAGATACCGTGAAGGTCTGAAAGACCTTCCTGTACAGATGAATCCATATGATAAGGACAATTCCATACCAAACTTCTGGCTGAGCTGTCTGATCATTGATAAAGACGCCATGTGCAGACAAGTCAGAGACGACTATAAAGCCATTTATGTTCCGGAACACGGCAAGTCATGTCCTACACAGATTCTGGAGACATTATTGGCATACAACGCGGAAGGCAGACCGATCTGGAAACCGATGCATGCCCAACCGATCTACAGGAACAACGCGTTTATAACTGTAAACGGAAACGGACGCGCCCAAAGCAACGCCTATATCGATACAGGTAAGATCACGGATGTTGGAATGGACATTTTCCATAGAGGTCTATGTCTCCCTTCCGACAACAAGATGACACCTGACCAGCAGGATCGGATCATTGAGATCATAAAGAGCTGTTTTATTTAATATGTATAAGAACTGTTTCAAAAGAGTTTTCGATTTTATTCTTTCATTGACGGCATTGATTATTCTGTCGCCAATTTTTCTGATTCTAATTATTATCGGAACCGTTCAGATGCAAGGGAATCCTTTCTTTACGCAAGAAAGACCGGGAAGAGACGAAAAGATTTTTAAACTGATCAAATTCCGTTCCATGTCCAACCGGAAAGACAAAGAGGGAAATCTGCTGCCGGATGAAGAAAGAATTACGAATTATGGCGAATTCATCCGTAAGACTTCTCTGGACGAACTGCCGGAACTGTTTAATATCCTGAAAGGAGACATGGCGATTGTCGGTCCAAGACCCTTACTGGTGAAATATCTTCCATATTATACCGAAGAAGAAAGACTGAGACATAGCGTAAGACCGGGTCTGACAGGACTTGCCCAGATCAACGGAAGAAACAATCTGGACTGGGATCCCCGTCTCGCCTTGGATGTACAGTATGTTAAAAATCTTTCTCTTGTGAATGATATCCGGATTCTGATCGCTACTGTGTTTAAGGTATTTCGAAGAGAAGATGTTGCGACAATAGGGAATTTTAAGGTATTGGATCTGGATGAGGCCAGAAAAAATCAGAATGGATGATTTAAAAGTATATACACTCAAAGATCCGCAATGGGACGAGATCGTCAGATCTTTCAAAGACCATGATATTTACTATATCAGCGGATATCTGAAAGCATTAGAAACAAACAGCGACGGAGAACCTCTGTTGTTTTTCTATGATAACGGAAAGACCAGAGGCATCAATGTCGTTCTAAGAAGAGATATTGCTCACTGTGATTATTTCCGGGGGATCATCGAAGAAGGAAAGCTTTTTGATTTCTCGACCCCTTACGGCTATGGCGGATGGATCATTGAAGGAGAGGATAAAAAAGAGCTGTTTGATACCTATGAAGAATGGTGCAGAGAGAATGGAATTGTCTGTGAATTTGTCCGTTTCCATCCGTTAATAGAAAATCAGCGTTATTCTCAGGATACATATGAGGTGATTCCTTTGGGACAGGTCATTTCCATGGACCTGAATGATGAAGAGACAATGCTGATGAATATGTCTTCCAGAAACAGAAACAAGGTCAGAAAGGCGATCAAGACCGGTGTGACCGTGAACTGCTGTCATACGGAGAAACTGAATGAATTCATTGAGATTTATGAAGAAACGATGAGAAGGGATAATGCGGAAGCGTACTATTTCTTCCATAGAGACTACTACGACTGTCTGTTTCGTGAACTGAAGGATCATATCATGATCTTCTATGCACAGCTTGATGGAAAAATCCTTTCTTCCTGTATCGTATTCCTGGAGAATGGAAGATTAAGCTATCATCTGGCAGGTTCTACAAAAACTTCAGGCAATATCTACGAGACAAATCTTCTGATTTATAAAACAGCTGAATGGGGATGCCAAAACGGATACAGATCTTTCCTTCTGGGAGGAGGCGTCGGTTCGCAGGAAGATTATCTTTATCAGTTCAAGAGAGGATTCGACGATAAGCATTCTTATCAGTTCTACATCGGGAAGAAGACGTATCAGAAAGATATCTATGACGATCTGGTATCAAAAAGAACGCAGATCGATCGTCCGGGCTTTTTCCCTGCATACAGAGGTTAGTATGAGAGTTCTGATACTTGCGAATAGTGATGTAGGCCTATACAAGTTCCGTAAGGAACTGCTGGAAGCGTTATTAGAAAACTGCGAGGTTTTTATTTCTCTTCCGAACGGAGATTATATCCCCAAGATGCAGGAAATGGGCTGTCATTTTATTGAAACCGGATTTAACCGCAAAGGAACAAACCCGATCAAGGATCTGCAGCTCTTGAACAAATACAGAACGATTCTAAAAGAGACGAAACCGGATATTGTATTTACTTATACAATAAAACCGAATGTTTACGGCGGAATGGCTTGTCAGATCGAGAAAGTGCCTTATGTAGCCAATGTGACAGGACTTGGTTCGGCTCTGGAAAACGGCGGTATCCTTAAGCAGATTACAGAGATCCTGTATAAAACCGGCTTAAGGAAAGCACAGAATGTTTTCTTTCAGAATGAAGCGAATCGGCAGTTTATGATAGAAAATGACATTGTAGGAAAAAACAATACGTTAATTCCGGGATCAGGGGTCAACCTTGAAATGTACCGCTATCTGGATTTTCCTGACAATAAGCCGATCGGCTTTGTTTTCGTTGGAAGGCTGATGGAACAGAAAGGTTTTTCTTTGTATCTTTCTGCAGCCGAAAGGATTCATCGGAAATATCCGGATACTGTTTTTCATGTCTGCGGTCCGGATGAAGACGGTTACCTTCAGCAGATCGCAAAAATGGAAGAAAACAAAGAAATCATCTATCATGGAATGGTGGAAGACATGCGCAAGATTTATGAACAGATCCAGTGTATCGTTCATCCAAGCTATTATGCGGAAGGCATGTCCAACGTACTTCTGGAGGCAGCGGCCTGCGGAAGGGCCATTATCACAACGGATAGGCCGGGATGTAAAGAGACGGTCGATGATCAAGAGAGCGGTTTTCTGGTAAAACAGAATGATTCGGAAGATCTGATCGATAAGATTGAGAGTTTTATTTCTTTGAGCTATGAACAGCGTAAAGAGATGGGGAAAAAAGGAAGAGAGAAGGTTGAAAGGGAATTCGATAGGAAGATCGTAGTAGATCGCTATCTCGCAGAACTGAAGAAATGTCAAGACCGGTAAAAGTATTACAGATGATCGCCAGCCTGTATAACGGCGGGTCACAAGCTATGATCATGAATCTGTATCAGCGTATTGATAGAAGCAGGGTACAGTTTGATTTTGTCGTGGATCATCCGGAATATGATGCATATCGGACTCTAGTAGAGGATCTTGGCGGAAAAGTATATACTGTACCGGTATTTAATGGCAGAAACTTTTTCCAAGTGATCTCTGGCTGGGAACAGCTGTTTCAGGCTCATCCGGAGTATTCGATCCTGCATTCCCATGCCAGGAGTTATGCTTCAATTTACCTGCCTGTTGCCCGCAGGAACGGTTTAAAAACCATCGTTCATTCACATAACACTTCCAACGGAAAGGGTCTGTCTTCTCTTGCAAAAAACATTCTGCAGTATCCGTTGAGGTATCAGTCCGATTACTATTTTGGCTGTTCCAGAGATGCCGGAAGATGGCTCTTTGGCGACAGGATCGTCTCTTCCGACCGTTTTTTTGTTTTGAATAATGCGGTCGATGCACAGAAATTCCGTTATGATCCAAAAGCCCGGGAAGAATACAGAAAACAATTTGATATCAAGGATGAAAACGTCTATCTGCAGGTAGGCAGCTTAAGTGACCAGAAAAATCATCTGTTTTCCCTGGAAGTATTTCAGAAGCTGTGTCAAGACAGACCGGACTGCCGCCTGTATATTGCCGGAGTCGGCGAGAAGGAACAGATCATCAGAGAAAAGATCGATGCTTATCATCTGAATCGGAATGTCTTTCTTTTAGGAAGAAGAAACGATGTAGATAAGCTTCTGCAGATGGCAGACTGTTACATTATGCCTTCTATCTATGAAGGCCTTTCAGTGGCCGCCGTGGAAGCGCAGGCTTCAGGAATTCCATGCCTGCTGAGTGATGTTGTTTCAAGAGAAGTAAAGATCACAGATGTTTGTGAGTTTCTGCCTCTGGATGCCGATGTCTGGAAACAAAGACTGGATGATAAATTTGTCCGGAAAGATACATACGATCAGATCAAGAATGCGGGTTATGATATTTCAGATACCAGTGCATGGCTGACGGAATTCTATGAAAGGATCGGTAAAGATGTGGTCAGATAAGAAATATGTTGATTATTTGGTTAATATACTGCTGTTTGCGGTAGCAATCAATCTGTTTCATTACGGCCAGTTTATTCTGCCGGTGATCTGCCTGATCCTGTTCGTTGATCATCATTTTCGAATTAGAGTAAAGAACACAAAGATCTTTGTTATTCTCTGCCTGTTTGCGTTGTCTTTTTTTCTGTTTTCTTATAGACTCGGCATTTATAGCGTGATGGGATTCTGTATTCCTATGGCTTATTATATCGGCGGAAATCTAAAAGACAATTGCGAGGAGAACATCAGAAAACTGATCTATTTGCTGGCTTTCGGCATGGCTGTATTGCTTGTCTTGGACTGCTGCTACGAACTCAGCTACTGGTACAACGACCTGTCTTATATGTTCAATAAACCGTCCCATTATGATTTCTGGCTGAGGGTACGGGTCAGAACGACGATCATCGCTGCCAATTATTATCTGCTTTCATCCTGTATCTACTATCTGATACGCTTTGAAGAAAACAAGAAAACAAAGTGGACGGGTATTGTTCTGTTCCTGTTTTCTACATTCTACTGTATCGCTTTAGGTAGAAGATCCAGCTTCCTGATTCTGTTTATATCTTTGCTGTTTTCTTTTACATACGATCTGCTCTTTATCAGAAAGAAGCTCGATCCGAAGTATCTGCTTTACGGATGCGGGGCATTCCTGATCGTCGTTTCTCTTCTTGTATTTAATCTCTTTGGAATCAGGGATGGGATCAGTCAGATCGCTTTGGTTCAGAGATTTATTAAAAAAGGCCTGTTTACCGAACGTTTTGAAATCCTGAAGAAATCCTTACCTCTGTTTAGTAAATACTTGTGGGGCGGTCAGCAGATCAGCAGCCAGACCGGTGCTCTCGTTCACGATCTCTGGGGTGATATTTACGACTATTCCGGAATCATTCCGGCTCTGTGCATGCTGATATATTCCCTGCATGTATTAAAGACCATGTATAGTTATGCAGGAAGAAAAAAGACCAGATCTTCATTCAGTATGCTGGTCTTAAGCTGGTTTGTAACCTGCAGTATCATTTTCTTTTTAGAACCGATCATGAGCGGATCTTCCATTTATCTGATCATCTATATCATGATAGCGGCAAGCCTGGATCCGATACAGGATCAATAAAGATTACTCAAACCGAAGATCTTGTGGTAGATCGTTGCCAGAAGGGTCAGAAAACGGTAATATCTGTGCGTCAGAACGTAATATAGGAACGAAGATACCGGAGATACCCTGGCCTTTATTCCTGAAAGGATCTTAACGATCTCCAGTTCATTCAGCCGATCTAATACGTCGGCTTTTTCTTTGTGAGCAGAGCTGACTTTACAGATCTTAAAAGCGTTGTATATGATCGAATTCATGACAGCCTGTTTAAAGACAGGAAGGAACTCTTCGTATTCGTGATGCTGTTCAAAAAGCATTCTATATGCAGGGACAGGGAAGTTGATGTCGTTTAAGTCAGTAGCGTCGTAGTACTCCCTTTGCTGCAGATTGTAGCGGTAATACTGCAGAGGAAATTCGGAATAATAGAAAGAATCCGCATTCAGGATGATATATGTCGACTGCTGCAGATCTTCGCCGTTTATGAAGGATGTGTCAATAAAACCGCTCATGTTCTGGTACAGCTCTCTTTTTACATATTTATCGCCAATGCCGTTGATATGCAGTCTGCAAAGCTCTCTTATGACAGTATCCTTTGAAACGCTTCCTTCCTCAAAAAACTTGTTTCTGTACTCTATTTTCCGATAGTCTTCCAGATAACGCGGCGGTTCTGAAATAATGACATCGGGATGATGTTCCCGGATGATTCCGTTTAAAACATTTAACGCATCTTTATCAATATGGTCATCGCTGTCGAGAAAGAAAATGTATTCTCCCTTGGCGATCGAAAGAGCTTTTAAACGGCTGGCAGATATACCGCTGTTTTCCTGATGAATGATCGTGCACCTGTCTTCGTATTCCTTTAAAACATCAAGCGTTTCCGTTCGGTTTGTTCCATCATCGACGATGACGAATTCATATCCGTTATAATCAAGATCAAAAACGGATTCTACAGCCTCCCGCAGATATGGAGGATAGGTGTTATACACAGGCATGATAATCGAAAAAAAAGAATCGTTCATAAAGCCATTATATCATTCGAGATGGGGTTTGAAACAGTTTAAGGGACTATGAATTGCCTGAATCGTATGGCTGTTGTAAAATGTAAAAAGACAAACGGATGGAGGATAAGATGAGAATTCTTGTTGTAGGAGCACATCTTGATGATATTGAGCTTGCAGCCGGAGGAACTTTGGCAAAGGCAGTAAAAAACAGTCATACCGTCAAAGTTCTGATCATGTCGAAATCTGGTTATACCAATAAAGATGGAAGAGTACAAAGATCAGATGAAACGGCTGTAAAAGAAGGCGTAGAGGCATTAAATACACTGGGGATCACGGATATAACGATCCTTGATTTTGAAACAAAAGATATACCGTTCCGCAGCGATGTCGTAAATGCGATCGATCTGGTTATGTCGGAATTCGATCCCGACATTGTCTTTACGCATCATCCTTTCGATACACATCAGGCGCATGAAGGCGTGGCCAAGGCGACGATTGCCGCAGCCAGAAGAAGAAATACGCTGTATTTCTTTGAACCGATCGCACCTTCCGGAAGATCTTATGTCGCTTTTAGGCCGCAGATGTATGTCGACATTGAAGAAACGATCGATCTTAAGATAGAGTCCTTAAAGTGCCATAGAAGTGAATACAATAAATTCGGCGGTGAAAACTGGGTAGAAGGTGTAAAATGCAGATGCGGTTTTAGAGGCTATGAGATCGGCAAGAAATATGCAGAAGCTTTTGAGGTGTTAAGAGAAGAACTAAGCTTTTCAAAAAACAGTAAGCTATGATAAAAGATAAAAAAACGATCGACAGACTGCTGGCGGAATATGGAAGCCCGTTATATATATTCCGGGAAGATGATTTTATAGAGAACTATAAGACGTTTTATAACGCAATGAAAACAGGTTACGACAAGTATCGGCTTTCTTATTCTTACAAGACCAACTATGCCCCTTATATTGCGGGACTAGTAAAGAAACTGGGCGGATATGCGGAAGTTGTATCGGATATGGAGTATTCGATCGCAAAAAAGGTCGGTTATGAAGACAGACAGATCATCTACAACGGCCCGATCAAAGGAGAACTGGGATACCGGATGATGCTGAATGGCGGCATGCTGAACGTGGACAACCTGGAAGAACTGAAGTATGTATGCTCAATTGCTCAGAAAAACGAGAATGACATTTCCATTGGTCTAAGATTAAACATCGATATCGGACAGAGTTTTATTTCCCGGTTCGGCATTGATACAGATAGCGACGACCTGCAGAAAGCAATCGCTATGATCAATGATCAAGGGAATCTGCATCTTAGAGGTCTTCACTGTCATATCGGGCAGTCAAGATCGCCGCAGTCCTGGCAAAACCGTGCACGAAGAATGCTGGAAATCGTTGGCAGCTGTTTCAAGGATCTTAAGTTGGAATATATCGATCTTGGAAGCGGTATGTTTGCCAGAATGGAAAAATCTCTTGCGGATCAGTTCGGCGGCAGCATTCCTTCCTACGAAGATTATGCACAGGCTGTCGGAAGTGTTTTTTCTGGCCATTATAAAGACTGCTCTTATGAAGACAGGCCTCTCCTGTTCACGGAACCGGGAACTACCTTGATCAACAGCTATATCGATTTTGTTGCGGAAGTCAGCAGCATTAAACATATCAAAGGGAAAAGCTTTGTGGTTTTAAACTGCAGCAAACACAACCTGGGAGAGATCTGTACGTTAAAAAGAATGCCGATCGAAATTATCAGGAACAGCAAAGAAACAGAAACCTTAAGTAATGCCGATTTTGTCGGATATACCTGTCTGGAACACGATGTCATGTATAAAGGCTTCAACGGTGAACTGGGTGTAGGAGATTATATCGTATTCGGCAATACGGGAGGATATTCCAATGTTTCAAAACCTCCTTTCATTTCTCCAAACTGTGCAATGGTAAGCGAGAATGGAATACTGATTAAAAAGGCAGAAGATTTTGACGATGTACTGAGGACGTATCAATGGGAAATAAACTAAAAGACATAACGGTTCTGGTAAGTGCCTGCGCCTATCAGTTCATGCCCGGACTGGCAGACTGTTTAAAGAACAACGGGGAAAGAAACATCCGGATCGTCGGAACAGATATGAACTACGATGAAACAGTTCTTCAGATGGTAGATGTTTTTTATCAGGTTCCAAGAGCAAAGGATCCGGCTTACTGCGATATTGTTCTTGATATCTGTAAGAAGGAAAAGGTAGATATCATTCTGCCAACGATGTCGGCGGAACTGATACCGTTGCTGGAAAACAGAAAAAAGTTTGAAGATGCCGGGATCTGTCTTTCGATCTCAAACAGGGAATCGATCGAAATCACCAACAACAAGCTTAATTTCTACCGTTTTATGAAAGACAACGGTCTACCGATGGTCGATTTCTATCGTGTTCATAACGTCGAAGAAATGAAAGAGGCGTTTCAGAAACTGGATTATCCGAACAGGGCTGTCTGTGTAAAAGCGCTGGAATCCAGCGGTTCAAGAGGAATCAGGATCATCGATCCAGCCAGATCGAGATTTGATATCCTTTTCAATGAAAAGCCGAATTCCTTTTATATCTCATATGATGAATTGATAGAAATACTAAGCGAGAAGGATGAAATGCCGGAAATGGTTGCCATGGAGGCACTGCCGGGAGAGGAATTCTCGGTCGATTTAGTTGCAGATAACGGCGAAGTGCTTTACATGTGTGCAAGACAGTCGAATACCATCGTTGCCAGTATACCGCAGGTCGCTACGCTTTTTGAGGAGAAGAAGGCTTACGAGATCTGCAAGGAAGTTGTGAGACTGCTGAAACTGGACGGAAACGCCGATTTTGATTTCCGATATGACAGAGAAGGCAATCCGATCCTGATGGAAGTCAATCCCAGGATCGCGGCAACAATGGCTATTTTCAAAGCCGGAGGAATGAACCTGCCTTATCTAAGAGTGAAACAGCTGCTGAAAGAAGAACTTCCGGAATGCAAGATAAAATACGGCATCCGGATGGTTCGAAGATATACAGACATGTTTACGGAAAACGTCTGATCGTTATTTATTAAGAGATTATGAAGATACTGAAGCATTTTCTTAATGTCGGACTAGGAACACTGATCAACATTCTGCTGAGCTTTTTTACGACTCCTATCCTGACAAGGATCATCGATCCGGCCAGTTCAGGGAAACTGACCATTTTTAATACGCGTGTCGGTATTCTGACGTCTCTGTTCTATTTCGGCCTGAATGAAGCCCTGCTACGATTCTTTTTCAGTTATGAAAAAGAAGAAGAGAAACGAAGCCTGCTGAAACTGTGCTTTTTGATACCGGTTATAAGTCTGCTTGCAGTCTTTTGTGTCGCCTTGTTTCTTTTTGCCAACGGCATTCTGAACATCGACTATTCGCTGGTCCTCTTCGTTATGCTGTTTTTATGCATTTTCTTTACGATCTGGGAAAGAATGTCTAACGAGATGCTTCAGAACGTCCTGGACAGCAGCATATATTCTATGGCTTCGATCATTAAAAAAGCCGTATACTGTCTGGGCGCCATTGCCCTGATCTCCCGCTTCAAGAACAGTCAGTTTTTCCTGCTGGCATTCCTGACGACTCTTTCGGTGATGATTTCTGCTTTGATTGGAACGGCTGCTACCAGAAAATACTGGAAATTCAGCGATATCAGCTATCCGAAGAACAGAACGGAGATCTTCCGTTATTCTTTGCCGATGTATATTTATTTTGCGATTTATTCTCTTTTTGATTCAGCCGATAAACTGTTTATTGAACAATATTGTACAGATGCCGAGATCGGCATTTATGGAACGGCATTTTCCCTTGTAGGTGTCTATTCTGTCTTTCAGATGGCCTTTAAGGCGATCTGGCGGCCGATTCAGACGAAACACTACACCGAAAATCCGGACGATATGACCTTTATCCAGAAGGGAAACAGATACATCACGATCCTGATGTTTTTCGTGGGCATCAACACGATGATGTTTAAAGATGTGATCTGCCTTCTTCTGGGACCTTCCTACCGGTCCGGTGCGCAGTTGGTCCCGTTTCTGGTTTTTAATCCAATACTGAACACAATGATCTGGACGGTAACCAGTGGGATTGAAATATCCCAAAAAAGCTATCTGAATGTGCTGATCATCATTGTATCTCTAGGCGTTCTTTCTGTCGGAAGCCTGATCCTGATTCCGATGATCGGAATCAAAGGATCTGGCATAGCCGTAACAGCCGCAATGATCGTTCAGTATTATCTGACCCTGTACTTTTCCAACAGGAACAAGTATGTCGATTACAGTACACCGAAAATGACCTTCATCCTGCTGCTGATGCTTATTTTTGCCTATATGAATACATTCTATGAATTTACTATTCTGACCGTCATCTTCTATTGTGTCCTAATGGCCGTCTTTATTGCCGCCTATTATGCGGATCTCAAAGAAATGACGATATTCATGATTGATTCCTTAAAGAATAATGAAAACAAGAACGATGATGAAACAGACAGCGATTTGAGGAAATAAGTAACATGGATACAAGAATAAGAAAATATGCCGCGATCCTAAGCAGCTTTATCTATAGAAACAGGTATAAGAAGACCCGCCTGGACGATTACGCGAACATCGAGAAGAATAACGAAGCATGGTATGTAAAATACAGTGTCATCGCTCATTCCGGTGGTGGAATTGACGGCAGAATAAAAACCAATTCAAAAGAATCCTGGCAGTATGCATATGAAAACGGTACAAGAGTATTTGATGCCGATTTAAGCTTTACCCGTGACAATGTCATTGTCCTGCGGCATGAATGGAGCGATGATCTGGATCAGGAGAATATATCCGAAGATCGTATACCGAATTATAAGGAATTCATGCAGACGCCGATCCTAAGGAAATACCATCCAATGAGCATTTTCGATGTCATAGATTTTATGAAAAAACATGAGGATGTCTATGTTGCATGCGATTTTAAAGACGGAATCGAGATCTTGGAAAAGCTGATTTCCACTTTCCGGGAAAACAGCTGTACCGAACTGTTTGACCGGGTCATCATTTCCCTTTACGATTATGCCGATTATGATCAGGCAAAAAGACTGTATGACTTTAAAAACTACGCAATCAGACAGTATGAGGATCTTCCACACAATTATTATGAACTGTGTGCATTCTGTTTAAAGGAAAGAATTCCTGTCTGTATGGTTACCAGGAATTACATAAAAGAAGGGGACAGATTCAGAATACTGACCAGACGGGGCATTACGGTTTTCGTCGCTACCGTCAACGATCTTGGGCGATATAAAAAATATCGGAAAAAAGGTGTCGGCGGGATCGTTTCCGACCATCTTAAACAGAACGATCTGCGATGATTCGGGGAGAAGAAAAGGGATTTATATGGCATTAGACAAGTGCCGGATAATTGTTTATAATCATTTTGTTATATGGACTACTTAAAGAAACTACACCAGGAACTGGTAGACATCATGCGATTTATCGATGATGTATGCAAAGACAACAGTATTACTTATTATCTGACTGCAGGCACTCTGCTGGGCGCAGTCCGACATAAGGGCTTTATTCCGTGGGATGACGATCTTGATATCGTAATGCCTAGAAAAGACTATGAGAAGTTCATTACGATCATGAAGAAGGGAATTTATGAAGGGTATTCGATCCTCACGGTCGATGACCGGGCATATCCGAATTACTTTTCAAAGGTACAGAAAGAAGGGACTCTCTATCAGGAAGGAGATGATTCCAACTGGGGGATATTCGTCGATATCTTCCCTTTGGATGATGCGAAAGCCAAGAACAGTTTTCTAAAAATCCGGAAAGAACTGTTTAATTTCTCTGTCTTTTCCAGACGAAGAATCATCGCCGACAACAGATCGAATCTGCCGATGTATCTTCTGGCAAAAGCGTTGCCGGTAAATGTCTGGAGAAAGATTGCGGATAAGACGGCGAAGCTGCATAACAACAGAGGCTATGATCTGTATGTCAACTTCGGTTCACAATACAGGGTATACAAGCAGACGATGCCAAAGGAATGGTTCGGTAAAGGGAAATACATTGAATTTGAGAATAGAAAGTTTAATGCTCCGGACGAATATAGAAAGGTTCTGACTTCCATCTACGGAGAAAACTATATGGAACTGCCGCCGCTTGAAAAAAGGGTGACCCATCATCCGGAGAAGGTAGTCTTCTCTGACGGCGAAGTGTACATCGGTGAATAATCCCGGTTAAAAGAAATTGAAACAGAGTGAAACATTATCTCTGTTTTTTGTTTGGCAAGAAGGTATCGTGACTTTTTGAGGCATAAAAAAAAGTCTGATGATATACTTAATATGATATACAAGGAGGTTTTCTTTATGTTTGAAGGGAAAACGTTACTGATTACAGGCGGAACAGGTTCTTTCGGGAATGCCGTAGCCAGGAAGTTTTTAAGTAGCAGTATTAAAGAAATCAGGATCCTTTCCAGAGATGAGAAAAAACAGGATGACATGCGTCATGAATATCAGCAGAAATATCCGGAACATGCGGATAAGATGAGGTTTTTTATTGGCGATGTCAGAGATTATAAATCGATTGAATATGCATTTAAAGGTGTTGACTACGTTTTTCATGCGGCAGCATTGAAGCAGGTCCCTTCCTGTGAGTTTTATCCGATCGAAGCGGTCAAGACAAACATCCTCGGATCGGACAACGTGATCGATGCCTGCGTGAAACATGGCGTCAGGAAAGCGATCTTCCTTTCTACCGATAAAGCCGCTTATCCGATCAATGCCATGGGTATGACTAAGGCTTTGATGGAAAAGAACGTGATTGCCAGATCCAGACAGCTGGAAGAAGGAGATACAACTCTTTGTTTAACCAGATATGGAAACGTCATGGCTTCCAGAGGATCGGTCATTCCTCTGTTCCTGGAACAGATCGAGAATGATCAGCCGATCACGGTAACCAATCCGAACATGACCAGATTCATGATGACACTGGATGAGGCGGTAGAACTGGTGCTGTTCGCATTTGAAAATGGAAACCAGGGGGACCTGTTTGTCCAGAAAGCCCCTGCTGCAACGATAGCTACTCTGGCGGAAGCGATTTTGGAACTGAAAGGCAAGCAGGACAGCCGTATCGTCAATATCGGAACAAGGCATGGAGAAAAACTCTATGAAGTTCTGGTGACAAAAGAAGATATGATCAAGGCGGAAGATCTGGGTGAGTATTACCGTATTCCTGCCGATAACCGGGATCTGAATTATGACCGTTATATTTCCAAGGGTTCTGTCCGTCTGGATCTTGCGGAAGAGTATAATTCACACAATACCAGAAGACTGGATCTGGAGGAAATGAAACAGCTTCTGTTAAAACTGGATCTGTTTCAGTAAAGGGAGAAGATATGCAGGCTGATTTAAAGAAGCAGCAGGAGATCCTGCTGGAAATATTAAAAGCGATCATCGATGTCTGTAAAAACAACGGCATTACATATTATTGCCAGGCCGGAACCGTTTTAGGTGCCGTAAGACATAAGGGTTTTATTCCCTGGGACAACGATGCCGATATCATCATTCCGAACGATCAGATCGATCATTTTGTAGAATGTGCGAGGAAGCAGCTTCCGGAAAAGTACTTCGTCGATTACTTCAAAGGGGATGACGCTTCTTTCAGACTCTTCCCCCGGGTCGGTCTACGTCATGTCAAGACCAAAGCTTTACATGTCGATGTATTTCGACTGATCGGTCTCCCGGATGAAAGAGAGAAGCAGCTGGCCATGATCGAGGAAGCAAAGGCTTATACGAAAGAAAACAAACAGATCCGTGCACCGATGTATAAGATGCTGCTGAAAGGAAAGTTCAGATATCTGTATGAACGTCTTACGGATAAGAAAAAATACGACAAGTGTTTTGATGAACTGTGCAACAGATATCCGTACAAGGAAGCGAAGTACGTGATGAATCCTTCCGGCAAATACGGAGCCAAGAACATTTTTGAGAAGGAGATCTACGGTAAGGGGCAGAGCGTTCCTTTTGAAGATACAGAAGTGATCGTACCTTCGGAACTTGATTTCTATCTGAAACAGTATTATGGGGACTACATGAAATTCCCTCCTCAGGAAGAAATCGACAGACTGATGGCCAAGGTGGTGGAGATATGAAGAAATATAAGGTTGGTTATACTACAGGTGTTTTTGATATGTTTCATATCGGACATCTGAATATCCTGAAAAGAGCAAAAGAACGCTGCGATCATCTGATCGTCGGTGTCAGTACGGACGAAGTCGTAAAAGAATACAAGCACAAGACACCGATCATTCCTTTTGAAGAAAGGATCGCGATCGTAAGTGAATTAAGATGCGTGGATGAAGTCGTTCCGCAGACCAGTATGAATAAAATGGAAGCCTGGGAAAAACTGCACTTTGACGCCTTGTTTCATGGTTCCGACTGGAAAAACAGCGATATGTACAACAGGATCACGGAAGAATTTTCTAAAGTCGGCGTAGACGTCGTCTTCCTGCCGCATACGGAAGGAATCTCCTCGACCATGCTGGCGGATATCCTGCATGAGAAACAGAATGAAGAATAACCCTTCATTTCCTATTAAAAATATACTCGTTTCATTGATTGCGTCTTTTATCGTTCTCAATCTTTTTTGTGTGTTCTATTACAATGTTCCGGTCCACATGGACTGCGAAGACGGATCTACCGACTATGTCTGGGAAAGCAACAAGTATTACATACAGATGAATGAAGGGATCGGCTATGGAAAAACCAACAATGAAGGTTATATGGATAGAGACGACTACCGCGGCGAAAAGGTAAACGTACTGATTCTGGGAACTTCCCACCTTCAGGGTCTTTCTGTTCCTTTAAATGACAATGTATCCTCTCTGTTACAGGAGATGCTGCAGGAAAACGTCTACAATCTGGCAATTGCCGGTCATAATCTGAAAGTGATTATTTCCAATCTGAAAGACGCACTGGAAAAATATCATCCGGATACCGTTGTCATGGAAACGAATAACGTTTCCTTTACGAACAATGAAATAAAAACCGTGTTAAATGAGGCTGTTCCTCAGATCGCTTCAGGCAACGAAGGGCTTGTCGGTCTGCTGCAAAGAAGTCCTTTTTTAAGACTGGCGTATTCCCAGTTTCAAAGCTTCATTGCAGAAGAAAGGGAACCAAAGAAAGACAAAGACTATGCAGGTGAAGAAAAAATCAATGAGCTTCTGAAGCTGATCGCCCGGATTTGTGAGCCGTATGAATGCAGAACAGTTATCTTCTATCATCCGACGACTTCTTTGGATCATAATGGAAACATAATAGTCAACACAGATGAAAGGACCGGGATCTGGTCAAGGCTATGCCAGGAAAATGGCATCCTGTATCTGGATATGTCAGAAAAGTATCTTAAAGAGTACCGGAACAATATGATTTTACCGTACGGTTTTATCAATACAGAAATCGGAACCGGGCATCTCAATCGGCATGGACACCGGATGATCGCAGAAGAGCTGTTTCGTATCCTGAAGGAGGAAAACTGATGTCGTTTATTTCTCCTGAATTCATTGTTTTCTTTATTCTGTTTCTATCTGCCGGATCTTTGATCCAGAAGTTTTCGAACCGCAGAGTGTTCCGGATCTTTCTTCTGATTGCCGACCTGGTATTCTATTCTTATTTCGATTACCGGTTTTCTTTCCTGCTGCTGTTTCTGACTGTGATCACTTATTTCTGCGGATTGAAAGCCACTAGAAAGCCTTTTTTCTGTCTGGGAATACTGATTCCCTTGCTGCTGCTGGGATTCTTCAAATACTGTAATTTCTTCCTGAAAACCATTGGTTTTTCTGCCTTGAACATCATTCTTCCTTTAGGCATCTCGTTCTACTCGTTTGAAGCGGTCTCCTACATCTGCGACATTCATAAAAACAGGATCGATGCCGAAAAGAACTTTATTCTGTTTGCTTCCTATCTCTGCTTCTTCCCGAATATTATTTCCGGTCCGATCGTCAGAGCGAACGATCTTCTGCATCAGTTCAAGGAAGACAGAAAGATTTCAATGAAGAATATCGAGACAGGAATACAGATCATGGCCATCGGTTATTTCAAGAAGATGGTGATCGCCGATCGGATCGCGGTCTTTGTAAATGATGTATACGCCGCACCGAAGGCTTTTAGCTGGTTGAGTGTTCTGCTGGCCGTTCTTTCTTATTCAATACAGATCTACATGGATTTTTCCGGCTATTCCGATATAGCCATCGGTATCAGCAAGTGTCTGGGCTTTGATCTGAAAAAGAATTTCGATCTCCCGTATCTTTCCGGCAGCGTAACGGAATTCTGGAGAAGATGGCATATTTCCTTGTCTTCATGGTTTAGGGACTACGTCTATATCCCGCTGGGAGGCAACCGTAAGGGCAGACTGAAACAGTATTTGAATCTGCTGATCGTAATGGGACTAAGCGGGATCTGGCATGGAGCGGACTGGACTTTTCTTCTTTGGGGGCTTGTCAATGGACTGCTTATGTGTCTGGAAAAACCGTTTCTTTCTGTATCTGAGCGATTTCCGGCTCGCTTAAGAAAACTCTTTACTTTCTTCCTGATCACCCTGACCTGGATCTTTTTCAGAGCTGAAAACTTCGTTCAGGTCAAAGAGATTTTTATCGCTCTATTCACGTTTCAGCAAGGGATCTTTCAGCCTTATCTGTGGTCATTTACCGGTTTCCTGATGTCTGTCCTTTATCTGCTGCTGATCAAACATCCAAAAAACGGCAAACGGCTCTACGATGGCTACTATCTGCTTCAGGATCTGCAGACCGTTAAAGGACTTACTTTATTCTTTATCTTTATCGGACTGCTGATTACTCTTGCCTACACTGCCAGCAACCCTTTTGTCTACTTCCAGTTCTAGATCTCTACTGTCATCATAAATTCAATAAGGCTTTCCTAATAAAGCCTTTTTTTATAAAATGAAATAGATGAAAATACTAATCACCGGAGCAAAAGGTTTTATCGGCAGAAACCTGTGTGAAAACCTGAAGAACATCAAAGAAGGAAAAGACCGGACAAGAGCTTTTACAGTCGATGAGATTTTTGAATATGATGTCGACAGCGGCCGTGATAAACTGGATCTTTACTGTAAAGAATGTGATTTTGTATTCAATCTTGCCGGCATTAATCGGCCAAAAGACAAAGAAGAGTTTAATATCAACCACAGTTTTCTGGCACAGCTTCTGAATCTATTAAAGAAACACAATAACCGATGCCCGGTCATGCTATCAAGTTCGTCACAGGCTCTGCTGGACAACGACTATGGGAAGTCAAAAAAAGAAGCGGAAGATCTGCTGCTGGCATATGGAAAAGAGAATCATATAAGGACCTTGGTCTACCGTTTTCCGAACGTCTTCGGCAAGTGGTGCCGTCCCAACTACAACAGCGCCGTTGCGACCTTCTGCAACAACATCGCCAATGACCTGCCGATCGTTGTCAACGACAGAAATACACTGCTGACCCTGGTTTACATTGATGATATCGTCGAAGAAATGTTTAATGCCCTGCAGGGGAGAGAACACCGGGAAAGCGAGATCTGTTTTGTTGAAACGACCTACAAGAAAACGCTGGGTGAGATCACAGACCTTCTGTACCGGTTCAACAGTCAGCCTGAAACCTTGCTGCTGCCGCCGATCGCCAAGGGAAGTTTTGAAAAGAAACTGTATTCGACTTTTCTTTCCTATCTTCCGGAGCGAAAGATAAAGTTTGCCTTGAAAGGGAATGAAGACGAAAGAGGCTCCTTTACTGAATTTCTGAAAACAGCCGATCATGGCCAGTTCTCCATCAATATCTCCCGTCCGGGCATTGTCAAAGGACAGCACTGGCATAATACGAAGTGGGAGTTTTTCCTGGTTGTTTCCGGTCATGGGAAGATACAGGAGAGAAAGATCGGTACGGATGAAGTCATCGAATTTGAAGTCAGCGGAAAGAAACTGGAAGCTGTACACATGCTTCCGGGTTATACGCACAACATAATTAATTTAAGTGACAGTGAAGATCTGGTAACGGTTATGTGGGCAAATGAAATGTTTGACAAAGACAAGCCGGATACTTTTCATGAGGATGTAAAATGACAGACAGAGCCAATTACTATAGATGGTTTGCGGTCGTGATCGATTTCTTTATCGCCTTGTTTTTTATCGGTTCTTTGATCTCCAATCTTTTTGTATATGTCAGTGTTTTTCATGGAACAGTAAAATATTTTATTCTTGGTGCAGTGACGGCTGCATTTCTGACTGCTGTATATCTGTTTAGAAAACCGTTAAAGAAGCTGATTGCCGCCATACTGGATCTTCTGTCAAAATTTCGTTTCAGAATCCTGCTTCTGTTCCTGCTTCTAAGTTCTGTTCTATTAAAGATCCTTGCCTATCTTTTCTTTTTCTTTGATTCGACCAAGGCCGGAGGAGATATCACTATCTATGCGGGACTGGCAGACAGTATTGTCGAAAACGGCTTATCCAGCGTCATGGATCAGATCTATTATCTGGTAGGTATGGGTATCCATCTGTCCGTATTCCGTTATCTTTCGATCCCGTATCACGTCGGTATTTATCTAATCTTCCTGCTGGCTACGGTCATCAACTTCTATTCCTTTAGTCAAAGGATCGGAAAAGAGAAAAGTTTCCTTCTGATCGAGCTGTATCTGCTGATGCCTTCCACTTCATTGCTGAGCTTCTGCATTACCCACGAACTGTTCGTATACCTGTACTTTTCAATCATCCTGCTTCTTCTTAACCGCTTTATTGATTCTCAGGACAAGAAGATGCTGCTGTACGGGATCCTGCTGTTTCTTGCGGTATCTCTGAACCAGACGGTCAGTCCGATCGGTAAGATCTGGTATATCGTCTTCTTTCTGATCGTAACGCTGTCAAATCTGAAATGGTCCAAAAAAGGAATCTTGATCGTCGTTTTAGCGGCTTCTTTGTTCTGTACGGAACTGCTGTCAACCAGACTGGAAGGAAATACTCTTTCCCAAAGCAACAATATTGAACAGCTGCTGATTGGATCGAATCTGGAAAGCATGGGAAGACATACGGACGGCAGAGGTAAGCAGGCTGCCAAAGCCTATTGGGAAGCCAGAGGTGTTAAGCTGACCTACGAAAATCTGGTCGAAGGGGAAAAAGGCGCACTGATCGAGACCTACAAATATCTTTTGACGCATCCTTTGAAACTTCTGGAACTGCTGGCAAACAAGTTCTATGTAGCCTGGAGCGGAGATTTTTATGCGATCGAATATGGACATAATATGGGAAGTATCGGTGACAGGATGTACTATGTGATGCTTCTGGCAGGGGCTCTGATCTGGCTTCTGGCCGTTTCGATCGGCATCGTGTATGATGGAAAGAAAGCCGGCGATTTTGCCCTTAACAACTATAAACTGGTACTTTTAGGTATTATGGGAGTTCTGCTGATAACGGAGATCATGAACAAGTATTCGTGCTATATGACGGTCTTTATCTTCTTTATCGCTTTTTCGAGAACAGATTTAAACAAAGGAGACAGATAATGGATAGACTAAAACTGATGATTATCGTTGGAACCAGACCGGAGATCATCCGTCTGAGTGAAGTGATCAAAAAGTGTGAGAAATATTTCGATGTGATCCTGGTTCATACCGGGCAGAATTACGATTATGAACTGAACGGGGTATTCTTTCAAGAACTGGGATTGAAAAAACCCGACTATTATCTGGATGCGGTAGGAGATGATCTTGGCGCAACAATAGGCAATATCATCGACCGAAGTTATAAACTCCTGAAGCAGATCTCTCCGGATGCCGTTCTTGTCTTAGGTGATACCAACAGTTGTTTAAGTGTGATCGGAGCCAAGAGGCTGCATATCCCGACCTTCCACATGGAGGCAGGTAACCGCTGTTTCGATGAATGTCTCCCGGAAGAGACCAACCGAAGGATCGTCGACATCATATCCGATGTAAACATGTGTTACTCGGAACATGCCCGCCGTTATCTGAACGCTTCCGGTGTTGCCAAGGAAAGGACCTTTGTTACGGGTTCACCGATGGCGGAAGTCCTGAATAGACACAGAAAGGAAATCGAAGCATCGGATATTCTAAAACAGTTAAACCTGGAAAAGGGGAAATACATCCTGCTTAGCGCGCATCGGGAAGAGAATATCGATACCGAAGAGAATTTTATTTCTCTATTTACCGCAATCAACGCGATTGCTGAGAAATACGCTGTTCCTGTCTTGTATTCCTGTCATCCGCGCAGTGCCAACAGAATTAAAGAAAGCGGCTTTAGACTGGATGAAAGAGTCATCATGCATAAGCCGTTAGGATTCTTCGACTACAACAATCTGCAGATGAATGCCCTGTGTGTCGTATCGGACAGCGGAACACTGCCGGAAGAATCCAGCTATTATCTAAGTATAGGCAAACCGATCCCTGCCGTCGCGATCCGTACTTCAACAGAAAGACCGGAAGCACTGGATAAAGGAAACTTCATTCTTTCCGGAATTACGAAGAAAGAAGTGCTGCAGGCGGTTGAACTGGCGATCGGCATGAATAAGAACGGGGATCTCGGTGTAGCGGTTCCCGACTATACTGATTTAAACGTTTCCGATAAAGTCGTTAAGATCATTCAGTCTTATACCGGTATTGTCGATCGGATGGTATGGAGAAAACATTAGGTTTATGATTTCAGTTGTTGTTCCTGTCTATAACGTCGAGAAATACATTCTCCCCTGTATCGAAAGTATCCTGAAGCAGAGCTGTCAGGATTTTGAACTGATCCTGGTCGATGACGGCTCAAAGGATCGGAGTATTCCGATCGCAAAGGAATATCTGCAGGATAAGAACATTTCCTACAGGATCGTTGAGAAAGAAAACGGAGGACTGGCAAGTGCCAGAAATGCTGGGCTGAAAGCCGCGAAAGGAGATTATATTTCCTTTATCGATGCGGATGATGCGATCTCGGCAGACTTTCTGGAGAGACTGAAGGATACTCTGGAGAAAAACGATGTCGATTTTTCTTTCTGTGCCTTTTCGTTTACGAAGCAGCAGATCCCTCCGCAGGACAGTTCCGTTCAGGTCAGACTCTTTTCCCGGGAAGAACTCATGGAAACATTCTTAAAAAGGACGATCGCCTTTGTTGTTCCGTCGATGCTGTTTCGAAAAGAGTTTCTGCTGAACAATGGTCTGTATTTTGATGAAAAGATCAGATTCTCCGAAGATCAGCCGTTTATCTGGAATGTTCTTCTGCATCAGAACAGAGCTGTTTATCTGTACCGTAAGATGTACGGCTACTATATTCGCGAAAACTCGATCATGACAGGATCTTCCTACGATAAACTGTTGTCCAGTTATCAGGAATACAAGGAAAACATCGGCAGGATGTTTCAGTCTTATCCGCAATACAAAGAGATAGCTGACAGGATCCTGCCCAGATGGAAACTCGGCGCATTGTACAGTGCTGCAAAGCTGCTTGATTACAGCGATTATCGGAAGCTCTATGAAATCATGGAGGGAAGAAAGATTTTAAGCCAGATCAAGGGAATCGGCGAGAGAAACGCCTATCTGCTGGGAGCGGTCTGTTCTTTTTCTCCGCGTGTTCTATATGAATTATGTAGAAGGTTAAACCTGAATGGATAAAATCATCATTATTACAAGTAATATCGCCCCTTACCGGCTCAGATGGTGTGAAGAACTATCTGAGCATTATGAGGTGGTGATTTATTACACCAAGGACAAGGAAAAAGACCGAGACAGACGTTTTCTGAAACACGGTTCCCGGAAATGCAAGGTCGTGAAACTGAACAATAAAAACGATAGACCGGAACCTCTTTGTCTTGATGTCCTGCCGGTAATCAGAAGGCACAGAAAGGATCTGATCCTTTTTGACGGTTATGGACCGATTACGAATATTCTGGGACTTGTCTATTGCAAACTGATCGGTAAGAAAGTGATCGTCAACGTTGACGGATATGCTTTGGGAGAGAAGAGATCCGTTCTGAAAGACCGCTTAAAGAACTGGATCATCTCAAGACTTTGCCCAATCATTTTCTGCAGCTCGGAGGTAACGAAACAGCACCTGATCTCCTGCGGTGCAAGAGAAGAAAACATCCATGTTCATAATTTCTCTTCAGTAGACAAAGCCAGGATCCTGGATAAACCGTTATCTGAGAAAGAGAAGTTACACTTAAGAGAGAAACTGAAAATAGAAAGCAGAAAACCTGTCGTGTTGGGCGTCGGACAGTTTATCCCCCGTAAAAGATTTGAAGATCTGATCGCAGCCGTCAGAACATGCAAAACGGACTGTGATCTGTATATCCTGGGAGGAAAACCGGATGACAGGTATCTTCAGCTGACGCAAGGAACGGACCGTGTCCATTTCATCGATTTTGTTCCGCCGGAAGAAGTCGATGACTACTACCGGGCAAGCGATCTGTTTGTTCTTTCTTCGCAGACGGATGTCTGGGGTCTTGTGTTGAATGAAGCAGTGGCGAATGGACTGCCGGTCATCTCCAGTGATCACTGCATCGCCGGTCTTAGTATGATCGAGGGCAACGGCATCGTTTATGAGACAGGGAACATCGAAAAACTGACAGAAGCCATTGACACCTGCCTGCTGCCCGAGAACAAAAAAAGGATGTCTAGACGCAGTCTGGATATCGCCAGAGCCTACAATATTGAATCAATGGTTGAGAGACAGCTTCCGGTTATTCAACAATATTTCCAGAATAAGTTATAATGTTAAAGATGAGAGTATTGGTAATTATTCCCGCATACAACGAACAGGACTCTATTGTTTCCCTGATTCAGGAAGTGAAAGAATACGGTTATGACTATCTGGTCATCAACGACTGTTCTACAGACAGTACGAACGATCTGCTGAAGCAGAATCGGATCAGTCATCTGACGCTTCCGATCAACCTTGGAATCGCCGGCGTTACCCAGGTCGGTTTTATGTATGCCAGCGATCACGACTATGACTGTGTGATCTGTATTGACGGTGACGGCCAGCATCTTCCAAGATACATGGCCGATCTATTAAATGAAATCGAGAAGGGAAACGACTATGTCGTAGGATCCCGTTTTGTAAGTGAGAAAAAACCGCTTAATATGCGTATGCTCGGCAGCAGACTGCTGTGCTTCTTGATCCGCTTAAAGACCGGACATAAGGTCTCTGATCCGACCAGCGGCATGAGAGCCTTGGGCAAGAAGGTCATACAGGAGTTCTCACGTTCGATGAATTTCTATGCGGAACCGGATGCATTATGTCATCTGATTCATAAAGGATACCAGGTGAAAGAGGTACAGGTAGAAATGAAGGAAAGGGAATCGGGTGTTTCTTATTTCCATAATCCTTTGAAATCGATTTATTTCATGCTGTCGGTATCTTTGTCGATTATATTTATTCAGTAAGGAGTCAAGATATGTCGAGTAGTCTGAGACTAGGATTGCTTATCGCTTCATTGGTTGCATTCTCTTTTGTCCTGTTTTTTGTCATAAACAAGAAACTGAACATCAAGTATTCGATCGTCTGGCTGCTTTGGGCGCTTCTGACGCTGATTATGGCGATCTTTCCGGAGACTTTCTATCAGTTTTCGCATCTTGTCGGTATCGAGATTCCGGTCAATGCGGTCTTTCTAATCATGATCGGTCTGCTTTACGGTCTGACATTCTATGTCTACATCATGATCTCGAAGCACAATCTTGAGATCATCCGGCTGACTTATGAAGTTTCCAAACTAAATAAAGAACTGGAAGAATTGAAGAAAAAATGAACAAAGAAAAGATGTTTGTTGTTCCGGGCAGTTTTGTTCCCTATAACGACACCGTAACACTTCTGACATACAAGCGCTTAAGAAACGTCGATCTGGATATGGACGTTTTCTGTTTTAAGGGAAAAACGGATGAAAGTCTGCTTCGGATGCTGCAGAAAGATGAACAGTTCTCTAGGTTCCATATGATCTATACTTCCGATCTGGACTGGTCCATTCCGCGCAATCATCCTCTTAGACTGCCGGTAAGCCTTTTCCTGATGAACAAGTATGTAAGAGACGCCTTGAGCGTATTTGAACAGAAATCTTATCAGTATCTGTTCTCTTCCATCGTTCCAGGCATCTCCCATATCGCCGCATACAGAATCAAAAAGAAACATCCGGAAGTAAAATGGTATGCTTCGTTTTCTGATCCTTTCAAGGGATCTCCTTATAAGAAAACCCAGTTGCAGGATAGAAGCCTGATTTACCGTATCGCTTTCCGGGTAGGAGCTTTTGTTCTGTACCATGACCGCTACGAGGAGGTTGCGGTAAAGAATGCGGATAAGCTGATTTTTATCTGCGAGGAACAGCGCGATTTTACTTTGAAACAGTACGAGAACTACGAAGAGCTGAAAAAGAAATCCATCATCATGCCTTTGACCTATATTCCGGAATGGGACATTTACAAGAATCTTCTGGATGTACCGCAGCAGAAACACCCCGTGAAACAGGCAGTCCACTTAGGCAGACTTTATGGTCTCAGAAAGATCGACAGTTTCCTGGAAGCATTGAAAGAGCTGTACGAAGAAGACCGGGATCTACACGAAAAGATCGTGTTCCATCAGTATTCAGAGATACAGCCAACTGATATCAGAAAGATTAAAGAGTACGGCCTGGAGAAGGTATTCAAGATCCATGAAAAGGTATCTTATCAGGAATCTACGGAAATCATGAAGAATGCAGATGTTCTGGTCCTGTTTGACACTCTGATGACCGGGCAGCCGCTGCAGCCTTATCTGCCAAGCAAGATCGTGGAATATCTTTTACTTAAAAAACAGATCCTGGGTATCTGCGACAGGAACTCTCCTTCTTACCGGATCCTGAAAGAATACGGATATGATACCGTCGGCAGTGAAAAAGAGACGATCAAGGACAATATCCGGAAACTGTTGACGGATCTGCCGCTGCCGGATTATTCCACAGACGGGCTTAATAATGATAGCTATAATATGCTAGAATTAGAAAGATGAGCACATTAAATCTAAAAAACAGACTAAAAAAGAATTTTGCGGAAAACAAAATTCTTTTATCTATATTCCTTGTCTTATGGATCATACTGATCTTCATTACTTTAAGTTCCTACCGTTCGACCCTGGGCAAACAGTCGATCGGGAATGATTCCTATAACCGCTCCGTCGTTGAAGTCAACCGGGATACGACAGTTGAAGCCGTGATTCCGGCCCAGCAGGATGCCAAAAATGTTTCCATTCTCTTCGCAACCTATGCCAGGACCAATGAAGGAAACATAACGATACAGATCTCAAACGATACGACAGAAGAGATTTATGTCAGCGAAACGATCCCCGTCGGCAGGATCATCGACAACGACTTTCGGACTTTTTCTTTGAATTATGTCCTTTCGGATTACGATCAGATC
The DNA here is from genome assembly GCA_017432885.1 of Erysipelotrichaceae bacterium. Classification (GTDB taxonomy): domain Bacteria; phylum Bacillota_I; class Bacilli_A; order Erysipelotrichales; family Erysipelotrichaceae; genus Colivicinus. The sequence continues at coordinate 171,342 of JAFRIE010000014.1, read as the reverse complement.
AGGGTATCGATCTATTCCGACAGTCCGGTAGACAGGGGAGTCGGCGTCTATTATTCCAATGGATCGGCTTTTGAGGGTTCTTTGTTTTATGTGGATGGGGAACAGATCGAAGATGCCGATTTGTGCCTGAAGTATCTGGTCCACAGTGAGGAACTCAAGGGTTTTGCTTTTGGAGTAATTCTTTATGCGGCGGTCGGAATCAGCCTGCTGGCCCTTTTGCTGCTGCTGTTTGATCCATCCAAGGAACTGCTGTTTAGCTGCAGTATTCTTGTTTTAGGTCTGCTGCTGATGATCATCATCGTTCCGGCTTCTCCTCCGGATGAACTGAGTCATTATGAAGTAGCTCTGCAGGTCTCCAACATGCTGATGTCCAAGGAACAGAAAAGCATTGATTCCATCTATCTAAAATACGGCTACATGTACGGGCACTACAACATCAGTGCCGGTTATGTTCGATTCATCCGAGAGATCTTTAAACCGTTGAAGCTGACCGGCAAGATGCAGAAACTTTCACGTGACGCCCTGGATGTTTACTGGATCCAGTATCTTCCAAATGCGATCGGGCTTTCCTTAGGCCGGATCCTGAAACTGAATATGATCACCTGTTTCTATCTTGGCAGGATCACCAGTCTGCTGTTCTACGCTTTATGCATTTACTTTGCGATAAAACTGACACCGACATTAAAATCACTGTTTGGCATCATTTCTATCATGCCGATGTTTTTACAGACAGCGGCATCTATCTCCTATGATACGTTTATTCTTGGCCTGAGTTTTCTTAGCGCAGCGTTCTTCTTAAGATGGTATTTCAGCGAGAAAGAAATCCCTTGGAAGGAATACATCACTGTTTTTGTGATCTGTTTCCTGCTGGCTCCGGCCAAAGTCGTATACGGTTTTTTTGCCTTCCTCTTTTTTCTGGTTCCAAAAGACCGATACGGAAGCACGAAAAAGAAAATCCTGGGGGCTTTGCTTCTTTGCCTGCCGGCTATTTATCAGCTGTATGGAATCATGGCAGGACCTCTGCAGATGCTGTTCAAGAGTATTCTTCGTACCGATACGGAAAATCTGATTTCTCTGGACCTAAAGAACATCGGCATATATCCAAACAAGGAAGCCTACTCTTTTTCCTATATGATCCATCATCCGCTGGAAACACTGCTGATCTTTGCCAGAACGATTCGCTACAGGATCAAATACTGGTTCTACGGCTCCTTCTGCAGAGCTCTTTCGGGTGATTCGCTGATCGTTCCGATCGGAATCGTACATGCTGTCCTGGCTGTCCTGATTGCCATGTCCTTTACGTCTCAGCCTAAAACTCTTCCGCTCCTGCTGAAAGCGGTCCTGATACTGATGTGTACCGTGATAGGGCTTTATGTGATCATCGGCATGTTCGTGTCCTGGACCGAATCTTCCCAGACGATCGTCGAGGATTACGGCGGCATTATCGTTGAAGGAATACAGGGCAGATATTTCAGTCCTCTTCTGCCTTACTTCTTTTCTGTATTCCCGAATAAAAAGCTGGCCCTGCCGCAACGATCTGAAAAATACGTTTTCCTGGCATATCTGATGGTATTTTTTGAGATCGTCATCTATGTATTGTCATATACATTTGTGAATTGATCCGTTCAAAGGTAGAATAGAAATATGAAAGCTGCGATCATCACTTGCTTCGAATCGAATGAAGAACGTGCGGATCTGATATATGAAGTCTGTAAAAAGAAGGGGTATGACAGTATCATACTGACTTCGGACTTTTCGCATATCCGGAAAGAATTCAGAACGGGAGTTCCTGAACATTTTGAGGCGATCAGGACCAGACCGTACAGACGTAATCTGTCCGTACAAAGAATGCTGTCACACCGACGTTTCGCAAAAGATGTCTTTCTGGAAACGGAGAAATACCGGCCGGATCTGATCTGGCTGATGGCTCCGGCAAATTCACTGATCAAAGAAGCGGATAAGTATAAACAGAAGTATCCTGAAACAAAGCTGATCCTCGACATTATCGACATGTGGCCGGAATCGCTGCCGCTTCCGATAACGAAAGATCTGCTGCCGTTTCGGCTTTGGAAAAACATCCGCAAGAATTCCATCCGCTGTGCCGATCTGCTGGCTACGGAATGTGACCTCTATCAGCAGACGCTGAAAGAAGAATATGATGGTACGATGAAGACGCTTTACTGGTCCAGAAAACCGGAGAATCAGATCTCTTCCGGGTTAAAGAGCGAAGACGATAAACTGACACTCTGCTATATCGGTTCCATCAACAATCTGATCGATATCGACCGGATCGTATCCGTCGTATCCGGAATCGATGAGGCGGTCAGGGTCCATGTGATCGGCGACGGGGAAAAGTGTGATAAATTCCTCGCGGCGTTGAAAACGACTGCAGAAACGGTCTACCACGGTCCTGTCAGAGACGGGAAAAAGAAAGCCGAAATCTTTGAAAAATGTCATGCCGGCATCAATCTGTACAAGGAAGGGCTTTATATCGGTCTGACCGTCAAATGCATTGATTATTTCGAACATGGTCTTCCAATCATCAACAACATCAAGGGCGATACCTGGAAACTGGTAGAAAAATACCATGCCGGTTTTAATATCAGCCCTAAATCGCTAATAAAGGGGGAAGAGATCCGTTCTGCCAGAAACAGCAGTAAAGAGATCCGGAAGCTATTTGAGCGATTCTTCTCTTCTGAAGCGTTTATGCGGAACTGTTCTGATGCTATCGATGAGGTTATGCAATGAAACTGATCGTACTGATGTCGACCTATAACGGAGAAAGATATTTGCGTGAACAGCTGGATTCTCTTTTGAATCAGGAACTGCAGCCGGATAGGATCCTGATTCGAGACGACGGTTCTTCGGACAGCACTCTTTCGATACTGGAAGAATATCGAAACAGGGATAAAAGGATAGAATACTTCTGTGGGGAAAACAAAGGACCTGCAGCATCTTTCTATGAACTGATCAGAGATTGCGAAGAAGGTGATTTCTATGCCTTATGTGATCAGGACGATGTCTGGATGAAAGACAAGCTTTCTGTTGCGGTTAAGACACTGGAAAAGGAAGATAAAAGCCTTCCGTTACTTTACTGCAGCCGCTATACGCTTACTGACGAGAAACTGAATCCGATCGATTCCAATGTTTCATCTCTTTACAACTATTCAGACTTCCCGCATTCTCTGATCTACCATTCGGCTCCCGGATGTACCTTCGTGTTTAATCATGAAGCCAGAAAGAAAGTCGTTCGCTATGACATGGAAAAAGAATACTGTCTGATTCATGATGCCATCATTCATAAAGTTGTCTGCATGTTCGGAAAAATGATCCTGGATCCCTCTTCCCACATGTACTACCGTCAGCACGGCAATAACGAGATCGGGATGAGCGCCAATAAGCTGAAAGTGTTCAGCGGCAGAATAAACCGTTTTTTGAATGGAAAGATCAGGAACTACCGCAGTAGAACTGCTGCAGCTTTACTGCGCATCTATGGTGCAGAATGTTCTGCAGAAAACCGGGAACTGCTTCTGACCGTCGCTTTTTATCAGAAAGACGCAAAACGGAAAAGACAGCTTCTTACAGACGCCCGTTTCCGTACCGGAACAGTCAATGATCTGTTTTTTTGGATTCTGGCATTAGTAAACTATATATAAAAATGTTAGAATAGAAGAGTTATAAAAAAGAAAGGTAGTAGATTATGAAAAAAGACAAGAAAGTAATGCTGCTGATCGGCTTATGTGCGTTGTTTATCGCAGCGGCTGTACTGTTTATGTTTAAGGATAAATTGTTTGTCAGAAGGGAGACAGTCACGGTTTCGGAAAACAGAGAGATGCCTGAGGCAAATGCCGTGACAAACGAGATCACCAACGGTCTGGTCGTTGAAGAGAAATTCATCAATCATACCGATCATATCAAGGAACTGGCAATCGTCTTTACCAAACTTTATGTTCTGGATGATGTCGAACTGTCAATCGAACTGCTGGATGGAAACAAGACCCTTTTAAAGAAGACCGTGAACGTGCTTCAGATCGAAGACCAGCACCGTCTGTTTATCGAGGCGGACACACCGATCGAAGGCGTACTGGGAAAAGAACTGACACTTCGAGTATATCCTGAGACCGCTTCTGATACAGGAGTGGCACTTATGATGCAGGAAACGGACGATTCCTTGATTAAATTCGGAAGGATGAAAGTCAGGGGAACGATCTGCTTCTCGCTTACAGGGGAACAGTAAGGATGGAAAAAAAGCTTAAGAAAGTTTTAAGCGTTATTCTGTTTCTCTATGCCGTTCTGGCGGTAGCTTTTTATTTTCTTGCGGGAGAACAGCTGAAATACAAGGAATCCATTGAAAAGATTACTATGTCGGAAGCGGATGCCGTTACGGATGAGATCGTAAAAGGCATGGATGTCACGCAGGAATTCGTTAATACGGTAGATAGGATCGAATCGGTTTCACTGGTCTTTACAAAGTTTTACCGGGAAGGAAAAGGCAATCTGATCGTTGACCTGCTGGATGGCGAAAGAGTCCTGATCAGACAGATCCTCGATCTGGAGAAACTTGCGGAACAGGGTAGTGTTGAACTCACTCCTGAAAAGCCGATCGACGACATGAAAGGCAGACGACTGACCTTTAGGCTTTACAGCAATGCGGAAGCGAATCAGTCGGCAGCGGCCATGATGAGTAAAGAAAACGTGCTGCCTGATTCCCGTCTCAGTATTAATGGAGAACCGCGTGAAGGCATGCTTTGTTTCTCCGTTGACGGAACAGAACTTATCCATGCGAACCGATATTACTGGTTCATTACTGGCGGTACAGGTCTTCTTCTGGCTGCCGTACTGTTTCATTCCTATAACAACTATGTTAAAAAGAACCGGGCAAACTATCTGATCCGTTCCATTCTGGCGGTATTCCAGTACAGTTTCCTGATTTCTCAACTGGTATCCAGAGATTTCAAGTCCAAATACAAGAGATCAGTTTTAGGTATTTTCTGGAGTTTCTTGAATCCTTTGCTGACGATGACCGTACAGTTTCTGGTTTTCTCGACCTTCTTTAATGCCAATACCAAGAACTATCCGGTATATCTTTTAAGCGGTGTCGTCTGCTTCAACTTCTTTAAAGAAACGACGGACATGTGTCTGTCTTCCATTTCCGGAAACGCCAGCCTCATCAACAAAGTCTACATTCCGAAGTACATTTTTCCTCTGGCAAAGACGATGTCTTCTTCGATCAATCTAGGCATATCGCTGGTACCACTGCTGCTTGTCAGCCTGCTTCTGGGCGTGACGCTACACAAGTCGGTCCTGCTGATGTTCTATTTCCTTGCCTGTCTGGTCGTCTTTTCTTTAGGCTTTGGATTGCTGCTTTCGGCATTCATGGTCTTTTTCAGAGACATTCAGTTCCTCTGGGGCGTTTTCATTCAGATCTGGCAATATGCGACCCCGATCTTCTATCCGGCCGAGATCGTTCCGGAAAAATACCGGTTTATCATCCGTTTTAATCCTTTGTATCATTTCATCGGCAATCTACGTAAATGCCTGATCAACGGCATCTCACCGGAGCCGATGGCTTATATCTACTGTCTGATCTTTGCGGTAGTTTCATTGCTGGCAGGCCTGTTTGTATTTAAAAAGACACAGGACAAGTTTACGCTTTATCTCTAGGAGTATCTATGACAAAAAAGATGATTGAAGTAAAAGACGTAACGATGAAATTCAAGATGTCCGATGAACCGATCAACTCTTTGAAAGAGATTTTTACGACAGCCTTAAGCGGAAAACTGAAATACAACGAATTCCTTGCCCTGGACCACGTCTCCTTTTCCTTGGAAAAAGGAAAGACCCTGGGTCTGATCGGACGGAACGGTGCCGGCAAGTCTACGACTTTGAAACTTATTTCCGGTATTTTAAAACCGACAGAAGGAACGATCGTCACCAGAGGCAACATCGTGCCGATGCTGGAACTGGGTGCCGGTTTTGATCTGGAACTGACCGGTAAAGAGAATATCTATCTGAATGGCGCCATCCTCGGCTATTCAAAAGAGTATCTGGAATCCAAATACGAGGAAATCGTCGATTTTGCCGAAATCAGGGAATTCATTGACATGCCGATCCGCAACTATTCTTCCGGCATGATGGCAAGACTGGCTTTTTCGATCGCTTCTGTCGTCAACCCGGAGATTCTGATCGTCGATGAGATCCTTTCGGTAGGCGATGCAGCGTTCCAGGAAAAGAGCCTGAACAGGATGAAAGAACTGATGTCCGGGGGAGCTACCGTACTGTTTGTTTCTCATAATCTGGAAAAGATTGAAGAAATGTGCGATGTAGTGATCTGGCTGGAAAGAGGAAAAGTCGTCATGAACGGGCCTGCCAAAGAGGTTTGCAAGGCTTATAGAGAGAAACAGAGCATTAAGAAGAAATGAAAGTACTGATCATATCTCACTCGCTGATTCCTTCCGTCCTGTTATGCGGTCATACCCAGCTTCAGTATCTGATGGAAGCCGGCAAGATCGAATATCGTTTTTTGATGGCCGCCAGGATCAATACCAGAGATCTTTCCTGGGCCGATATCATCGTTTTTGTTCGTAGTGAGAGTGACCTTGAAGCATATACGGCAAAGCTTTGTGCCGGAAAGAAACACATGGTCTATGTGCTGGATGACGATCTTTTAAACCTGCCGGATTATGTTAGCAGCGCAAAGTATTATCATCAGGAGAATATTCATAACAATATCCTGAAGATCATGGAACTGTGCAATACTTTCATGACGCCATCGAGAGTTCTTCTGGAAAAGTACGGGAAAGGTTTTCAGAACAGTTTCCTGCTGAATGAACCATCCTTAAGTGCCATTTCGAAGAAACAGAAAAACGATAAAGTCCGTATCGGCTTTGCCGGATCGATCGACAGGACACAGGATATCAACCATATCCTGGAAGAATGCCTGATCAAGGTTATGGAAAAATACGGCGATAAAGTCAGTATTGAATTCATGGGAGCCAGGCCGAAGATCGTGGATGATTATGATCTGAAATACATTCCTTACCAGGACAGCTACAAGAAATATACGGAAATCGTACAGGAAGCAAACTGGGACATTGGACTGGCACCGATGCCGGATACGCCTTTTCATGCTTGCAAATACTTCAATAAATACGTGGAATACGCTTCTTTCGGCATTGCCGGAATCTATTCGGATCTGAAACCTTATGTCTACGGAATCCGTAACCGTGAAAACGGTCTGCTGGTAAAGAACACGACCGAAGACTGGTATCAGGCGATCTGTCTGCTGATTGAGGATGAAAAGCTAAGAGATAAGATTTCTCGCGAATGCATCCGGGAAGCGAATACGGTTTATTCGTTAGAAACCCTCTCCAGAGACTATTTTGACAAGATCACTTACGCATATGAAATGAAAACAGCCGAAGAGATCCGCGGCTTATGGAAATTCAAGATCATGTGTTTCTTTGCCAAAGTTGTGTATAAAGTGAAGGAACAGAAATGGAAACTGCCGTTCTGGATGGTGTATAAGCTATGGAAGATCGTTAGCGGCAGAAACAACAAAGAGAATACCATGGTAAATCTTTCTGATCTGACGAATAATAAATGAAGGTGATGGTGCAATATGGATAGTAAAAAGAAAAATCTGGTCAGTCATATTCCGCTGATCGGCAGTCTGTTTAACCGGACGGACAATATTATTGACTTTCAGCTGAAGCTGGAACGAAAACTGAATGAGCTTCAGGATCAGAAAAACAATGAGGTCGATGTACTTACACAAATGCTTCTGAATATGAAAAAAAGAGGGATCGTCAACGAAAACGAAAGGCTGGCTGTATATACTGCCATCATCGGCGATTATGACACTCTGAACGATCCTCTGTGTGCTGAAACAGATCTCTGTGACTATTTCTGTTTTACCGATAATGAAAAACTTTATTCCGATTTCTGGAAAGTCGTTTCTATAAATGAAGACGCATATCCGGAACTGAAGGATCTGGATCCGATCCGAAAGGCCAGATACATCAAGACCCATCCGCATCTGTTCCTGAAAGATTATAAGCACAGTATCTGGATGGATGCCAATCTGCAGATCTGCAAGAGTGTTTCCGACTTTATCGAACTCTTTCTGGAAGACACACAGATCCTGACTTTTATTCATCCGGAAAGGATCTGCATCTATCAGGAAGCCGCTGAATGTATTGCCATGAAAAAGGACGATGATACTGTCATCAACAGACAGATGGATCGTTACCGGAAAGAAGGATATCCGGAAAACAACGGTCTGGTCATGACGAATGTTCTATATCGAAGACATACGGACAAGACAGAAGCGTTTGATCTGAACTGGTGGAACGAAATCAAGAACGAAAGCAGAAGAGATCAGCTTAGCTTTAACTATGTAGCCTGGAAAAGTAAAACAGCCTACGATGTCTGCAGACTACACGCTTATAGGAACCGTTTCTTTCAATACAATAGCCATTTAAACAAATGATATAATTAGAACGATAAAAGGAGCAGCATATGAAAGGTATCATATTAGCCGGTGGAGCCGGTACCAGACTATATCCTCTGACGATGGTAACATCCAAACAGTTGTTGCCGGTATACGATAAGCCAATGGTTTATTATCCGTTAAGCACACTGATGCTGGCGGGAATCAGAGATATCCTGATCATTTCTACGCCGACCGATACACCGCGTTTTAAAGAACTTCTGGGTGACGGTTCCCAATTCGGGGTCCATCTGTCCTACTGTGTACAGCCTTCTCCGGACGGTCTGGCTCAGGCATTTATCCTGGGTGAGGAATTCATCGGCGATGAAGCCTGCGCCATGGTTCTGGGTGACAATATCTTCTACGGCAACGCTTTCTCACATATTCTTCGACAGGCCAGGGAAGATGCGGAAAAGAGAAACAGAGCTACGATCTTCGGCTATCATGTCAACGATCCGGAAAGATTCGGGATCGTTGAATTTGATGCGAACGGTAAAGTCCTTTCCGTGGAGGAAAAACCGGAACATCCGAAATCCAATTACTGCATTACCGGACTCTACTTCTATCCGCAGGGAGTTTCCGGTATGGCGAAAGAAGTTAAGCCATCTGCCCGCGGCGAACTGGAAATCACCACGCTGAATGACATGTATCTGAAACAAGAAAGACTGGATGTTCAGCTTTTGGGCAGGGGATTTGCCTGGCTGGATACCGGAACGATGGATTCGCTGGTAGAAGCCGCCAACTATGTCCAAATCATTTCCAAGCGGCAGAATATCGTAATATCCGCTCCGGAAGAGATCGCTTTTAAGAGCGGCTGGATCAATAAGAATGAACTGTTAAACAGCGCTGCCCGGTATGGGAAATCACCTTACGGTGCCCATCTTAAAGCGGTAGCGGAAGGAAGAGCTGACTGATATGAAGCGCATTGATACGGAGATTCAGGGTGTTTATATCATTGAATCAGACTGTTTCGGCGACCATCGAGGCTGGTTCATGGAAACCTATAATCAGGCCAGGTTTCATGAACTGGGCATTGATACCGTTTTTGTTCAGGACAATATGTCCTATTCCGCGGTAAAGGGTACATTAAGAGGCCTTCATTACCAGAGAAATCCATATTCTCAGGCAAAACTGGTTCGATGCACCAAAGGGAAAGTCATTGACGTTGCGGTAGATATCCGCAAGGGTTCACCGACCTACGGCAAATGGGTCAGCTGTGAACTTTCTGCCGAAAACAAAAGAATGTTTTATCTGCCAAGAGGAATGGCCCACGGTTTTTTGACTTTGACGGATGATACAGAATTTCAGTATAAATGTGACAATCTCTATCACAAGGAGTCGGAAGGCGGCATTCGCTATGACGATCCGACGATCGGCATCGACTGGGGAACCCTTTTAGAGGGATTAGAGCCTGTGCTGTCTCAGAAAGACAAGGATGCACCGTCTTTAGAAGAGTGCAACGGGAATTTCGTGTATGAAAAATAAAAAGAAAAACATAGCGATCATCGCTGTCATCGTACTGCTGCTGGCAGGACTTGCCTATGCGGGATATCGCGCATTTCTCATGGCTAAAGAAAAGTACATCTACATCATAGATCATCTGGATAGGATCGAAGAGAACGGCCGACATTATGACTTCGATTATTCCTGGGCGGAAGAGAATGTGCTTGTTGCGCATGCCATGGGTGCTTACGAGGGAAATACCTATACTAATGCCCTGCAGGCTTTCGAATACAATTACGATCTGGGTTATCGGGTATTTGAGGTAGATTTTGATCTAAGCACAGACTACTATCTGATCTGCAGCCACCGCGAAAAGAACTGGCGGGAGATCTCCCAAAGCGGGGATGATATTGAATACAGTTTGGAGAACTTCAAGTCCATACCGGTCTGCGGCAACATGGATACCCTGGATGGAAAAGACATCATCGAACTGATGGTCGCATACCCGGACATCTACATTATCACCGACAACAAGTACACGGATGAATACAGGATCAGGCTGCAGTTTACCCAACTGGTAAGCTACGCTATGGAGATCAGCCATCCGGAAGTACTGGACCGTGTCATACCGCAGATCTATCATGAAAAGATGCTCGGCTATGTGATGGATATCTATCCTTTCAAGTCCGTTATTTATACGGTCTACAAGGATCCCGACTGGCAAACCGATACCCTTGCGGTATTCTGTTCCAGGACAGGCGTCGGGTTCATCACCATGTGGGCAGAGAATGCGACACAGGAACGTATCGATATCTGGAACAAGTTTGGAATCAGGACTGCCGCCCATACGGTAAACGAGCCGGAAGAAGCCCGGGAACTGCTTGATCGGGGTGTCAATATGCTTTATACAGATTACCTTCTTCCTGAAGATTTTAAAAAAGAATAAATGATTACCGGTCCGGAACAGAGGTTTTGCGCCGTTCTTCCGGTTCTTTTTATGGAATTTGCTTTTGCGTGGACGCTAGGGTAAAATAATAGTGTTTTTTGGATACCCGCGATCCTTAACATAGGAGGAAATGACGATGCCTGCTGAAATGACAAATATCGTACTGATGATCGTTAATATATTCATGATTCCTGCAATATCGCTGCTGATCGACAGCAAGATCAATGATAGGCCGCTTGTTTTTAGTTTCCGGAATATCATTTTTTATTTTTTCTATACGGCTGTCGTTTTCGCAGCTTCCAAAGTAATCGCCCATCTGTTTAATCTGATTCTGCATTCCAGAATCGATATGAACACGGTTCCTTATACTTTTATCGCCATTTTTGTTTCTATTCTCGTTCCGGTCGTCATCAAACTGCTGGTTACAAGATTTGATTTTAATATCGTAATAAAGGCAAATGATGAAAAATAATCGGTTGTTGTATCTTGGCGGAGTACTGTTTTTCATAGACACCATACTGGTAGGTCTTTTTTCTTATCTGAATAAGTATATCAATGTCGACATTACGGCATATATCTATACGTTTTTTCGCGAGAAGACCGGAACATCCAAAGATGTCATCACGCATGCCGTGAAGAATATGATTCCGTTTATCATTCTGGCTGTCGTTATTCCTGTCTTTTTGATCATTTTATTCAATCGGAACAAGATCTCTTTCAAAATCGAGTTCGGTAGAAAAAACAAGAAGAAACATGTCATCGACGGTATCACGCTGTTTGGCAGGTGTTTTTTGATCCTATGTATTCTGATCATGTTTTTTACGCTTAGAAGGATCGACAAGACTTATTCGATCTACGATGACTACATCAGACAGAGAAGCCAGCCGACATATATCTACGACGAATACTACGTTAATCCGAATGATGTGGAAATACAGGGAGAGAATACCAACAATCTGATTCTGATCTATCTGGAAAGCATAGAAACGACTTTTATGTCAAAAGAAGACGGAGGCGGAATGGATTATGAACTGCTGCCGAATTTAAGGAATCTGGCTGAAAACAACATCAACTTCTCCGCAACCGAAGGAATAGGAGGATTCAATTCACCATCCGGAACGACCTGGACAATGGGAGCCTTATTCGCCAGCGAGAGCGGATTGCCTTTCATGTTCCCGATCGACGGCAACCAGATGGGAACTGATCTGGCTTTCGCCAGCAAGGTCCCGACCCTGGGAGATATCCTGAAAGAAAAGAACTATAATCTGGAATTCCTGTGCGGTTCCGATGCGACATTTGCCGGTAGAAGTTCCTTCTACAAGACCCATGGCGATTTTACGATTTTTGACTATTACACTGCAGTGGAGAAAGGGTATACCGATGAATACGTCTGGTGGGGTTTTGATGATGAACTACTGTATAAGATCGCCAAAGACGAGCTGAACACCTTGTCTCACGAGGAAGATCCTTTCTGCTTCGTGATGCTGACGGTCGATACTCACCACATTGGTGGATATGTCTGCGATCTTTGCCGAAACGAATATGATAATCAGTATGCAAATGTTGTTTCCTGTGCTGACAGACAGATCTTTGAATTTGTAGAATGGCTCAAGGAACAGGATTTTTATGAGAATACGACGATCGTGATCGTTGGCGATCATCCGACCATGGATGCCACCCTGATCTCCAGCAATTTGGCCGGTTCCAACCGGATCGAAGACAGAAAAAACAACGACATCAATTCAAACGACGGAAGATATGTTTATGACTGTTTCATTAACAGCCGCGTTTCTACTGAAAACATAAAAAACAGAGAATTCAATACATTGGATCTCTTCCCGACCATCCTGGCCTCTATGGGCTTTGAAATTGAAGGAGAACGTCTGGGTTTGGGTACGAATCTTTTCTCTCAGGAAACGACTCTACAGGAAGAGTACGACTATTACTATCTGAACGATGAGTTTTCGAAGTATTCGGAATACTGCCGGGAGAATTTCTGGTAGTTCTGATACCGGCCCGTATCTGTGAATAAAGCAGCTGAAAGTGAGCTTCCGGCATTGATCCGGTCAATGGAGGAGGATCATTTTTATTTCTGTAAGCCATAAAAAAGAATCGTTCTTTGCCGATTCTGGTGATTTATATTATTATAGTATCGATAACAAGAGGGTATTCTTTGGTGCTGCGCACCATTATAAAAACGAGGATGAACATGGAAATACAAGCCAATAATCTTAAGAGACAGTTTGATCTGCATGCCGGGGAATACAACAGAAAAGCGCTGGAAGTATTAGACTCGGGATGGTATATTCTCGGAAAAGAAGTAAAAGAATTCGAGAAGGAGTTCGCATCTTATATCGGTTCGAAATATTGTGCCGGAGTAGCATCGGGAATGGATGCACTGACGATCGCTTTCCGTATTCTCGGGATCGGGAAGAATGACGAAGTCATCGTCTGTTCCAATGCCTATATTGCCTGTGTCATGGGAATAACCCTGAACGACGCAACGCCGGTTTTCGTAGAGCCCGATGAATATGACAACCTGGATGCAGACAAGATCGAAGAAAAGATCAACGCTCATACCAGAGCCATTCTGGCGGTTCATCTTTATGGTCAGTCCTGCGATATGACAAAGATCTGTGAACTGGCAAGGAAGTATAACCTGAAAGTCGTTGAAGACTGCGCACAAGCCCATGGAACGGCTTGGAAAGATAAAAAGTGCGGTTCCATCGGGGATATTGCCTGCTGGAGCTTCTATCCGACCAAGAATCTGGGTGCTTTCGGGGATGGAGGAGCCATCACGACGAATGATCCGGAATATGATGCACAAGTCAGAGTCATCCGCAACTACGGCTCAAAGAAGCTTCATTATGAGAACGATATTATCGGCATGAATTCCAGACTGGACGAGATGCAGGCCGGGCTGCTGCGGGTCAAACTGACTTATCTGGATGAACTGAACAAGGAAAGAAACAGGATCGCAAAGAGATATCTTACAGAAGTTCAGAATCCGCTGATCCGTCCTTTGTTGACGAGACCCGGATCAAATAACGTCTATCATCAGTTTGTGATCCATTGTGCAAAAAGAGATCAACTGATGGCATACCTGAAAGAAAACGGGATCTCTACGATCATTCATTATCCGATCCCTCCGCATCTGCAGAAAGCCTATGAATGTCTGGGATATCAGAAAGGCGATTTCCCGATTGCCGAAAAATATGCGAACGAAGTACTGAGTCTGCCGATGTATAACGGCATGACTTCTGAAGAGATCGATTATGTGATCGATAAGCTGAATCATTTTGAAGGATGAAAAAAGATCTAAAAGAAAAATGCCCGATCATAGAATTCAATGACCTGGGTGATGAAAGAGGAAAACTGGTAGTAATAGAAGGAAATGAGTCTATTCCTTTTGAGATTAAAAGAGTGTTCTATATCTACGGTTCTGACGCGTCGGTCGTCCGGGGCCAGCACGCAAACAGAGAATCGCAGTTTGTTCTGATCAATGTTGCCGGTACCAGCAAAGTCCGTGTTACAGACGGAAAGCAGGAAGCGATCATCGAACTGAACCGGCCGATGATGGGCGTTTATATTCCGCAGATGATCTGGAAGGATATGTACGACTTTTCTGAAGACTCCGTCCTTCTGGTTCTTGCCAGTACGCACTATGACGGGAAAGAATACATCAGAGATTATGATGAGTATATGAAAGAGGTATGTCGGTCATGAAAAAAATATCCATTACTATACCTTGTTACAGATCGCAGGATACGATCGGCAAACTGGTAGAAGGCATTAAGGAACAGATGAAACAGCACAAGGATTATGATTATGAGATCATCCTCGTAAACGACTGCTCTCCGGATAACACATTTCAGGTCATAGCCGATCTTGCCAGAAAAGACGCTCATATCAAAGCCTATGATCTGGCAAAGAACTTCGGTGAATCTTCTGCCCTGATGGCAGCCTATTCCAAGTCCAGCGGCGATTATATCGTCAGAATGGATGATGACGGTGAGCATGATCCGAAATATCTTTTTGATCTGATCAACAAGCTGGAAGAAGGTTACGACTATGTCTGTGCCCGTTTTATCAACTATCATCACGCTTTCTACAAAAGACTGGGATCGCGGTTTAACTACTGGTTTCTGACCAAGATGATGGACATTCCGAAAGGATCGATCATGTCCAGCTACAATGTAACCAAAAGATACGTAATCAATGAAATACTGAAATATCAGAATCCGAAACCGTATATCGACGGCATGGTCTGGGCTATTACTACCAAGACGGCCTATGTTCCGATCGAACACGGCTACCGTTATGCCGGAGAATCGGGATACAATTTCCGTAAGTCAGTATCTTTGTGGCTTAACGGCGTAACTTCATTCTCCATCAAGCCTTTACGTCTGGCTTCCCTGAGCGGTTTTATCTTCGCTTTTACCGGTTTTCTGATCGGTGTAGCCGTGATAATCGACAAACTGCTTCACCCGGAAATCACTGCCGGCTGGACTTCCATGTTTGCGACGATGCTGTTTTTGGGCGGTTTCATCATGATTTTCTTAGGACTGATCGGCGAATACGTCGGCAGAGCCTATCTCATAAGCAACAATATCCCGCAATATGTGATCCGGGAAGAAGTCTGCAAAGAAAAGAAGGAGAAGAAGAAATGAAAATACTTGTAACCGGAGCGGCCGGCTTTATCGGTTCGAATTTTGTCTATTATGAAATGGATCAGCATCCGCAAGATCAGATCGTTGCCCTGGATCTTTTGACCTACGCCGGCAATCTGAAGAATCTGGATGGATGCAAAAACAAGCCGAATTATAAATTCGTGAAAATGGATATCCGGGACAGAGAGAACATTTATAAGCTCTTTGAAGAGGAAAACATCGATATCGTCGTCAATTTCGCTGCGGAATCGCATGTTGACAGATCGATCGAAGATCCGGAAGTATTCCTGAAGACCAATATCATCGGTACGGAAGTCCTGATGGATGCTGCATTAAAGTACGGCGTGAAAAGATACCATCAGGTTTCGACGGATGAAGTGTACGGAGACCTGCCGCTAGAGGCTACAGACCGCTTTTTTACCGAGGATACACCTTTACATACCAGCTCTCCGTATTCCGCTTCCAAGGCCTCTGCAGACCTTCTGGTAATGGCTTATCACCGGACCTTTGGCCTGAACATGACCATCACCAGGTGTTCCAACAACTACGGTCCTTACCAGTTTCCGGAGAAACTGATCCCGTTAATGATCAACAACGCCAGACACGACAAATCTCTTCCTGTCTATGGGGAAGGTCTCAATGTCAGAGACTGGCTGCATGTCTACGATCACTGTGCCGGTATCGATCTGGTTATGAGAAACGGCAGGAACGGTGAAGTCTACAATATCGGCGGACACAACGAAAGACAGAACATTGAAGTCGTCAAGACGATTTTAAGAGAACTGAAGAAACCGGAATCGCTGATTACCTATGTCAAGGACCGCAAAGGTCACGATTTAAGATATGCGATCGATCCGACCAAGATCGAAACGGAACTCGGATGGAAACCGAAGTACAACTTTGAATCCGGTATCAAGGAAACGATTCAATGGTATATGGACCATCAGGACTGGATGAATGAAGTCACTTCCGGTGATTATCTGAAATACTACGAGGAAATGTATTCAAAGAAATGAGAGTACTGGTTACTGGAGCGAATGGCCAGTTGGGTCATGACGTAGTCAATGAATTAAGAAAAAGAGGCCATAAGCCGATCACCAGCGATATCGCAGGGGATATGGACTATCTTTTGGATATTACCAGAGAAGAAGTTACGGAGCAAGTAATCGGAATTCATCCGGATGCGATCATTCATTGTGCGGCCTGGACAGCCGTAGATGCCGCCGAAGACGAGGAAAACAAAGAAAAGGTCTATGCGATCAACGTTCTGGGAACCAGAAACCTGGTCAATGCGGCGAAACAGCTTGACTGTCGGTTTTTGTATCTGAGTACGGACTATGTTTTTGATGGCAAGGGCGAAAGAGCCTGGCAGCCGGATGACGATTCCTATGCGCCTTTGTGTTATTATGGAGAGACAAAACTGCAGGGTGAATTTGAAGTCCGACGGCTGGTGAAGTTTTTCATCGTCAGGATCGCCTGGGTCTTCGGCCTGCATGGCAAGAACTTTATCCAGACCATGGTCCGCGTCGGAAAAAACCATGATTCGGTCCGTGTCGTAAATGACCAGATCGGTACGCCGACCTATACTTACGATCTGGCCAGACTCCTGGTCGATATGATCGAAACGGAGAAGTACGGCTACTATCATGCGACGAATGAAGGAGGCTATATCTCCTGGTATGAATTCTGTAAGGAGATCTATAGACAGACGGGGATGCCGACAAAGGTGATCCCGGTTACGACGGAAGAATACGGTCTGAACAAGGCAAATAGACCGTTCAATTCCCGTCTGGATAAGACAAAACTGTCAGAAAACGGTTTTGACAGACTTCCGGACTGGAAGGATGCCTTAAGTAGATATTTGATCGAGAGTGGTCTAAAATAGAAATATATGTTTGAAAGATTCAGCACAAAAGAAAATGCCAAGATCGCCATGGTCATAGCCAATATCTTTGTTTATGAGCTGATCTTTTTATCTGTCCTGATGACCGGATACATTCATTATTTCTTCTATTATTCTAACGGCTATCTGGTCTTCTTCGGTCTCTATCTGATCCTGTTTATCCTCTTTGGCAGACTCTTCGACGCTTTTGATGTCGGGGGAAGCACGACTACGGATCTTTTCCTGTCCCATTCCCTGACGTTGCTGTTTTCCAATGTAGTGATCTATCTGGTGCTTTGCCTGATCACCCTGAGAGTCATTCCGCTTATGCCGATCATCTGGATGATCGTGATCGAAGTCTTCAGTTCCGCTTTCCTGCTATATCTGGAAAACAACTACCTGCGAAGGAATTTCCCGCCGATTAAAGTCATTGCGATTTATGGAGAAGAACACTACGGATTGATCAACAAGCTGAACAACGTAAACGATCTCTCCATCAGTGTTATCCGCTCCATTGATCTGAACGATCTGGATTATGAGCATCTGGACGAACTGCTGAAGGACGCCGACGGCATTGTTACTCTGGATGTGCATCACGAAAACAAGAAGAGACTGTTCAAGGCCTGCTACGAGAAGAAACTGCAGATCTACGATGTACCAAGCATCACGGATATGCTTCTGGCAAGCAGCGATATCCTGCACATGGTCGATACGCCGATCCTTAAGATCAACAAGTACGGTCCATCCGAAACCGAAAAGATCATCAAAAGACTGATTGATATCCTGGGTTCCATTGTTCTTCTGATCCTGACCAGTCCGATCATGCTGGCGACGGCGATCGCCGTCAAGGCTTATGACGGAGGTGACGTTTTCTACCGTCAGATCCGACTGACAAAAGATGCGAAGGAATTCAAGATGGTCAAATTCCGTTCTATGGTGATGCATGCCGAAGACAAGACAGGCGTCGTTCTGGCCAAGGAAGACGATGACAGGATCACCAGAGTCGGAAAATTTATCCGTAAGACCCGTTTTGATGAACTGCCGCAGCTGGTCAATATTTTAAAAGGAGAAATGTCCTTTGTCGGACCAAGACCGGAAAGACCGGAAATCTATGAGGAGATCTGTAAAGATATGCCGGAATTCCGTTTCCGTCTGGTCGTTCAGGCCGGACTGACCGGCTATGCCCAGATCTATGGAAAATATAACACTTCCTTAAGAGACAAACTTCTTCTGGATCTTTACTATATTGAAAACTACAGTCTGGTTTCTGACATCAAACTGCTTCTGCTGACGCTGAAAATCGTTTTCAACAAGGAATCATCAGAAGGAATCAAATAGTGTGAAGTGATGTGATAATTTGTATTTTGCGTTTTTATCTAATATAATAGATGAGGATTGGAGAATCCTCTTTTATTATGGAAGATGAAAAAATTGTTTTAAAACCGGAAAGAAAAAGAAGGAACGGACTGAAACTGAATAAGATCTCAGCCCTTTTTGCAGATAAGAAGAAACGTTATCTGAATATGATGCTGTTTATTCTTCCGTTTCTGATCGCGATCGGCATTTTTGGCTTTATCGCTTTTAAAGAAGCGAAGAGTCTGCTTAGTCTGGCAAAAGGCAATGCCGAGACCAAAGCGGAAAATATTATTGAATCGATGAATTACGTCTTAAGAGAAAATGCGACGGATTACCAGAAAGAACTGTTTGCCGAACTGAAAGAAGCGGTAGAGACCAATGCCGTTTCCGATCCGGAAACACTTGCCGGCATGGTATGCAAGAACTTCATCGCGGATTTCTATACCTGGACCAATAAGCAGGGACAGTACGATATCGGCGGCTTCTACTATATATTCGATGAGAAAAACGAAACAGTGAATTTCAAGTCAAATGCCTATCAGAAAGCAAGAGACGGTTTTTATAAATACCTGAATGAATATATCAATGAATACGGTTCAGATCAACTTCTGGAAGTCAACAGCGTAGAAGTGACAAAAGCTGCGAAACTGAATGAAAAGTATACGATTTACCAGTGGATCGAAACGATTCAGACAGGCGAAGAGACATATGATGTCATATACGATGATAAGGAATATGATGCATATTATGTCAGCTGTCGCTGGACATATAAGGAAGAAACCGCTTTAAATCTGAAAGATTTTGATACGATGATGTATTTTATTGTGGTCGACAACAATGGAAGATATGAGATCGTTGAAGCAAGCAGAAACCCGATTGAAATAAAGAAGATAGATGAAACGCAGGTTGAGACAGATGAAACACGGATTGAAGAAGAGTAACATAAATCTAAGCAAGGAAGGCATTCTGAATATTGTTGCGCTTGCTTTTCTGGTGCTGGCACATATTGCCATCCTTTTAGCCATCCTCTGGTCCTGGCGCTACTATGCGATCTATCCGTCCCTGTTCGGTTCGGTCGTTGCAATCGTGGTTTGCCTGATGATTATCATTGATATCATCTTCTTTATCGGTTTCAACCACCGGGACATGCTTCTGAAGGTCGTATCTTCTGTTTTAGCTATTCTCTTGCTGGTGGGAGGAACGGTCGGATCCTATGCCATCGCCAAGGCTAACGGTATCGTAAACAACGTCCTGGATGACGGGAAAGAAAAATACGAAACTTACAGCGGTCTGTTTGTCAGTTACGACAAGTACAACAAGTTCAGCGAATTAAGTGAACTGAACGGAAAAAGCGTCGGCATGCTGACGGAAACAACCAACGGACTTACATATATTGCTACAGATATCCTTTCCAAAGAAAAGATCGATTATGCATCCGTGCCGTATAAGACCAATGCCGAAATGATGCAGGCGCTGCTGGACGGAGACGTCGATGCGATCGTCATCACTTCAGCCTACCGTACGATTTACGGAAATGATGAAAACTCCTCGTTTAAAGACTATCTGGATAAACTGACGGATTTCTATTCCTTTGAACAGGAACTGAAAGTTGAAAGCAGTAAAACGAAAAAGAATCTGAGCACCGATCCATTCAATGTACTGCTGATCGGTTATTCCCGTACGGATATCGGTTCTACCGTGGGTCTGGCAGATTCCATCATACTGGCAACCATCAACCCGCAGACATATACGGTATCGATGATGTCGATTGCCAGAGACTCTTTTGTTAAGATCCCTTGCTACGGCGGAGAATACGACAAGATCAACTCCGGAAGATCGACTTCGAGAGCCTGCTTTATTGAAACGGTAGAAGAATTCCTGGGTATGGATATCGACTACTACATGGAACTGGATTATCTGGGACTGGTTCAGATCGTCAATACGATCGGCGGTGTCAGGATCAATAACCCGGTCGATTTCGAACTGGACGGTATCTTCGTTCCGGCCGGATCTTATGTTGCCGATGGCCAGATGGCTTTGCAGTTCTGTAGAGAAAGACACCATATGCCAAACGGCGACTTCGACCGTCAGCAGCATCAGAAAGAAGTCATTATCGGCATTGCCAAGAAGTTCATACAGTCCGGAGACATCACGCTTGCCTTAAAGGCCATGGATGCCGCATCCAACTGGATGAGCACCGACATGACTCTGTCACAGTTGACCAATATCTTTAATCTGCTGCTGAATACCAAGAACTATACCAGTCTGGATACCTTCTCTCTGGTCGACTTCCAGACTTTAAGAATCACCGGTTACGGCGGTATCATGTACTACAGCTATTCCATGAGACTGCCGTTATGGGTCTATCTGATCTATCAGGGATCCTATGATGAATCGATCTCTCATCTGAAAGAGATCATGGGCGAGTACACGACGATGTCACAGGATAGAGCGTTCGAATTCTCTTCCTTGAATCCGTATGTCAGACCGGCATTCTATTCAACGGATTACGAGAACAAGTTCCTCTTTACTCCTCCACCAATGCCTCCATACTGGGCTAATCTGGTCGGCCTGACGCAGGCTGAGGCAATACAGTGGGCAAACGCCAACGGCGTAACCTTAAGCATTTCCGTCATCTCTCCGGGTGACAGCGACTATGATCCTTCCCTGGAAGGTCTGGTCGTGGATCAGTCTGTCAGATACGGCGATCTGATTTCCGAAAAATCAAGCGGATCGATCACTGTCATGGGTCTTGGACAGATTGATGAAGACAGACAGGTTCCGAACTTTGTCGGTGAAAACTTCATGAAGGCCGTCCGGTGGGCGAGAAATCACGGCGTAAGCTACGATGTCGACTTTAGAACCGATGTATCAGGAGATGTCGGTAAAGTCGTATCACAGTCGCCAAGTCCATATACGGCGATCGAAAACGTCGATGTCTTCCGGATCGTCGTCAAGAACGGCAAATATACCGTTAAGTTCAGCACGGATCACGGCAGTGCTCCGGCAGATATTACAACCACTACGGAAGATGCCTTCAACGGCGATTACATCAGTTTCCCGTCCTTGTCTGACGTTGTAGAAAGCGACGGATTCACTTATGTCTTCCAGGGCTGGTACACCGCAAAAGAAGGCGGTGACCGTGTATACGATACGGAAGATGTTACCGGAAATACGACCGTCTATGCTCATTGGAAGAGAATCTGTGAACACGTATGGGGTGAATGGATCATCGATTCTGAACCGACCTGTACCGAGAAAGGACACAGACACCATACCTGTTCAAGATGTAATGAAACAGAAGAAGAGGATATTGCTGCTCTCGGACATGACTGGGAAGAAGTCGACAGACTTGACCCGACCTGTGAGGCGGAAGGTTATGTAACATACCGCTGCAGAGTCTGCGGCAGTGAAAAGACGGAAACCCTTCCTAAGCTGTCCGGATCAGCCTGCTCAACCGGATCCGGCGGAACGGGTGAAGGAAGCGGTGAATAAATAAATGAAAACGATAGATGATATTCTATCGTTTTTATATAATAGATATTAGAGGTACAAAAATGAAAGACTTGCTGAAAAGGATTCTGCCCGTATCGAAGAAGGCTTTTGCGAATCAGATGGAACTGCTGAACCGGAAGCTTTTCGAGACGCAGACAGAACTGACAGATATAAAAAAAATGCTGTACTATCAGCTTGATCAGCAGAAATACCCTGAACTGCTGAAACAGTGGTACAAGGACAGAACCGGTAATATTCTGGATCTGGACGATCCAAAGACCTATAATGAAAAAATACAGTGGCTGAAACTGAATGATAGAGACCCAAGAAAAACGCTTCTTTCCGACAAGTATCTGGTTAGAGACTGGATCAAAGGAAAAATAGGTGAACAATATCTGATTCCTCTTCTGGGAGTATATCGAAATGCTTCTGAGATTGATTTCAGCAGGTTTCCAGACGCTTTTGTATTAAAGGCGAATCACGGTTCGGGCATGAATCAGATCGTCAGAAACAAAGCAGAAACGGACCTGAACCAGCTTAGATACCAGGCAGAAGGATGGCTTAGGGAAAACTTTACCTTCTCCGAAGGCTTCGAGATGCAGTACGACGACATTCCGAGAAGGCTTCTCGTGGAAAAGTACCTGAATAACAATGGCCGCAGCCTCGATGACTACAAGTTCTGGTGCTTTGACGGTAAATGCCGTTTTATTGAAGTGATCAAAGACCGGGGGATCAATATCAGAATGGCTCTCTATGATACGGATTGGAAGAGACTCCCGTATTCGACCGGAACCTATCCGCTTCTGGATCAGGATCCTACGATGCCAAGGCAGATCCCGGAAATGGTCTGCCTTGCTGAAAAACTCGCGGAAGGATTTCCGCACGTCCGTGTCGATCTGTATCTCCTGGATAACGGAGAGATCAAGTTCGGGGAAATGACCTTCTCATCTTCATCCGGAACTTGCCGCTGGGATCCTCCTGAAGCCGATCTGGAAGTAGGAAAGATGCTGAAACTGCCCTTAAAAAGAATAAAGGAAGTAAATATATAAATATTTTATTATTTTTTAGGATTGTAATATATTTTGGTGTATAATAACTATGAGCAAATATGTTTTGTTATTGGGAGGGATAGATTTATGTTTAATAAAAAGAACAGTCTAGTCAAATTTCTGATCCTTTCTCTAATCGCCTTGATGCTTGTTCCAAATGCAGTATCAAGGACTGTAAATGCAGAAGAGGAAGAACCGGGAATCGTTACTGTAAAAGAAGGTGGTACAGCTATTAACAGTGAAGATGATTTCACAAAGCTGACCCTCACTACGACAACAGTTGTGACTAACCCTGAACTGCAGACTTACAGCGGTGACTTTTTGAATGTCGGCAATAAAGGACTGAACTTGGAAAAAGCGGCCGAAGGAGAAGATCCGATCATCTATACGATCACTTATCCTGCTGAACTGAATTATTTCAATATTCCGGTCACGGTTCAGCTGCAGGCTGAAGTTATCAGTGAAGGCGAAGTTTCAAGCGGTTCATGGATCAAGCTCTGGATCGATGGCGCTACAGGACTTGTCAAGCTCGGCATGAAAGGCCGTTACGGCGCCACGATCAGATGGACGATCACACTACTGGATCCGGAAGATAATTCATTCTTCCCGGTCGACGTTGTCTTCGGCTTCAAGGATCCGGATGAGTCACATTATCTGTTTGATACGACACAGAGAGACATTTACTATCTTTCATTAGATGGCATCGCAGAATACTACGAACTGGCAAATGACGGACTTTACCGTCTTTCGAAGAGAGGCGGTCCTGACAGGTATACTTCCAAGAGCCCTGCACCGGACTTCAACAATAGCAACTGCTTCTACATGGATATGAAGGGCACATTTACTTTTGATACCTTCACATTCACTCAGGGCGCTTATGTTGTTCCTTACTTCTACTCCAGAAAATATAACATCACTTATGATTTGAATGATGACGACGGCGGGCCAAAGGCTACTCCTGCTAAAGATAACCCGACAGAATATGCCGTTTCCGGCGATCCTGTTGAAATTCCTAATGAGCCAAGCAGACCGGGCTACAAGTTTGTAGGTTGGACCAGAGAAGACGGTTCAGACAACCAGGTCGATCCATGGGAATCTGGCGATAAGGAATTCGTAGCTCAGTGGGAACCGCTTCCTTACAAGATCCTCTATGATCCAAACGTACCTGAAGACGCACCGAAAGATGCTAAACTCGATGGCGAAATGGAACCTGACAACTACACCGGTGCCGATCTCGAAATGCCGTCAAAAAACGAATGGACCTATACACTTACCGGTTATAAACTCATTGGATATACTTATGAAGATCCTGACAGTGGGGATGTAAAGGAACTGAAAGCTGATGAATACAGACCTGAACTGCTTGCTGATGACAATGGCGAAATCACATTGTACGCACAGTGGGAACCGCTTCCTTACAAGATCCTCTATGATCCAAATGTTCCTGAAGGGGAAAAAGTAAATGGCGAAATGGAACCTGACAACTACACCGGTGCAGATTCCACCATGCCGTCAAAAGAAGAATGGACCTATTCCAGAGACTATTACGAGCTCGTAGGTTATACCTATGAGGATCCTGACAGCGAAGATATAAAGAAACTGCAAGCTGATGAATACAGACCTGAACTGCTTGGTGATGACAATGGCGAAATTACATTGTACGCACAGTGGGAACCATGGCCGTATCACATTGCTTATGATGCGAACGGCGGCGAAGGTCATATTCCTACCCAGGATTTCGTTTATGAGAAAGAACCTGAAGATCCATGGAATTCTGAAACCAACAATGACAGATTCACCAGAAAAGGCTATAAGTTCATTGGCTTTAAGTATCAGGATGAAAACGGTGAATGGAGCGATCTGATTCCTCCTACAGGCGTTGAAGATTTCTATGATTATCTGGTTAATGTATTGAAGATTAAGGATTCAACAGTTACACTGTATGCACAGTGGCAGAAGAATCCGGTCGCACCATATGCGCTTCCAGTAACAGGAATCGACAGACATTAAACAAAACATAAATCAATAATAAATTAAAGGAGATGGGCAATTAGAACCATCTCCTTTTATTGTGCTTTTATGTTATTGTCTGCCGATTATTTCATGAGGAAGTCGGGAATTCTGATCCCAGTTTTATCTTGGATAAACAGCAGGACCTTTTCCTGAATGAATACCGTTAGAGTACTCACCACGGCAACAGTGAACCATTTTAGATAGAAGATCTGTGGCAGAGCCTTATAATCGTAGAACCACAGATACAGCATGTGCCACAGATAGATCCACAGGGAATGTTCACTGATAAACAGAACCAGTCTGTTCTTATAGATACTCCAGTTTCTGTTTTCACAGATCATCAGTAAGAGGTATGACATCATAACGGAATAAGACAGAAAGTACAGTCTTGCCGGATACTTGTCGATCGTCGGCAGCTGAATGGAACCCGTCTGCAAGCAGTAATAGACTGCTGCACCGATGAAGACAGAAGTGGAAAGGAAGATGACCAATCGTTTCTGTTTCCTGTTCATGTACTCATACCTTAAGCCGAGTACAGTCATCAGTCCATAAGGAACGATATAGTAGAACGTTGTATCAATGAATCTGATTTTTGTCCCGATCTTGAAATGGTAGGCGAACTCGAAGAGAACGTAAATAAGCAATACGATGATCCAGGCAGTCTTGACATTCTTTTTGTAGAGTTCTTTCAGGAACGGCACCATACAGGCGCAGTACAGATAGATCAGAATGACCCAGACGCAGCCGACCCCGTATCTGGTCAGTAGGAACGAATTGATGTAGTACTCTAAGGAATAGACCATTTTTTTATAGGCGAAGATCAGGAAATACAGGATCAGCCATATCCAGGTCGGAAGAACCAGTCTCTTAAATCTTTTTAGAAAATAGGAGAAAAACTGATTGATTTCTGTCTGGGAATGGCCGGCGAGTATGCCTGAGAGGATCACCATGAAGGGGACATCGAAGCACCTGATGAATTTCAGCAGCCAAGGCGGTTCGACATGGGCGAGAATAATCAGCAGAAGACCGATCGTCTTAAGGAAATCGACATAGTATTTTCGTTCTTTTTTCATTCTTTTATTATATTATAAAAGCCTACTGGTGAAAAAAGTTTCATACACGGATATTATATAAGGATAAAAATAATATATAATAATTATTGAAATGTATATTGATAATGATTATCTATTACAGAAAGGAACTTATAGGAATATGAGACGTTTTTTTAGTGTCTTTTTGTCATGCCTGTTGTTGTTGACGTCAGCGTTTACGGCAAACAACAGAATTTATGCGGAAGAAGATTTTAATGTTAAGGTTTCTTTGGATAAAAACGAAAATGTAATCATTCGTTCCAATGACGAATACTGGATCGATGCCTTTAATACGACTTCAAAATACGAGAATGGCGAGTGGTTCTATGGCAGTGTCATCTATCTGGTGAACGAAGAGACAGGACGATCGATTAATTTTGATACCGTCAATTATCCGGATGATGATTATTGTTATGTTAACTACGAAGTCAGAACCGACTCAGAAGGCAAATACCTATATATCAGCAAGGACATTTTGATCGATCGCTTTACGGTATGTGATGAAGCAGGGGAAGCAGGCATTAAATATTATTTCAGATTTGAGCCTTACGGATATGATGCTTATACGACAGATGTCGATTCAGAAGACGGCTACGTAGTCTTTTCTGAAAATCTCCTGAAACAGCCGCCTGCACTGAAAGTAGAAGAAACAGAAAGCGGCAGTCTGATTATCTCGGGAGATGATTCAGATACGGCAGATTATTTTGACATTCTTCTTTATCACAATACAATGGAAGTTTATCTGATGATAGATGATGAATACCACGGCATGGGCGGCGCTCTCTATCTGAATGCCGATAACGATCTTGAACTTCCAAAAAGCGCTTTTATCAGCTATATCACGGAAAATAAGACAATAGAACTGCATCTGCCGGTATACGGCTATCTTTCAAGCACACTGACATATGATTATGTTAAACCGGAAGCCCCTGCCGAAGGAGAAATGCCTGAGGATGGATGGGCATATGCGATCTTTGTTGAAGACGAAAACGCTTTAGTGTTCATCAGAAGTTACGAAACATACGGAAACAATACGAAGCAAAGTGTTATCGACATAGAAAACAATGAATATTATGGAACCGTTTATTCCGATATAGAAGATGATAATTTTAATGTATATGATTCCTGGGGATTTGAAACAGAGATAATACAGCAGATCAAATATTCGTATGTAGGAGGAAACTATGAGATCCGTCCTAGAAACATGGGGGCATGGTTTGCCGGCTTTAATAATCTGCTGTCTTTTGATGGATCTCATTTTAATACCGATAATACGTACGACATGGGAGGCTTATTTTCTGGCTGTACCAATCTTGAAACAATCGATATCAGCAGTTTCAACACACAAAACGTCTCATATATGGCTAATATGTTTAGCACATTCAGTTCCAATTTGAGAACCGTCGTGCTCGGTCCGCAGTTTACGAATTGGACCAACCGTTCTTATCTTCTGACAGGAACTTGGACAAATGGAGATCTATCCATTTTATTAAATGATTTTGATCTCTATCATCAGTATCCATCTCATGCGCAAGAGTGGACAGGAACCTGGGTATTGAGCGAACCATATACATATGAGAGTATCTACAGCCCAACGTATACTTTCTTCCTGATTCCAAACATGAACAGGATTAATTATAATCATACCGCTCATCAAAATGATGCCGAAAAAACAAATACAACCCTGGCGCTTCAGAATGAGAATTTCCGCAGAGCCTTGAACTGTGCATTTGATAAAGATACTTATAATGCATCAGTAAATAACGGCACCAGAAATATGTACCTGATCCCGCAAAGAAGACAGAACTCCCAGGGAGTTATCTACGGGGATCTTGTAGCTGATCATTTAAACAGCTATGGCGTTTATTCACAGACGATCGATCTGTCTGATGGACAGGACGCATATTACAGTCCTGCAATGTGTCAGGAATTCATTGCTGCCGCTCAAAACGAAGGAATATCTTTCCCTGTTTATCTTGATCTTCCGGTCAACACTGAAAGTGACACCTTGATGGAAAGAAGCCAATCTTTTAAAAACAGCATTGAAACCGCCAGCAACAATCAGATCATCATTAACCTGATTGAAATGACTTCGGATGAGTACTATAACGCTGGTTACTATGGCGAAACGGTTGATCAGATAGATTATGATATTTCTATTGCTACAGGATGGGGTTTTGATCAGGCTTCGCTGATAGATGATCTGTACAACTGTATGGATTATTATCTGAATAAAATGGGTATCAACGGTTATAATGATCCTCTGATGGAATCATTGGGTGTCGATACGTTCTTTACGATGCTGGATGAAGCAAAAGAGATAACAGAATATGATGCAGCGTTAAGTAAGGTTGCAGAAGCGGAGGCTTATTTCCTTTCTAAATGCTATCTGATGCCGGTTAGTACCCATACGATAAACCATCAGGAAGAACAGACCGCTGAGGTTTCAATATATCAGGATCCGGTAAGCGAAAATCTTCTGATAACATCAAAAGAACAGCAATGGCTGAATGAAATGGGTGAAATAACAAGCGATCGAATTACAGTCTTTAATCATACTCTTCAATTTGGAACAAATTGCGATGAGGACTATATTCGTTTCAGTAGAGACAGTGAGGGCAACGTTTCTGAAATAATCGTTCTTTATAAGGGATTGCTTGCGAATAATGTACCTAGTTCACAGGAAAGTGTTGAAATCAGTTTCCCGGCAACAGATTCTTATTCAAGCATTACTGTTGAAATAGATGGTCTAAACGCCTGCAAAAAGACGCCTGTCGGTTTGAAGGTCATGGAAACCCCGGAAGGCATCAGATTCTATTTTGATGATCCTGGACAGGAAGAACTGGACTATCTGACGGCAATGACTCACCCTCATGTATGGGATTATTCTGTTTTTCCGGATGGAAAATACGTCCAAGGAAGTTTTATAGATATCAATCATAACAATGACGGTTCTGCCAGCGATCTTTTCGCTTCAAATGACGGCATGATTAACGAAGACGGAGGAGAGGATTATCGTTATGATGAAATCCGTCTGTCTTCGGATGGGATGTATACATATATTCCTTTAGAAATCGTCATGGAATCCGGTATCTATAATTCAGAAACAGTAGATTATCGGACCGTTGTTATTGTCTACGGATATGAGGACTACTACAACAGTGAAGACACCGTCCTTCATCTCCAGACTCGGGAATACGCCAATGAAGCATTACCGGACGGATTTGAAGTTTTCGCAGAGCTTGATGATGACTGCAACCTGATAATAAGAGCGGCTGACAACACAGACGGTTCTTTGAATTACTGGGTAGAAGCTGCATGCAAGCCGGCAATCAAGAACGAGTACGATAATTTTGTCTCCGGAAGCAAACTGGTATTTTACAATGATGAGACAGGCAATTCCTGCTGGTTGCAGAATATTGCGCATGAAAATTGGGATGATACTTATTTTGAATTAAGAACGTTTGATAATTCAGTGGAAAAATATCTTTATGTCAGTAGAAAAGTTTTAACTCGATTCCTGATTAATAACGGATTATCGACATCTGCCGGAAGCAAGTATTATTTTGGTTTTGAAACATATGGATATCAAAACTACTATAGTAACCCTGAAACCGAAGGACAGTACATCGTCCTTCCGGAAAACCTAACAAAGGAAGCTCCGCAGCTGATCATTACCGAAACAGATGAAGGAGATGTTATCATCAGCAGCGAAGATCCAACAGATGTAAATTTCATCGGATACATTGAAGACCTCTATTATGGAAAGGATAATTCTGACAGCTTTATCAGCTTTATCAGTCCAGGCAGAGATTATGGAAATGCTTTCTGGTCTATCAGCCAGGATTTTGGCGAAAGCATTTATATCAATGAGTTGAATCAGCTTGTGATAACGAATGCCGCTATTATTCAGGTGGACATCATGAATGGGCTTAATGAAGTTCAGATCTTTGTATCTGGATACGAACCTGACACCATTATTATGGAAGTATTATTACAGCACGCGAAGAAACAAGCTCCTGATGTAAATATCGAAGTCGACACAAATGGTAACTTGATTATTTCTTGCGACGATCCTGACTGGTTTAATGCAATTAATGATATTTTATTTACAAGGATGCTTGAAGATGACCAGATTGAATATTACGACAGGCCAAAAGATGTATTACATATTTCAGGAAATGAAGCGGTCATATACAAAGACGATCTGATGGGCTTGTTAGATGGAAATTATTACATTGAATTCCATGCTGATGATTATGGAACCATCACTAAAAATCTGACATTAAGCGGCTACACGATAGAAAGAACCGCTGAAGTAAAAGTTACCTGTTCAAAGGGTGATTTGATTATTACCTGCAATGACAAGAAATACATGGAAGCTTTGGCAGCGGAAAGCAAATGGTATCACGGTGATCATGAAGAGAGGCATACCGAAGGTGGCAGTATCATGGTACTTATCGGCGATGACTGCAGTCCAGGCTATACTAACTCCAGAGAGTATTTCAATGGCGAAGAAACATATCACTATACTTCTTATACCCTGGCTTCCACCAAGACCAAGATTACAATGAAGAAGCAGCAGCTGATTAAGATGCATGTCTACAATACTAACGAGGCGACCATAGTGTTGCGTGCACCAGGATATGAAGATGTTGCTTTACCTGTTTCGTTGAATAATCTGTGTAATCCAAATATCCCGGATGATCTTTTGGTTACGGTTGAAGAAAACGGCGATGTGGTGATCTCTTCTTCAGATAATAACTGGCTAAAAGCATTATATGCAATAACCGATTATGATAAAGGAACTGACGGCGGAAGTCTTTCTTTTGTACCTATCGATAATCCATGGGCGGAGTACGTTGTACACAATAATAAAGGCGGCGGAATTACTCTTATTCAAGCAGAATACAGTTCAGGCAGAATAACAATTAAATACGATGATCTTGGATTAAAGAGCGGTGATTACACGTTGTATTTAAGGCCGTATATGTATCGAGAAACCAGCTATCCTGTAACGCTTGTGAAGGGAGTAAAGAATGCTCCAGCACCAGGTACTGTAACCGCAGCATTAGACGCTGATGGGAACCTAATTATCACTTCCGAAGGAAATGAAGATTATTTACGAGGTATTGTCAGCTGGCAAATGGTCAATAAAGATGGCCTTATTACAAAGATGCTTGTATCTTATATCCAGATTTACGAAGAAAACGGTAATTTTATGGAAACTCTTTATAATAATGACAATCAGTACGAAAATGTTTTCTTCGAAAAGGTCAGATATGATGAAGAAAACCAGCAGGTTGTCGTTCCTAGAGAGTATCTGTCTCAGTTCTCAGGTAATAATCGTCATGTATTTATCAAATCCTATGATTATGATCCTTATGATGCAGGAACCATGGATTTCCCATTCATTACGGTTTCCTCAGCTGACATGCTGGCAGGTGATACGCTTCAGTTTGTTGTAAATACGGAACAGAACGTCATCTGGTCTGTGGACGACGAAAATTTGGCGACTGTTGATGCTGAAGGCAATCTGACGGCAAAGAAGTCCGGTACGGTCTATCTTTCCGCGCAGATCGAAGGAAACGAGTATGTTGATACGATTCCGGTAACGATCACCAATTATATGGTAGAAGAGATTAACCTGTCTGCTCCTTCTGTTGAAGTCGCAGCCGGTAAATCAATAACTCTTGTCGCTGAAGTTCTGCCTGCCACTGCCAAGAATAAGGCTCTTGTCTGGACTTCTTCGGATACAGGCATTGCCACCGTATCATCGGGTAAAGTTACGGCCAAGAAAGTCACCGAGATTTCACATGTGACGATCACTGCTACGGCAAAGGATGGATCAGGAATCCAGGGTTCAATCGAGCTGACTGTAGTACCTGCCGTATCATCAATCGCAATCGAATACAATGGCGTAGACTATGCCGGAAAGACGCTCCCGGTAGATCCGGAAGATACTCCGGAGCTGCAGTTATACGCGTTTACTGCACCGGCAGATGCTTCTGATGTCGTAACATGGACATCTTCCAGCACCAAACTGGCGACAGTGGATGAAAACGGCAAAGTGACGATTGTCGGAGCAAAGGGAAAGGTCAAGATCACCGCCAAGGCTGCCGACGGTTCCGGAAAGAGCGCAGCTGTTACCTTGAATATCGCCAAGCTGGTAGATGGCGTTGTTATTTCGGGTCCTACCGAAGTGGCAATCGGCAAGTCCATCAAGCTGACCGCCGAGGTCTTCCCGGAAGATGCCGCCAGCAAGGCTCTTGTCTGGTACTCTAGTAATTCGAACGTAGCCGTATCAGGAGGAAAGGTGACTGTTAAGAAGACTGCGAAAGCAGGCGAAACAGCTGTCATTGAAGCCTATGCAAAGGATACTATGGATATTTCTGGCGATTATGTGATAACAGTCAAGGAGGCTACCACTAAGGTCAATATCTTTAAAGAGGGAGGAATAGATGTCACTGGAAGCATTCTAGGTGTAGATCCTGAAGATACATTGGAACTGCAGCTCAGTGCTTCTACCGAGCCAATCGAAGCATCCAAGGCTGTAACATGGACTTCTTCAAGTGCTAAACTGGCAACCGTTGATGAAAATGGTAAAGTTACGTTAACTGGTGCAAAAGGTAAAGTCAAGATCACAGCCAAGGCTGCCGACGGTTCCGGAAAGAGCGCTGTCGTTACTTTGAACATCGCCAAGCTCGTAAAGAGAATTGAAATTGACGGACCGACAGAGGTAGTTGCCGGAAAGGCCATTAAGCTGACTGCCGAGGTCTTCCCGGAAGAAGCTGACAGTAAAGCTCTTATCTGGACTTCGTCGGATACAAGTATTGCTACCGTATCGTCAGGAAAAGTAACTGCCAAGAAGGTAACTGAAGCTTCTAATGTGACAATTACCGCTACGGCAAAGGATGGATCAGGCGTTGCACGTTCGTATGAAGTACTGGTTCGTCCATTGACTTCGTTGATTATCATAAGGGATAAAGACATAAGTGAACTCCCTGCCAATGCAACGATTGAAACGGCACAGGATGAAGGAAAAACCTATCAGCTGTACTACAGCGTATTCCCAAACGGTGCTGATTGGAAGGTAGACTGGACGACATCCAACAGTGCAATTGCAACCGTTGATGTTACCGGTTTAGTAACATTTACCGGTGTAAAAGGCAGCGTCAAGATTACTGTTACTACAAAGGACGGAAGCAAGAAATCCGCTTCAGTGACCTTTGTCCACAAAGAAGAAAGCAACTCAGTCCGAAAGATCGGTGCAGCCATCTATAATTTTGATGACAATTTCATGATCTCCTATATGCAATACATCAACGATTACATCGAGGAGCTCAACAGCACAGATCCGGACCATACATATGAAGTTGAGTTTGTGAATGGACAGGCTGATGCCGAAATTCAGACTGCCCAGATCGAAGATTTCATAGCACAGGATTATGACGGCATGATCGTTCAGCCGGTCGATGCTTCTACTACCGATTTGGCAGACATGATTCAGGATTCAGGAATCCCGACAGTATTTATCAACAGAATGTATCAGGATTATGAGTATTCCGGAAATATGTGCTACGTTGGAGTGGATGCCAGAGGTGCCGGTTCGGCTCAGGGACAGATCGTTTATGATCTGCCGGCACATGGCGATCTGAATAGCGATGGAACGGTACAATACGTGATGATCATGGGCGATGCGCAAAATGGCGACGCGCAATACAGGACCGAGGAATCCGTTGCTTATCTGACGGACCGTGGCGTGCAAGCAAACTGCCTCTATCAGGAAGAAGGCTATTGGGCACAGAGTTTAGCCAAAACCCTTGTTGAAGATGCCTTAAATTCATATGGATCAGAAATTGAGGTTATTTTCTGTAACAATGACGGCATGGCTTTGGGAGCCATAGAGGCGGTAGAAGAAGCCGGATTGACAGTAGGAACCGATATCTATGTTGTCGGTATAGACGGATTGACGGAAGCTTATGCGGCTATAAGTGAAGGACGTTTAACCGGCACGGTAATCAACGATTCACATTGCCAGGCAGTTGCCGCCTGCGATTCCGTGATTACACTGATGAATGGTGGAACCATTCAAAACAGGATCAACTATATCCCTTATGTCATCGTAACCGCAGAGAATGTGGACGATTATTATGGCGGGTAGAGCTTCTGTTGCCCTGTAATATCCGAACAAAACATTTATAAAACGGCAGTTCATCTGCCGTTTTTTCTTTATCGATTATTTCATGTAAAAATTTTCAAAGAATGAAAAAAACTGAATGAAAAACTATTAGGAAGTAATCATTTTGGTTGTAAAGAGTATCTAAAATATATTAAAATTTTATTATTATGAAGTAGCCTATCTAATATTCATATAGAGGGGAGTAGAAAATGAAAGATTTTGGGAAAAAGATTTTCTCAATGTTGCTTGTTCTTGTTCTTCTTTTTTCTTCTGTCTTTACAGCAAACGTTGTTAGAGCAGAAGGTGAAGAAGAAGGCGATGTGGTACTGTCATGGGAAGTCGTTGAAAACGATCCCGATGTGATTGCCGGTCTTCTGAACAAGACAGATGTTACGGGAGAATCAAAAGAAACATTGACTGGAATAGTCCGTGCTTCCATTCTTCTGGAAGGAAAATCCACGATTGAAAACGGCTATTCAAAAGAAGCCATTTCTCTTGATCCAGCCGCAAGATCTTATCGTGAATCTCTGAAAGAGACGCAGGATGATATTGCTGCAGTGATCAGCAGAGATGTTCTTAACGGTGAAAAACTTGATGTTGTCTGGAATCTGACTCTGGCTGCCAATATCATTTCGGCCAACATTCCGGCAGAAAAAATCAATGAAATCAAAGCCCTTGACGGTGTCAAGGATGTTTTCATTGAAAATCAGTATTCTCCGCAGGAGGATGAAGTCCTTCCTGATCAGCCGAACATGTCCGTAGCAACCGACATGACTTCTACCAACTATGCCTGGGCGGCAGGTTATACCGGCGCCGGAAGCAAGATCGCGATCGTCGATACCGGCTTGGATATTGACCACCAGTCGTTCGACGGAAAGGCTCTGGAAGTTGCTATCAGCGAGATCGAGATCTATGAAGGCAAAGTCTACGATCTGATGGATAAAGACGACGTGATCAGCGTATGGCGTGATCTGAATGCCGCACAAAGAGCGAGCGGAAATGGATCAAGCGCATATCTGAACACCAAGGTTCCTTATGCATTCAACTATGTAGACCGTAACTACAACGTTACCCACATAAACGATACACAGGGTGAACACGGTTCGCACGTTGCCGGTATCGCAGCTGCCAACAAGTATATCCGCGTATCGAACAAAGGAATACAGGATGCGATTGAAGCAGTAAGAACGCACGGTAACTCACCGGATGCTCAGCTTCTGGTCATGAAGGTATTCGGCAGAGGCGGCGGTGCCTATGATTCCGACTACTTTGCAGCAATCGAAGACGCGATCGTACTGGGCGCGGATTCCGTCAACCTGTCCTTAGGCTCCAGCAATGCCGGTTTCGTATACAACACGACCTACAAGGATATCCTCGACAGTCTGACTGACGTCGATATCGTCTGGGCAAACTCGGCAGGCAACAACGATGCATGGCCGAACAACCTGACGACCAACAGCGGTGTGAACTATCTTTACAGCGATGGCGTGAATTTTGCGACTGGCGGTTCACCGGCTACATATTCCAACACGATGTCTGTCGCTTCGGTTGATAACGACGGTTTCACCGGTGCTTCGATGGTTCTTGACGGATACAATATTTATTACACGGAAACGTCGGGCTATGGAAACCCGGCTCTGACGACGATCGGCGGTGACTATGAATTCGTATTCGTTGATGGTCCTGGTGTCGGTGATAACGACTACAACAATAACGTATTTGCGAAACTGGGAAGAGATGTCGTTGCAGGCAAGATCGCTTTCTGCAGACGTGGCGATTCTTCTTTCTTTGCAAAAGCCAATGCGGGTGCCCAGCAGGGCGCTGCTGCCGTCATCATCGTAAACAACCAGCCTGGCACGATCTCAATGAATCTGTCCGGTTACAACTACCACGTTCCTGTCGTATCGATTACACAGAATGACGGTGCGATCGTCCTGAATTCGGCAGAACAGCATGAAACAGATGATGGCACAGTCTACTATACCGGTTCGATTACTGTAGGCGACGCTGTCGGTACGATCCAGTATCATTCCGATTTCTTCACAATGAGTGATTTCTCCAGCTGGGGTACTCCTGGAAATCTGGGCATCAAGCCGGAAATCACGACTCCTGGCGGAAACATTTACTCTGTATTTGGATACAACCAGGGTACGACCGGCGATATGGTCGGCGGACACGATCAGTATGAAATGATGTCCGGTACTTCCATGGCTTCTCCACAGCTGGCAGGTATTGTCGGCGTTATGGCACAGTACATCAGAGAAACCGGACTGGATACGCAGGCACAGAGATTGGATCTTACCAGAAGAGGCCTGATTCAGAGCCTGCTGATGTCTACGGCAACTCCTTTGATCGAAGAGGATTCCGGATCCTACTACAGCATCATGAAGCAGGGCTCCGGTCTGGCAAATGTCGAGAATGCAATCAACTCCGATATCGTCATCCTGATGGAATCGACAGCAGTCAACGGCGAAGCGAGAAAAGACATTTCCGCCTATGCGAAAGACGGCAAGGTCAAGGCTGAACTTGGCGACGACCCGGAAAGAACAGGAAAGTATACGGTTGAATTTACATTAAACAACATTACAAAAAATAAACATTATTTCGATCTGAATGGTGAATTCTTCACCCAGGATCTGTTTGAATACTATACCTTTGATGAAAGCGCCGATATGATCGTCGATGAGAACGGTGATCCAATCATCTCGACTTACCTGGATACCTGGACTGTCGGCCTGAATCCGACCATGACCTGGTACATCAACGATACGAAGTTCGTTCCGAACGCGGAATACGACTTCGACGGCAACCCTGCATCATTTGACGACAAGGATGCCAAGGCGATCCTGGATGCAGTCGTAGCCGGCGATGTTAGCGCTCTTTCTGAAGATGCAGATCTCAACGGCGACGGCGCGATTACGACTTATGACGCCTACCTGGCACTGAGACTGGCCAATGAAGCAGCTACGGAAGTTCCTGCATACGGCACGGTCAATGTCAGAGTCGACATCGATTTCGGCGATGAACTGGATGAATATGACGACAATGGCGCTTATGTTGAGGGTTATCTATTCGTAAAAGAAAAAGACAGTGAAGAAGGTGCTATGGGTATTGATCATTCAATCCCTGTATTAGGCTACTACGGAAGCTGGACGGATCCTTCTATGATTGATATCGGTTCCGTTCTGGAATACGAATACGGTCTGGAGTATCGCGCTCCTTACATGTCTAACCCTATCGCTTTAGGTTCCAATGCATACAACGCACAGACATTTACCTATACGGATGGTTCGTCCAACTATGTATTAGGAGGAAACCCTGTAGACGGTGCTCTGGAAACATATGCAGGTACAGATGAAGAACCGTTTATTCCTGAATACAGAGAAGAGAGAAATGCCTTCAGCAATGATTACACTTTGAGAGGCGTAAACTATTCGCTGGTCAGAAACGCAGCCGGCAGAAGGATCGATGTTGCGGATGAAAACGGCAATCCGATTCCTGGCACAGCCGTTTACGGCGCTGGCGAATACGCTGCATACTACTATCAGTCAACCAGCGGAACATCCTGGAGAACCACTTCAAGTTCACTGAACTACGGACGTTCACTGGCTAGTATTCCTGAAGGTTCAAATGTCGTGATCAGATTCTCGGCCGCTCCTGAATATTATCAGGATGAAAACATGGAGATTACATGGGATGACGTTAAACCTTCCATGGAAATCCCTGTTATGATCGATAATACGGCTCCTGTATTCGATGCCGTATTCGGCGACAGAGTAGAGGACGGCGTCATGCTTGCACTGTCGTTATCGGATAACGGATATCTTGCAGGTCTGTTCGTCATGGATGAAACAGGTAACAATATCATGAAAGCTTACGGTCCTAGAGAAGATGAAAAGACCGGCAGACGTGATTCGCAGAAGTATATCGTCAATCTGGATGGCAATGTTCCTGATCACCTGCTTGTTGTTGCATTCGACTATGCTTCTAATGCAACATCAGTAGAAATCAACCTGAATACGGAAGAACTGGAAAATGATATCGGAATCACTCTGGATCAGCATTCCGCTACTTCTGTTGTCGGTAACTCGATCAGACTGTCCGCTAGTTTCTCTCCATGGGGTCTGACAGATCAGGGTATCATTTGGACTTCCAGTGATGAGAGTGTCGCAGTCGTTGATGGAAACGGTCTTGTTACCGGTGTCGGCGAAGGTACGGCAGTCATTACGGCTGCAGCGCATGCTGATGACAGCAAGACGGATACATGTACAGTAACCTTTATCGTAATCGATAGAGAACTGAACGGATTCGTCTGGGACGAAAACGGCGATGTATGGTTCTCTGAATTCAATACTTCTTCACTCCCGGCTTATACAAAGCTGAGTGACAATCTGAGAATGCCTCTGGCTTCTGCGACTTATGCGGAAGATGGCAAGCTCTATGTCGTTTCATTTGACAGCGAGGAATGGACCTCAGTCCTTTATACAATGGAGGAGGATACGTTCGAACTGACGGAAATCGGCGAATCAGAATTCGGTTTCATGGATATTGCCGCCGCTCCGCACTTAGGCGGAAATAAAATTCTTGCAATCTATGGCCCGTATGTTCTGGTCGTCAACAGAACGACAGGACAGTATGAAGGCGCGTTTGACCTGACGAACTATACCGGAGGCAACTATCTGGTAGGTATCGCTTATCAGACATCAGCCGTTTCCGGACGTTACACTTACGACTATGTATATATTCTGGATGAAGCAGGCACAATATATCGAGCCGGATACAGATTGAACGGCACCCAGATCTCTCAGCAAAGACCGACTGTCATCAAGAGGACCGGCATCACGGTAGATGTACCGTTTTTCCAGAGTCTGTACTATGACGGAACAGATGCATACTGGAGCAGATACTCTGAGGCTGAAAACGATGTCGATATCGTCTTTGTACAGAATATTGCACGTGGAAACTCGGCTGTCGTATACAATCTGGGTTCGTTTGCAGATAATGTATGGCCTGTCGGCGGATTGTTCAATGTCACTGAAAAGCAGATCATCGGTCTGAATAATGTAGTCGAGACGGATGAAATCGATGAAAACAACGAAGATCTCGCATTAGAGAGCATTAATCCGATCGTTCCGCTTCCTTCATCAGGCAAACTGAATGCCGTATCCGGATCTGCCGTAACGAAGATCGGCAGAGAAGATATCAAGACTGATGTAATTCCGACCGAGGATGATGAAACAGAAGTAAGCGTTCTGCTGAAAGCGGACGGAACCGTAGTTACGGCAGACGGTACACTTGTTACACATAATGGCCTGCTTGAAGTTGCTTATGATACAAATAAGCTTGAATTGAAAGAGGTTGTATCCACACTCAGATACTATGCGGTCAACGACAGCCAGAGAGGCAAGGTCGTCTTCGGTTTCATCGATCTGAACGGTGTTCCTGAGGATGAGGTCGTCGCAAAAGTAATATTTAAGACTTATACGGAAGACCCGGCTGCTGTAACTATTACCGAACTCGAAAAAGACGGTAATACCGAAGCGGCTGATCCGATCGAGATCGAAATCGATACCGTGAAGTACTTCGATGTAACATTTGATTCGGCAGGCGGCACACCAGTCGCTTCCCAGAGAGTCAAGTTCGGTGAAAAGGCCGTAGAACCTGAAGCACCTGAAAAAGATAACTTCGTCTTCTTAGGCTGGTTCAACGGTGAAGAACTCTATGACTTTGATACTCCTGTTACGGAAGCTCTCGTGCTTACGGCGGAATGGAAAGAATTAGATTGGGGCGATGTTCTTCCGAAAGACCGTCCTGCTGATCCGGATCAGATTCCTGATGGCATCTGGACTTCTGAACTTGTCGATCTGACTTATAACGGCAAGGCTCAGACCCAGGAATTCAGAGTATATGACGGCAAGACGATGCTGAAAGAAGGCACGGATTATACCGTTGTCTACAAGAACAATGTGAAGGCTGGAACAGCTACAGTTACCATTACCGGCAAAGGAAACTATAAAGGCAAGATCGTAAAGACATTTGAAATCAAGCCGTTAGATGCCGGTTATGATAGTGAAGTATTCGTTCTTCCGAACGTTTCAACATTCGTATACAATGGAAAGGTTCAGAAACCTGTTCTGGAAATCTTCTATAATGGAACGAAACTGAAAGTCAATACAGATTATGTCGTAGAATACGTTAATCCGAATTCCAAGGAAGTCGGCGAATACGAATATACCGTGGTATTCAAAGGAAATTACTATGGCAGCCGTACGAATGATTACGAAATCGTCAAGGAAGGCAAGATTATCAGCAACATGAAGATTTCGAAACCTGCCGACATGACTTACACCGGTGAAAAACTCACTCCGGCGATCGTCATAAAAGACGGTACGAAGACTTTGATAGCGGGTGAGAATATCGATGATGCAAACTGCGACTACATTGTAGTATACGTTGAGAATGTCAATGTTGGAATGGGATATGTCATAATTGCCGGTCTCAATGATTACAGTGGCGTGGCGATCAGATATTTCAACATTAAACCTGCCAAGCTGACGGCAGCGACAACTCAAGTATCCGGTCTGCCGACTAGCGTAGAATTCTGTGGCGAAGTGAAACCTGAAGCGGTGCTGACTAGAGACAATACTGTTTTGGAGGAAGGTGTTGACTATACTGTTACTTACAAGAACAATGCCAAGGTCGGAACGGCTACCGTTACCTTCAAAGGTATTGGCAACTACACCGGCTCCTTCAGCAAGACGTTCAAGATCACGCCGGCGACAAATGTTTCCGCAAGCGCTATCTTCGATCAGCCTTACGAGAAGGGCGGATGCAAGCCTGATGTAATGATCAGAGATCCAAACCGCGATTTCTATCATCTTGAAAACGGCAAAGACTATACCCTGACTTACAAGAACAATACGAAACTCGGCAAGGCTACTGTAACGGCCAAGGGTAAAGGAAACTACAGCTTTACCCTGGA
Organism: Erysipelotrichaceae bacterium; assembly: GCA_017432885.1. Taxonomy (GTDB): domain Bacteria; phylum Bacillota_I; class Bacilli_A; order Erysipelotrichales; family Erysipelotrichaceae; genus Colivicinus. Next base: position 129,742 of record JAFRIE010000014.1, on the reverse strand, counting down.
ATTCGGCTTCAATATTGTAGCCGGAAATGTTGCGGATGCAACTATGACAGCTGCCGATAAGGCGTTTGCGAACAAGAAGAACGCCTACAAGACGACTGTCACGCTGACGGATACCAACGGCAAGAAACTCGTTGCCGGAACCGACTACGAAAAGACGTTGGAGTACTTCTATGCCGAAACGGGCGCTCCTGTCGGAGCAGACGATATTCCTGTTGCAGGCACGACAATCAGTGTATTCGCTTTCGGCAAAGGCAACTACACCGGATCGGCATATGCCGAATACAGAATCGTAAAAGCCGTAATCAATAAAGCAAAAGTTACGATCCCTGTACAGAGCTATACCGGCAGGCCTGTGACGCTGTCTAAAGATGATATTACCGTTAAAGTCGGTACTACCGTTTTAGGAGCTGATGACTATGAAATCGTCTCCTACAGCAACAATGTCGCAAAAGGCACGGCTACGGTCGTCCTGAAAGGTGTAGGGGAATACGGCGGTACAAAGACGGTGACTTTCAAGATCGCTGAAAAACTGTTTAATTAAGACGGTCTGACAAAAAAGCTGTCTCTGTAAAAAGATAAAAAACGGTCCTGAGAATTCAGGGCCGTTTTTCATGTATTCAGTATGAAAAGTTTTCATCAAACAGGAAAAAAAGTTCAAAAAAAAGAAGAAAAAACGAGATGTTTTTATTGTAATCGGTACTTTATTTATATTAAAATTTTGATTATGAAATGTTTTTTCATATGAAAGGGGAAAAATTATGAATAAAACAGGAAAAAGGTTTACCTCGCTCCTGCTGGTTCTGATTCTTCTTTTCACTTCTGTATTCACGACGAATGTTGTCAGAGCAGAAGAAAGTGAAGATGACGATACACTTCTTACCTGGGAAGTCGTAGAAAACGACCCGGAAAGAAGTTCGGGCAGAAGAAAGAAAGCCGATATCACGAATGAACCTGAAAAACTGACAGGTAATGTCCGTGTATCTATCGTTCTGGAAGGTAAATCAACATTAGATTACGGTTATGCAACGGAAGACATTTCTTTAAATCCGGCTGCACAGAGCTATCGTCATTCTTTAAAAGAAACACAGGACGATATGGCTGCAACGATTTCAAGAAAAGTACTCAACGGGGATAAACTCGATGTTGTATGGAACCTGACTCTTGCTGCAAATATCATTTCAGCCAATGTTCCGGCCGAAAAGATCGATGCCATCAAGAAACTGGAAGGTGTCAAAGATGTTGTTATTGAACAGCAGTATGAACCACAGACGGATGAAGTCTCCGGTGATAGCCCTAACATGAGCAATGCCGTTCAGATGACATCAGCCAATTATGCCTGGGCTGCAGGATATACCGGCGCAGGATCCAAGATCGCTATCGTCGATACCGGTCTTGATATTGACCATCAGTCTTTTGACGGAGATGCTTTAGAATATTCCATTGAAGAATATGAAGAGTACAGCGGAAAGACCGTTGAACTGATGGATAAAAATGATGTCATTCGCTTCTGGAATGCAGATCTGAACGCCTACCAGGCTGTCGGCGGAACCGGTACGGACGCTTATCTAAACAGCAAGGTTCCTTACAGATTCAATTATGTTGACAAAGATTTTGATGTTACGCACCTGAATGACAGACAGGGTGAACACGGCTCGCACGTTGCCGGTATTGCTGCTGCCAACAAGTATATTGAAGTAGACGGTGAGATGCAGAATGCATTGAATGCCGCTTACGTTTCAGGTAATGCTCCGGATGCGCAGCTGATGATCATGAAAGTGTTCGGCAAAGGCGGAGGTGCCTATGATTCCGACTACTTTGCTGCGATTGAAGACGCAATCTACATGGGCGCGGATTCTGTTAACCTTTCTTTAGGTTCCGCAAACACGGGTATGACATACAATCCTACTTATAAGGAAATTATTGATGGAATAACCGGTACGAACATTATCTGGGCGAACTCGGCAGGTAATAACGCCGACTGGGCTGGAAATCTTTCTGCCAACAGCGGTGTTAACTATCTTTATACGGATAGCGTCAGCTTTGCGACCGGCGGTTCTCCGGCAACGTATCCAAATACGTTCTCTGTCGCTTCCATCGACAATGATGGCGTTACCGGTCCTTATCTGAGCTATTACGATGATTATTTCCGTTTCTTCTATACGGAAACATCCGGTTACGGAAACGAACCGATGTCAAGCATTGCGGGAGATTACGAATTTGTATTCGTTAATGGTCCTGGCGTTGATGACAACAATTATTCCAACAACGTATTCGCACAGCTTGGCCGTGAAGTACTGGCAGGCAAGATCGCTGTCTGTTACCGTGGCGGTTCATCCTTCTTTGCCAAGGCGAATGCCGCAGCAGCACAGGGTGCAGCCGCTGTCCTTATCGTTAACAACCAGGCCGGCACGATCAGCATGAATCTGTCCGGATATGAATACAGTGTTCCTGTCGTATCACTTACTGCATATGATGGATTTGTACTGCAGTACTTGGCAGATGAAGTAACAACAGATGACGGTATAACATATTACACCGGCGAACTGGCTGTTAGTGACGATGTCGCTTCTGAATATTACGATTCTGATCATAGCGATTATGTAATGAGTGATTTCTCCAGCTGGGGCGTTCCTGGCGATCTGAGCATCAAGCCGGAAATCACGACTCCTGGCGGAAACATCTACTCTGTTTACGGTTTAAATCAGGGTACGACAGGAGCTTTAGTCGGCGGTCATGATCAGTATGAAATCATGTCCGGCACATCCATGGCATCTCCTCAGATGGCCGGTATTGCAGCCGTCATGGCACAGTATGTCAAGGATAACGGTCTGGATGAACAGGCTGAAAGATTAGGCATTACCAGAAGAGCACTGATTCAGTCTTTGATGATGTCTACATCTGAGCCTTTGATCGAAAGCGCTTCTGAATCTTACTACAGTATCATGAAACAGGGCTCCGGTCTTGCGGATGTTGAGAATGCGATCAATTCCGATATCGTCATTCTGATGAATTCTACGGCCGTCAACGGTGAAGCGAGAAAAGACATTTCCGCCTATGCGAAAGATGGAAAGGTCAAGGCCGAACTTGGCGACGACCCGGAAAGAACAGGAAAATACTCGGTTGAATTCACACTGAACAACCTGACAGATGAAAGCCACTATTTCGAACTGAATGGCGATTTCTTTACGCAGGATGCTTTCGCATACTATACATTTGATGCCGATGGAAACGAGATCTTCGAACCATATGATGAAGATGGAAATCGGGTCTATCTGGATCATGATTCAAACGGATATCCTGTCTATTATAGACTGGACGAAGCAACAGGCGAACCTGTTTATTACGACGAAGATGAATTCTCTCTGGTATCGACTTATCTGGATACCTGGACTGTCGGTCTGAATCCTTCTTTGACCTGGTATGTCAATGATGCCAGATTTGAAGTTGGAGCGGAATATGACTTTGACAATCATCCGGAAGAATTCAACGACAACGATGCGAAAGCCGTTCTGGATGCAGTCGTCGCAGCTGATGCTGAGAGACTGGATGATCTTAAGGCTCTGGGAGCTGATATGGACGGTGACGGCGAAGTCACGACATATGATGCATATCTGATTTTAAGAATGGCCAATGAAGCAGCTACGGAAGTTCCTGCCTACGCTACCGTTAAAGTCAGAGTCGACATCGATTTCGGCGATGAACTGGATGATTATGATGACAATGGAACTTATGTCGAAGGCTATCTCTTTGTGAAAGAAAAAGACAGCGAAGAAGGTGATCAGGGTATTGATCATTCCATCCCTGTACTTGGCTACTACGGCAGCTGGGATGAACCTTCTATGGTCGATATCGGTTCTGTTCTGGAATATGAATACGGTCTGGAATACCGTTATCCATACCTGTCCAATCCTGTACAGGTAAGCGGTTTAGGAGAAGACGCTCTTTACAACCAGGCATTTGTCTATTACGATGCTGCTTTCAACGACAATTACGTCCTGGGCGGCAACCCGATAGAAGGCGATCTGTATGAAGCATATAATGAGCTGGGCGAAGCATACATTCCTGTATACAGACCGGAACGTAATGCGTTCAATACCGCCAATACGCTTGTCGGTGCACAGTATACGCTGATTAGAAATGCCGCCGGTATCAGATTCGATCTGACCGATGCGGATGGTAATATACTGGAAGATTCTATTGTCGAACTGGGAGGCAAGTACGCTGCATTCTACAACCAGAACCAGGGTGTATGGCAGAATACTACAACAAGTTCTACATACGGCTATCAGCCTAAAGGATTAGCTGAAGGAAGCAATGTTACATTAAGATTCCTGGCTGCTCCGGAATACTACTATGATTCCGAATACAATATTCTCTGGGACGGCTTAAAGCCGACCTGGGAAATGCCTCTGGTAATCGATAATACAGCTCCTGTATTTGAGTCCATTTTCGCGAAGAGAATTGAACCGGAAGAAGAAACCGGTGTTGATGAAGATGGGAATGAGATTATTACCGTCAACGAAAACGGTGTACTGATTACGCTCTCTGCCTATGATAACGAGTATCTTGCCGGTCTGTTTATTTATGACGAAGACGGCAATGTCTGGTTTGCCAAGGGTGCAAGAGAAGACGACAAGACCGGTCCGTTCGATGTTCAGGAATATCTGCTGACTTATGACAGCTCTATGCCGGATCATCTTTATGCGGAAGCCTGGGACTATGCCGGAAACTTAACGACGGCCAGAATGAACCTGAATAAGGAAGAACTCAGCGACCCGATTGAAGTAACACTGGATGAAGAACATGTTGCGAATGTTGTCGGTAATTCCTTCAAGCTGAACGCTACCGTTACTCCTTGGGGTGTCAAGGACTCAACTCTGATCTGGACTTCAGAAGATGAATCGATCGCTGTCGTCAACCAGAACGGTATTGTAACGGGTGTTGGTGCAGGAACTACGGTTATTACCGCTACTTCTCATGCTGATCCAAGCAAGAGTGATTCCTGCATTGTTGATCTCGTTCTGATTGAAAGAGATCTGAATGGTTTCATCTGGGATGAAGAAGGAGAAGTGTGGTTCTCACATTTCAATACAGCTGATATACCGGACTACGACAAGTTAAGCGGTAGTCTAAGAAAAGAATTGACTGGCGCAGCATATGGTTTAGATGGAAATCTATATGTTTCAACATATGATCAAACGAATAATGCATCCTCTCTGCTGATTATGGATGAAACGACATATGAGTTTACAGATGTTGTTGAACCTGCTGCACCTATCTGGGATATGTGTCCGGCGCCAAGCTTCGGCGAAAGCAATTTCCATGACGCATACTCTACCTTTATTCTGTTTACGGATCTGACAGGCGATAATACTATGGGTTACAATCTGGCAGATTCTATCCATGGTTCCTATGTTATAGGTGTTGCACTTGATGAACAGTACTATTATCCTCAGTACGGCACATCTGCCGACTGGCTGTTTGTACTGGACGATCTTGGCTACTTGTATAGTGTAGGTTTCATACCAATGGATGGAACGGTTTACTGGTTTGGAGAGCCGGAAGAGCTTGGCCGTATAGGAAATGCCGTAGATACTCCTTTCTACCAAAGCCTGTATTATGATGGGACAGATCTATACTGGAGCAGATTCTCCGGCAGCGAGAACGATGTCGACATAATCTTCGTAAAGGATCTGTGGAATGAAGGTTCGATCTACACTTTAGGTTCGTTTGCTGATGGTGTATGGCCTGTAGCTGGTTTATTCAACAGCGATCAAAAGGATCAGTTCATCACCGAAAGCTTTGCGGGCAGACATGCCGATGCTGTAATTGATGAGACCGTAAGACTGGAAACTGTTTCACTTCCGACTGAATTCACTGTTCCTTCTGTAGGAAAACTTGACAGTGTTTCCGAAACACCAAAGGCTGAGCATCTGTTCAATAGGAACGACATCAAGGTCGATGTCGATCCGACGAACGAGGATCACGACGTTGTTACGGTTCTGCTGAAAGCGGACGGAACGGTTACCGATCTGGAAGGCAGAGTCATTACGCACAATGGTTTAATCGAAATCGAATACGACGTTGATGTTCTTGAACTGCTGGATGTTGAATCTGCAGTCAGATACTACGCTGTAAACGATGGAACGGAAGGCAAGGTCGTCTTCGGTTTCATCGATCTGGAAGGTGTGGAATATGACGACGTTGTCGCAAAGGTGACGTTCGAGAGACTTGCCGATCAGGCGGTTGATATCACTGTCCTGGAGAAAGAAAAAGACAGTGAGACCGATCTGAACGATCCGATCGACTTCGAAATTCAGGATTCCGACTTCTATGACTGGGGCGATATTCTTCCGGAAGACCGTCCGGCATCCGTAGAAGACATTCCGGAAGGCGTATGGGTATCCCAGATTTCCGACCTCGTCTACAACGGCAAGGCTCAGAAGCAGGAATTCCGCGTTTACGACTTCAAGACGATGCTGACGGAAGGCAAGGATTATACGGTTAAGTACAAGAACAATGTCAAGGCTGCAACTGCCGACAGTGCCAAGGCTCCAACCGTTACCGTTACTGGAAAAGGCAACTACAAGGATAGGATCGTCAAGACATTTACGATCGCTCCGAAAGAGATCAACGATGAAAACACAGTAGTCGTCCTCACATATGCCGCATTTGCCTACAACGGCAAGAAACAGAAACCGACGGTCAGCCTGCTGGAATGCGATGGCGTCAAGCTGAGAAACAATGCCGATTTCACCTGCACATATGAGAATCCGGATTCAACGAATGTCGGAACTTATAAGATGACCATTACGGCCCAGGGCAACTATACAGGAAGCCTGGAAGCCGAATATGTGATTTCAAATGACATCAAGTCCGTCGGCAAGCTGTCGATCACCGGTGTTAAAGCAAATATGACATATACAGGGCAACCTATATATCACGATGTTGTCGTTAAAGACGGTACAAAAGTACTGAAGGAAAACGTTGATTATGTTCTGGAATACAGAGACAATATCGATGCTGGAAAAGGCTATGTAACGATCAGAGGCATAGGCGATTACTATGCCGGATACGTAACCAAGTCCTTCAAGATCGCTCCTGCCAAGCTGACGCTTGCCACGACGCAGGTATCGGGTCTGCCGACATCGGTAGAGTACTGCGGCGAATTTGAACCGGAAGCTGTCCTGACGTTCAACGGCAGGATCCTGACGGAAGGTGAAGATTATACCGTAACTTACAAGAACAACAATAAGGTCGGAACGGCTACCGTAACTTTCAAGGGAATCGGCAACTATACCGGATCCTTCAACAAGACTTTCAAGATCACTGCGGTTACATCCGACTGGCTGTTTGCCGTTGCGCTACCTTGCAATTATGAAAAGGGCGGAGCGAAAGCGGAAATCATAGCCGTCGACAGATTTAACCGTGTCCAGCTGGTCGAAGGAAAAGACTTCAAGGTTACTTACAAGAACAACACAATGCCTGGAGAAGGATTGGCGTTGATTACTTATAAGGGTAATTATTCCGGAACGGCCGAGGCGAAATTTGAAATCTCGGCAGCACCGTTATCCGGAACGACTCTGAAAGTCGCCGATAAGGCATACACCACCAAGAAGAACGGATGGAAGTCTGCCGTAACGATCGTCGATGTCAACGGCAAGAAACTGACGGCTGTAGATTACGACAAGAACGTAAAATACTACTATGTTTCTACCGGTGAAGAAGTAGGCGCCAATGACATCCCTGCAGCGGATACAGTCATTCGTGTCGTAGCGGAAGGCAAAGGCAACTACTATGGAACTGCCGAAGCGGAATACAGAATCGTCAAGGGAGATGTCTCCAAGGCGTCTGTCAAGATTCTGAAACAGTTCTATACCGGCAAGCCTGTAGAAGTATCAAAAGACGATATTACAGTTAAAGTAGGAAAAGACATTCTGAACGCTTCCGATTATCAGATTATTTCTTACGAAAACAATGTCAACAAGGGTACTGCCAAGCTTACGATCAAAGGCGTAGGCAACTACGGCGGAACCAAGACCGTTTCTTTCAAGATCGTTCAGAAATCATTCCTGAATGCGATCTGGAGATAAGGTCTCGAATTCCCTATTAGAAAAAAAGGTTTTGGCTGAAAGGCCAAGACCTTTTTTTCGTCTCATACCCTGTATTTTTTTTTTTTAAAACAGACTGTTTTTATGAAGGATGCAAATCAAATGACGATTATCGTATAATAAAATTAGAAAATAACATTTATACAATTCAACGGAAATAGATGGAAAGGAGATTGGATCCATGAAAAAAATCTATAGGATTTTACTAATTCTCTTGCTGGTAATCAGTAATCTTCTTACGAGCAGAAACATCGTTTTAGCGGAAGATGATCATGAGGAAAGTGAAGAAGTCTTAGACTTTGTTGAAATTCCACAGGAAGAAGCCGATGAAGATGTTTCTTTGGAAATAACAGAAGATGGGGGAGAAGAAACAAAGATTCCTGTTGAATGCAGTATCTCTTTGCCGGATACGGCAATTCTGTTCGCATCTTCTGCAGATGACGGAGAACAGGAAGAACTGCTGAACGCCTATATCAATAGTCTTTTGTATGACGAGACACTGTCATCATATGGAAAAGTGGAAAATCTTTTTGGATATGAGATCCAGAAAAAGAAAGAGAACGGCAAAAAGCTGGAAAACCTCGACCTTAACCTTTATAACGCGATCAAGGATAAGATCGTTTTGACAGCTGCCGGCGAACTGGCTTCGACTGTCTATACGCTTGATGCCGTAGATGATTTACATCTGGTCTTCACTAAGGAAGATCTGGGTGTGAGCGAAATATGGCAGCTGGTTGATGGAATGTATTCTCCGACTCCAGAGGCAGCTGCAGCCATAAATGAATGGCTGAGTTATGATACGGGGCTTATCCTTTCAGCGCTTCTTTTCGACTATCCGTATGAACTTTACTGGTTCGACAAGACGGCCGGCGTCAGTATCGCTCCGGAATCGGATTCTCTTTCGGTTAACACGACCGATTTAAATGATTTGATCATCGAAACACCTTTCATTGCTACTTTTCATGTGGCGAGAGAATATCAGAATGGAGAAGATCTCAAAGTAGATACGAATATCGGTTCTACGATCCACAACGCGATCGACAATGCCCGGGATATCGTCAATACCTACGCTTCCTACAACAGCGATTACGAGATCCTGAAAGCCTATAAGAATGAGATCAGCGCTTTAACCGAATATAACTTTGATGCTCTGGAAGCCGGTGTTTCTTATGGCAATCCATGGCAGCTGATTTACGTCTTTGATGAAGACGACAGCACCGATGTCGTCTGCGAAGGTTATTCCAAGGCTTTCCAGTATCTTTGCGATCTGACCGATTTCAACAATGATACGGTCTGTGCCTATACCGTCACCGGAACGATGGATGGAGGTACCGGAGCAGGCAATCATATGTGGAATATCGTTACCATGGAAGATGGCAGGAACTATTTAGTGGACGTTACCAATTGCGATGACGGTTCCGCCGGATATCCTGACAAGCTCTTCCTGAAAGGGATTGACGAGAGCGATACGACTGGTTCTGTTGAAGACGGGTATGTCTTCCGTAGCGAGGGCATGCCGGATATTCGCTACGTTTATGACGGCAACACAAAATCGATCTATGCCGATACAGAACTGACGATCGCCAGAGGCGAATACGAAGCGCAGGAAACGATTCCTGAAGGATCTTTGGCCTATGCGATATTGACGGATGACGGCGATCTGGTCTTCTTCAGAAGTGAAACGGCATTGTCTGCCGGATATCAGACCCTGACGATACATGATGAAATATTTACCGGTTATGTCTATACCGGCATTGAAGAATACACAGGTTTTGATCCTGCCTGGCTCTCTGCCAATACGGATATCGTCAATGTCTATGCCCTGGATGTGATCAGACCGCTTACGATGAGCAGGTGGTTCTCCGGAGCGGTGAATCTGGAAAGTTTTTCTGTCACCAATATCGATGCTTCACAGGTCGACAGCATGTTCTTCATGTTCTATAACTGCAGCAAACTGGAATCGCTGGATCTGAGAGGACTTAATCCTTCTTCGGCTACCAGGATGAGCAGCATGTTCAGCAACTGCAGCAATCTTGAAGAGATCCTGTTCGGCAACGGATTTGTCGGTTCCTCGGTAACTAATCTTTCCACCATGTTCTATCAGTGCACAAGTCTCAAAAAGCTAGATCTTAGCGGTTTCGATACTTCATCTGTAACGGATATGAGTTCAATGTTCAGTGGATGTACAAACCTGAAAGAACTGAATCTGGATGGATTTGATACAAGTTCCGTCACCAGCATGCGGGGAATGTTTTCAGGGTGCAGTAGTCTGAAGGAACTTGATCTGAGCGATTTTGTTACGACAAACGTAGAAGACATGAACGGCCTGTTCTTCAACTGTTCAGCTCTGGAACGGCTCGATCTGAGTAATTTCGATCTGACTTCGATCAGCGATGATAGCACCTCTGGCATGACGTACATGTTCAATGGATGCAACATGCTTAGCAGCATCACTCTCGGAACCGGCTGGTCGCAATGGAAACACAATGCCAAGCTGCCGGCAGGCAACTGGGTCAACGATACGATCGGAACAAAGACAGCCGACGAACTATATGACGATTATGTTGAAAACCGCAGTCAATGGGCTGGTGAATGGCATAGGACACATGAGGCTTATGCGGTTCTGGATGGCGACGGCAATCTGATCTTTACAAGAAGCTTCAACACGTATGCAGGAGGCGAAACTACACTGGTCGACAGAAGAGGCGATACCTATACGGGAACTGTTTTTGCGAATGTAGAATCGACGCCTTACAACGACGAATCAATGCCTTGGTACAGCTACCGCAACGGTATCAGAAAAGTATACGCTGTAGATACGATTAAGCCGCAGAACATGTACGACTGGTTCTATAAGTGTTCTAATCTGGAATCTTTCGATTCGCAGAACTTTGATACTTCCAATACGGAATCAATGATCCAGATGTTCTATGAATGCCGGAATCTGACGAGTGTCGATCTGTCTAATTTTGACACTTCCAATGTCGAATCTTTCTCCGGTATGTTCAGAAGCTGTGAGAACCTCGAAAGCCTTGATCTAAGAAGTTTCAACACAAGCAAGGTCAGGAACATGGAGGCCATGTTCTACATGTGCTACAAACTTAAGAATCTTGATATCAGCAGTTTCGATACTTCGAATGTCATAAGTACACTGGTCATGTTCAGCCGCTGTTACGAATTGGAACACATCGACGTTTCTCATTTCGATACCTCAAAGGTGACGATCATGCGAGACATGTTTGAAGAATGCAAAGCTGTGAAACAACTTGATCTTAGCAATTTCGATACTTCTAACGTCGAGTACATGGACAGAATGTTCTATCACTGCGAATCGTTGACGAGCCTTGATCTCAGCAGTTTCGATACTTCGAATGCCAAGACAATGAACTACATGTTCCATTCATGCAAGGCTTTGGTATCGCTTGATCTGAGCAATTTCAATACCGCTAAAGTTATCGACATGAACGGGATGTTCCAGAACTGCACATCCCTGACTTCGCTCAATGTGGGCAGTTTTGACACCTCGAACGTCACCAATATGAATACGATGTTTTCGGGTCTGGAACAGATGCGTTCCCTGGATGTGAGCAATCTCGACACTTCCAAAGTAACGGACATGGGCTGGATGTTCTCACATAACTATAATCTGGAGACGATCATTTTCTCTGATGCTTTTGATACATCGTCAGTCGTCAGCATGCCGCTGATATTTGGCTTTGACGAAAAACTGAGATCTCTTGATCTGAGCAGTTTTGATTTGACAAACGCCGTTGAGATATACGGATTGTTTACCGGCTGTTATGATTTGACATCAGTCAAGCTTGGCTCCGGCTGGTCAAAATGGTCAAGCGAATCACTGCTGCCTGCGGGAATGTGGGCTAATGACGCATCCGGCCTCATTCTTTCAGAAACGCAGCTGCAGCAGCAGTATCCTTCCCATGCTTCAGAATGGGCAGGCATATGGGCACAGATCGATTCCTATGCCGTATTGACAGGCGAAGGCGATCTGATCTTCACAAACAGCACAAATGAATATGTCAATGGGTCATATGGCACTCTAATCGACAGAAACGGCAGCAGCTTCAGCGGCTGGATCTTTGCCGATGTAACCGGCAGCGACAATGACGGCAGTAATGTGAAATGGAGTGCATACAGATCACTGATCAAGAACGTCTACGCCGTCGACATCATAAAACCGGTTACAATGGACAGCTGGTTTATGAATTGCAACGCATTGAAATCTTTCAGTTCAGAGAATTTCGATACTTCTGCAGTACGCCGCATGGATTATCTTTTCGCCTACTGTTCGAACCTGGAAGCGATTGATGTCAGCCATTTCGATACTTCACAGGCCCGCTATATCGACTTCATGTTCTATTGCTGCAGAAATATCACCGAACTGGATCTGAGCAATTTCAATACAGCGAATGTTACCCATATGTATGAAATGTTCGGAGACTGCAGCCGTCTGGTATCGTTGGATATCAGCAGTTTCAGCACCGAAAGCGCTACTACCACCCACAGCATGTTCGCCGGATGTTATGCTCTGGAATCGATCAGACTCGGAAAGAACTGGACGGTCTGGGCGCCAGATAATCTGCTGCCTTCAAACTATTGGACCAACGGTACCGAGTATCTCAGAAATGACGATCTGGCTGCCCGGTATCCGGCAAATGCAGATCAATGGGCTGGTGTATGGAGCAGAGTTGATAGTATTAACGGCGACATCATCGATACCGACCTTCCGGAATATGTACCGGGAGGCTTATGGATCGCCGGTGTAGTCGACAACAAGATCTATACAGGCAGCGCCATCACCCAGGAATTCCGGGTCTACGACGATAAGAAGCTCCTGGAGGCAGGCAAGGATTATTCGGTTAAGTATGCCAACAACACCAATGCCGGTACGGCAACCATAACTATTACCGGCAGCGGCAATTATCAGGGAACGCTGCAGAAGACTTTCACAATAGAACCGGTTGAACTGAACGAATACAATACAACTGTTACCTTAAGTAAAGACATGTTTGCCTATAACGGAAAGGTGCAGAAGCCAAAAGTCAATTCGGTCGTATACAACGGCAAGAAACTGAAAGCCAATACGGATTATGCTGTAAAGTACTGGACACCGGATTCAACGGATGCTCCGTGGGAATACAACATCGAGATCATCGGCAAGAACAATTATCGTTCCGAAGGTTTCTATGTCGATTACTATATAACTGACATGATGCCGGTGAATTCTCTAACGATCAGCGGTATCAAGGATCAGGTTTATACCGGATCGCCGATCGTACAGGATAAGCTGGTCATCAAAAACGGAAAAGAAGTGATCTATGATGCTGTCAACGGTATCAACAAAGGATATGTCACTATCGATTACCAGAACAATACGGAAACGGGTACGGCCAGCATGATCATCACCGGAAACTATTTCTTAGATTATACCGGAGAGATCGTCAAGACCTTCAAGATTACCGGCACGGCAATATCTAAAGCGAAGATGACCGGTTTTGAAGCATCAAAGCCGTACAACAACGGTGCACCTATGCTTCAGGATGTTGTTCTGGAATACGGTGGATCAGCGTTGATACCGGGTACCGATTATGTTATCACTTACGAAAACAATATCGACATCGGTACAGCTACGATGATCATTACCGGCAAGAGCGGTTTCACCGGCACGGTGAAGAAGACCTTCAAGATCACCGGCAATCCGTTCAATGCCAAGACCGTCACGGTCGAAGGACTGGCAGATTCCTATCCGTATAAAGGAGAAAAGTGGGAACCTGTTCCGGATCTGCTTGATAATGGCACACATTCCTACATCGGTTCGGAAAATTATGATATTACCTACAGCAGCAATATCAATGCCGGTACTGCAAGCATTACCTTCACAGGAAAGGGTGCCTATACCGGATCCTTCTCCAAGACCTTTAAGATCGCAAAGCTGAAGATCACGGATTCTGAGGTGACTCTCAATTCAAGCTATGCTTATACCAAGGGTGGAGTCAAACCGCAGCCGGTTATTAGAGTCAACGGCAGAAAACTTGTTCTGAATACGGACTATACGCTGTCCTACAAAAACAATGCTAAGTTAGGCGCGGCAACGCTGACAATAAAAGGGAAGGGCAACTATGAAGATTCCCTCAGCATAGATTTCACTGTCAGAAAAGCTACTTCTGCAGGTTTGAAGATGACTGCCGCCGACAAGGTCTATACCGGCAAGGCGTCCGCCATGTCCACAACGGTCGTCATTACCGATTCCAACGGCGCCAAACTGGCTTCCGGTACGGATTATGAGAAGAACATAGTCTATACTTATGACGAAGATACCGTAGTTAATGATACGGAACCTAGAACCGCCGGTGATCAGGTCCTGAAAACGGATATTATTCCGGTTGGAACCCGTATCAAGGCAAGCGTTACATTAAAAGGCAACTATTCCGGAAACATTTCTGAAGTCTTCAGGATCATTGCCGGAGACCTGTCCAAGGCAACGGTCACTATCCCGGTTCAGTACTATAGCGGATCACCTGTCTATCTCAATGAATCGGAGATCAAGGTTGTACTGAACAAGGAAGTGTTAAGCATGGATGATGATTTTGAGATCGTTTCCTATGCAAACAATACGGCCAAAGGAACGGCTACCGTGACGATTGCGGGCAAGGGCAATTACGGCGGAAGCAAAACTGTTAAGTTTAGCATCACGCAAAGATCCATGGGCGTCGTTATCCGTTTCAACGGAAATGGTGCAACATCAGGAAGCATGAAGGATATCATTCTATACAAAGGATCCGTCAAGCTGCCGAAGAGCACGTACAAGAAGGGAACGGATGTCTCCATCAGATGGATGGACGATTCAGGAATCTATCTTGATTTCGGCGATGAACTCTTCTATGACGACTATCTTCCTGGAACCGTCATCACCCTGTATGCCGTTTACTGATCAGACGTAAAAGACGGACATTAAGATAAAAACCCGGTATTCCGGGTTTTTATCGTGCCTATTCTTATATGACTTCTGATATCGTTTTAAAATATAATATAGGTAGAAAAAGCATTACATAAATATCGATACGACTAGAAGGAAAAAAGACTATGATGAAAAAACTGTTTCTGCTGCTGCTCAGTGTGCTTCTGTTTGTGAATGTTTTTACGGTTTCAGTCAGAGCCGAAGAGGAAACATCTGACCCTTCGCTTCCGGGCGAAGAACAGAATGAAACCATATCGGGCGATGCAGATGATAAGGATATTGAAGATGAAGATGAGACCGTAACAATTGAAGCCGATACTTCACAAAATGAAGAAAACACCGATACCACGGATGAACCTGTCGAGAACGGTCAGGAACAGACGGATGAGACCATAGAGAATGAGCTTCCTGTTCAGCCGGAAGACGGACAGAAAACGGAAGAACCTGTCGAAGAGAATGGGGAGATCACGACAGTCGATCTTTCTGAATTCGTCATTCAGGAAGGCGGTTTCCCGGAAGAAGAGCCGGAAGCAATGGACATCAATTCGGATGATCCACGCTCTGTATTACCAACTTCATTTACGGCTGCCGAAAATGCAATATACAACGCCTTAAAAAACCGGAAGAGTTCTTTGAATGTAAGCTCTTATCAGTTTTCGGCTGCAGGGATAGAGAAATCGGTATTTAAGGTTATAAACGAGAGTCCGGAGCTTTTCTATGTCATTTCGACGTTCGGCTGGGATTATTCCGGTTCTTATGTCGGTACGGTATATTTTGCCTATGATGAAAACTATACGTCGGTGCATATAGCCCGTTTCAACGCTGCAGTCGATGCAATCATAGCGACAATTGACCCGGAATGGTCGGATCTGCAGAAAGCCATGTATCTGAACGACTGGCTGTGTAAAAACAGCGATTATGATTTTACCTACAAGCGTTACAATGCCTATAATGCCATTGTTGAGGGGTCCGCCGTATGTCAGGGCCAGGCTCTGGCTTACGCTCTATTGACCAAAAGAGCCGGTCTGGAATGTCACCTTGTTACCAGTAAAGATATGGATCATGCCTGGGATGTACTCGTTATTGATGGGGAATATTATTATGTCGACCCGACCTGGAACAATTCCAGCGGCATATTCTTCGATTACGCTTATTTTTTGTGCAGTAGAGATGAACTGTATGGGAAAGACCACGGCACTAAAGACTGGATCACATGCGGCATAAATGTTTATAACAATATTCCGGGTTCGGAAAAGTACAGTCATTATTTCTGGAAAGAACTGTATATCGACAAGGGTGTCTGCTATTTTGAACGTCAGGCAATCTATTATGATTACAGCTACAACAGCAACGACCGTCACAGTGATCTGGTATTCTTTGATTTCGATAACGAACAAATCAACAAGACGATCGAGACCGCTTCCAGCATGTACGATACGAGCGGGTATTTCTCAGCTGTTGCCGACAACGAGCGGAATATCTACTACAATTCAAAAGATGGCATTTATCGTCTGAATACGAATGACGAAAGTCAGGAACTCGTCTATACTCTGACTGATGAAGAACTGTCGATCGGCTATCTGTATAATCTGATTTTCGAAAGAAACAAGATCAGATACATGCTGACGGACAAATCGGTTATGGACGGCATTCCGGAAATGATCGGCACGCTAAATCCTGAAACGCTGGTTCAGCAGGATGCGATCAGCGGGGAACTGATCATTGAAACGGACGATCAGGCGATGGTTTCCTGTCTTGCGGATGGAAGCTCCCATATCGATATTGTTTTACTGGATGATTCTTCCAGATTTCCGATCTACTACGGAGACGATGGCGAACTAAGAAAGAGAGACTTTTTCTATGATGTTACCGCTTATTCCTTGGGCGACGGCTGTATTTCCATCTCCCTGGATACATTAAAGACACATAATGTGCCAAGCGGCAGAGCAGTCATTGAGATAGATTATAACGGAAAGAACTTCACAAGTTCAGAAATAAATCTGACCGCCTGCATTCCTGCACCGGCAGTGAGCGTTATGGAAGAAGGAAATCAGCTGGTCATCGCAAGTGACGATCCGGATTACCTTGCCCAATTGATCGTTCCGGATGTCATGAACTATGTCGAGTGGTATGCGGCAACAGGAGGGAAGATCACTTTTGTTTCTGACGGAAAAACCGGCACGATAGGCAACCGAAGCATCACAACCGCCAATTATGACACCAGTTCACAGGACATGGTATATCTTGATGAAACGGTTACGATTTCAGCTGAAGCTTTGATCGACAACGGCATTCTGAATGGCGAAGAAGTAGAAGCGACGTTCTCCGTCTATGGATATGAAAAGTTTACGGTAACGGTTCCGGGAGGGATTACGATTGCCTGCATCCCGGGTTCTGCCGAATTTACCATGTCTCAGACAGAGGATGGAGATATCATCATTGAATCTGAGAACGATAAATGGCTGGAAGATCTGGCCAGGCCGGCCGTCTATTACGGTGAAAACGATGTGTTCTCGATGAAAGACTACGGACGGATCTCAGGAACGGTGAACTTCTCCTTGAATGGACAGCAGTCGTCCATGGATTTTGAAATAAATAACAGTCATTATGATACGAAAGACGAGATTAATTATTTTCATGAAAACGGAAGGATCATCATTCCGAAACAGTCGCTGATCGACCAAAAGATTCCTGAAGGAGACTGTGATCTGGTACTTCATGCTCCGGAACACGAAGACAATGCGATAAGCTTCCATGTTGTTTCCCCGATTCAGGCCTTCCTTCCAAGTGATGTCGGATTTTATTATAGTGATACCTACGGTATCATGATCTATTCGCAGAATACAGACTGGATCAGGGCGATCCATGAAGGCCATCTGATGATATACGACCGTAGAGGAAATTCCTACTATATTGATAATTCGTACAGGTCGGCGATAAAAGATGAGTATTATGTTTATGTTTCTCCTGGCCATCTTGCCGGCGCAGGTATGGATTCCAATATCTACGATGTTGTTCTTGCACCGGAAGGATATATCAACATCAGAGCCAACGGCTGTAATGTAAGGATTCCTAAAAACGTCAAAAAAATCTTCATCGTTTCTTTCTTTGATGAAGAAGGACAGCTACTCAAGAAAGAAGCTGTTGCACAAGGGGCAAAAGCTAAAGCACCTTCCGTCCCGGCAAAGACCGGCTATAGCTTCGATGGCTGGTACATGGATGGTACAAAGTATGACCTGAAGAAGGGAATCGGTACCAATCTTGATCTGTATCCCGCTTATAAAGCCGTTGCCTACAAGATTACGTATAACGTCAATAAGGGAAGCATTACCAAGACGGATGTCTATGACAAGACCTTCTCCATCGAAACGGAAGAACTGACACTGCCTGTTCCTTCAAGAAAAGGTTACAGCTTTACCGGATGGTACAAGGACAAGACGCTGACACTTCCTGTCGATTCGATTGATGATCTTGAACTGAAGAATACCACTCTTTATGCAAAGTGGGAGGCAAACGAATATTCTATTACCTTCAGATCATGGGATTACGAGGATATTACAAAGGACGGATATGTCTATGACAAGTCCTACAAGCTTGACAACGACATCTTCGAGGTTCCGGGACAAATCGTCAAGAAGTTCAGCTACAGCTATGTCGACGCCAAGGGCAAGACGGTCAACAAGACCATTGCCGGTAATGCATCGATAAAGAATCTTGTATCGGAAGACGGAGGCAACATCGTTCTTTCCGTAGCCGTAACCGTAAACAAAAAGACGGGCGTTGCCAGTGAACTGTGGTCAGATACAAAATATACAATAAAGTACAGTCTGCCGAAAGGGGTAAAGAACGGTTCCAAGAATCCGACGAAGTATTCCTATTCCGAGGATGCCGATGTCTACAGACTGAACAACCCTGTTCTTCCGGGCTATGACTTGCTGTTCTGGTCCTATGTAGATAAGCATGGAGAGATGCAGTTCATCTATCCGCTTAACGGCAATGGTACAAAGGACGGTTATTCCTATCTGCCTGAAAAGATCCACGAGAATCTTGTGTTGACTCCTGTCTTCGAAGATGTTCCGGCTGTCTATTCCATCACCTACACAGGAGATCTGGGTTCATTCTCCAGTTTCAATCCTAATCCTTCTTCTTATTCTTATTCCAAGACGGAGGCGATCCGGCTGTTGAATCCGGAAAGATCCGGATATACCTTCCTTGGCTGGTATCTCAATAACAAGAAGATCACTTCGATCGTCAAAGGAACGCACGGCAACCTGGTCCTGGAAGCAAGATGGAAATAACGGACAGCCAAAAAGGTTATTTCTGCCCAAATACTGCTATAATAAGGTCATAAATATGACCTTTTTTAAACGGAAAATTATCTTTCTGGTTCTGTTTCTGCTGCTGTGCGGCTGTAGTGAAAACGGTACATCCGACGGCATGAAAAACGAACTGGTAAAAGACTACGGATTTAAGATGGAAGAAGAGCTGAAGGCATATATCAGTGATCATTTTGATCTGCAGGGGAACTATGCCATGGGCAACGGTGTCAAGGTGATCAATCTGAACAGGGGTTCTGAAGAACTGCAGATCTTCCCGGTATTCCGAGAGGAAGAACTGATCTTTCTGATTCTTTACGGGCAGGAAACCGTCTATCTTTCTGATCCGGAGCTTTTGTACGAAATCGAAGAGAACAGTGAGTATCTGATTCTAGAGGCGGATGACAATGTCTACTATGTATCAAAAGAAAAAGTGCTGCTGATGAATGGAGAGAAGATGAAACTGTCAGACAAAATGAACAAGAGAATAGAAAAGATCAGGGAAGGGGCGATCGACAGAAACCTGATGGGAATCGAAAAAAGAACGATCCGTTTTGTTTCTGAAGAAGAGCAGCCTGTTTTTAGTGAAGGGGATTATCGCAATGACAGGATCATTGTCCGCTTTACCAGCGAGAACGTAGAGAACAAGATCCGGATGTATGAAGCTTTCTGCCACGGCAAGGTGCAGGATGAACATTTCGGCGAAAATATCTATCTTTTCTGCTTTGAACCGCTTAACAGCAAGAATCTGAAGATTCTGCTGGATGCCAGCAATGGCTTAAGTTATGTTCTGAGCGCTTCACTGGATGAAAGGATCGATCTGATAGAACCTGTAGAGGACCTGGAAACAGAATAAATGAATATTTCCGGGAAATATAGTTAAAAAAACCATCAAAAACAGCCATAAAACAAATAAAAACAGGCTGTTTTTCTATCTTTTTTGATATATTTATGAAACACCGAAAAGCGTTGAATATCTGATATTCAAAAAAGCCAGTAAAATAGCTGTTTTTTGATAAAAAGATGTTGAAAAAACAAGAATAAAATCATATAATATACGAGCGCTCGCGAAGATATGGGAGATTGCTGGCACACGGATTCCTGTGGAATTGTGTGATAACCAGGGAACTCACATGGAGCGGGTTATCCGTAAGGATTAATGGAATATAGGAGGAAAATTCTATGGCAAAGAACAACGTAAGAATCAAGTTAAAGGCTTACGAACACAGATCACTGGATGCTGCAACCGAAAAGATCGTTAAGGCTGCGGAAGACGGTGGTGTGAAAAAGGTCATCGGACCTATTCCGCTTCCTACAGAGAAGCAGATCGTAACTGTACTGAGATCCGTACATGTCAACAAGGACTCCAGAGAACAGTTCGAAATCAGAACGCACAAGCGTCTGATTGAAATCATTGGGCCAAGTGCCAAGACGATCGATGCCCTCAGCCGTCTGGAACTGCCTAGTGGTGTAGATATTGAAATCAAATTGTAAAGAAAGGTGACATCATGAAAGGAATACTTGGAAGAAAACTTGGAATGACACAAGTCTTCACCGCCGAAGGCGATCTGATTCCTGTAACCGTAATTGAAGTTCAGCCGAATGCCGTTCTTCAGAAGAAGAGCAATGAGACAGACGGATATGAAGCATTACAGCTCGGTTACGAGGATAAGAAAGAAGCTCGTGCCAGCAAGCCTGAATTAGGCCATGCAAAGAAGGCTGGCCTGGGTCCTAAGCAGTTCATCAGAGAAATCAGAAGTGATGAAATGAACTATGAAGTAGGACAGGAAGTAAAAGCAGATATCTTTTCCGCTGGTGATATGGTAGACGTTACCGGTATCTCAAAGGGTAAAGGATATACGGGAACAATCAAACGTTATCATGCGCACATGATCAACGAAACGCACGGTGCAGGTCCTGTACACAGACACGTCGGATCATTGGCTACAACCGGTAGAAACAACGGACGTATCGAAAAGAATACACCGATGCCGGGACATGACGGAAGTTTGAAAACGACAAATCAGAACCTTGAAGTCATAAAAGTAGATGCTGAAAAGAATTATATGTTAGTCAAGGGCAATGTACCTGGACCTAAGAAGGGCCTGGTCATGGTCAAGACGACAACGAAGAAAGTAAAACACGTAGAACCTAAGGTTTTACTGGGCAAGGAGGCTGAATAATTATGAAGTTAGATGTATTGGATTTAACTGGTAAGAAAGTCGGCAACGTAGACGTAGCCGATTCAGTCTTCAACTGCGAAGTGAACGAACAGGCGATCTTCGACGCACTGCTGAGACAGCAGAGCTCATGGAGACAGGGCACCCATGATACGAAGACTAGAGCGGAAGTATCCGGCGGCGGCAAGAAGCCGTTTAGACAGAAGGGTACAGGTAGAGCCAGACAGGGTAGTACGCGTGCTGTTCAGTACAGACACGGCGGCATCGCTTTCGGTCCAACACCGAGAAGCCATACCTTCAAGCTCAACAGAAAAGTCAGAAGACTGGCGCTGCGTTCCGGTCTGACACTCAAGGCAAAGGGCAACGATCTGCTTTGCGTTGACAACATCAAGATGGATGCCATCAAGACAAAGGAATTCGTCAAAGTGCTCAATGCGCTTGGCATCGAAAGAAAAGCGCTGTTTGTTGTAGATTTCGATGAAGACTTCGACAATGCCTACATGAGCTTAAGAAATCTGAACAACATCGTCATGGTTACAGCGGAAGGCCTGAACATCTATGATCTTCAGAACGCCAATAAACTGGTCGTAACCAAGGCGGCAGCCGTCAAATTGGGGGAGGTATTAGGTAATGAGTAACGCTAGAGACATTATTGTCCGTCCTCTTGTAACAGAAAAAACGATCAGATCCCAGGAAGCCGACAACACTGTCGTATTCGAAGTGAAGAAAGGCACCAACAAGATCCAGATCAAACAGGCGATCGAAGAGATATTCAACGTCAAGGTTGACCATGTGAATGTCGTCAATCAGAAGCCTAAAACAAAACGTATGGGAAGATACGTTGGTAAAGCGAACCATCTTAAGAAAGCGTACATCACGCTGAAAGACGGTTACAAGATCGATATCCTGGCAGACAAGTAATCGATCGAAACTATCGGAAGAAATATGCTATTTCCGGATAATTGCATAAGGAGGAAAAATCAGAATGGCTATTAAAAAGTATAAGCCTACGACTCCTGGTAGACGTGGAATGACCACTCTTACCTTCGAAGAGATCACCAAGACAGTCCCTGAAAAGAGTCTGACTGTATCTCTGATGAAGACCGGTGGCCGTAACAATACAGGAAGAATTACAACAAGACATCACGGCGGCGGCCACAAGCAGCTGTACCGTATCATCGATTTCAAGAGAAACAAGGACGACATCCCTGCAACCGTAAACGCGATCGAATACGATCCGAACAGAAATGCGAATATCGCTTTGCTGTTCTACGCGGACGGTGAAAAGAGATACATCATCGCTCCGAAAGATCTCAACGTCGGCATGAAAGTCGTTTCCGGCCCTAAGACCGATATCAAGGTCGGTAACTGCTGCGAAATGAGAAACATGCCGGAAGGTACCATCGTACACAATATCGAACTCAAGCCTGGCAAGGGCGGCCAGCTGGCTAGAGCAGCCGGCGCAAGTGCCCAGATCCTGGCAGTCGAAGACAAGTACGTTACCGTTAGACTCGCTTCCGGCGAAATGAGAAAGATCCTGGCAAATTGTCGTGCTACGATTGGTGTTGTCGGCAATGAAGACTATACGCTGGTCAACTGGGGCAAGGCAGGAAGAAACCGCTGGAAAGGTATCAGACCTACAGTCAGAGGCTCGGCTATGAACCCGATCGATCACCCTCATGGTGGTGGTGAAGGCAGATCGCCTGTCGGACGTAAGTCACCAATGACACCTTGGGGCAAGAAAGCCATGGGTGTTAAGACAAGAAAGCATAAGAAAGCTTCTAACGACCTGATCGTAAGAAGAAGGAATGCGAAGTAGAAAGGGGAAGAAAGATGAGTAGAAGTTTAAAGAAGGGCCCATTCGTAGACGAACACCTGATGAAGAAGGTTGAAGCTCTGAATGCCGCCGGCAAAAAAGAAGTGATCAAGACTTGGTCAAGAAGATCTACGATCTTCCCTGCATTCGTCGAACATACATTCGCCGTATACAACGGCAAGGAACATGTTCCGGTATATGTAACAGAAGACATGGTTGGACACAAGCTCGGTGAGTTTGTTGCGACAAGAAAATTCGGTGGCCACGGCGCGAACGCCGACAAGAAGGCATAGGAGGGATTATGGCAAGAAAGAAAGTTGAAGAAACCGTTAAACCTGAACCTCGTGATGTTAAGGCTACCGCCAGAACGGTCAGAGTTACCACCAGAAAGGCAAAGCTTGTTCTGGATCTGATCAGAGGCAAGGACGTCAAGGAAGCCATGGGCATCCTGAAACTGCTCCCTAACAAGGCAGCCAGGATTTCCTACAAGGTCGTCAAGAGCGCCTGCGCGAATGCGACACACAACTTCCAGATGGACGAAGAAAAACTTTATGTGAAAGAATGTTACGCAAATGAAGGCATTACGCTGAAACGTTATATGCCTCGTGCGAAGGGTTCCGCTTCACCGATCATGAAGAGAACCAGCCACATTACCGTGGTCGTAAGTGAAAGATAAGGAGGAGAATAATGGGTCAGAAAGTAAGTCCGGTTGGATTAAGAGTCGGTGTTATCCGTGACTGGGAATCCAGATGGTATGCCGAAAAAGAATACGGTGATTTATTATTAGAAGACGTCAAGATTCGTGAACTTATCTTAAAAGACTGCGCTGATTGTCTGGTATCACGTGTCGAGATCGAAAGAAGCAAAAACCGTGTCGTTCTGATCATCAGAACAGCACGTCCGGGTATGTTTGTCGGATCTGACGGTTCCAAGATCGAGGAACTGAAGAAGAAACTGGTCAAACTGACAAATGGTAAGGATATTAACATCAACATCGTTGAAGTTGCCAATCCTGACCTTGATGCAAGACTGGTTGCACTGAAGATCGTCAAGATGCTGGAAGAAAGACAGTCTTTCCGTACGGCACAGAAGCGTGCCATCCAGCAGACAATGAGAGCCGGAGCAAAAGGTATCAAAACTTCGATCGGCGGCCGTCTGGGCGGTGCCGATATCGCCAGAAGTGAAGGATATTCCGAAGGTTCTGTATCACTGCATACATTACGTTCCGATATCGACTACGCCTGGGAAGAAGCAATGACTACCTATGGCAAACTGGGTGTAAAAGTCTGGATCTGCAGAGGCGAAGTTCTCCCTGGCGAAATGGTTAAAGAACCGGAAAAGCCAAAGACAATGGGAAATCGTCCAAACAGAGACAGGAGACCTAGAAGAGACGGTGCAAGACCTGCCAGACCGGAAGCTGCTGCTGAAGCTGCAGTAGAAGCCAAGGAGGCAGAAGCTGCTCCAGTAGAAACAAAGGAGGATGCTGAATAATTATGTTAATGCCTAAAAGAACAAAATATCGTCGTCCTCATCGTCTGAGTTACGAAGGTAAGTCAAAAGCCGGCAGAGAAGTCGTGTTCGGCGAATACGGTCTGGTTGCCATGGAAGGCGGCTATGTCTCATCAAATCAGATCGAGGCAGCCCGTGTTGCCATGACCAGATATATGAACCGTGGCGGTCAGGTCTGGATCAAGATCTTCCCGCAGATGGCGAAAACAAAGAAACCTCTGGAAGTACGTATGGGATCCGGTAAGGGCGCTCCTGAAGGCTGGGTAGCAGTCGTTCAGAAAGGCAGAGTCATGTTCGAGATCGGCGGCGTTGATGAAGCGGTTGCCAGAGAAGCGTTAAGACTCGGCCAGAACAAGCTGCCTGTCAAAGCGAAATTTATTAAGAAAGGTGAATAGTTATGAACATTAAAGAAGTTAGAGAAAAATCTTCTGATGAACTTAAGAAAAGTCTGGAAGAGATGAAAGTCGAACTATTCGACCTTAGATTTGCCAGAGCTACAGGTTCCATCGAGAATCCAATGCGTATCAGAGAATTAAAGAAGTCAATTGCCAGAGTATTGACTGTATTACATGAAAGAGAAAGTGAAGTAAAGGAGGGTTAACAAATGGAAAGAACAACACGTAGAACGTTAACGGGTGTCGTTACTTCGGATAAGATGGAAAAGACGATCGTTGTTGCC
Source organism: Erysipelotrichaceae bacterium (assembly GCA_017432885.1). Classification (GTDB taxonomy): domain Bacteria; phylum Bacillota_I; class Bacilli_A; order Erysipelotrichales; family Erysipelotrichaceae; genus Colivicinus. The sequence continues at coordinate 104,155 of JAFRIE010000014.1, read as the reverse complement.
ATCAATGAAAAGAAGAACCATCCTTTATATGGTAAAGGAACAAAGTTTACCAGAAAGTTTAAAGTACGTGATGAAAACAATGAAGCCCATGTCGGTGACACGGTTGAAATCATGGAAACCAGAAACCTGAGCAAGGAAGTTCACTTCCGCCTGGTAAAGGTAGTTGAGAAGGCAGTTATTCTGTAGGAGGACCGATATGATAAGTACTGAAGCTAGATTAAAAGTTGCTGATAATACCGGTGCAAAAGAACTGCTGGTTATCCGCTGCTTAGGTGGTTCAAGAAGAAAATATGCGAACATCGGCGATGTAGTCGTCTGTACCGTTAAGGACGCTACGCCTGGTGGTACGGCAAAAAAGGGTCAGGTCGTAAAGGCTGTTATCGTTCGGACAAAATACGGTCTGAGAAGAGAAAACGGTTCCTTCATCAAGTTTGATGATAATGCTGCTGTCATTATTAAGGATGACAAGACTCCGCTGGGAACACGTATCTTTGGCCCTGTTGCCAGAGAACTGCGTGACAAGGAATACATGAAGATCGTTTCCTTGGCATCAGAAGTATTATAGGAGGACAACTATGAAAATCAAAAAAGGTGACAAAGTAAAAGTTATCGCTGGAGATGACAAGGGTGTTGTTGCTGAAGTAGTAGCTGCACTTCCTAGATCCAACAGAGTTATCGTTGAAGGTGTCAATGTCGTTAAGAAACACAGCAAGCCTTCCAACGCCAACCCTGACGGCGGAATCATTGACAAGGAATTACCGATCAGCGTTTCCAATGTAAAGCTTGTCGATACCAAGAAAGACAAGAAGTCAGCTAAGAAGAAGAATGCAAAGGGGGCTAAGAAATAATGAATCGTTTACAGGAAAGATATGTAAAGGAAATCAAACCCGCACTGATCAAGAAACATGCGTATTCTTCCACAATGGAATGCCCAAAAGTAGCGAAGATCGTTATCAATATGGGTGTCGGTGAAGCTGTATCCGAGCCAAAACAGCTTGAAGATGCAGTAGCTGATCTGACGATGATCTCCGGCCAGAAGCCGGTCATCACCAAGGCCAAAAAATCCATCGCCAACTTCAAACTGAGAGAAAATACACCGATTGGTTGTAAAGTAACGCTCAGAGGCGAAAGAATGTATGAATTCCTGGACAAGCTGATCAATATCTCTTTGCCAAGAGTCAGAGACTTCAGAGGCGTAAGCAATACTGCTTTCGACGGAAGAGGAAACTACACTTTAGGTATCAGGGAACAGATCATCTTCCCGGAAATCGAATACGATAAGGTAAGCAAGGTACGTGGTATGGATATCGTTATCGTTACCACAGCCAAGACAAATGAAGAAGCCAAGGAACTCTTAACAGAACTTGGCATGCCGTTTGCGAAGTAGGAAGGGAGAACACATGGCAAAGACATCAATGAAAGTAAAAGCACATCGTCCTGCTAAGTTCTCTTCCAGAGCTTACACAAGATGTGAAAGATGCGGAAGGCCGCATTCTGTATTAAGAAAATATAAACTGTGCCGTATCTGCTTCAGAGAACTGGCTTACAAAGGCCAGATCCCTGGCGTCAAGAAGGCCAGCTGGTAAAGGAGGGTAATGAGAAATGAGTATGACAGATCCGATTGCTGATATGCTTACGAGAATCAGAAACGGTTTAAGTGCCGAACATGATACCGTAGTAATTCCATCAAGCAAGATGAAAATCGAAATTGCCCGTATCCTGAAACAGGAAGGCTACATCGACAACTACAGTGTCGAAGGCGACAGTGCAAAAGACAAGATCATTACGATCGAACTGAAATACGGACCGGACAAGCAGAGAGTTATCTCCGGTCTGAAGAGGATCTCTAAACCGGGTTTAAGAGTATATGCCAAGGGCGACAATATTCCTAGAGTACTGAACGGTTTAGGCATCGCAATCATATCTACATCTAAAGGCCTGATGACGGACCGCGACGCGAGAAAAGCGCATCTGGGCGGTGAAGTCGTTGCCTACGTGTGGTAATTAGAATAAGGAGAAACATATGTCACGTATCGGGAATAAAACGATTACCATTCCTGCCGGATGCGAAGTCAACGTATCTGACAGCAATGAGGTGACGGTAAAAGGTCCTAAAGGAACTTTATCACGTCAGTTCAGCCCGCTGATCGACATCAAGGTCGAAGGTGCTGAAGTAAACTGCAAGAGAGCGAATGAAGCGAAAACTACGAAACAGCTTCATGGTACGACAAGAGCACTGCTTCATAATATGATCGTCGGTACGACGGAAGGTTTCAAGAAGACACTTGAAATCGTCGGTATCGGTTACAGGGCAGAAATGAAAGGCAATGTGCTGAACCTGAACCTGGGTTATTCACACGAGATCAATTTTGATGTAGAAGACGGACTTACGATTGAAACGCCGAATCCAACGACGATCATCGTATCCGGCATCGATAAGCAGAGAGTAGGCGAAGCTGCCGCTCAGATCAGAGGCTTCCGTAAGCCTGAACCTTACAAAGGCAAGGGTATCAGGTACAAGGGTGAAAAGGTTGCCCATAAGGAAGGCAAGACGGCTGCGGCTTAATAGTGGGAAAGGAGTAAAGATATGTATTCTAAACAGGATAAAAACAAGGCACGTCAGAGACGTCATGAACGTATTAGAAATAAAGTTATCGGTACTGCTGAATGCCCACGTCTGAACGTATACCGTTCAAATGCCCATATTCATGCGCAGATCATCGATGATGAAAAAGGTAACACTCTGGTTTCCTGTTCATCTGTTGAACTGAAACTGGAAAACGGCGGTAATGTGGAAGCCGCCAAGACAGTTGGAACGAAACTTGCTGAGAGAGCTTTAGAAAAGGGAATTGAAAACGTATGCTTTGACCGCGGCGGATATATCTATCACGGCCGTGTGAAGGCGCTTGCTGAAGCAGCTAGAGAAGCTGGCCTGAAATTCTAGGAGTTATACTATGGAAAATACAAACAAAGATAACAAGAGAGAAAACAGAAGACCTAACAACAACAGAAGATTTAACCGAGAAGTTAAAGAATTCGAAGAACGTGTCGTTCAGATCAACCGTATTTCCAAGACCGTTAAGGGCGGCCGCAGAATGAGATTCGCTGCGATCGTGGTAGTCGGTGATAAGAAAGGCAGAGTAGGTTATGCTTTAGGCAAGGCAAATGAAGTCCCTGATGCAATCAGAAAAGCATCTGAAGCAGCAAAGAAAAACGTTAAAAGAATTCCACTGGTAGATGGTTACAGAACCATTCCGCATGCAACGACAGGCAGATACGGAGCAGGTGAAGTCGTATTAAGACCGGCTGCCCAGGGTACAGGTATCGTTGCCGGCGGCGTCGTTCGTGCCATTCTCGAACTTGCAGGTGCAACCGATGTTATTACCAAGTGTGTCGGTTCACGTACACCTATCAACCAGGTACATGCAACAATGAAGGCATTAAATGAATTAAAGACAGTTAATTCCGTTGCCAAACTGCGTGGCATGAAGGTTGAAGAAGTACGATAGGAGGTGTCTTATGAACTTACATGAAATGAAATACAACGAAGGTGCAAGACACACGACAAAAAGATTAGGCAGAGGCCAAGGCTCAGGCCAGGGCAAAACTGCCGGAAAAGGCCACAAGGGTCAGAATGCCAGATCCGGTGGCGGTGTTGCAATCGGTTTTGAAGGCGGCCAGACTCCGTTCTTCAAGTCCATGCCGAAGAGAGGCTTCACCAACTTCAACCGCGTGGAATATGCAGTAGTGAATTTGAGCGATCTAAACCGCTTTGAAGAAGGAACTGCTGTCACTCCTGAACTGTTGAAGCAGGCAGGTATCGTCAGAAAGCAGCTTGACGGTATCAAAGTGCTGGGCAACGGAAAACTGGAAAAGAAACTCAATGTTTCCTGCCATAAGATTTCCAAGAGTGCTCAGGCTGCTATTGAAAAGGCAGGCGGCAAAGTTGAGGTGATCTAATGTTTAAAACATTTATAGATTTTCTCAAAAACAAGGATATTAGAAAGAAACTGCTGTTTACACTGTTTATTCTGTTTATCTTCCGTCTGGGTTCATCCATTCCGGCTCCGGGTGTCAACACTTCGATTATTAAATTAAGTGCCAACTCTCTGCTGAACATGATGAGCGTTCTGGGCGGCGGTTCCATCGAACAGATGTCGATCTTCTCTCTGGGTGTAGGCCCTTATATCACTGCCAGCATCATTATTGAACTGCTGGCTATGGATATCATTCCTGCCCTGGCGGAGATGGCAAAATCCGGCAAGAAAGGCCGTCAGCAGATGGACCGTATTACCAGATATCTGGGTGTTGTCATGGCTCTCGTACAGGGCTACTTCATCGTCCAGTATCTCGACAGAGCATATGCTGGCTACAACTTTATTGATAATCCGGGATTTACATCTTATCTGTATATTTCCGTTATCTTTACTGCCGGTACGATGTTCCTGCTGTGGCTTGCTGATCAGATCACATCCAAGGGTATCGGAAACGGTACTTCAATGATCATCTTCGCCGGTATCGTTGCAGACATGCCTACGACCTTCCGGACGGTCTATGAGACTTTCCTGGGTGAAAACGCTACTTCTAAGCTTGGCATGGGTGGCTTCATTGCCTACTGTGTCATGTATGTGGCGATTATCGTACTGGTTGTACTGATGCAGATGTCGGAAAGAAGGATCCCGATCCAGCAGTCTTCTTCAAGAGCCTTAAACAAGACCAAAGGCGATCTGAACCATCTGCCGTTAAAGATCAACTCGGCTTCTGTCGTTCCTGTTATCTTCGCGTCATCGCTGATCCAGGGACCTCAGATCATTGCTTCCTGGGTCAACCAAGATGCCTACAACTGGCTGCAGAAGATCTGTGACTTTACCAGCCCATGGTTCCTGTGCTTCTATGCCTTCCTGATCATTCTGTTTACCTTCTTCTACACCAATCTGACGATTGATCCGCAGAAGATGGCGGATGACCTGGGCAAGAACGGACAGTATATTCCGGGAGTAAGACCTGGAACAGAAACCAAGAACTATGTTTCGAAAGTTCTGAACAGGATCACGGTCTTGGGTGCTCTGCTGCTGACTTTCATCGCAGTATTACCGTACGTCGTATCAAATCTTACCGGTCTGTCACAGCGTGCAGCTGTCGGCGGTACAGGTATTATCATCGTCGTCGGTGTAGCGATGGATACGATCAAGCAGTTAAAGTCTCAACTGACTTCAAAACAGTATAAGAGTTTTGTCGGAAAATAGGAGGTAGGAATGAATCTTCTGATAATCGGTGCTCCCGGTGCCGGTAAAGGTACGGTATCGGATCGAATCATTAATGACTATGAACTGGTTCATGTTTCAACAGGCGATATGCTTAGAGAAGCGGTAAAGAACGGTACACCTGTCGGCCTTCAGGCTCAAGGATATATGAACAGAGGGGAACTCGTTCCGGATGAAGTAATTCACGACATTATCGTGGAGAGGCTTTCCAGGGACGATGTAGATGCCGGATTCCTGTTCGACGGTTATCCGCGGACAAAGAATCAGGCAGTCGATCTCGACGAGATCCTGAAACAGCTTGGGAAAAAGGTGGACTGTGTGATCAATATGGAAATCGATGATGAAGATCTGATGAAAAGGATCACAGGCAGAAGATTGTGTCCTGACTGCGGTGAGATCTACAACATTTATTACAAGCCTTCTAAAGTTGAGGGCATCTGTGATAAGTGCGGCGGCAGTCTTATGCAAAGAAAAGATGATAATCCGGATAGTCTGAAAGTCAGACTGGAGGAATATCACAAGAATACTCAGCCTGTCATTGAGTATTATGAAAAGATGGGTATCGTCAGAACTGTCGATGCTTCGAAATCGAAGGACGAAGTGTATGAGGATACAAAAAACATCTTGGAAGGGTTGTACTGATGATTTCAATCAAGTCTCCGCGGGAAATTGAACTGATGGACATTGCCGGAAGCATTGTCGCGAAAGTTCATAAGAAGATGGCAGAGATTATCCGACCAGGTATTTCAACCTTAGAGATCAACCGGATCGCTGAAGAAGTGATCCGCGAGAACGGTGCTACCCCGTCATTTAAAAACTATCAGGGTTTCCCATGTGCCGTATGCACGTCGGTCAACGACATGCTGGTGCACGGGATCCCTGATCATACGATCCTGAAAGACGGCGATATCATAACCGTTGATGTAGGAGCCTGTTACAAAGGCTATCACGGTGATTCAGGATGGACCTATACGGTGGGAAATGTTACTGATCCGAAAGTCTTAAAGCTTCTGGAAGTAACGGAAAAAGCTTTATATATCGGACTGGAACAGGTGAAACCGGGAAATCATGTAGGTGATGTGTCGAATGCCATTCAGACTTATGTCGAGTCGTTCGGCTTCGGACTTCCGGCAGACTATACCGGACACGGGATCGGAAGAAGCGTTCATGAAGATCCTTATGTTCCGAATGTCGGAAAACCGGGTACGATGGCTCTGTTGAAAAAGGGAATGTGCATTGCCGTTGAACCGATGGTATTCATGGGTTCACCGAAGTGCTACACGCTGCCGGATGGCTGGGGTGTGAAAAGTTATGATCATTCCTGGGCAGCGCATTATGAACACACCGTGGCAATCACGGACGATGGATATCGAATACTGACAAAGGAGGATTGAACTATTTGGCAAAACAGGACGTAATTGAAATCGAAGGTCAGGTCACAGATACCTTACCGAATGCACAATTCAAAGTGAAACTTGAAAACGGTCACGAAATCCTGGCTCACGTTTCTGGTAAAATCCGTATGCATTACATCCGCATTTTACCAGGTGATCGAGTGACAGTAGAGATTTCACCTTATGACTTAACACGTGGGCGTATAACGTTTAGACATAAATAGTCTAGGAGGGAAAACATGAAAGTAAGACCATCTGTAAAACCAATGTGCGATAAATGTCGTGTGATTAAACGCAAAGGTCGCGTTATGGTTATTTGTGAAAACCCTAAACACAAACAGAGACAAGGATAAAGGGGAGGAAAGAAATAAATGGCTCGTATAGCTGGAGTTGATATTCCAAATAATAAGCGTGTTGTCATTGCGTTGACTTACATTTATGGTGTCGGTCTGACAACTGCAAAGAAAGTATTAGCTGAAAACAAGATCAGCGAAGATATCCGTGTAAAAGATCTGAGCGATGAGCAGATGAATGCCATCCGTAAGTCTTTAGATGAATACAAGCTTGAAGGCGATCTGAGAAGAGAAACTCAGCTCAACATCAAACGTCTCATGGAAATTGCCTGCTACCGCGGTATCAGACATAGAAAAGGTCTCCCTGTAAGAGGTCAGAGAACCAAGACGAATGCTAGAACCCGCAAGGGACCTAGAAGAACAGTAGCTAACAAGAAGAAGTAAGGAGATAAACAATGGCACAGAAAGCAAAAACAACCACACGTAAAAGACGTGTCAAGAAGAATATTGCCAGTGGCGTTGCACATGTCCACTCAACATTCAATAATACAATCGTTACGATCACGGATGAAGCAGGCAATGTTATTGCCTGGTCAAGTGCCGGTGCATTAGGCTATAAAGGTTCACGTAAGTCTACTCCGTATGCCGCTCAGCTGGTAGCTGAAGCTGCAGGAAAGACGGCAATGGACCACGGCATGAAAAAGGTTGAAGTCAACGTTAAAGGACCTGGACCTGGTAGAGAAGCGGCGATCCGGTCGCTGTCTACAGCCGGTCTTGAAATCACAGCCATCAATGATGTAACACCTGTTCCTCATAACGGCTGTCGTCCGCCTAAGAAACCTAGAGGATAAGGAGGAGATATATGAACAAATTTGAACGTCCTAAATTTAAAGTAAGTGAGTATGTTGAATCAGAAAACTACGGCAGATTTGTTATTTCTCCATTAGAAAGAGGTTTCGGCACAACTTTAGGAAATGCCTTAAGAAGAACGATGCTTTCATCCTTACCTGGCGGCGCAGTGTATTCCGTTAAAATCGATGGTGTATTCCATGAATTCTCATCGATCAAGGGCGTCAGAGAAGATGTAACATTAATCGTATTAAATATTAAGAGTCTGATTCTGGACATTACAGATGATGATGTATATACTTTAAGGATTTCGGCCAAAGGCCCATGTACAGTCAAGGCAGAAGACATCATTCTTCCTGCCGGCGTTGAGATCCTCAATCCGGAACTGGAAATCGCTCATCTGGATCAGGGCGGCGAACTGGAAATGGAACTTCTGGCCAGAAAAGGTAGAGGTTATGTCTCGGCAGATGAAAACAAGCTTCTTTACCAGGGTTCATCCCAGGGCATTGGTACGATCTATACCGATTCGATCTATACGCCTGTTGTGAAAGCCAATTATACGGTTGAACCGACTCGTGTCGGGCAGTCAGCCAAGTATGATGAACTGACAATGGAAGTATGGACAGACGGTTCTATCAATCCGAAAGAATCACTTGCCTTGGCGGCAAAGATCCTGATCTCGCATCTGGATCTGCTGACTAAAGTCGATACGGAGATCAGTGAAATGGATTCCGTCATGAAGGACTATGTCAACGAAGGAAACGCCAAGAAAGTCAATATGTCGATCGACGATCTGGATCTGACGGTAAGATCTTATAACTGTCTGAAGAGAGCCGGTATTTCAACTGTTGAAGAACTGACACAGAAGACAGAAGAAGAAATGAGCAGAGTTAGAAATCTGGGTAAGAAGTCGCTTAAGGAAGTTAAGGAAAAACTGCAAGCTCTTAACTTATCATTCAAACACAATGACTAAGGGGGAAATGGAAATATGTGGAATCGCAGATTAGGCCGTACAGCCGATCACAGAGTAGCGTTATTCAGAAACCTGGCAACGGATCTGATCCTGAAAGGCAAGATCGAAACGACTGAGATGAAAGCCAAGGAATTAAGAAGCGTTGTTGACCATCTGATAACCGTTGCAAAGAAAGATGATCTGGCAGCCAGAAGAAGCGCTGCCGCTTATCTGAGAAATGTGACGACGAAAGACGGGAAGACAGCCTTAAATGTGCTGTTTGAAGAAGTTGCCCCAAGATACAAAGACAGAAACGGTGGCTATACCAGAGTCGTTAAGACCGGTATTAGGCGCGGTGATGCCGCTCCGATGGCAACGATCGAATTAGTATAATTGAAAAGCTTCCGGAAGGAAGCTTTTTATATGCACTCTGCTTATAGAAAGAAGTTGTTTGTTTTTCTGTTACATGTCTCTATGAAACGATATAATAGAAATATAAAAACTGCAATGACTGAAATTAATAAGAAAAAAGAAACAGTTAAAAGAAATATTATTGCTATTATATTGTGTTTTTTTATACTCTCTGTATTTGCATGCAAGACAGCTTATTTTGTTTCAGGTGAAGAAGAGGACGAGACCCGGTTCGATTCGGGAAAACACAACGGACATGTTGCGGTAGATCCGGTAGGGCAGGATGAAGATTATTCGGCTGTACTCTACAACAATACCAATGGTCTGCCGACATCGGAAGCCAACGACATCGTAGAAACATCCAACGGTTTTATCTGGATCGGAAGTTACAGCGGTCTGATCCGTTATGATGGGAGTACATTTGAACGTATGGATTCTACTGCCGGCATTACCGGAGTTAAGTGCCTGTATGTCGACAGCAAAGACCGGCTCTGGATCGGCACCAACAACAATGGCGTCGCCTTGATGAACCATGACGAGTACCGTAAATGGGGATACAACGAAGGTCTGAAATCTCCTTCGATCCGTTCAATTGTAGAAGATCCCCAGGGAAGAATACTGGTTGCTACGACACAGGGACTGCTTGTATTTGATGAGGATCTTAACCCGTATTATCTGAGCCATACGAAAATAAAAAATGCTTTCCTGCATGATCTTAGAAGAGGAATAGACGGGACGATCTATGGCCTGACAAATTCCGGAGATGTCTTCACCATCCGTGATTGCGTTGTACATCACTACTATTCTTACCAGGATACGTCAATCAGGGGCATCAACTGCATCTTCCCTGATCCTGAAAATGCCGGTCTTCTTTATCTGGAAACGGTTGATTCTGTTTTGTATCACGACAGCCTTGATAATCTTAACAGCAGTTCTGAACTGATCGATATATCGCCTTTATCTCAGATACAGTCATTCGAAAACATCGATGGTGATATCTGGATCTGTGCCCGAAACGGCATTGGCGTTCTGAATGAGACAGGATTCCACAAGCTGGAAAACATCCCGATGAATAATTCTATCGGCCATGTGATGACCGATTATGAAGGAAACCTGTGGTTCACTTCGACAAGACAGGGTGTTATGAAGATCGTTCCGAATCGTTTTATTGACCTGTTTGAACGATATGGTATTACGGAACGGGTCGTAAACTCTACTAAGATATATGATAATAAACTGTTTGCCGCAACTGATAACGGCTTGCTTATATTTGATGAAGACGGTTTGGTATCGGAGTGGCCGCTAAAAAAGGCAGTTGGAGCGGACGGAAATGATCTGGGCTTTACTGATTTGTTGCAGATGCTTGACGGCGTACGTATCCGTTCCATCATATCTGATTCCAAAGGAAGAATGTGGTTCTGCACCTGGAACCGTTACGGACTTCTTCGTTATGACGATGGTGAAATCACGGCTTTCAGTGCTGCGGATGGTCTTTTCTCAGATGCTATCCGGACCGTCTATGAACGCAAAGACGGATCGATCCTCGTAGCAAATACCGGAGGTGTCAGTGTCATCGAAGGTGACAGAATCGTTGCATCCTATGATGAATCCGATAACATCACCAACACGGAGATTCTCTCTCTGGCAGAAGGAAAGAATGGAGAGATCATTATCGGCAGTGATGGAGGCGGCATTTTTATCGTTTCAGAAAACGGGACACGTAATATCAACTACAAAGACGGTCTGACTTCCGGAGCTGTCATGCGGATCAAGTACGACGAGGATCACCATATCTATTGGATCGTGACAGGTGATTCGCTGGCATATATGAACGAAGATTATGAAGTGACTTCCATAAGTAATTTCCCATACCCAAACAACTTTGATGTCTATCAAAACGGCAAAGAAGAATTATGGGTATTATGCAGCAACGGCATTTATATCGCAAAAATCGAAGATCTGCTGAAAAACGAAAAGATCGATGCATTCCATTACAGCATATCCAACGGTCTTCCTTGTATTGCGACAGCCAATTCCTATAGTGAACTTACGGAAGAAGGGGATCTATACATAGCAGGTACGACCGGCATAGCCAAGGTCAATATGGAAGAACCAATTGAAAATGTCAGCAATCTGAAAGCAGCCGTTCCTTATGTCGAGATCGACGGACAGATCGTCTATCCGGATGAGACAGGGAAATTCCTGCTGCCGCATGATTTTACCAAACTGACGATTCATGGACATGTTTTTACTTATTCACTGGTGGAACCTACAGTATCCTACAGACTGGAAGGAATCGACAAGTTTGACAATGTCGGCCGCAGCTGTGACGTCTTCCCGGCGTATTACACCAATCTTCCAGGCGGGACTTACGATTTTGTCATGGATCTGATGGATTCTATGGGACAGGTCAGCAAAACGGTATCCGTACAGATTGTCAAAGAAAAGGCCTTCTATGAACAGCCTTGGTTTTATGTCGTAGCTTTCATTGCTGTCAGCGTGCTGATTTTTGAAACGGTAAGGACATATGTGAACGAGAGACTGCAGCTGCAGGAGAAACATCACCGTGAAGAAGAGGAAAAGAAGCGTATTCTCAATGAACTGACCATGGCCGCGAACATTCAGCAAAGCATGCTTCCGCACATTTTCCCGCCTTTTCCGGATCGAAAAGAATTTGAAATCTATGCCTTGATGGACCCGGCAAAAGGAGTCGGCGGCGACTTTTACGATTTCTTCATGATCGATGAAGATCATCTATGTATGGTCATGGCTGATGTCTCGGGCAAGGGCATTCCGGGAGCGCTGTTCATGATGGTCTCAAAAATTATCCTGCAGACTTATGCGAAAACCGGCATCTCTCCTGCGGAAATTCTGAACAAAACTAACGAAACGATCTGCTCCAACAACCAGGCTCAGATGTTCGTTACAGTATGGATCGGTATTCTGGAAATATCAACGGGTATACTGACTGCAGCCAATGCAGGGCATGAATATCCGATCGTCAAGAGTCCGGAAGGACAATTTGAACTGATGAAAGATAAACATGACTTTGTTGTAGGAGGTATGGAAGGAATCAAGTATCATGAATACCGGCTCGACCTGCATGCCGGATCCAAACTGTTCCTGTATACCGACGGCATTCCGGAAGCCAGCGATATCGAAAATAAGATGTTTGGCACGGACAGGCTGATCGATGCACTGAATATTGATCAAGATGCAAGTCCTGATCAGATTATCGGAAATGTAGCAGAGGCGGTCGGTAAATTCGTTAAAGAAGCGGAACAGTTTGACGATCTGACGATGCTGTGCTTTGAGTATAAAGGAAAATAAAAGGCTCTTACAGAGTCTTTTTAGTATCTGGCCAGATATTTGCCGCTTACATTAACGATCATCGTCTTTCCATGGGCGTGTATCTTTTTCATAAACGGCTGATAATTCATGTGCACATGTCCGTAGAACCAGAATCGCGGTTTCAGATCTTCCAGAAGTTTATTGAAACAGGCAAAGCCCCAATGCGGTATATCCTGCAGATTGCCGTATCCTTTGATCGGAGCGTGGGTAACTACAATGTCAACACCGCCTGCTTTCATGATTTTCAGTTTCAGTCTTCTGATCCTTCTCTCCATTTCTCTTTCACTGAACTGCAGGATATCGCTGTTGTAACGGAAAGAACCCCCAAGTCCCAGTATACGGATACCCTGAAAGACATAAAGGTCATCATCAATACAGATGCAGCCTTGCGGAGGATCTTTCAGAAGTTTTCCGTCGTGGTTGCCATGTATATAGAATAGCGGTTTATTGCTTAAAGTAACGATATATTCCAGATATTCTTTACTAAGATCACCGGCAGAAAGAATAAAGTCCGTATCTGCCAGTGCATTCCTGATATTATCTGAATACAGCAGCGGATCTTCACTGTCCGCAATACAAGTAATATTATAGAAACCCTTTCCATAGGCCAGACGAAGTCGATTCTCTGCTATGACTTTGTCCATCTGTCTGTCGCTCATTTCAACCAGATAGTCGTATGTATACATTTCCAGAAGAGCTACCAGACAGTCCGCATGATTTTCATGTATCCCTTTCTTATTCAGTTCATTTTCCAGTCTTCCATAAAAACCGATCAGCGTGATCCTTTCTTTTCTGCTCCATTCATGATCTGCATCATAGCCAAGAGAACGAAGTAGTTTACTGTAATAGTCGGGTCTGGAAAACTGTAAAGAATAAAGCCGAGAATGACGGTAGAAATCCAGAAATTCATAATATAGCCGGATACTATCACGTTCACTTCTTTCCGGAACCAGTCTGGTAACCTGTAAAGGAATAAAAGGGGCCCCATACGATTTCAGAACACTGACTCTTTTGTTTCCTTCGGCGATATAGAATTTACCCAGATATTCATAAGCCAAAGGAGCCTCTGTAATGCCATGATCCGATAAATGATAACGGCATACATTCATCCATTTTGCCGCAAATTCGCTTCTTTCACTCAAAAGCGGCATAAAATCACTGGAAAAAGAAACAGCTCTTCCGTCCGTTTTGGTTCCAACGATCAGATCCGACGGTACATCGATGATTCCTAGATCGACTGCCTTGCATTTTGTTTCATCTGCAATATGGTCAAGAACTTTTAGATGCGGATCCTTCTGACTGACCCGGTCATGGAAAAGAGCCTTTCTGGCTTTTTTTCTGGCATAAAGATATTGCTGATAGGCGTCATTCTCAATACTCACGCCTTCATTTTATCCTGTATCCTGATGGATGACAATCCGACACAGGATGACTAGAAAGAAAAGGTATTCCTGAGAGATACTGCTGTAGTAGAATATAGTAGAATAAAACATAAAAGGGCAATGAAATGAGAAGGCTTATTGGAGTAATTCTGATACTGATGTTTCTTCTGTCTGGCTGCCAGGAAACAGAAAGTCAGAAGGATGACATCTATATTTTCTATACCAGTGATGTGCATTGCGGAGTAGAAGAGAATCTGACTCTAGCGAGTCTGAAAGCTTTGGTGGGTGAGACAAAGAAGGATCATGAATTTGTCAGCCTGGTCGATCTGGGCGATTATCTTCAAGGTGGAACATTGGGTTCTCTTTCAAAAGGAAAACTGATCATTGATCTTATGAATGCAATGGAATATGACGTTGCGACCTTCGGCAATCATGAATTCGACTACGGGCTGGAAGAATTAAGCAAGAGAATGAGTGAAGCGGATTTTGATCTGATCGCATCCAATGTCCAATACAGCGGCTCACAGAAGAACATCTTTGACGGTATTCCGGAATACATTATTAAAGATTATGGCGGAACAAAAGTCGCTTTTCTTGGTATCCTGACGCCGAAATCCAGAATCTCTTCAACACCGAAGTTCTTTATGGAAAATGATGCCTTTGTTTACAATTTCTATTCCGGAAATGACGGCGAGGATCTCTATGATAAAGTTCAGTCTTTGGTAGATCAGGTTCGAAAGCAAGGTGCCGATTACGTTATTGCCATGACACATCTGGGATCTCTGGCAATGCTGGCGCCATATGATTCCATTTCACTGATTTCGCATACCGAAGGAATTGATGTCGTGCTGGACAGCCATTCCCATTCGGTCGTTGTGGAGGACAGATATCCGAATAAAAACGGGGAAGATGTCATCCTTTCCTCTGTCGGAACCAAACTGATGGCGGCAGGAGAGCTGATTCTAGGAAAAGACGGGAACATATCGACTTTGCATATCAACGAGTATGCCGGACAGGATGAAGAAGTTCTGAAGAAAGTCGATGAAGCAAATGCCGTGATCAGTGAAATTCTTTCTCAGAAAGTATGTAATCTTGCTTATGATATGCCGATCGTCGATGAAGAAGGTATCAGAATGACCAGAGCCAGAGAAACGACGGTAGCGGATTTCTTTGCGGATGCGATCCGTTTTGTTTTAGACTGTGATGTAGCCGTCTTGAATGGCGGCGGTGTTAGAAGCAGCATCTATGCCGGCGAAGTATTGTATAAGGATCTGTTGAATGTAGCCCCGTTCCAGAATAATCTGGCTTTAGTATATGCGAGTGGACAGCAAATCATGGATGCTCTGGAATTTGGAAGCAGATTTACGGAGAGGCTTTATAAGCTTGACGGAAACACCGTAGGAGAAAACGGAGCATTTCTGCAGGTGTCAGGTTTAAAATATATGATCGATACTTCTGTGGAATCTTCGGCAGTTCTGGATGAAAACGACATGTTTGCCGGTTTTGCGAATGAGAATAGAAGAGTTAAGGATGTTATGATCCTTGAGAATGAAGAGTATGTTCCGATCGATCCGGATAAGGTTTACACGGTCGGTGGATTCAACTATGTGCTGCTGAATTCAGGAGACGGAAACACGGTATTAAAAGACTGTGAAGTTATTATTGAAAACGGATTGACAGATGTTGAAACACTGCGTGCTTATCTGGATGCAATCGGCGGTTTTGGTGAAAAATACCGTACGGTTGAAGGCAGGATCACGATAGAATAAACAAGATGAAAGAAGAGGAAAGAAGGTAGAATATGAACCGAAGAGAAACAAATATCTGGAAACTTGTATCTTTGATTGCCATTGTCTTGCTGGCAATCGTCAGCGCTTTGTACTTTAACAGGATCGGCTACGAAAAAGAGAAACCGGTTGATGAAGATGTAGCAGATGAAGAGATCTCTTATCTTTCTTTGTGGAAGGATGATGCCAGAGCGAAAATAGCGCTTGAAGACTACATAAAAGAAATCACCGATGAAACAGCTCCTTCCTATATCCCGGTAGAAAACCGGATTGCCGTTTTCGATCATGACGGAACACTGTTCTGCGAGACTTATCCGGTTTATTTTGATCATATGCTTTTTATGCATAGAGTCCTGGAAGACCCTGACCATGAAGCGACTCCATTCGAACTGGAGGTAGCAGCGAAAGTTCAGGAATTTATTGATACAGGCAATTATCCGGATGGACTGGATAATCTGCACGGCCAGGGTGTCGCTTCCGCTTTTGCCGGAATGACCGTCAAGGAATTCAGCGACTATATATACGAATACCGTCAGACACCCGCTCCCGGTTATGAAAACATGACAATGGGAGATGCATTCTATCTGCCGATGCTGGAGGTTCTGGATCTGTTACAGAACAACGGTTTTAAGACTTATATTGTATCCGGAACAGACAGACTGATTGTCAGAGGAATCGTTGATGGATTATCGTTTCTGAATATTCCGCCAAATCAAATCATCGGATCTGATGAACTGCTTACAACAAGAAAACAGGGAGATACCGACGGCTTGGACTACGTCTTTACCGACGATGACGAACTGATCCTTGCAGGTGAATTTATCATCAAGAATCTGAAGATGAATAAAGTCAGCGTGATTGCGCAAGAGATCGGCATACAGCCGGTTCTGGCGTTTGGCAATTCATCAGGTGATGCCAGTATGGCTAAATATACTGTCAGTAACAACCCGTATCCTAGCATGGCGTTTATGCTGTGCTGTGATGATACAGTTAGAGAGAACGGCAATGAAGCCAAGGCCGAGAAGATGGCAAAGACCTGTGAAGAGAACGGATGGATCCCCATCTCGATGAAGAACGACTGGATCACCATTTATGGAGATGAAGTAAACAGACGATAAACATTTATAACAAGTTAGGAAAAATGAAGCAATGAAACCGATGTTTTGTGAGATTCCAGTTCTGAAAGACGACAGGATCCGGCTAAGAAAAGTTACCGGTTCTGATCTGAAAGAACTTGAAGAACTGGTCAACAGCAGTAAAGTTTACCGTTATCTGCCGACCTTTCTTTTTGAAAAGCAGTATCGTGATATGCATATAATGATCGGAGCGCTATATGAAGACCTGTTCCAAAAGAAGGAATCACTGATCCTTGGGATCTCAACAAAAGAAAACGATGAATTATGCGGTCTTGCGGAATTCTACGGCTTTAAAGACAGTATTCACAAGATCAGTATCGGTTATCGGCTGCTGGAAAAACATTGGGGCAAGGGAATCGCTTCGGCGGCTGTAGCTTTGATGATTGATTATCTGTACTCTTCAACAGACATTGAAATTATTACTGCCAGTACTATGGTTGAAAACACGGCATCCAGACGTGTACTTGAAAAAAACGGTTTCATACAGACGACGATTGCTGAAGAAGACTGGGGATATGAGAAACCTGTTACAGTAAACAAATGGTTTTACTAGAAAAAGAAACATGAAATGATAAAGAAAGATAGACTTTTATATCTCTGGCCAAGGGGGAAATACTTGAAGCCTATTTATTCCGACACCGACAGCGTTTTTTTTCATCCACAGATGAAGAATAGATAAAAGTGAGGTAAATAATGAACGATCTGAATAATACAATCGAACTGTTTCTTAAACTACTTCCAATACAGATTTTCGTAAATCTTGCTTCTTCTTTAAGCAGATTTGTTAATGGACTGATCATTGGCAATAACCTATCTGCTTCCGCCATGATCGCTTCCGGTCTGGTATCTCCGCTATTTAACATCATCGGAAGCATTTCAACGATCGTCTCGACAGGTGCGGGAATCCTTTGCGGAAACTATATGGGAAAAGGAGACAGCAAGAAGGTCGACCAGGTCTTTTCTGTATCCATGATTTTATTAAGCGTTCTTGGTGTTCTATTAACTGCGATATGTTTTTTCTTTGCTGAACCGCTTGCGGTTCTTCTGCGTGCTGAACAGAGTGTTATTCCGGAGACGGTTTCTTATATCAGAGGCGTATCATTAGGCATACTTCCTTTACTGATACTGCCGTGTCTGATGACCTTCCTGCAGATGTGCAACAAATCAGGGATCTCCTTGATTGCCACTATCGTTCTGGCTGTCCTGAATGCGATTCTAGACCTGCTTGCGATCAGGGTATGGAAAGGCAATGTCTTCGGTGTAGGAGCTGCCGCTTCTTTAAGCCAACTGATCACAATGCTGGGACTGATCGTATATTTCCGTATCAGAAAGAATCTTGTTTCTTTCTGTAAAGAAAAGCCGGACAGAAAAATGATCATCGATATTCTGAAATACGGATCACCGGCTTCCCTTGCAGGCATTTTATATTCCGTTAGGAACATCTTCCTGAACTCCTATGCGTCTTCTATCGGCGGGAAAGAAGCAGTCAACGCCATGGCGATCTTAGGATCCTTTGGCGGATTTCTGGATGCTTTCAATGTTGGTGTAGGAAATACCCTGACTATGCTGGCTAGCGTATTCATCGGAGAGAGAGACAGCGGATCTTTGAAGAGACTCATGAAGATCACGGCCGTTATCGGCCTGTCGCTATGTTTGTTCAAGTTCCTGATCGTCTATCCTTTCGGTAAGAATATTGCGGTGCTGTTTGGAGCTTACGGTTCTGTTATCGATCTGTCAAAACAGCTGCTGGTCTTTTATGCCTGGTGTGCGCCGTTCAACATTTTCACGCTCATTCTGATGGGCGTTTATCAGAGTCTGGGCAGGGTAAAACTATGTAATATGATTTATCCGGTCAACTGTATTTTTGTCCCGCTGTTTTGCTGTGCGATCCTGTCAAAAGTCCTGGGGATCAAGGCGATTTGGCTTAGCTATACAATTGCGGAAATCATTACGCTTTCTGTCTTCTACCTGACAGCTGTATCGAAAAGAAAAAAACCGATTCTGAATCTGGATGATCTGCTGGGCCTTCCGGAAGAATTCAATACGGAAAACAAGTATTCCATTTCGGTCAAGAAGTTGTCTGAAGTGGTAGAAGTATCCCGGAAGATTGAAACATTCTGCCAGGAAAAGGGTATTGATAAACGCCGGTCGATGTTTGCCGGTCTATGTATGGAAGAAATGGCGGGAAATATCGTGGAACACGGATTTGAGAAAGACAGAAAAGAAAATACGATCGACATTTTTGCCTGTGTAGAGGACGGAGAAGTGTCTTTACGACTTAGAGACAACTGCGTCCCGTTTGATCCGAATTCCCGTGTAGAGATGTTTAACCCGGCCGATCCGTGCAAAAACATCGGCATACGCATGGTTTCCAGGATCGCAAAAGAGATGAATTATCATATCAATTTCGGCATGAACATCCTGACAGTCAGGCTTTAAATAAGCATCAGATAGAATTATTGGACAAGAAACACATATATAATAGTAAAATAGAGTTATTAGAGATTGGATTGGTAAAACAGATGAACGAGACGCAAGAAATCGGTAATGATATAAAGTATTTTGCTTCCAAACCTTTTTTGATAAGCCTGATTATTGTCGGAGTTACCGGACTGTTGCTTTATATTATCAAACAGTACCTGATCAAGAAAGTCGCTTATACGACAAAAGGCGAACAGCATAAGAATACTTTCTATGGGGTTATATTTAATATCCTGCAGTATGTTGTTGTCATTATTGCGATCGTCATGATTCTGCACCAGCATGGTGTCAATGTCACCAGGATCCTTGCCGGTTTAGGTATCATGGCTACCATCATCGGCTTAGCCTTGCAGGATACGCTGAAGGATATCATTGCCGGTATTAGCATCTACAATTACAATTTCTATAAGGTAGGCGACCTGATCCGATACAATGGTGAAGAATGCGATGTTAAGTATTTCTCTGCCAGAGTGACGAAACTGCAGTCGATACAGACCAATTCAACATACACGGTAAACAATTCCTTGATGACTTCCGTAGAAAAGATCAAGGACAACAGGATACAGAAGTTCCTGTTTGATTTTGAAATAGACCGTCAGGTCATTCAAGAGTGTCTGCAGGATGTCTGTGAAACAATCAAAAAGGAAACAAACTACTGTAAGGATGCATTTTATGAAGGAATACAGGAGATTTCTGACCGCGGCGTCATTTATGCGATCCGATACAGGTGCCCTGCACACAGGTCAGAACTAGTCAGAATGAAACTGATGGATGTTTCTTACGATAAATTTAAGGAGCATGGCATTAGGCCAAAAATCAGCTCTGCATACAGATAAACATTTTAAGGAGGAAGAAGATGGAAATAATTAAAACAGTAAAAGATGATGTAACGGATATTGCTTTAGTCGGGAGACTTGATACGACGACTGCTCCGGATCTGGAGAAGGAACTGAAGGAACTTCTTGAACAGGGAATAAAAAAGCTGGATCTGGATTTTGAAAAACTGGATTATATTTCTTCTGCCGGTCTAAGAGTGCTCCTTTTTGCCCAGAAGAGTTTAAGTGAAAACGGAAAAATGACGATCAGGAATGTCAAACCGGAGATTATGGAAGTCTTTGATATTACCGGTTTTATCGATATTCTGACGATCGAATAATGCCATGCTGATTAAAGTAAAAAAAGGCGTAATCAAACGATTCGAAGAAGAGTTTATCCGTACGACCGATACGCTGTGGGAAAGCGAGGTCGCCGCTAATCTGCTGGTAGCCAGAGTGCTGATAGGAACAGCAATGATCATCATGACTGTTTTGCTGATCGATTATGCCGGCATTCTGGATATTGATCACGCCTTTATGACCAGGATCGGCTTATTTTCGATTACGATACTGCTGATACCTGCCGGTCTATGTCTTTATTTCAAGGGCAGAAAGAAATGGCTGAAGATCCTGATGCTTCTAACCTATACCTTCGTCTGTGCAGGGATAGAAGCAACAATGACTTACAACGTTCCGCTGATCATGATATGTCCGGTTGTCATGTCGGTACGGTATTATTCAAGACCGATATGCGTTTCAACGGCTATCTTGACGACCCTGCTATCGGGATTTGCTTCTTATTACGGTATCAAGATGGGACACGGACTGATGGATCTGAACTATATACAGTTTCTTCAGAATGCGGTAATCAGTCTTGAAAACGGCAGCCTGAAGGATGCGATTCTTAACAGCGGAGCGACGGATTTTGCAGCCAGCTGGACTGCCTATATGGGAAAAGCCTATCTGCCGAAACTGCTGATGTATGGAATGGTCGCAACCGTTTGTGCAGAAATCGCAAAGAGGGGCCGTATCGCCATTTTTTCTCAGCAGGCTGAAACAAGGAAGACCGAAAAAATCGCTACGGAACTGAATCTTGCCAGCAGCATCCAGGCCAATATGCTTCCGAATATCTTTCCGGCGTTTCCTGAATATGACGGATTTGATATTTATGCGGCAATGACCCCCGCCAAGGCTGTAGGCGGTGACTTCTATGATTTCTTCATGGTTGATGATAAACATCTGGCTATGGTGATTGCCGATGTATCCGGCAAAGGGATCCCGGCTGCCATGTTTATGGTCATTGCTAAGACCCTGATCAAGGACCATTCACAGCTGGGATTATCTCCCGGAGAGGTGTTTACCAGAGTTAATGATCTCCTCTGTGAAGGGAATGAAGCGGGACTGTTTGTTACGGCGTGGATGGGCGTTCTGGATATTGAGAATGGAGAACTGGTATATGTCAATGCCGGTCACAATCCTCCGGTCATTATGTTGGATGGAGAAATATCCTATCTTCACAGCAAGCCGGGCTTTGTCCTGGCAGGAATGGAAGGATACCGTTTCACTCAGCAGAATCTGACTCTGCACAAGGGCGATAAGATATTCCTTTATACAGATGGCGCGACGGAATCCTGCAACAGCGAAAATGAGCTCTACGGCGAAGAAAGGCTGATCTCCTGTCTGAAAAGGCTAGGAAAGAATGCCAGCTGTACACAAGCCTTAAAGGCAGTCAGAAGCGATATCGACGCCTTTGTAAAAGATGCCGAACAGTTTGATGATTTGACATTGCTGGCATTTGACTATACACCAAAAAACAAGGATAAAGAAACTGTGGAAAAGACATTTGATGCAACAGATGAGAAGCTTCATGAAGTCATGGCCTTTGTAGAAGAAGGCCTGGAAGCTCATGGAGCCGACATGAAATCAACAATGGCTATCAGCGTAGCTCTGGAAGAAATGTTTGTCAACATCTCCCACTACGCTTATCCTGAAAACAAGGGGAAAGCTACGATAGGCATGAGTTTTGATCATGACGAAGTCGAGATCTACCTGATCGACAACGGTATCCCGTTTAATCCGCTGGACAAGGAGGATCCTGACATCAAAGCCGGTATTGAAGAAAGAGAAGTCGGCGGCCTTGGTATTTTTATGGTGAAGCAGTCGATGGATGAATGCCGTTATGAAAGAAGAAATGGTCAGAACATATTTACCATGAGAAGGAAAATAAGGAAATGATTGATGAAGCAATCAGATTTGCGGCTTTAGCCCATAGAGGCATGGTCCGTAAAGGGAATGGTCAGCCTTATATCTTCCATCCTCTGGAAGTATTGAATCTGGTATCTTTAATGACATTGGATGATGATGTTTTGTGTGCGGCAGTTCTTCATGATACGGTAGAAGATACCGATGCAACGATCGAAGACATCAGAAGAGAATTCGGTGAAAACATCGCCCGGCTTGTTGCTTATGAATCCGAAGATAAAAGGGGACAGAAGAATAAAGCCGATACCTGGCTGGACCGGAAACGGGAAACGATTGCGACGATCCGTCGGATCGACGATCTGGGTGCCAAGATGGTATGTCTGGGCGACAAGGTATCGAACCTTAGAAGTTTCCATCTGGGTCTTCTGGATAAAGGAGAAGAATTCTGGAACGCTTTTAATCAGAAGGATCCAAAGATGCATTACTGGTATTACAATGAGTTGAAAGACGCTCTGGAAGAACTGAAGGACTATGCCGTATATAAGGAATTCTGTTTCCTTATCGATGCGGTTTTTGCGAAATATCTGTAGGAGTCGAGTATGAAAAACACTTATGAAAATGATGTATTGAGCATTTATCCATGCGGCAGCATTGATACGGCCAACGCGGAAGAATTCGGCAAGGAAGTCGATGAACTCCGGAACGAACATCCGGAAGGTCAGCTGGTGTTGGATATGGATGAACTGAGATACATTTCCAGCGCCGGATTAAGACAGATCTTAAGACTGAAGAAGAAAGAAAAGGATTTGAAAATCATCAACTGTTCTTCGGAGATCTATGATATTTTCGAAATGACCGGTTTTTCCGAAATGATAGATATTTCAAAAGGTTACCGCAAGGTAAGCATTGATGGCTGTGAAGTTATCGGCGAAGGTTCTAACGGTATCGTTTATCGTCTGAATCCGGATACGATCATCAAAGTATACAAGAACAACGATGCGCTTGAAGACATCAAAAGAGAAAGAGAACTGGCAAAGACCGCCCTGGTTATGGGTGTAAATACCGCCATTCCTTTCGATGTCGTTAAAGTCGGAGATAAATATGGTTCTGTATTTGAACTTCTGAGTGCTAAATCGATCACAAAACTGATTGCCGAAGATCCGGAAAACAAAGACAAATACATAAAGATCTTTGCGGATATGCTGAAGGAGATCCATCAGACGGACGTGAAAGAAGGTGCCCTGCCTTCCGCCAAGAAAGCGGCTTTCGGCTGGGCTCAGTGGCTGAAAGAATACATCCCTGCAGAGACTTATGACAAGCTGTGCAGACTGATTGAAGAAGTCCCAGAAAGCAACAAGATGATTCATGGCGACTACCATACCAACAATGTCCATTACGCAAATAACGAAGCCATTCTGATCGATATGGACACCTTATCCACAGGCCATCCGGTTTTCGAATTTGCTTCGATTTTCCTGGCGTATCAGGGCTATGGAGAACTGAACCACAGCCAGATTGAGAAATTCCTGCAGATGGACTATGATACAGCTACCTATGTCATGCATAAACTGGTTGATTTCTATTTTGATGGAAAAGATGAAGTTTATAAACAGTCAGTCATGGATAAAGCGAAAGTGATCGGCTATACTAGAGCATTAAGAAGAACGATCAAAAGAATGCCTGATCAGAAAGAACTGATCGAGCATTATAAGAAACAGCTGATCAAGTACGTCGAGGAAACCGACTCTTTACTGTTCTAGACTATAATATAGAAAGTGAAATAGAAAGCCCGTCGGAAGATGGGCTTTTCTGATATATAATATATAAGATGTGGCATGAGATGAGACTGTATTCTGATTCTTTCGAGAAGATCAGAAACGGCGAAAAGACGATCGAGCTTAGGCTGAACGACGAGAAGAGAAGAAAAATACAGACGGGTGATACCATCTTCTTTCATCATTGTAACAGAGAATACGATGTTATTATCTGCACCGTGACCGGTCTTTACCATTTTAAAGATTTTAAAGAGCTCTACCGTTCTCTTCCGCTGGAACGTTGCGGCTATACTAAGGAAGAGACAAGGAATGCAGGATCCGAAGATATGCTGAAATACTATTCTCTTGAGAAACAGAAAGAATACGGTGTAGTGGGAATCGAGATCAGGAAGAACAGCCAGTCCTATCTGGCAGATTGTCACATGCATCTGGAATATGGAGATCTTTCCAAAGAGTATGTTTTACAGTTTGTAGATGAAGCGGTGAAAAAGGGTCTTCATGAGATCGATATTCTGGATCATACCCACCGGTTTAAGGAATTTGAACCATGTTATGAACATCTCAAAGTCTACGCAGAACAGAAAGAATGGTTAAAACAGCCGACGAAATTTCATAATACATTAGATGAATATATCAGCCTGATTGATGAGATAAGACAGCTGGATCTGCCGATCAAGGTGAAATTCGGACTGGAAGTCTGTTATACTCGTAATACCGAAACGATGTTGAGAAAGATCCTTTCCGGGTATCATTTTGACTTCTTGACCGGAGCCGTCCATTCCATCAATTCTATTCTTTATGACATGTCTTTTTCCCAAGCACTTCTTTGGAATGTCTATCCGGCGGATCAGATCTATCGGGATTACTATGGTGCGCTTGCCGATTGCATCAATTCCGGTCTGTTTGACCGGCTGGCTCATCCTGATACGATCAAAATGTTCCATATCTATCCGAGCTACGATCTGTCTGAAACCTATTCCCGTATAGCCGGTCTGTTAAAGAAACAAGCGATGATGGCTGAAATCAATACCGGTTGTCATTACCGCTACCATCATCCGGACATTGGTCTTTCAGATGAACTCTTATCTGTTTTTAAGAAAGAAGGGGTACAGCTTATTACAGCTTCCGATGCACACAGGCCTTTTGATGTAGGAAGTTATATCAGGGAGGCGGCAGAAAGGCTAAAATAATCTATTCTTTCAAAACGCCGTATCATTTCTAATGCGTTTTCTGTCACTTCTGGAAAACGTTTTTTTCTTTTTTGTACCGCAGATAATTCTTTGATTTCTGCCCGTAACAAGTCTAGAAATCACGCAAGAAAAGAACTGTTTTCGGTTACACTTTTTTCTTCTATTTCCGGGAAATTTAATTAGTTGAAAATTCAATTATTTTTAGATTATTTTAGTTGAAAGTTCAACTATATGGTTTATAATATGCTTACGAGGTACATATGAGCGAGAATAATTACCTAAGTTTAGACTCCTCTATTTTGTATCGCTGCAATCAAAAACACTTTGATAAATTATTATCCAAATTCGATATCGGTTATACCCAACTGATCCTGCTGACCCAGATCTATGAGAATGAAGGTATCTCCATGAATGAGTTGGCTATAATGGGTGTCTTTGATAAGGGAACGATCACCAAGTCGGTTCAGCGTCTGGAACAGCTCTCTTATGTACGGATAGAAAATAGCGAGACAGATAAGCGTTCAAAACTGCTTTATACAACAGATAGGACCCAGACTATCATGCCTGAGCTGTATCGGATGCGCTCAGAGTGGAATTCCTATCTGAGCAGCGAACTGTCTGCAGATGAGCTGGATCTTTACAATCGTACGCAGAAGAAACTGATCGAAAAAGCCAGAGAATACGAGAAGCAGCTGGAAAACGAAGAAATTCATTTCTATGGGCTGCAAAAACTGACTCTACTGGATTATCCGGGAAAGATGGCCTGTACGGTATTTACGGGAGGATGCAACTTCAGATGTCCTTTCTGTCATAACCGCAGTCTGGTCTTTCTCAATGAAAATGATTCCGAGATTTCCGTAGGGGATATTCTGGAGTATCTGGATACCAGAAAGAAGATTCTTGATGGGATCTGTATTACGGGCGGAGAACCTCTGCTTCACAAGGGGATCTTCGAATTTATCAGAAAAGTGAAAGAGCTGGGCCTGCTGGTGAAACTGGATACCAACGGATCGAACAGTACAGCTCTGCGGCAGCTTGTAGAAGAAGGGCTGCTAGATTATGTGGCAATGGACATCAAGGCCTGTCCGGAAAAATACCCAGAAACAATCGGTCTTGAACATTATGATATTACTGAGATTGCCAGAAGCAAGGATTACCTGCTGGAAGGCCATGTTGATTACGAATTCCGTACGACAGTTGTAGCACAGTTTCATGAAGTTCCGGACTTCGAAAAAATCGGCAGATGGATAGAAGGGGCAAAGAACTATTATCTGCAGAATTTCGAAGATCACGGGACCTGTATCCGGGAAGGGCTGAGTGAGGTCGGCATCGAAATCCTGGAACAGATGAAGGCTGCAGCTGCGCCGTATGTGAGGAATATTGAGATAAGAGGGATAGAGGAGTAAACGTATGTACCGAGTAGTTAAAAGAGATGGAAAAACAGTTGATTTTGATTTAAGCAAGATTTCGGATGCCATTACCAAAGCATTCGATGCCTGCAAGAAGGAGTATCATCCGGATGTGATCAATCTGATCTCCTTGCGAGTAACTTCCGATTTTGCATCGAAAGTCAAGGATGAGAAGGTCACCGTAGAAGACATTCAGGACTCCGTAGAAAAAGTCCTGTCAGAAGCAGGTTATCCGGACGTGGCAAAGGCCTACATCCTGTACAGGAAGCAGAGAGAAAAAGCCAGAAATATCTCCACAACGATGCTGGACTACAAGAAACTAGTGGATTCCTATGTCAATGCGATCGACTGGAGAGTAAAAGAGAATTCTACCGTTACTTATTCCGTAGGCGGTCTGATCCTTTCCAATTCCGGTGCAGTCACGGCCAACTACTGGCTTTCTGAAGTCTATGACGAAGAAATCGGAAGTGCCCACAAAGACGGCGACATGCATATTCACGACCTGTCGATGCTGACGGGCTACTGTGCCGGCTGGTCATTAAAACAGCTGATTCAGGAAGGTCTGGGCGGCGTCAACGGCAAGATCACTTCAACACCTGCCAACCACTTAAGTACTCTGTGCAACCAGATGGTCAACTTCCTGGGTATCATGCAGAATGAATGGGCAGGTGCTCAGGCATTCTCGTCATTTGATACGTATCTTGCTCCGTTTGTAAAGGTGGACAATCTTTCCTACAAGGAAGTCAAGCAGAACATCCAGTCCTTTATCTATGGTGTCAATACGCCGTCCCGTTGGGGCACGCAGGCTCCATTTACTAATGTCACCCTGGACTGGACGGTTCCGGAAGACCTGGCCGACCAGTACTGTATCGTCGGTGGCAGAACCTTGGATTTCAAGTACAAGGACTGCAAGAAGGAAATGGATATGGTCAACAAGGCCTTCATCGAAGTCATGATCGAAGGCGATGCCAACGGCAGAGGTTTCCAGTATCCGATTCCTACTTATTCCATCACCAGAGACTTCGACTGGTCTGAAACGGAAAACAACAAGATGCTGTTTGAAATGACGGCCAAATACGGAACGCCTTACTTCTCTAACTATGTCAATTCCGACATGAAGCCGTCAGATATCCGTTCGATGTGCTGCAGACTACGTCTTGACTTAAGAGAACTGAGAAAGAAATCCGGCGGTTTCTTCGGCTCCGGCGAATCTACCGGTTCTGTCGGTGTCGTAACACTGAATCTGCCGAGACTGGCATATCTGGCTAAGGATAGAGAAGACTTCTACAAGCGTCTGGACAATCTGATGGATATAGCCGCCAGGTCTCTGCATGTCAAAAGGGAAGTCATTACCAAGCTTCTTGACAACGGACTGTATCCTTACACCAAGAGATATCTCGGAACTTTCAACAATCACTTCTCAACTATCGGCCTGGTAGGAATGAATGAAGCCTGTCTGAATGCCAACTGGATCAGAAAGGATCTGACTCACAAGGTATCGCAGGAGTTCGCCGTAGAAGTGCTCAATTACATGCGTAAGAGGCTGGTCATGTATCAGGAGCAGTATCACGATCTCTACAACCTTGAAGCAACGCCGGCAGAATCGACAGCATACCGTCTTGCCAAGCATGACAAGGAAAAGTACCCTGATATCATTACCGCAGGCAAAGAAGGAGAAACACCTTACTACACCAACTCTTCCCACCTGCCGGTAGGCTATACGGAAGATATCTTTACGGCTCTGGATGTTCAGGACGAGCTGCAGACGCTGTATACTTCCGGAACGGTATTCCACTGCTTCCTGGGTGAAAAACTTCCTGACTGGAAAGCGGCAGCCAAC
Organism: Erysipelotrichaceae bacterium; assembly: GCA_017432885.1. Lineage (GTDB taxonomy): Bacteria > Bacillota_I > Bacilli_A > Erysipelotrichales > Erysipelotrichaceae > Colivicinus. The sequence goes on along the minus strand of JAFRIE010000014.1, from coordinate 75,624 downwards.
CTGGTAAAGAAGATCTCCGACAACTACAAGCTTCCGTATTATACGATGTCTCCGACCTATTCGATCTGTCCGGAACACGGCTACATCACGGGCGAAGCCTATACCTGTCCGAAGTGCGGCAAAAAGACGGAAGTCTGGTCGAGAATCACCGGCTACTACCGTCCGATCCAGAACTGGAACGACGGCAAAGTCCAGGAATTCAAGCACCGTAAGGAATATAATATTGAATCTTCTGTCATGAAAGCCAGAGACATCATGTCCGATGTTCTAGAAGCAAAACAGGAAGAGATCAAAGAAAACAAACTGACCGGTTTCGATATTCCAACGATTTATGTTCAGGATCACTGTCCAAAATGCAAGGGTGCGGAACAGAGACTTCAGATTAGCGGTATCGAACACAGGACTGTCAACTGCAGTCAGGATATGGAAGAAGCCAGGAGACTGAACCTGACAGAAACTCCAACAATCATTGATCCGGACGGAACGATGTTTGTGGGAGCCAATGCAGCAGCCGATTGGATGAAATATCATAATACGAAACAATAAATGAAAAGCCCGCAGCTGCGGGCTTTAGATTCAAGAGGTATTCTATGGAAAAAAGATATGATGTTGTGATCGTGGGCGGCGGTCCGGCCGGTATGACGGCTGCTGTCTATGCCTTAAGAAACGGAAAGCGTGTCATGACGATTGAGAAATCCGTCTTTGGTGGGCAAATCGTCAATTCACCGAAAGTTGAGAATATTCCCGGTTTTGAAGTGATCTCCGGGGAAGAGTTCGGCGATATGATGCTGAACCAGGTCGTGAAGCAGGGAGGAGAAGTTCTGTTTGATGAAGTCATCAAACTGGAAAAGGCGGAAGAAGGGATCCGCGTGGTTTGTGATCTTTCAGAACCCGTAATAGGAAAAACAGTCATCCTGGCAACCGGAACGAAGCACCGTCATCTGGGTCTTCCAAAAGAAGAAGACCTGATCGGCAAAGGTATTCATTTCTGTGCCGTATGCGACGGCAACTTCTATCAGGGAAAGACGGTCGTCATGGTCGGAGGAGGAAATTCCGCATTCGTGGAAGCCAATCTCCTGGCGGATATCGTTGATCGAGTGATCATGCTGCAGGATATGCCGTTTTTCACTGCAGACCAGAAGCTGCAGGAACAGCTTTTCAAGAGAAATAATGTCGAGAGACATGTGAATACAAAAGTAATGGAATATCTGACAGAAGAAGGAAAACTATGCGGTGTAGCCTATCAGGAAAATGGAGAAGCAAAAACCGTTTCCTGTGATGGCGTCTTTCTGGCTGTCGGTATGGTTCCGGATAATCAGGGATTCGCCGATATGGCAGAACTTGATGCAAGAGGATATTTTATTTCTGATGAGTACGGACTGACGAAAACCGATAATGTGTTTGTGGCAGGAGACTGTAGGACGAAATCTCTTCGTCAGGTCGCTACCGCCTGTTCCGATGGTGCCAACGCTGCGATCAAAGCCTGCGAATATCTAAATAAAAACGCTCTCTGAGAGCGTTTTTTCATAATAATGTATTTATCAGAGTTCCTGTTCCAAACGGTACATCGCTTCCAAAGCGGTTAGAACTTCTCTTTTTTCACCAACGGCTGTCGCATCTTCGCCGCCCTGGTAGGAACCGATTGAATCTTCGGTGTTCTCTCCCCAAAGAACAACGTTGTTTAGGATGGAAGCGGTATGAACACCCCGCAGTCTTCCTACGGTATACAAGGCGGCTGTTTCAAAGTCAGTAGCCAGTACACCTTTTCTCGACCATTTCTCGCAATCCTGCGCATCTTCGTCGTAATAAAACGATTCATGTGACAGAACGATACCGGTGTGATGCCTGAAACCGAAATCTTTTGCTACGTTCACGCAGTGGCTGATCAGTCTGTAGTCAGGGACAGCCGGATAGATCGAATCAATGTAGCATTTCGAGGCGCCGTCATCCCGGACGGCACCTTCACAGATAACCAGGTCGCCCAGAGCGATCCCTTTTTGAAGAGCCCCTGCCGAACCGATGCGCATCATAGAATGAACGCCGATATTTTTCAGTTCCTCTACAGCAATCGCTACGGAAGAGCCGCCCATACCGGTCGAAATCCCGATTACTCTCATGCCCTTGTATGTACCTACGATAGAACGGTATTCCCGGTTGAAAGTCAGTTCTTCCACGTTTTCCAGACAGGAAGCAGTCACATCAATACGTTTCGGGTCTCCGGGCATTAAGGCGCACGGAGCTTTTACTGTTTCATCTAGCTGAATATGTGGCTGTTTCATTCTGTAACCTCATCCAGATACCTTTCCAGTCTGACAATCAGCTTGTCTTTTTCTTCTTTTTTCATAAAAGAGTATTTTACCGAATTGATATTCATCAGGATCAGATCCTCGTATTCAAAACCCATCTCTTTCAGACAATGGTCGTATTCGTCATCAAGCGTGATTTTCGACATCGTCATATTGTCGGTATTGATTGTTACAGGAATGCCCATAGAGTAAAGGTTCCATGCCGGGTGAAGCGGATAGGAAGCTCTGGTATGACAATGAATGTTGGAAGTAGGACATATCTCTAAAGCAATATTATGATCTGCGGCATAGCGGCACAGTTCCGGGTTCTCATAAATGTGATGGCCATGTCCGATCCTGTTTGCTCCCATGTCGATGGCGTCCTTGACGGTCTGCCAGTCCTGGGAATCTCCCGCATGGCAGGTAATAGGAGTATTAAATTCTCTCGCTGTCTTGAACAAAGGAGCGAAGTTGCTTAACGGTACAATGCCTTCCGCTCCGGCAAAGTCGATGGCAACGACACCTTTATCCAAATATTCATGCGTAATTCTAGCCGTTTCCATGTTGGCATCCCAGTTAACTGTTTCATTACCGACGCACATCATGCAACAAATGATGCCGATGTTGATTTCCGGATATGCGTCCATACCTTGCTTTCTGCCCTCCAGGACAGCTTCGATTGCTTCTGCCTGGCTCAAACCTTTATGGGTATGTAACTGCGGGGCAAAACGGATCTCCGCATAGGCAAGACCCTGTTTGGCCAGATCCTCGATCAGTTCTCTGGTGATACGGATGATCGATTCCCTATCCTGCATTACCAGCAGTACGGCATCAAATGCTTTTAAGTATTCGTTGACGCTTCCGGAATGAACGCATTTATCAATAAACGCGCGATAACCCTCCGGTGTATCGGCAGGAGATTCTACACCTTGATCCTGTATCAGCTGCCAGACAGTATCCGGACGGAAAGAGCCATCCAGATGAAGATGCAGATCGATTTTTGGAAATGAGTATTTCATTCAATTAACCTTCCTTCAACATCATTATAACGGAACTTCACTTATGTTAGAATAAAAATGGAAAACTAGAAAGGATCTAATATGAATGAAATAAAGAAGAGACCCGTCATTCTGGATGGAGATCCGGGACATGACGATGCGATCGGCTGGGTCCTGGCATCTACGATCCCGGAATTCGAAATTAAGGCAATCACAACGGTTGCCGGTAATCAGACATTGGAGAAAGTCACTTACAATGCCCGCAGGATCGCCGCCTTACTGCACTTGGACATCAAAGTAGCCAAAGGAAGAAACAGACCTTTGTGCTCAGATCTAATCATTGCCCCGAATTTCCATGGTGAAACCGGTTTGGATGGTCCGATTCTGCCGGAACCGGATCATGACCTTTCAGAATTGTCTGCACCGGAAATGATGGCTGAAGTATTAAGGGAATCAAAAGATAAGGTTACGATCATCAGTACAGGTCCACTGACCAATACTGCTGCACTGCTGCTGTCTCATCCGGAATTGAAGGACAGGATCGAGATGATTTCGATCATGGGAGGAGGACTTCGTAACGGAAACTGGACTTCGGCAGCAGAATTCAATATCCTGGTCGATCCGGAAGCGGCTTATACGGTTTATCACAGCGGTGTGCCGCTGTTGATGTGCGGCCTGGATGTTACAGAAAAGGCCTTGGTCTATCCAAAAGACTGGGAGAGGATCAGGGCACTGCATAACCCGGTGGCAGAAGTGGTAGCAGGCTGGTTTGATTTCTTCTTTATTCATCTAAATTCATTAGGATGGTCCGGGGCGACGACTCATGACCCTTGCGCTGTCATGTCCTTAGTCCATCCGGAGATCTTTGATATTAAAGACTATTATGTCGATATTGAACTGCAGGGCAGGTATTGCCGTGGCGCTACGATAGCGGATTATAACGGACGTACCGGAAACACGCCGAACTGTCGCTGCGTAGTAGGCTTGGATCGGGAAAAGTTTGTAGATTATCTGGTAGAAGCCTGCAGTAAATTTGAGGGATGGGAGGTGTAGAATGAAAAAGATTCCGATCTGGATCGATACCGATACCGGTGTAGACGATGCGTTGGCTTTGTTGTGCGCCTGCGGAATCGAAGAGTTCGATCTTACGGGTGTATCGGCAGTTGCCGGAAATACGACGATTGAGAACGCTTTTCGAAACGCCAGAGATGTCCTATCTCTTGCGGGAAGGGAAGACGTAAAAGTCTACAAGGGTGCCGAAAGACCGCTGGTCATTCCGTTGCATACTGCACCGCATGTCCACGGAGAAAACGGATTAGGCGGGGCAGAGATTCCTAGATCCAAGGCTCCAGTCGAAACCTTAAACGCTTTTGATGCCTTATATGAAAAAGCAAAAGAATTAAATGGCGAACTGACAGTCTGCGCAGTCGGACCGTTGACCAATATTGCCATTGCGATTGCCAAACATCCGGATCTTGTCCGTTATATTAAAGTACTCAATATCATGGGCGGAGCTGCAATCGGAGGAAATGTCACGCCATGTGCGGAATTCAATATTTATGTCGATCCGCATGCCGCAGAGAATGTGTTTAAATCGGGCATCCCGGTAAACATGTTTGGTCTGGATGTTACATTGAAGGCTTTTCTGAATGATGAAGATATAAAAGAAATCATTTCCTATGCCAATCCGGTTTCAAGACTCTTTGAAGAATCGAATCATTTAATGTACCAGGCACAGGAAAACAAGAAGTTTAAAGGACTATGTGAACATGATGCCTGCCCGGTGATTTATACCGTTCATCCGGAGTGGTTCACAGGTCAAAAGTGTGGCATCTATGTTGAAACACAGGGTACAATTAGTCAGGGAAAGACAGTAACAGATCTATGGTCCGACTGCAAGCACGAAGACAGACACTGTCAGGCTTTCCTGGATGTCGATCGGGAGAAGTTTGTCTCTCTGATCAAAAAGATTTATCGGTCATACTAGAAAGAAGGATTAGATATGAAAACAGTTTGGGAAAAATACAATGGAAAAGAACAGAAAAAAGTAATGGCTTTTTCAGAAGATTACAGGCAGTTTCTAAGTAATGTAAAAACGGAAAGGGAAGCCGTCAGAGAATCTGTTGCATTGGCAGAAAAAGCCGGTTTTAAACCGTTTAAGAACGTTAAGAAGCTGAAGCCGGGAGACAAGTTCTATTTCAACAACAGGGACAAATCTCTGGCTTTGTTCGTCATTGGAAAAAAGAAGATCGAAGAGGGTATGAACATTCTTGGCGCACATATCGACTCACCAAGGATAGACTTAAAACAGAACCCGCTTTATGAAGACAATGGACTTGCCTTCTTTGATACGCACTACTATGGCGGAATAAAGAATTATCAGTGGGTGGCAAGACCTCTGGCTCTGCATGGTGTCGTATGTAAGAAAGACGGCACGAATATTGATGTCTGCATCGGAGAAAATGAAGATGATCCGATCCTGGAAATCTCTGATCTGCTCCCGCATCTGGCCAGAGAACAGATGACCAAGACCGGAAACAAGATCGTTGAAGGAGAAGACCTGAATGCCTTGATCGGATCTCTGCCGGCCAAAGGAGAAGAAGAAAAAGATCCGGTCAAAAAGAATATACTGGCTTTACTGAAAGACAAATACGGCATAGAAGAAGATGATTTCCTTTCTTCCGAACTGGAACTGGTTCCTGCGGGTAAAGCGAGAGATCTCGGTCTGGACCGCAGTATGATCATGGGCTATGGTCATGACGACAGGATCTGTGCCTATACTTCTCTTATGGCGTTACTGGAATCCAAGGATCCTGACAGGACTTCTGTATGCATCCTGACAGATAAGGAAGAGATCGGCTCGATCGGTGCAACCGGTGCATCTTCTTCATTCTTTGAAAATGCCGTAGCAGAACTGATTGCTTTACAGGACAATTATCATGAATTGAGACTGAGACATGCCTTGGAGAATTCAAGAATGCTTTCAAGTGACGTGTCAGTCGCCTATGACCCAAATTATCCTTCTGTCAGTGAAAGCAAAAATACAGCTTTCTTTGGAAAAGGTATTTCTTTCAATAAATTTACCGGTTCCGGCGGCAAATTCAATTCTTCGGAAGCTTCTGCAGAATTCGTAGCCAAGATCAGGAAAGTCATGGATGACAACAAGGTAATGTTCCAGTTCTCCGAGATCGGTAAAGTCGATCAGGGCGGAGGAGGCACGATCGCCTATATCCTGGCCAATAAAAACATGGATGTTATTGATGCCGGAATTCCGGTACAGAATATGCACGCTCCATTTGAAACAGCTTCTAAAGGTGACCTCTATGAAGCGTACCGTGCCTACAAAGCTTTCCTGAAGGAAATGAAATAATGATCGTATACTACGACGAATCGATCCTGACTTATATTGCTTCCATTAGAAAATATTTTGGTCTGACTTCCAGCTATCCGGCAAACGAAGATCTTTCCAATCTCCTGAATGAAAAAAAGCCTGGAAAGATTTTCCTTATGCTGATCGACGCCATGGGATCCAATCTGATTGAAAGGAAACTGCCGGAAGACAGCTTTTTAAGAAAAAACATGACCTATGTCACTACGACGGTCTTTCCTTCTACGACCACGGCAGCGACCACGGCGATCCGTAACGGCAAAGCTCCGAACGAAAATGCCTGGCTTGGCTGGTGCCAGTATCTTAAAGAAGCTGGCGATATTATTGTTCCTTTACGTTCCTGCAGCTATTATGAAGATAAAATCTATCCGGGTGACATTATGAATCAATATGTTCCGGTCCGGGCAACGGAAGACGAACTCAATCAAATCGGTATTCCGGCAAGAAACCTGTATCCGTCTTTTCGCGAAGACGGCTGTGAAGACTTCGATGAGATGTGCAACCGTCTGATCCGTTTCTCCAATGACGAAGATTTCAGATACATCTATGCCTACTGGGACAAGTATGATTCCTACATGCATAAACACGGACCATCTTCGAAGATCTGCGACGCCTATCTGTCTTTCCTGAACAACGAAATCGAGAATCTGGCAGAGAATCTTGCGGAAGATACGATGCTGATCGTGACTGCGGACCATGGTCAGGTGGATACCGGGCGGGTCTATAATCTCTGCGGTTCACCGTTTGATGTCTATTTCGCCATCAGACCTTCCATCGAACCAAGAGCCATGACTTTCTTTATCAAAGAAGGGATGATAGAAGAATTTGCCAGAAAATTTAAGGAAACTTTTGAGAAGGACTATGTTCTTCTCACTCATAAACAAGTTCTGGAGACCCATCTGTTCGGTGATCATGAGAATCATCCGCGATTTGAAGAATTCGTAGGCGACTTCCTGGCGATCGCCAAAAGCGATCTGGTTCTGGATTACAGCGAAAAGCAGAAGAATTTTAAAGGTAAATTCGGAGGCATGCATGCCGGAATGTGCGAGGATGAACTGATGATTCCGGTAATCACGTATATGAAATGATAAACGGAATAAGGGCAGATCTTTGATCTGCTTTTATTTTTCAGAGGATTATAAGATAATAATGTTGGATTATGGAGGCACCAATCATGAAAAAAACAAGTAAAGTTTTCGTTTTACTGATAAGTCTGGTCCTTGTTTTATGCGGTTGTACCAACAAGAGCAATGAAACCCCGACAACACAATGGAATCTGGGCGGAAAGACCTTCTACAGCCAGAATGACGCATATGAATCCGTCGATGTATCTTCCGTCTGGTTTGGCAAGGATGGAAGCTTTGTCTTGAAGGATAACTATTTTGACGGCTGGTATGAGATTACCGGAAACTGGACGATTAATGAAGATGTGCTTACTCTTGATGTTTCCAGTACACCTGTCGGTGATTTCAGCAAGATCCGTTTTGAAATCACCGATGAAAGTGAACTGGTATTAAAGACCAGCCTTGCCGGATCACAGTCGGATACTGTTTTCAAGGATACAAAACCGGAACCGGGCGATGCAAAGGTACTGATTTATACCTTTTACTACAATGTCAATCAGGGCAGTACAAACATGCCTAATCTAGAGCTTCGTTCAGACGGAACCTTTACGTTGAAGGATCAGAATGATTTCAGTATTTTCGATTATAACGGTACATATGTACTCTTTGGTAATAACCTGATTCTGAATCTAGACCATGAAATTGACGGTCAGACACAGATCTTTATGGACTGGAAGGATGAAAATACATTTGTCTTGCTGACAGATCTTGGTATTTCCAGAAACGGAGACCGTTTCTGCATGCCGGGTACTGATCCGGCTATTCCTGGACCTGAGGGCGCTCCAAGTCTGGAAAACAGCGAGTGGAGACATGAAAAGATCACAGATATGATCGATGATTATCTTCCTTCAATCAAATTCGATTCCGCCGGAATGTTTGATTTCACGGAAAATCTTTATTCCGGATTCGGTCATTTTATCGGCTGGTATGAAAAGACGGATAAAGCCTATATCTGTCATGTCGATGATGCATCAACGGTACAGGGTTTTGCGGGAGCCGATACAAAACTGATTGAATTTGAACTGGTGGATGAAAATACGATAATTCTGAAAACCGACCTGTGCATGTCGATGTCCGGTGAAAAATTCGAGCGGATTTCTTCCCATTAGTAAACATCCGGAAGCCATCAATCCTGATGGCTTTTTTATGCATTGTGTTTTTTCTTTTGTTTGTGGAAAACGAAACACCGGAATGTGCTATGATATTGATGATGATCTGTAAAAACTGTGGGGGTCAATTTCCCGATACATTAGAAAAATGCCCGTATTGCGGCACCATGAACAAGAAAGGTGCCTACCGGGGTTTCAGAAAAAAAGTATCCGCCTTTATTGACAGTCTTTTGGGATTAAAGACAGATGCCTATGAATCAGTATCCAGAATGATTCTGGTCTCGATTTTAAGATCACTTGTACTGATTGCGGTCTGCGTCTTGCTGGCGTTTGTTGCATCGCGTTTCTACAATGTAGACTACTACAACGATAGCCGTTACGACAAGGAACGCATGGAAGATATTGAATGGGAAAATGCGAATATCCAGAAACTGAATGAGGCTTATGAACAACGCGATTATGAAACGATCCGCAAGCTTTACTATGAAAACAGTTCGATTGTTTCTCATTGGGAACATTATGCTTCCTACAGCCTGCTGGAAGAGTTTGATAAACTGATAAACAAAGAAAGTCTCAGCAAATACGACATGAGCAATATCATGTATTTTCTCTATTATCCTGATTATTACGGTCGTACGGAGTCCCTTTCGGAAACCGAACTGGAAGAATATCTGGAAAACAGAAAACAGCTGATTGAAAAAGTGGAAAAGGAAGGCTATCCGGAAGAAAAGCTGCAGGAGATCTATGAGGAATATGCCGATTCTTACGGATATATCTCTTTGAGTGAAATCGAGGACGCTCTGCAGGAGGTGAAGAATGGTTAACTGTAAGAACTGTGGCGCTCCTCTGACTCTTGATGATGCGGTATGTCCGCATTGCGGAACGCCGAATCCGGAAGCACAGGAACATCTTCGTAAACTGGCCCAGCTGGATAAAGACTATAAGAAAACGAAGAAAGAAGTCTATCAGGAAGTAAACAAGACCAAGAAAGGCTACAATCTTCTAGTCATTATTGTCATGCTTCTTCTGGCGAACATCTTTTTCTTTGTACTACATGCGGCTTCCTACGATATTGCCGACAGCATCAACGCCCAGAAGCTCGACCTGGATGAGATCAAATCAAATATGAATGTCTATCTGGACAACAAGGAGTATACGAAGTTCGTTCTTTACTATGACCGGTATGAGACCCGATACAGAGATTTTGAGGAATACTATCCAGTCTACTATGCGGCATACAACTATGAGAGTGTAATAAAGAGTTTAAGTAACTATCTTTATGAAAAGGACAGTTATACCGATCAGCTGGTCAGAACGTGTCAGTATATCACGGATTATGAAGACGACTATTCTCGTCAGTTAAAACGGGATCTATCTGACTTCACCAAAAAACACCTTCTGGCCGTAAACGAAGAGTTTGAACTCTATATCAAGACTTATCTGAAGCTTACAGACGAAGATATTGCTACGATCAAGGATCTAAGCAGTTCGCAACTGCTGGTTCTGGTCAGCGGGAGGCTGAACAATGAAGAGTAGATGGACGCCGTTGGCGAAAGTTCTGATCTTATTTTCCCTGATCATCCTTTTTATCAATGCGATGGCCTTTTTTGTCGAAGTTAAGAGAGACATCAGTTATGCCAACAGAGCATACGGTTTATCGGCTCTGGATGACTGTTTCAATGAAGGAAGATATCAGGAGCTTTATGAATACACGATCAAAAACAGTTTTACAGACGAACCGATCGAAGTAGATATTTCACAATACGAGGCTTTTGGACGCTATTATCACGCCTATACCATGGCCAGGATCTATCCGGACAATGCCGTCTACCTGCAACAGATGGAAACGGAAAAAGCTTCCATCACCTGGAACAAGATCCTGAATGTGATCAATACGCTGGAACAGGAAATGAAATAAGAGAAGTATTCGATACTTCTCTTTTTGTTTTTATTTATTCATAGACTTTCAATAAATCTTCTTACGACATCGATTCCGGATATAAATGTACCGATGGAAGAGAACAGATTCGCAAATACAACGACCAGTAGTGTTCTTGTGACCCGATTCTTCCAGAAGCCTTTGAGATCAGCCGTATCTTGTGAAAGATCTTCAAAGTCTTTTACTTTTGGCTTACGGATGCTGGCTTCTACAATACCGGCAAACCAGCCGGAGGCCAGCAGAGGATTCAGAGATGTTAAAGGAGCCATGATGAAAGCCGTTAAGATAGAAAGCGGGTGACCCAGAGCACAGGCTACGCCCAGCGCAGAAAGACCGCCGTTCCACAGGATCCAGGATCTCAACTGTTGAAGACCGATATCACGGTTTGTCAGAATCGTGTAGAGAATAATTCCGACAATCAGTATAGGAACGGCATATTTCAGGTAAGAACCAATTCCTTTCTTTTTCTCTATGATATCCAGTTGCTCTGTATCGATCACATTGTTCAGGTTTCTTTCAATTCCTCCGGCATGGGCAGCACCGATAATGGCCACTGTTTTATTTCCTGGAGCATTCCTGATTTTCTCACATAGATACTGATCCCTTTCATCCACCAGTACTCTTTTAACGGTAGGGAATTGTTTACCGATTTCCAGCAATGCCGCTTCCAGGGCATCTGCCTCTTTCAGTCTGGCAATATCCTCTTCAGAAATATCTTCATCTTCAAAGATCGAAGAAATGATCCCGGTAACGACTTTTATCTTTTCGTTTGCGGAAAGCTGATACCAGATCCTTGAGAAGGTGGTCTTGATCGGCCGGTCAGCCATAACCAGCGGAATACTCTTTTCTTCCGCCTGCCGAATGCCTTCCATCATCTCGGCTCCGGAAGAAGAATCCATCGATTTGGCAATTCTTTTCTGGAAAGAAGAAAGAATCACATTAACCAGAAGAAAACCTACCTGTTTTTCCTTGATGATCTTGACGATATCACTATTGCGCCAGTCGTCGGGATGCTTCAGCTTTTCATAACGCTGACTGTCCAGCTCGATGCAGATGGAATCCGGCTGTACCGTTTCAATGCATTCTTTAACATCTTCAACAGAATTCTTAGACACGTGGGCAGTCTTTACCAGATAGATTTCTTTGCCTTTATAATCAAGTTTTACGACATTTTCGTGCATGATTTTATTATACATCTTACAGGTATGACTGTTGCGATATAATTGGTATAATGGAAACATGGAACTGACAGAAAAACAGCAGAAGGAATTCAACGATGTTGTCAGAGAGTACCTGAAACATCCGGATGTTCAAAGGATGAAAGGATACTGTGCACATGGAAAAATCAGTGTTCTTGAGCACAGCATAAATGTCGCAAAGACCGCCTATCTGCTGGATCAGCGCTTCCATATCGGCAGTGATAGAAAAGACCTGATCGTTTCCGCCCTGCTTCATGATTTCTATCTTTATGACTGGCATGATGCCAGACTGAATGTCAATATTTTTCAGATGCACGGTTATACCCATCCGGGAAAGGCCTGTGAAAATGCAATGAGGATCTTCGGGATCAATGAGGTTCAGCAGGAAGCGATACGCTGCCACATGTGGCCTCTTACCCTGAGAAGCGTACCAAAGCATAAGGAATCTGTTCTGGTGTGTATTGCCGACAAGATCTGCGCCTTAAAGGAGACTGTATTCAGATGGTAGACAGATATGTGATCTATTTTTCGATAATGAGCGTCGTAGGCTATATCTATGAATGTTTTGCGATGACGATCTGGCTGGGAAAGTGGGATAACAGGGGTTTCCTGTTCGGGCCTGCCATCCCGATCTATGGCGCAGGGGCATTGCTTGGCACGATTCTGTTCACCTATTTCATGAAAAATCATACACCGTTTCAGGTTTTCCTCATTGCCATGGGAGCATCCGCTATTTTGGAATATGTGGTCCATTACCTTCTTGAAAAGATCTTCCATGCCTACTGGTGGGACTATTCCAAGGCGCCTATGAACCTGAACGGCAGGATCTGTCTTCCTGCTTCCATCGGTTTCGGCATTGCCGGATTGATCATCGTTTATTTAATCAATCCCGTTCTGCTTCCTGTATTGAAAGGGCTTAACGAAAATCTCTGTCAGTGCCTGGCGCTCTTTCTTACTTTTCTGTTTACCCTAGATCTTACCTTGACTGTCTCCGTTCTTACCGGTTTTGAGAACAGAGTCGAAAGCATGGATAGCTTTATCAACGAACATATGGATTCTCTCATCAGCAATATTCTGGATGAAAACAAAGGCCTAGACAAAAAATTCTACGGTGCCGTAGATAAAATTGATGAAACCCGAAAAAGGCTGATTTCAGCAAGAATAGAGAAAGTCGTTTCCTCGATGAATGATCTATACAGGATCTCGGTATCCAGAATCAAAAGATTTACCGGAAGAAACGCAGGAAGAATGAATGATATGTTGAGGGCAATCAAACACCGGATAAATAAGGAAGAAGAAAATGAACGATAAAATCATCATCAGGGGGGCCAGAGTCAACAATCTGAAGAACATCGATCTGGATCTGCCAAGAAATAAAATGATCGTCATGACGGGTCTTTCCGGATCAGGAAAAACCTCTTTGGCATTTGATACGATTTACGCGGAAGGGCAGAGAAGGTATGTAGAATCCTTGTCTTCCTATGCCAGACAGTTTCTCGGAGGTGTAGATAAACCGGATGTCGACGTGATCGAAGGTCTTTCTCCGGCAATCGCGATCGATCAGAAAACAACTTCGAACAACCCTCGGTCTACTGTGGCGACAATTACAGAAATATACGATTATCTCAGGCTTCTCTATGCCCGTTGCGGTATTGCCTACTGTCCGAATCATAACATGCCGATCGAGGCGATGACCGTCAGCGGCATGGTTCGGAATATCATGACTTTTCCGGACAATGAAAGAATGGAGATCCTGGCGAATGTCGTTGACAACAAGAAAGGTACATTCAAGGATCTTTTCGATAAACTGAAAAAAGACGGCTATATCCGGCTTTACGTCGATAATGAGCTGTACGATATTGACAATGTTCCAGAACTGGACAAAAACAAACGTCACGGAATCGATGTTGTGATCGACCGCATCGTCAAAAGAGAAGGAATCGAAACACGACTGAACGATTCGCTGGAGACTGCTTTAAGACTGACGGATGGAACCTGCGTTGTGAAACATGGTGACCGCAGGGATCTTTTCTCGGCTCATCAGGCTTGTCCGATCTGCGGTTTTACCGTCCCAAGACTGGAACCGAGACTTTTCTCTTTCAACAGTCCGTTAGGGGCCTGTGAAGAGTGTAAGGGTCTTGGTGTAACGATGTCCGTCGATTTGGATTATCTGATGCCGGATAAGACGAAATCAATTGCGGAAGGCGGGATCCGCTATTATAAAAACATCTATGGAACAAACAATCTAGAGTGGCAGAATTTTGCGACTCTTTTGAAGCATTACGGAATATCGGAAACCAAGCCATTGAACAAAATGACCAAAAAGGAGATGGAGATCATCCTTTACGGATCCGATGAAGAGATCCGTTATTCCGTTACTTCTACAGGCGGTACTACCTACAACAAAGTCGGCTATATTGAGGGAGTAAAGACGCTGATTGAAAGAAGATTTGAAGAGACACAGTCAAAGTTCGGTAAAGAGTACTACGGTTCTTTTATGACTGAATCTGAATGCCAGAAATGCCACGGAGCCAGGCTGAATGAAAAAGTACTGGCAGTCAAGGTCGGTGGCTTGAATATTTATGAAATGACCTGTATGTCGATCACAAAAGCCTATGAGTTCTTGCAGATGCTGAAGCTGGATCCGATGCGTGCCGAAATCGCCAGGACTTTATTGAATGAACTGAATGCCAGACTGCGCTTTCTGAAAGACGTAGGTCTGGATTATCTGACACTTGACAGAAATGCAGGAACACTCTCCGGAGGTGAAGCACAGCGAATCCGTCTGGCAACTCAGATCGGTTCCGCACTGACCGGAGTGCTCTATGTTCTGGACGAGCCTTCTATCGGTCTGCACCAGAAGGATAATGCAAAACTGATTGCTACACTAAAGAAAATGAGAGATCTGGACAATACAGTAATCGTCGTAGAACACGACGGCGAAACGATGCTGTCATCCGATTACATTGTTGATATCGGTCCGGGTGCAGGGAAAGAAGGCGGAGAAGTCGTTTTCTGCGGTACGCCGGAAGAGATCCTGAAGGATGAAAAATCCATTACCGGGCAGTATCTTTCTTTTCGAAAAGAGATTCCTGTTCCTAAGAAAAGACGAAAAGGAAATGGAAAAAGCATTAAACTGATCGGTGCGAAAGAAAACAATCTTAAAAACATCGATGTCAGTTTTCCTTTAGGCAAGTTCATCTGTGTGACCGGTGTTTCTGGATCGGGAAAGTCTTCCCTGGTAATCGAGACATTAACCAAATCGATCATGAAATCTCTGGATAGAGTCAGGATCAGACCGGGTAGAGTGGATAAGGTAGAAGGCTTAAAGAATGTCGATAAGATCGTTTATATCACACAAGATCCGATCGGACGTACTCCTCGAAGCAACCCGGCGACTTATACCGGCGTTTTTGATGATATCAGAGATCTTTATGCGATGACGCCTGATTCTATGGAAAGAGGCTATTCGAAATCCCGATACTCCTTTAATGTTCCCGGAGGCAGATGTGAAGCCTGTCAGGGTGACGGTGTCAAGAGAATATCGATGCTGTTTATCCCGGATGTTTATGTAGAATGTGAGGAGTGTCATGGAAAACGCTACAATTCCGAGACACTGGAAGTAAAATATAGAGGAAAAAATATCTACGATGTGTTAAAGATGTCAGTCAAGGAGGCTTTGGAATTCTTTAAGAATCACAAGAGGATCAAAGATAAACTGCAGGTGCTATACGATGTAGGCCTGGGATATATCGAACTTGGGCAGTCGGCTACAACTTTGTCCGGCGGTGAAGCACAAAGAGTCAAGCTTGCTTCCGAGCTGCAGAAGAAACCGACCGGTAAAACAGTGTTTGTTCTGGATGAACCGACGACCGGGCTGCATATGGATGATGTACTGAAACTGATCCGGATCATTGACAGGATCGTTGATAATGGCGATACGGTAATCGTGATCGAGCACAATCTGGATGTGATCAAGTGTGCTGATTATATCATTGATCTGGGGCCGGACGGCGGAGATAGAGGCGGAGAAGTGATCGTTACCGGCACGCCGGAAGAAGTAGCGAAGAACGACAGATCCTATACAGGGGAATATTTAAGGAAAGTGTTAGGTGATAAACATGGCAAATGAGGAACTGAATAAAAAGGTATATGTCAGACAGATCAAAGAAGAGTTTAATCTTAAACAACTGACAGGCAGCGATGAATCGCTGAATCGCTGGGCGATTGCCCCGGATGTCAACAGACCCGGTCTTGAACTGTCGGGATATCTGGAATCCAATGATCTTAAGAGAGTCGTAATACTAGGCACAAAAGAGTTTGAATATATGAGCAAGCTGGATTATGATACGCAAAGACAGCGTTTTGAGATCATTACCGATTCATTTACGCCATGTATTATCTTATCGGAAGGCTTCATTCCGATGGATTCTCTGACCGATCTGGCGATACAGAAAGACTTTCCGGTACTGCATTATGACGGCAAAACATATCAGCTTATCGTTGACCTGGTAACCTTTCTGTCGGAAAATCTGGCTCCTACGGACAGTATGTATGGCGTCATGATGAATATTTACGGAAAAGGAGTCATGATTACCGGCAAGTCAGGGATAGGTAAGTCGGAACTTGCGTTAGACCTGATCAACCGCGGACACATGCTGGTGGCAGACGACAGGATCGATGTGACCAGGATCCATACCAGAATACTCTGCCAGGCTCCGAAACTCTTAAAAAGAATGCTGGAAATCAGAGGTATCGGAATCGTGGATGTGACCAGAATGTTTGGTGCCAACGCTTTTCTGAACAGATGCAATCTGGACTTTGTGATCAGACTGGAAAAATATAATGAATTCGTTGATATTGACAGACTGAATCCGATGACCAGGACTATAAATGTTCTTGGTCTGGAGTTACCGATGCTGGTGATACCGATCACCGAAGGTAAGTCAATGTCTGTAATCATTGAAGCTGCCGTTTCCAATTATCTGCTGCAGAAACTTGGTTTCGATTCCAATGAATCGTTTAAACAGCTTTATCGCGAAGAAATAGAAAGGAATGGTATCGAACGATGATCCAGTTTTTTCCAAACGCTCAGACCTTTGTTTTGTTTAAGATCGGTCCATTAACTTTTGATATCCGCTGGTATGCCGTACTGATTATGACCGGTGCGCTTCTCGCATACTTTCTATCAAGAAAAGAAATGAAAGAAAGCCGTTATGTTTCCATGGATTTCTATGATTCTCTGTTTATCTATACGCTATGGGTAGGAGTCATGGGAGCCAGGCTCTGGTATTGTGTCTTTTATAATTTTTCCTACTATTTTTCAAAACCGTTTGAAATCATCCGGATCTGGGACGGAGGGCTGGCAATACAGGGAGGTATTGTTTTTGGAGCTCTGTTTGCCTACTGGTATACCAGACGTCAGCACTATCCGTTTATGAAGTTTGTAGATATGATCCTGCCGAATGTGATGCTGGCGCAGGCAATCGGACGCTGGGGCAATTTCGTAAATAAAGAATGCCACGGCGGAGAGGTTGCGGAATCCTATTTCAATGGTATTCTTTCTTTTCTGAAAGAAGGAATGCTGATCAACGGACATTACTATGAACCACTGTTTTTCTATGAATCAATGCTGTGTCTGCTGGGCTGGTATCTGATTCATTTTGTATTAAGAAAACATCAGAACAAAAGAGGAGATCTTGCCTATGCTTATCTTATGTGGTATGGCGTGATCCGTTTCTTTATTGAGGGAAGAAGAACGGATTCTCTGTATCTGGGCAATCTGAAGATGGCACAAGTGACTTCCGTACTCTTTGTGATAATCGGTCTGCTGGGATATCTTGGTTTCTTCAACCGTTATCTGAAAAAAGAAAAGCCGACACTGATGTTTGATTTTGACGGAACTCTGGTGGATACATCTAAAGCTATCCAGGAAGGTTACAGGGCTTTGTTTGAAAAATACTCTGATGTCTCGCTGTTTACCGAAGAAGTAAAACAGAAAGTGCTTGGGCCTGCTTTAAAAGACCTGTTCCCGATCTACTTCCCTGGTCTTGACTACGATATGCTGTATGAAGATTATCATAAAAGACAGTTTGAAGTGGCGCCGGTTTTGAATCAGCCGATGCCAAACGCTGTAGAGGTGCTGAAACAGCTCCATGAAGAAGGCTATCATATCGGTGTCATCTCGACCCGGACAAACGATGGAATCATTGATGTTTCTAAACCGTTTGGTCTTGATGAATATTTTGACGACATTTGCGGATTGACAGATGTCAAGAATCTGAAGCCTGATCCGGAAGGGATCATCAACATGATCGAGAAAAACGGCTGGAACAAGGAATGTGTCATGATCGGCGATTCGATGATGGATATCGGCTGCGGAAAGAACTACGGGGCCTTTACAGTAGCCTATGTCAACAATCCAAACAGGGTAGAGGAATTAAGTGCTGCAGCCAACCGTTCCATCAAGGATCTGAAAGATCTGCTGCCGATCCTGCAGGAAGATATCGCTTATACCTGGAACGAAAAATAAAAAGCGGAGCATTCCGCTTTTTATTTTTTCTGATATAGAAAGCTTTAGTGTTTTTCGATTTCGTCTCTGACTTCTTTGAAACATTTGACGATAAAATCAATATCTTCCTTTTGATGTGCAGCAGAGAGCTGAGTCCTGATCCTGGCTTTTCCTTTTGGTACGACCGGATAAGAGAAAGCGACGACATAGACTCCTTTTTCCATCATTCTGCGGGCATATTCCCCGGCCAGGTTTTCATCATAAAGCATGACAGGAACAATCGGATGCGTACTTTCAATGATATCAAAGCCGTTTTCTTTCAGTTTGCTTCGGTAGTAGGCTGTCAGTTCTTCCAGATGCTTCTTTGGACCGCTGCTGTTTTCCAGCAGATCAAACAGTCTGATGCTGGCACCGACAATAGCCGGGGCAAGTGTATTGGAAAATAGATATGGTCTGCTTCTCTGCCTTAAAAGATCGATGATTTCCTTTCTTCCGGAAGTATAGCCCCCGCTGGCTCCACCTAAGGCTTTACCCAAAGTTCCGGTTATGATATCGACCCTGTCTTCTACGCCATTGTATTCTACACTCCCTCTACCGTGTTCACCGATAAATCCAACCGCATGGGAATCATCCACCATGACCAGGGCTTCGTATTTGTCCGCCAGTTCACAGATCCCTTTCAGATTGGCAATAATCCCATCCATTGAAAAGACTCCATCGGTAGCGATCATTTTGATTCTGGCTCCGTCTTTTTCTGCCTGTATCAATTGTTTTTCCAGATCATCCATGTCGTTGTTGCGGTAGCGATATCTCTTGGCTTTGCACAGCCTGACGCCATCAATAATGGAAGCGTGATTCAATTCATCGGATATGATCGCGTCTTCTGTTCCCAACAGAGCTTCAAAAAGGCCTCCGTTGGCATCAAAGCAAGAGGAATAGAGGATCGTATCGTCAGTCTTTAAAAAGGCGGAAATCTTGCTTTCGAGCTGTTTATGAATGTCCTGCGTTCCACAGATGAACCGGACAGAAGCCAGTCCGTAACCTTTTTCGTCATAAGTCTTTTTGGCCGCTTCGATCAGTTCCCTGGAGTCGGCCAGTCCCAGATAATTGTTTGCGCACATGTTGAGGAGTTTTCTTCCGTCTTCCATGATGACATAAGCCCCTTGTGCCGATACAAAAGGAGCTTCACCCTTGAATAAACCTGCTTCTTTTATCTCTTCAACAGTGTTACGGTATTGTCTTAATGCTTCTGCTTTCTTCATGATTTACTCCATTTCATTAATACGGCTCCAGTCAAGAATCACTTTTCCTGACTTTCCGGAAATCATTGCATCAAACCCTTTCTGAAAGTCTTTGATGTCAAAACGATGGGTGATGATATCTGAAATATCCAGCCCCGCCTGCAGCATCGTGGACATTTTATACCAGGTATCCCAGACTTTCCGTCCATAGATCCCTTTCAGGTTCAATCCTTTAAAGATAACGGCTTCCAAATCAGCCTCAGTATTATCCGGAAGCAGTCCCAGTAAGGCGATATTGCCGCCGTTCTTCATATTTCGGATCATCTGATTCAAAGCTTTGGGTGATCCGGACATTTCCAGTCCGACATCAAAGCCTTCCGTCATGCCCAATTCACGGATGACATCCTCCAGTTTTTCTTCGTTCAGATTGACCGGTCTAGTTGCACCCAGCTTTTTTGCCAGGTCCAGACGGTATTCGTTAAAATCAGTCACTACAACATGTCTGGCACCCCTGAACTTGACGATGGCGGCCGCCATACATCCAATCGGTCCGGCTCCGGCAATCAGTACATCTTCACCAAGCACATCATAGGTCAGCGCGGTATGCGTTGCGTTACCGAACGGATCGAAAATCGCATACATCTCTTCCGGAATGTCGGGATTGCTTGGCCAGACATTGGAGGCAGGAATGACCAGGTATTCCGCAAATGCGCCGTTCCGATTGACGCCCACACCTTTCGCATCCTTGCAGTTTTCCTTGTGTCCTTCCAGACAATTGCGACATTTGCCACAAGTGATATGACCTTCCCCGGAAACGATATCACCTGGTTTAAAGCCTTCCACACTTTTGCCGACTTCCACGATCTCGCCGACATATTCATGACCGATCGTCAGTCCTAGAGGAATCGTTTTCTGTGCCCAGCGGTTCCAGCTGTAGATATGCACATCCGTACCGCAGATGGCAGTCTTACGTATCTTGATCTTGACATCGTTGTAGCCTACTTCCGGTATCGGAACTCTTTTCATCCAGATGCCGGGTTCAGCTTTTTCTTTCACTAAAGCCCACATTAGATTATCTTTCATGATTTGATCCGGCTTTCACAACGGAAAGCATTCTCCTGCCTTTATTATAATATGAAAACGCATAATTCATTCCATCGGAAAGGGATATCCGAAACTTTTTTAAGAAATCTTTCGAATGGCCTTTCAATAATCTGATATTCAGTTATAATAGAAAAGAAAAACAGGAGGATATTATGGTTACGATATTTGATCACCCGCTTATTACCCATAAACTCGCTCTGATGCGCATGGAAGAAACCGGACATAAGGATTTCAGAGAGAACCTCGACGAGATCGCTTCCCTGATGGCATACGAGGTCTTGAGAGACCTGCCGATGAAGGAAGTTCATATCACGACACCGATGGGTCCGTGCACTACAAAGATGATGGACGGAGAAGTCATTCTGGTTCCGATCCTGCGGGCAGGAATGGGCCTGGTCAACGGAATCATGGATCTGGTTCCTACAGCCAAGATCGGTTTCATGGGACTTTACCGAGACGAAGAAACGCTGGAACCGGTCGAATACTTCGCCAAGTTCCCGAAGGAACTTTCAGATGGCGTCGTGCTGGTATTGGATCCGATGCTGGCGACGGGAGGCAGTTCGATCGCTGCCGTCACCAAAGTGAAAGAAAGAGGCGCCAAAAAAATCCGTATGGTTTCACTGGTAGGTGCCCCGGAAGGCGTAAAAGCGTTCACAGAAGCACACCCGGATGTTGATCTGTATCTGGCTGCCCTGGATGATCATCTCAATGAGATCGGCTATATTGTTCCTGGCCTGGGAGATGCCGGAGACAGGATCTACGGTACAAAGTAAAAAAAGAAAAGGGGATCCGATGATCTCCTTTTATATACGTATTTTTTTAATCTGTTTTGAATGTCGCATATAGGCACTGGCAAACGAACCGGGCAGCGATTTGTCATATTTCCAGCTTTTTAGCGTTTCCTTAATCACAATCAGAATGATGTACAGGGAAGTAAAAAACTTGAAAGAATCCGCAGACGCCTTGATTCTATCTGTTTTCTGTTTAACGACATTCAGCTCAGTGTTCATGATTTGGATACTGCCGGACAGCGATTCCATCGCCTTGACTGTCTTTTTTATCCGGAACAGAAGAACAAGCGCCGTACCCAGAACGACGGCAGTCAGAAGAATATCTAGAATTCCTATCAGGTAATTTGCGGTTTTCATACTTCTATTCTACTACTTTCTGAATACATTCTTCACCGATCTTTTCCGGAATTATCCCTCTGGTGAATTCTTTGATTTTTTCCAGTTGTCTTTCATCTTCTAAAGCAAAATAATAGGTAATGTCCGTATCATAGACGGTATCCAGCAGGATCGTGCTGTTTTTTAGATAATAGCCGATTTTATTAGCTGTTTCATAATTCAAAGTCAATGCATATTTCGGATAGATCCGATCTTCTACAAGCATTGCCTGTTTCAGACATTCGCTGACTGCATTTCCATAAGCCCGGATCAGTCCTCCTGTTCCCAGCTTAATTCCGCCGAAATATCTTACAACCAGGGCACAGGTCTCATCCAAACCTTTCTTGTCCAGAACATTCAGAATAGGAACTCCTGCCGTACCGGAGGGCTCGCCATCATCGCTGGAACGGCGGATACTGCCACAGACAAAAGCAGAACACACATGTGTCGCATCGTGGTGCATTTTTCTGATTGAGGTCAGATATGACTTATATTCTTCTTCCGTTGTGACATGTTTCAGATAACAGATGAAACGGGACTTTTCAACGATTGTCGTATTGCTTGTTTCTTCTTTCAAATACATATCTCTATTTTAAATAAAATGTGTTAGAATTGGAAATGTTGTGAGGTAGATTATGAGAAGTTTAGAAGAGATCCTTGCCGAACTGGATGCCGCGGAGAAAGAATATACGCAGAAGTGTGAAGAATACGGCATCGAAGAAAAAGGCCGGAAGAAAAAGGATGAAAACGTGAAAGGGAAGGTAAATTGACCTTCTTTTTATATGCAGTAATGTTATAATGATGATGTATTTAGGAGGATTTTTGTTATGGCTAAAAGGCTGGTTACAGATTTAGATGTTGCGGGCAAAAAAGTCATCGTCAGAGTAGACTTTAACGTGCCTCATAAGGGAGATGTGATCACGGATGACAACAGAGTGGTCGCAGCACTTCCGACGATCCGATATTTACTTGAAAACAAGGCTAAAGTCATTCTGCTTTCTCATCTTGGCAAAGTCGATTATAAGAAGAGCGAAGAAGAGATCGAAGCTGCAAAAAAGAAAAATGACATGGCTATCGTTGCCAAGAAACTGCAGGAATACCTTCCTGACAACAAGGTTATCTTCGTCAATGCGACAAAAGGTGTTGAACTGGAAGATGCCATCAACAATATGAAGGAAGGCGAAGTCGTACTGATGCAGAACACCAGATACGAAAAAGGCGAATCCAAGAATGATGAAGAACTGGGCAAATACTGGGCTTCATTAGGTGATCTGTTCGTAGAAGACGCTTTTGGTTCTGTCCACAGAGCGCACGCATCTACTGTCGGTATTCCTACCCATTTGCCAAGTGCTGCCGGTTTCCTGGTAGAAAAAGAACTGAAGTTCCTGGGTGATGCCGTTGAGAATCCGGTTAGACCGTTTGTTGGTATTCTGGGCGGTGCCAAGGTTGCCGATAAACTGAAAGTCATCAGCAATCTGCTGGAGAAGTGCGATACATTGATTATTGGCGGTGGCATGGCTTATACATTCCTGAAGGCACAGGGCAAAGAGATCGGTGAATCACTGGTTGATGACGAAAAGCTTGACTACTGCAAGGAAATGCTGGAAAAAGCTAAGGAACTCGGCAAGGAACTTTTACTCCCTGTCGATACCGTCGTAGCCGACAGCTTCCCTGATCCGATCGATGCTCCAATTGAAACAGAAGTCGTTGATGTCGATGCGATCCCGGCTGATAAGCAGGGTCTGGATATCGGTCCAAAGACTGCTGAACTGTTTGCTAACAAAGTTAAGGAAGCCAAGACAGTCGTCTGGAATGGTCCGATGGGTGTCTTTGAGAATCCAGTACTGGCTAAGGGTACAAATGAAGTTGCCAAGGCTCTGGCTGAAACGGAAGGTACGACCATCATTGGCGGTGGTGATTCTGCGGCAGCGATCAAACAGTTAGGTTATGCCGATAAGGTTAGCCACGTATCTACCGGTGGCGGCGCTTCCCTGGAATTCCTGGAAGGTAACGGACTGCCTGGCGTTGATATCATTAACGAAAAATAAGGAGCGGACATGAGAAAACCAATTATTGTCGGTAACTGGAAAATGAATAAAACTCCTAGCGAAGCACTGGAGTTCATGAAGGGGATCGAAGAGGTCCTTACTGGAGAAGAAGGCGCAGACTATGGCGTCGGCGCTCCATATGTTGATCTGGATGTCTGTGTCAAAAATGCAAAGCATCTGATCATCGCTGCTGAAAACTGTAACGAAAAAGACTCCGGAGCCTATACCGGTGAAGTATCTGTACCAATGCTTAAGGAAGTCGGTATTACTTACTGTATTATCGGCCACAGCGAAAGAAGAACTTACTATAATGAGACAAATGAAGCCTGCGCTTTGAAAGCCAAGAGACTGCTGGCGGATAATATTATTCCGATCCTCTGCATCGGTGAAACGGAAGCGGAATACGATGCAGGGAAGACAGCCGATGTCATCAAGACACAGCTGGCCGGTTCATTGGCCGGTTTGGAAGCTGATGAAGTTGCCAGAATGGTGATTGCCTATGAACCGATCTGGGCGATCGGAACAGGTAAGTCCGCAACAAAAGAGATTGCGGAAGACTGCTGCAAACTGGTGAGAGATACCGTCAAGGCTTTATACAACGAAGAAACCGGTGAAGCTGTCAGAGTACAGTATGGCGGTTCGGTAAAACCTACTAACATTAAAGAATATATGGCTTGTGAAGATATCGATGGCGCTTTGATCGGTGGAGCTTCACTGAAAGTCGATTCATTTAAGGAAATAATTGACGCTACTAAATAGGAGGAGAAAAACGTATGTCTGCAATTATTGATGTTTATGCCCGTGAGATTATCGATTCACGTGGTAATCCAACGGTAGAAGTTGAAGTCGCTACGGAATCCGGCGCATTCGGCCGTGCCATGGTACCTTCCGGCGCTTCTACAGGTGAAAGAGAAGCTTTGGAATTAAGAGACGGCGATCTGGCCCGTTTCTCAGGCAAAGGCGTATTAAAAGCTGTCAACAATGTCAACGAGATCATTGCTCCGGCTCTGCTGGGTTATGATGTAACGGATCAGGCACTGATTGATAAGACAATGATCGAACTGGACGGCACAAAAGATAAGTCCCGATTAGGTGCTAATGCGATGCTGGGTGTATCTCTGGCTTGTGCAAGAGCTGCTGCTGATTTCTATGGTATGCCTTTATACAAGTATCTGGGTGGCGTCAATGGAAAGACTCTGCCGGTTCCGATGCTCAACGTCTTAAACGGCGGCAAGCATGCCGACTCTACTGTTGATATGCAGGAATTCATGATCATGCCTTATGGTGCTCCTTCTTTCAAGGAAGGCATCAGATGGTCTGCTGAAGTTTTCCACGCATTAAAGAAAGTATTAAAATCCAAGGGTTATTCGACTGCTGTCGGTGATGAAGGCGGCTATGCTCCAAACTGCACCGAAGGTAACGAAGAACCATTAAAGCTGATCGTATCCGCAATTGAACTGGCTGGATACAAACCGGGCGTTGATTTTGGTATCTGTATGGACCCTGCTTCTTCTGAATTCTACAATGCCGAAACAGGCAATTATGAACTGAGCAGATCCGGACAGGGCGTCAAGACAACGGATGAAATGATCGATATGTATGCCGACTGGTGCGAAAAGTATCCGATCATCTCCATCGAAGACGGTCTTGCTGAAAACGACTGGGACGGCTGGAAGAAGCTGATGGCCCGTCTGGGTGAAAAGATCCAGCTGGTCGGTGATGACCTGTTTGTAACCAACGTTGAATACGTTCAGAAGGGTATTGATCTGCACTGTGCAAATTCTGTTCTGATCAAGCTGAACCAGATCGGCACACTGACAGAAACTCTGGATGCCATCGAACTGGCTAAGAGAAACAACATGACTGCTGTCGTATCGCACAGATCCGGTGAAACGGAAGATACAACGATCGCTGACCTGGTTGTCGGTCTGAATGCCGGCCAGATCAAGACAGGATCTATGTCCAGAACCGATAGAATTGCCAAGTACAACCAGCTGCTCAGAATCGAAGATGAACTGGGTTCATGTGCTGTATATCTCGGCAAGAATGCCTACTACAATCTGAAGAAATAATCAGAAATAAGAGGAAACAAAAAAAGAGAGCTGTTTAGCTCTCTTTTTTCATTGCATCGACATGATTCAGAATGACCGGTATAACAATAGGGTTTCGGTTGGTTTTTTCGTAAAGGAAAGGTTCCAGTGTATTCCGGATACAGTTTTTCAAATCACCAAAAGTCACTTTCTGTTTCATGGCATTTCTTAGGGCATCATAGACCAGTGTTTCTGCTTCTTTAATCAGAGTTTGCGATTCTTTCAGATAAACAAAGCCGCGGGAAACGATACCCGGCTTGCAAAGGATCTTGTTGGACCGGGAATCGATACAAACGACGACGGCAACCATGCCATTATCTGCAAGGATCTTTCGGTCTTTTAATACAGAAGTAGAAAGGCCTGAAATATCGTTACCATCTACATAAATGGCATCTGTCTGGATTCTGGTGTTGGAACGGTAGACTTCGCCTTCATGTAAGACAAGAGCATCGCCATTGGCACAAATGAAACAGTTTTCTTTTGGAATACCTGTTTCGATTGCGGAATCGGCATGCAGCTTCAGCATCTTGTATTCTCCATGCATCGGCATGAAATACTTCGGCTTAATCAGCTGAAGCATCAGCTTCTGCTCTTCCTTTGAAGCGTGCCCGGTCGTATGTAAAGACGATAATGCCGAGTTTTCCAGAACTCTGGCCCCATTCCGCATCAGCTGATTTACAATTCCTCCGATATTCAAAGCATTGCCCGGGATGGCACTGGAAGAAAATACGACGGTATCTCCCGGAATGATTTTGACGTATTTGTGAGATCCGTTGGCGATCCTGCTTAAAGCAGCCAGAGCTTCTCCCTGCGAACCGGTACAGACGATGCAAAGTTTCTCCGGAGCATACTGATTGACTAGTTCCGGAGAAAGGAAAGTATCTTCCGGAACATCGATCGTTTTCATCTGTAGGCCGATCTCCACGACATTTTCCATAGAACGTCCGAATACGACGACTTTTCTGCCGCAGTTCTTGGCTGCCTTTATGATTTGAGCGAGACGATTGACGTTTGATGCGAATGTAGAGATCAGGATCCTGCCTGTTGTTTTTTTCATGATGTCATTGATTGCAGAAGCAACCTGTTTTTCGGAAATAGAAAAACCGTCGACTTCGGCATTGGTTGAATCGGACATCAGCAATGTAACACCTGCAGCACCGATATAGGCCATTTTCTGATAATCTGAATTCTGTCCGACCGGAGTCAGGTCGAATTTAAAGTCACCTGTTTCTACGATTCTTCCATTTGGCGTATTGATCAGAACGCCTAATGAATCCGGGATCGAGTGGACCGTGTTAAAGAAACCGATCCGGAAATGATTGGTCTGTATGGCGGAATCCTCATTGATCTCGATAACTTCCGTCGATGCCGGCCTTCTTCTCTCCTGCAGTTTTTTCTCAATCAGAGCCTTTGCGAATCGAGGCGCATAGATTTTCTTCACCGGACAGGCGAGCAGAAAAAACGGAATTCCTCCGATATGATCCTCATGTCCATGGGTGATAATCAACGCCTTAACCTTATCTTTGTTTTTAATTAAATGTGTATAGTCGGGTATAACATAGTCAACACCTAGCAGTTCATCATCAGGAAATTTGACGCCTGCATCAATGACGATGATTTCATCGTCATGTTCAAAACAGTACATGTTTTTACCGACTTCTCCCAGTCCTCCAAGAGCATAAACCAGTGTATCTTTTTGCGGATCATAGTTTTTACCGCTGTATCCGAAAGAAGGACCGTTTGCTTTTGGGCTGTAATAGTGTTTTGTTAGATTCATCTATCCTCCATATGCTTGTATTTATTCAATGGCCTGAGCGTCCGGATCCTTATGGAACGGATTCGCTTTGTTGATACGGTCATAGAAAAGGATCCCTTTAAAATGGTCCAGTTCATGCTGAAGAACGACAGCCAGATAGCCCTGCGCCTTGATCTCAATATCCTTTTCCTGTAAGGCGTCATAAGCCTTTACTTTCACTCTGGCAGAACGATAGACATAACCTTCATGATCCTCTGCTACCGATAAACATCCTTCTCCTGATTCCAGATAAGTCTGTTCAACGGAATTGGAAACGATCTTAGGATTAACCAGTGCGTATTCACACAGCTTCTTGCCTTCTTCATCTTTCAGGATAATTGCCGTCATTTTCTTTGGAATGCCGATCTGTATTGCGCTGATCCCTACGGCAGGCCTGAGGTTTTCTTTCTCGGCAATTTCCGGGACCGTAGAATCGTCGACGTATTTCAGCATCTGCAAAAGCGTCTCTTTATCTTCGGCACACAGCGGCAAAGAAACATCAATTGATTTTTCCCGAATCAAAGGGTCGTTGTCCTTGATTATTGTATCGTTGTTAATCAGCATAACAATATTATAATACCACAATTATGCTAAAATGGGTTTGTGCAAAAGAAAATCAGATTTTTACTGGGCGATATCAGAATATCGATCGCCGTAGCAATACTGGCTGTTTTCGGTTTTCTGATGATTGCCTCCGCAGAAATGGGCAATTCTGCAGGAGACACCTCCTATTTAACATCGATCATGGTCAAACAGGCTGTATTTACGCTTTTGGGACTTACGGCATATTTCATCCTGATGCATTTTCCGTACCGCCGTTTTTCCATTTATATTTACTGGTTCGTTTACGGCCTGATTCTGCTGGCCTTACTGGCATGCCGTCTGTTTGGCGGGAGAAACGGAGCCTACGGATGGATCGATATTACATCAAACATTACAGTACAGCCTTCTGAATTCGCAAAAGTGTTCATGATCGTGTTTGCCGCCAAACTGTTAAGCAAGGATCGTCAGGATGAGAATCTTGATGAACTGAAGAGATATGCCATAGCGGCTGCCGTCTATTTCCTCGTCATCGCTGTTTATCAGCACGATTTCGGTTCAGCAGTCGTTCTGTTTGTGATCTGCTACTGCATTACCCTGGTTCCGGGCTATAAACAGCTACGTCTTTGTCAGCTGCTTTTGACAGGCCTGATTCTGCTGGGCTTGGCTTTGGCTTTGCTGGCCATGAGCGAACCGGTTACAGAACTGTTAAAGAAACACGCAGACAACTATATGGTAGGAAGATTCCTGGCTGCCGCCGATCCATTCCTCTACCAGTATGATAACGGTTATCATCTGATCATGTCTCTGGTCAGTTTTGCCAACGGGGGATGGTTCGGTCTTGGATACGGCAATTCGATTCACAAATACATGAATTTCCCGAACCCATCCAACGACTTTATTTTGCCGGTAATTGTCGAAGAGCTGGGTGCTGCCGGTTTTATCGGTTTTATCATCGTATACGGATTGATGCTTTTTCCAATCATTTCTGTCTCGATACACAGCAAAGATAACTTTAGCAGAATGGTGCTGCTTGGCGTTTCGATATACTTTATCATACATTTCATTCTTAATGTCGGAGGTGTAAGCGGACTGATTCCTTTGACGGGAGTACCGATCCTGCTGATCAGTTCAGGCGGATCATCGCTGCTTGCCGCACTGGCGGCTTTAGGGATTGCCCAGAATGAAATAGAAAAAAGCAAGGAAATCAACAATGAGGATCATCGCGGGAAAATACAAGAGAACGCCGATTAATACGCTTGCCGGAGAAGAAATCACCCGACCGACAAGAGATATGGTAAAAGAAGCTCTGTTTTCCAGCATTGCCATCTTTTCAGATACGTGTTTTCTTGATCTTTTTGCCGGATCCGGTGCAATCGGACTGGAAGCATTATCCAGAGGCGCGGCAGAAGTAGTGTTTAATGATATCAACAGGGAAGCTGTAAAAGTAATTAAAAGCAATTTAATGAAAGTCAAAGAAAACAGAATGGTTCTTAATCTGGACTATAAGAACTGTCTCAGAGAAATGACCGGCCGGGTTTTTGACTATATTTACTGCGATCCGCCGTATGCCTTCGCGGAATATGAAGAGATCTTCTCTTACGTGAAAGCGTATGGACTCTTAAAAGAAAAAGGTATAATGATACTGGAAGTGAGAAAAAACACGGATCTGGATGATTTTTATCCGGGTTTTGTAAAGTTTAAAGAAAAAAGATATGGCATTAGCAAGCTTTTGTATTATCGAAAGGAAGAAAAAAATGATTAAAGCGATCTATCCCGGAACATTTGATCCGATTACCGTAGGACATCTGGATGTCATCAAAAGAGCCGCAAGGATTTATGACCATCTGATTATTGCGGTCATGGAAAACAGAAACAAAAAGTGTACCTTTTCGAAAGAAGAGAGAAAAGAAATGATCGAGAAATGTGTTTCTGATCTGGAGAATGTCACAGTCGTAATAGGAGAGGGATTAACCGTAAATCTGGCAAAAGATCTTAACTGTAAAATCATTGTCAGAGGAATCAGGGCCGTTTCGGATTATGAATCGGAACTTGCTCTGGCAACTGCCAACATGCAACTGAACGAAGACATAGAAACAGTCTTCATGGTTGCCAGACCGGAACTGTCCTTCTTGTCTTCTTCAATTGCCAAAGAGATCGCGGCATTCAAAGGAGATATCCGTTCTTATATCCCTGAAACTATCATGAAGGAAGTTTCAGAGAAACTTTATCAATAGCCTTACGGCTATTTTTTTATTGGAGAGTTCATAGGCATCTATTCGGGCATATAAATAGATGTTTTTCAATTCCCTTAAATTAGCACTTACCTGTTGACAGTGCCAATTTAATGTTGTATATTAGCAATAGAAAGTTAAGAGTGCTAAAGGAGGTGGTCGAATGGCATTGACACAGAGAATGGTCGAAATTCTTAGAGCCATTGTGGATGAATTCGTATCAACGGCGGAACCTGTCGGTTCTAAAACGCTGGTTGATAAGTATGATCTGCCTTATTCCAGTGCAACGATCCGAAATGATATGGCCGCTCTGGAATCGATGGGCTATCTGGAAAAACCGCATACTTCCGCAGGACGTATTCCTTCCAACAAAGGCTATCAGTATTATTGCGAACACCTGTTGAAGAAGGACATGGACGATGAAGTAAAATATGCTCTGTCGAATATCTTTGACCGCCGTTCCGCCAACATCGAAGATGCGATCAAAGAATCCTGCAAGATCGTTTCAGAAATGACCAATCTTGCCAGCGGAATGCTGGGACCTGACGCCAAGAACCAGACCCTGGAACACATTAAAGTCTTCCAGATCGATCCAAAAACGGCTGTCTGCGTCTTCATCAGCAACACCGGTTATACCGAAAACAAGACTTTCAACTTTCAGGATGAAGTTCCGATCGAAGATATTCAGACCTGTACTGATATTCTCAATGACAGGCTAAGAGGTACGCCGATTCACGATCTGCCGGAGAAACTGGAATCTCTGAAGCCGATCCTGACCAAGTCCGTACAGCGCTTTGAAATGCTGTACAACGCTTTTGCCGGCGCCTTCGTCAAGTTTGCTTCCGAAACGCTGTATTTCGACGGTACAACCAACATGATGTATCAGCCGGAATACGCCGATATCGAAAAACTGAAAGAACTTACCAAGTTCTTTGATGATTCCAGACTCTTTAGAAGTCTGGTTGATAAACAGACCGGAAACAACGATGTCGTAGCCATTACACCGAAAGGCACGGAACTGGTATGGAAAGATGACATTGCGATCGTTTCCAGCGAGATCCGTCTATCGGACAATCCGAACGAAAATGCCAGACTGATGGTCGTGGGACCTAGAAGGATGGAATACAGTAGAGTCGTCAATCTCCTGGATTTCATCTGCAAGGAAATTGAAGATATGTTCCACTAGAAAGGAAGAAGATGGCTAAAAAAGAAAAGAATAAAGAAAAAGAGATAGAGAAAGAGCTTCCGGAAACAGAAGAAATCGCTGAGACAGAAGAGATTGAAGAAAGCGTGGAAGATCTGAATGAGGAATCAGAAACGGAGCAACTGAAAAAAGAAATCGACAGACTGAAAAACGATTATGCCAGAGCCTACGCCGACACGGAAAATCTGAAGAAAAGACTGATGGCGGAAGCGGAACAGACCAGAAAATACAGGATACAGAGTTTTGCGAAGGAGATCCTTCCGGTCATTGACAATCTGGAAAGAGCTCTGGCAACCGAGGTAGCTGAAAGTGATGAAGGTTTCAAGAAAGGCATTGAGATGACCTATCATCAGCTGATCACCGCCTTAAAAAACGAAGGCGTTGAAGAGATAGAATGTTTGAATCAGCCGTTTGATGCGAATCTCGCACAGGCGATCATGCAGGAGAAGAAAGAAGACCTGGAAGCGGGTATAGTGATCGAGATCCTGCAAAAAGGCTATAAATTAAAAGATCGAATTCTTAGACCGGCAATGGTCAAGGTAAGTGAATAAGGAGGAATTTAAAATGAGTAAGATTATAGGTATTGATTTAGGTACGACAAACAGCTGCGTATCCGTCATGGAAGGCAAAGAAGTAAAAGTCATCACAAACCCGGAAGGCAACAGGACGACTCCTTCTGTCGTTGCATTCAAAGATGGCGAGATTATCGTAGGTGATGCCGCAAAAAGACAAATCGTTACAAATAAAGATTCCGTTTCTTCAATTAAGAGAAAGATGGGATCGAACGAAAAAGTTCATGTCAATGGCAAGGACTATACACCGCAGGAAATATCCGCAATGATCCTGCAGTATATGAAGAAGTATGCGGAAGACTATCTGGGTGAAAAGGTAGAGAAAGCCGTCATTACCGTTCCTGCCTACTTTAACGATGCCCAGCGTCAGGCAACCAAAGACGCTGGCAAGATCGCCGGATTCGAAGTAGAAAGAATCATCAATGAACCGACTGCCGCAGCTTTGGCTTTCGGTATCGACAAGACCGACAAGGAACAGAAGGTTCTGGTATTTGACCTTGGCGGCGGTACATTTGATGTATCGATCCTGGATCTGGCCGATGGAACCTTTGAAGTTCTGGCAACAGCCGGTGATAATCACCTTGGCGGTGACGATTTCGATAATGTCGTAGTTGACTGGATGGCTGATGAATTCAAGAAGGAACACCACGGTATCGATTTGAAAGCGGATCGTATGGCTTTACAAAGACTGAAGGAAGCTGCTGAAAAGGCGAAGAAAGATCTAAGTTCCATGGTTCAGACCCACATTTCTCTGCCGTTTGTTTCTGCAGATGAATCCGGTCCTTTGCATCTGGATATGGATCTGACCAGAGCGAACTTCGACAAAATGACCAGACACCTGGTAGATAGAACAGTCGGACCAGTGAGACAGGCTCTGAAAGATTCCGGATTGAGCCCAAGCGATATCGATGAAGTACTGCTGGTAGGCGGTTCAACAAGAATGATTTCCGTTCAGGAAGCTGTAAAAGCTGAACTGGGTAAGGAACCGAACCGTTCTGTTAACCCGGATGAAGTCGTTTCAATGGGTGCAGCGATTCAGGGTGCTATCTTAAGCGGAAACAATCCGAACGATGTGCTGCTTCTGGATGTCACGCCATTGTCATTGGGCATCGAGACCTTAGGCGGTGTCATGACTGTCCTGATTCCAAGAAATACGACGATCCCGACACAGAAATCGCAGATCTTCTCGACTGCCGCTGACAATCAGCCTGCCGTCGACATTCATGTTCTCCAGGGTGAAAGACCAATGGCGGCCGATAACAAGACTTTGGGCAACTTCCAGCTGACCGGCATTGCTCCGGCGAGAAGAGGTATTCCTCAGATCGAAGTAACTTTTGACATTGATGTCAATGGTATCGTTCATGTATCGGCTTTGGATAAAGGTACAAACAAGAAACAGGAAATCACGATTACAAACTCTTCCGGTCTGTCCGATGAAGAAATCGACAAGATGGTCAGAGAAGCCGAAGAAAACAAGGCAGCTGACGACAAGAGAAGGGAAGAAATCGAATTAAGAAACAAGGCAGAGAGCTTCATTGCTCAGATCGACCAGCAGCTGGAAGCCGAAAATCCGAATGTGACAGCCGATCAGAAGGCACAAGTCAAGGCATTAAGAGATGAATTGCAGTCTGCAATCGATAATAACGAATACGACAAGCTTAAGAATAAGCTTGATGAACTGGAAAAGGCTGCCCAAGCCATGGCAGAGGCAATGTACCAGCAGCAGGCAAACCAGTCTCAGCAGACTTATACCGGTCCGAATCCGGGAAACGCTTCCGGAAACAATGACGATGATGTCGTAGATGCTGATTTTAAGACGAAATAGTAAGAGAAACCACAAGAAATAGAAGGGAGGTATCATGGCCGACAAACGCGATTATTATGAGGTTTTAGGCTTATCAAAAAACGCCAGTGCGGATGATATTAAAAAAGCCTACCGTAAGTTGGCAAAACAGTATCACCCTGATATAAACAAAGCACCTGACGCGGAAACAAAATTCAAAGAAATAAACGAAGCCTACGAAGTCCTGTCGGACCCACAGAAAAAAGCCACTTATGATCAGTTTGGTCATGCCGGCATGGATGGATTCTCACAGGACTTCTCCGGAGGCTTTGGCGGTATGAACATGGATGATCTCGGTGACATCTTCTCGAGCTTTATGGGAGGAATGGGATCGGGATTCTCCGGTTTCAACTTCGGCGGAAGCAGTTCCAGAAGAACCAGCCCGATGAAAGGCGAAAACCGATACATGTCCATGGATATCGATTTCCTGGATGCCGTTCACGGCGTTGATAAACTGGTCAATATATCAGTAGAAAAAAAATGCAGCTACTGTGACGGTACAGGTGCTGCCAGCAGATCCGATATTGAGACGTGTTCCACCTGCAGAGGTACAGGACGGGTGGTTCGACAGTCCAGGACACCGTTCGGTGTGATTCAACAGCAGACGGCCTGCCCGGATTGCCGCGGCAGCGGAAAACGAATCAAGAAAATCTGTCCGCACTGCGGAGGTGAAGGTTACAATACTGTAAAAGAACAAGTTGAAGTATCTATTCCGGCAGGAATCAATTCCGGTCAGCAAGTCAGGCTGTCCGGATATGGGGAAAGAGGAAGTAACGGCGGACCAAACGGAGATCTGTATATCGAGATCCGGGTCAGACCGCATAAACATTTCCGCAGAGATGGAAACAACATTCACATAACCGTCCCAATTTCAGCTGTAGATGCAACTTTGGGAACGACAGTTGATGTGCCAACCGCACATGGCGATGTGGAACTGACCATACCGGCCGGCACACAGCCCGGTCAGCAGCTTCGTTTACGAGGATACGGAATCAAGGACCTTAGAAGCGGAAACATGGGCGATCAGATTGTCGATGTGCAGGTAGAGATCCCCAAGAAACTGAACCGGGAAGAAAAAGAACTCTATGAGAAACTGGCAAACCGGAAAAAAGAAACTGTATTTGACAGATTTAAGAAAAACTTTAAGTAGGACTGGCTCCTACTTAAATAATACGTTATCATTAGCACTCATAAATAATAAGTGCTAAAGGAGGTATATAGATGAATCCTGAATTAATGACGGAAAAACTGCAGGACATTCTGATGAAAGCCTTAAGTATCTGTAAAGAAAATGCCAATCCTGAACTTTGCAGCGAACACTTGCTTGCAGCTTTCCTGCAGGAAAGGGACATTACCGATCTGCTGAACGGTTTCCACACTGATGTAAACCGTCTGGTCAGCATCAATGATACTTATCTGAAGAGGCTCCCTTCCTCTGACACAACAGAAAACCCGATGGTAAACCGCTATGTTGCCAATTCCTATAACGAAGCTCTGCAGAAGTCAAAACAGAGAAAAGACAAGTACATTTCCATGTTCGATCTGTTTATTGCTTTACTGTACAATCAGTCTTCGGTCTGTGAGGAACTTAGAAAATACTGCGGTTTTACCAGAAATGATATAGAAGATAAATACAGCCTGGAAAGGGGTGGTACAATGATCAACAATCAGGAAGATGAAAACAATCTGAATCCGTTAAAGAAATATGGAAGAAACCTTGTGGATGATGTCCGAAACGGCAAGATCGATCCGGTCATCGGCAGGGACGAAGAGATCCGTAGAGTGATAGAAATACTCTCAAGAAAAACCAAAAACAACCCGGTCCTGATCGGTGAGCCTGGTGTAGGCAAGACAGCGATCGTAGAAGGCCTGGCCTGGCGTATTTTCAATAACGATGTTCCGCTGGGCTTAAAAGACAAAGACCTGATCGAACTGGATATGGGTTCCCTGATTGCAGGGGCAAAATACAGAGGTGAATTTGAGGAACGTTTAAAGGCTGTACTGAAGCAGATACAGGATGCGGACGGAAAGATCATTCTGTTCATTGATGAGATCCATAATCTTGTCGGTGCAGGTAAAACGGAAGGAGCGATGGATGCGGCCAATCTGTTAAAACCGATGTTGGCAAGGGGTGAACTGCGGTGTATCGGTGCAACCACTTTTGACGAATACCGCAAGTACATCGAAAAGGATTCCGCTCTAGAGAGAAGATTCCAGAAAGTCAGCATCGATGAACCGACCGTAGAAGATACGATCTCGATTTTGAGAGGACTGAAGGATCGTTTTGAAGCCCATCATGGCGTCAAGATCAAGGATGATGCCATCATAGCGGCAGCGACATTGTCGAACCGCTATATCTCAGACCGTTTTCTTCCGGACAAGGCGATCGACCTGATCGATGAAGCCTGTGCATCTACTAGAGTAGAGATGGATTCTAAACCGGCAGAACTGGATGAACTAAGCCGTAAGATCGATACTCTGGAGATCGAAAAGATTTCTTTAAAGAAAGAGACGGATGAAAAGGCGACCAGAAGGCTGGAAGAACTGGAAAAGGATCTGGAATCTTTGAAAGAAAAAAAGAATCTTCTGGATGCCAGATGGCAGAAAGAAAAAGAAGACTTGCAGCAGGTGAAACAGCTTAAGGAAAAACTGGAAAGAGCAAAACTGGAAATGTCCGACGCCCAGAACAGTGCCGACTATGAAAAAGCATCAAAACTGCAGTATGAAACGATTCCCGCTTTCGAAAAACAGCTCAATGAACTCAGCGAGAGGGAAAAGGAAGGAAGAATGCTGTCGGAAGTCGTCGACGAACAGTCCATTGCCAAAGTAGTTGCCAAATGGACCCATATCGATGTTTCGAAACTGATGTCTTCAGAGAGAGAAAAGCTGCTGAAACTGAAAGAGAAACTGTCCCTGCGTGTTGTGGGACAAGATCAGGCTCTGGAACTGGTTTCTGATGCGATTTTAAGGTCCAAGGCGCAGGTTTCCGATACGAATCGACCAATCGGTTCATTCCTCTTTTTAGGGCCTACAGGGGTCGGAAAAACCGAAGTAGCAAAAGCCCTGGCAGAACAGCTCTTTGACGATGAATCGAAGATCGTCCGCATTGACATGTCTGAATACATGGAGAAGTTTTCTGTATCCAGACTGATCGGGGCTCCTCCCGGATATGTCGGTTATGAAGAAGGCGGCCAGCTTACTGAAGCCGTTCGAAGAAAACCATATTCTATTGTCCTGCTGGATGAGATCGAAAAAGCCCATCCGGATGTCTTCAATATTCTTCTGCAGATTCTGGACGATGGAAGGATCACGGATTCTAAGGGTGTAACTGTAGACTTCAAAAATACGATCATCATTATGACGTCCAACCTGGGAAGCGAGTACGCATTCGAGAAAGATCAGGAAAAGAAGACAAAGCAGTACGAAGAACTCGTCAAGATGACATTCAAGCCGGAGTTCATCAACCGTATCGACGAGATCATCATATTCAATCCGCTGGATAAGGACATGATCGAAAAGGTCGCCGAGAAGTTCCTGAACATTCTCAAGAAGAGACTGGCTGAATCGGATATCAGTCTATCAGTCACGCAGAAAGCCATGAACAAGATCATAGAACTCGGATTCGATGAAACATACGGCGCAAGACCGATGAAACGTCACATCCAGAGGGCGATAGAATCACTGGTAGCCAAGTATCTGCTGGAAAACTACGATGCGAAAGACATCGTCGTGGATCTGGACAATAACGGCAACTATACGGTAAACAGACAATAATAACGGTTTACAGAAAAAGCGGCATAAAATGCCGCTTTTCTTATGAATGAAAAAAGAACTCTTTTGAGTTCTATTCCGGTCTAATTAAACGATTTAATTAAATCTTCTTGACATCATATGCCTGAGGGCCTTTTTCACCGTCTTTTACTTCGTATTCGACAGCCTGACCTTCGTCTAATGATTTATAGCCATCAACAAGAATTGCTGAGAAATGAACAAATACTTCAACTCCATCATCACCTGTGATAAAGCCATAACCTTTAGCGGCATTAAACCACTTAACTTTACCTGTCATAATTCCCCTTTACTAGCAAAAAACTATATGCAATTTCATTTTAGAACAAATCGGTACCACTTGCAAAGTGTTTTTGACTTAATTGGTACCTTTTAGTATATTTTGATTATGATATATCCTGAATTTCTAAAAGAAAACGATCTGATCGGTATCTGTGCCCCCAGCAAGGGTGTCGGCCATAAGCTGGATGAACTGGAAGAATCCAATCAAGTGATCAGGCAGAACGGATATCGGATCCGAGAAACAAAATCAGTAAGAAAAGACAATGACAGAAGCGCTTCCGCAAAGCAAAGAGCAAAAGAAATGGAGGAGCTGATCTGTGATCCGGAAGTATCTGCTGTTTTATGTGCGGCAGGCGGAGATTACATGCTGGAAATGATGCCGTATGTGGATTTTGACAGGTTTCAAAAGAATCCCAAGTGGATTGCCGGTATGTCTGATCCTACCAATATTCTTTTTACGGTAACGACCAAACTGGATATTGCGACACTGTATGGGTTTAACGGAGCCGGATTTATCCGGAAAACAGACCGTGCTCAGAATACTTTTTTCCGTTATCTGAAAGGGAATGTCGTGAAACAGAACTCCTATAATCGATATATCAGTTTTCTCAATGAAATCGATGAGGTCAGACATTACGAAAAGGTCCGTTGGATTGCCAAAAACGATATGAAGATCGAAGGAAGGCTGATCGGCGGCTGTATCGAATGTATTGAAAAACTGATCGGGACTTCTTTGGATGATACGAATGCCTTTCTGGAGCGTCATAAGGATGACGGCATTATCTGGTATTTTGATATCTTCAGCATGTCGGCCTATGATTTTTATCTGACTTTACTGCAATATAAGAACGCCGGATGGTTTAAATACTGCAGAGGCGTACTGATCGGCAGAGTTGCTTTCCCGCGCATCGATGATCCGAAACTGGACTATATCAAGGCCGCAGACAGAGCTCTGGGAAAAATCCCGCATATCTGCAAAATGGACATCGGTCATACCAGCCCGCGAATGACGCTGATCAACGGCGCCTATGCCAGAGTAGAATATCGGGACGGAAAGGGAAGCATCTCATTCCAACTAAAATAAAGCACTGCATATGCAGTGCTTTTATACTTTTTTGAATTCGTTAAGAATGATGACCAGATCCTTGTAGAAGTCTTTGACGCGGTCTTTCTTGGTTGCCCAGGAGCAGACAAATCTTACGACTGTGTTGTTTTTATCATACTTACCCCATTCGGTCACTTTATACTTTTCTTTGATTTTCTCCAGTACACGATTATCCAGTACCGGGAAGATCTGATTGGTAGGGGAGTCGATGTACATTTTAATGCCGAGCTGCTGGAAAGCGTATTTCAGAGCCTGAGCCATAACATTGGCGTTTTTGGCGTTTTTCAGATACGTGTCGTCTTCCAGCAAAGCCTGAAACTGAACGCCGATGATCTTCGCTTTTGCCAGCATGGAACAGCGCTGTTTCAGCAGATAACGGAATTCCGCCTTCAGATCCGGATGACGGATGACCATCGCTTCTCCCAGCAATGCGCCGTTCTTTGTTCCGCCGATATAGAAGAGGTCTGTATTATCGGCAATGTCTTTGAATGTCAGATCATTGTCTACGGCTGTCAAAGCGTTTCCCAGTCTGGCTCCGTCCAGATAAAGATAAAGACCCAACTCTTTGCATGTCCGATAAATGGCTGTCAGTTCTTCCTTGGAGTAGATCGTTCCCAGTTCTGTCGCGTTAGAAAGGAAAACCATTTTCGGTTTTACCATGTGTTCATCCGTATGAGAAAAGACAATTCTTCTGATCCCGGCAGGCGTAATCTTTCCATCTGAAGATTTTACCGGAAGGATCTTATGCCCGGTCGCCTCCACGGCTCCCGTTTCATGAACGTTGATATGTCCTGTTTCGGCGCAAATGACAGCCTCATAGGATTTCAATAGACTGATCGCCAGAACATTGCAAGGCGTTCCACCCGTTACAAAATGAACATCTACATCCTGATGATGAAGCTTGGCTTTAATTGTCTCTGCCGCTTTTCTGCAATAAACATCCAGACCGTAACCTTCGGATTGCGTATAGTTGGTCTTAACCAGAGCATCCAGTACTTTTGGACATGCTCCTTCGGAATAGTCGTTTGCGAATGAATACATCTTTACTACCTCTTTATTAATAAATATTATATCAGTCTTATGGTTTTGTCATGACGAATTATGCGTTTTTCTTTCAGGAATCTGCTTAATAGCCTTGAAAGGGTCTCTCTTTCTAAATACAGCTGTCTTGCCAGGTCGGAAATCGAATGGTATGCGACCCGGTTTTTGTGGATATGCATGTAGTATAGAAAACGTTCTTCTGCACTTTCAAGTGAAAGGAGTCTGATCCGACTGTTGAGTTCTTTTGAAAAGTTGGACTGTATCTTCAGATACTCCAGCAAGAATTCCTTGTTTGTTTCCAGAATCAGCAGCAAATCATCTCTTCTAAGCAAAGCAATAACGGAATTCTCTTTCGCCACGATATTCCCTTTATAGAAAGGTTCTGAAGAGAAGATGAGATTATTCCCGAATATCTCTCCCTTGTTTAGGGAATTATAGAGAATCTGTTTCCCGTCCGGAAGAAAGGAAACGATCTGTACGCTTCCAGAAAGGATGATCCCGATACAATCACATCTCTCATCTTCATAGAACAAAGTCTCTCCTCTGGTGAGTTTCTTTTCTCTTAATCGTTTCTTTTCATTCGTATCAAGCTTCTCAATGATATTCATATTTCGTGATCTGAATCACATTCTTTCTTTTCTTTATTATATATAATTTATACGCGAGGTTGAAAGAAAATGAAAAAAATATGCGTAATATTATTGATTCTACTGACGTTGTGCGGTTGCGGTACAACGAAAAACGAAGAAATGGAAAACTATGATCCTAATACACTGACGGTCGTTACACCGAAGGGCGCTCCCGTTCTGGCTTTTTACGACTGGATCGCCAATGAGAACTATACCAGAGTCGCAGCCGATGCGATCGGTGCTTTATGGACGGGGGAGGAGTCTCCTGATGTCATAACGGTCGACATTACCAGTGGTGTAAAAGCCATCGGCAACGGCGCAGATTACAGACTTGCGGCTATTGTTACCTTCGGGAACCTGTATATCGGTGCCAGCGGAAACGATGAAAACGATACGATGGACAACGATGACAAGATCGTGCTGTTCGGCAATGAAAATATGCTTCCAGGCAGGATCTTTCATTATCTCTATGGTTCCGACTATGATGAAGGGATTGTTTATGTTGCGGATGCCCAGCAGGCTGCTGCCTGTCTGATGAAAGGTGTCGATCTGGAAGGCAATCCTGTCGACTATGTCTTTCTGGCCCAGCCCGCCATGTTTGCGGCATTGAAACAGAATGAAAACGCCTCTGTTGCCGTCGATATTCAGGAAGCCTACAAAAACAAGTCCGGCAAGGATATTATTCAGGCTGCCGTATTCATTAAGAACAGTGTTCCCGATACTACGGCTGAGATGTTCCTGTATGCTCTGGAACAATCCATCAATGCCGGTATTGAAGATCCGGAAAGGATTTTCAGTGCACTCAACGTTTACGAAGGAGATGAATTTACAACGCAGTTCGGTCTGCCGAACATCAATGTCGTAAAAGCAGTCTTTCAGCAGAAGAACGCTTTAGGTATCAATGCCATGGGCCTGGGTTTCAAGAGAGCGAAAGACATACAGCAGGATATCGAAGCTTTCCTACAACTTATGGGCATAGAAGGAACAAGTGAAGAGATTTACCGCTGATCAGTATAGAACTTATTTCTACGGCATTGTGCTGCTGCTATGTGTATGGCAGCTTTTTGCCGGTATGACACATGAAGAAGTCATGGTTTTTCCCGGACCTTTTCAGACAGTCCGGTATGCCTTGGGTCTTATGGGAAAAAGTTATACATACAGATGCCTTGGTGCGACTTTTTCAAGAATGCTTGGCGGTTATCTGCTCTCTTTCGCTGCAGCTTTATTGTTAGGGATTATATCCGGGAATTCACCCTTCTTTGAGAGACTATTAAGCCCTTTGATCACAACGTTAAGAGCAGTTCCTACTGCTTCACTGATCTATTTTTTTATTGTTCTGGTCGGCTTTAAAAAGGCTCCTATGATGATGGTGATCCTGATCTGTTTCCCGATCCTCTATGAAGGAATAGCGGGAGGCATCAGGAATACACCTCAAAGCATTCTCAATGCCGTGAGACTTGACGGAGCCGGCTTTCTTAAAGAAAATCTAAAAATCAGACTGCCTCTGGCCTTTCCTTATATCATTGTTGCCATGACATCGAGTTTTTCTCTCAGTTTCAAGATCGAAATTATGGCGGAAGTCATTACCGGATCTGCCAATCCCGGTCTGGGAAGCGTGATCGCCGCATCCAGAAGTGCCGATCCAACCAACATGATTCCGATCTTTGCTTATTCTTTGATCGCGGTAGTGATCATGCTGGCGATCGATTTTTCCGGTAGCATGATCCGCCACAAAACAGACCTGAATTAGTTTATAATGGAATCGATGAAGAAGATCTTGAAACAGTACCGCCAGATATTAAATTGTGTCATTCTTTTTCTGCTTCTTTGTGCCGTCTTTTTTTTGATGACGGTAAATTTCAGCTTTATCGGCAAGAAATCGATACACGAAGATGCCAAGACATACAGAACACGCCATTGTCTGGTCTTCTATCCCGACAGCAAGACCGGTTACAGCGAAGCGAAGAATCTATGCAAAGGCGTTAAAGACGACAGGATCTACGACTATACACTGATTCCTTTCGGCGACTATTATATGGTTAGCTATGGCAAGGATCGAAAGTATTTTACCGATAAACAGTATCAGTCACTGATCATAGACGATCTTTCACAGGAAGGAAAAAAGATTGCGGCCGACTATCTGCGCTATTCGATAAAGAAGGAAAAACCCGAGCTATACTACAACGCGGAATACTTAAGTTCCCTAACAGCCGATCGGCTGGACTTCTCCAAAGTCACATATGAGCTTAAGGAAGAGTCTTTGATCTGCCGTTTTTCGGAATTTGACCTCGATGTATCCGTACCGTTAAGATATCTGCAGAAAGCCCTGAATATGGATTTCGGTTATCCGCAGGAACTCTATCGGAAACCGGTTTATCTTGATCCCGATCCGGAACATCCGATTATCTGTCTTACTTTCGATGACGGACCGTATTTCTGGTCAGAAAAAAAGAACACCAGCAGCGAACAGATCGTCGACCTGTTATACCGATATGATGCATCAGCCACTTTTTACGTCGTCGGATACAACCTGGAAAACCGGGATATCTGGGCGGATCATCAGGTCTATATGTTTTTACGGAATTCCATCAATCAAGGCAACGAATACGGTTCTCATACGCAGAATCATCCTTCCAGCCTGAGAGATCTTTCTACTTATGACGAGATCCGTGAAGAGATCGAAGGTCCAATCCGTTTTATGGATAAAATGATGGACTATGAAGTAAAGACCTATCGTCCGGTAGGAGGAGAATTCAACGATGATGTCCTTGCTGCCCAGCCGTTACCGGCTATCCTGTGGGATGTAGACTCTGAAGACTGGTATTCCCGGGATGTACAGTCGATCTGTGACAGAGTCCTTGGCTATGACTATGAATCCGGAGATATTATCCTTTTTCATGATATCTATTTTGAAACGGCAGAGGCACTGGAAAAAATCGTTCCGGAACTGGTCAACAGGGGATGCCAGCTTGTCAGTGTATGCGACATGCTGACATATTACGGTATTGATCCTGCTTCAATCAGCTATTTCTATTCTCCCGGCTATTACGAATAACGATTTTATTTAAATATGCAATATACGGATCGGCGATGTTTCTATCGCTGATTTTTATTTGGTCACCGTAGGCTGCCAGTTTTGAGAAGAAAACGTCACTGATACTGGCTTTTAAGGAAAAACCGGTTTTTGTAAAGACAATATTCGGAAAATCATCCTGCAGCCTGTTTCTAAGGGATTCAGAGTCTGTTACGATCTCTGCTTTGACCGTCTGTGTCTTCCCGGAATAAAAGGCATTCGTACTTTCTCTGATATGATCGATGATCCTGTTTTTCGGAATGGATAGAGAATTTGGGCATTCACTTAAACGGGTAGAGACAATGTTGTCAAAACGCATGTGATAAATCTTGTCTTTATCCGGATAATGATA
The DNA here is from genome assembly GCA_017432885.1 of Erysipelotrichaceae bacterium. GTDB lineage: Bacteria > Bacillota_I > Bacilli_A > Erysipelotrichales > Erysipelotrichaceae > Colivicinus. The sequence continues at coordinate 30,963 of JAFRIE010000014.1, read as the reverse complement.
ATAGAGATAGTAATAGTCGTTCTGCCGGTAAAGGAAGACAGGGCTGATCTCTTCTTCGTCCTTGTTTTTTCTTTTCACCTGCAGCGTTTTTCCGTTTCTGATGGCATACAATGAATCTTCAAGACGATTCAGAAACCTTTTGTCCGTGTGTTTTCCGCAGTATTCCAGCTGTTTTAGAAAATCACTTTCATATACCGAAATAAAAGCGTACAGCTTTTCTTTCAGATCATTCAGAAACTTCTCGTCCAGATTCTTCAGGGAGTTTAAGGAATCGATGATGATCTTGATTTCCGAGAGGGAAAAAGGGGCTTCATTCAAATAATAGCCGTTGTTGTATTCAATCTCTCCGACAGTTTCAGAAAGCTCTTTAATATCATCGTAAAGTGTCTTCCGGTTAGCAACCGTGATTCCTTCTTCTTCCAACAAGGATACGATCTCGTTTAAAGACAATCTATGATCCATATCGGAACGTCTTCTGAAGATCTCCAGCAGTTTCAGCAGTCTTTTCTTGTTCATGTCTATATTTTAAATCTGTCCGAATATTTGGACAATATGAATCATCATTTTCTCTATGATTAAATCAGGAGGCAGGAAGATGAAAAAAATACTGATCTGCGATTACTGGACGATGATATTTGCCTGGTGCATGTTTCTAAACGGATACGGTCTGTTTGCGACTGCAATAGGCTTTCTGGCGGGAATCATACTGCTGCTGGTGAAGAGTGAGGCTGATCCGTGGCGTGTGATTGCCGTCGGTGTACTTTCGTTCTGTCCGATTCTGCTGGCGTTGAACTCTACAAAGATTCCGTTCTACTTTTCCGGATCCTATTTCTTTCTTGCGGCCGTCTGTTTCAATACGGCAGTCGTAAACGAGTATTTATATCTTTTTCGAGTCAGACTGATCCGGGCAGTACTGATTGTTCTTCTGGTCAGTATGATCATATTGACATCACTGATAGCGATACTTCCTTCACGGCTCTATACGCTCTTTGGCAAGACAAATCTCTATCTGATGGACACTTTCATCTTTCTGCCTTATCTGATTCCGACAGCCTGCTGCGTTATTTATAAAACCTGTCTGTTTCAAATGAATATAAACAGGCAGAAGAAAAGTCTACTGCAGTAGGCTTTTTTACAGTTTTTCGATTTCTTCTTTTAGCGTTTTTATGATCTGATCCTGTGCTATCGTTCTTACGATCTGTCCTTTCCGGAACAGGATCGCGCTTTCCTTCCCTCCGGCTACACCGATATCGGCTCTAGATGCTTCCTGCGGTCCATTGACCGGACAGCCCATGATCGCAACATTGATGTTCTTGTCTACGTTTTCCAGATAGGCTTCCATCTCCTTTACGATCGGAAGCATATCGTACTGCAGCCTGCCGCAGGTAGGACAGGAGATCAGATTGGCAACATCCTTTTTCAGACCGCAGGCTCTTAACAGCTTTCTGGCCACTCTGACTTCTTCCACCGGATCATCGGAAATAGAGATCCGGATCGTATCGCCGATACCGTCTAATAACAGGTTTCCTAAAGCCAGAGAAGATTTGATTGTACTGTTAAGCAGTCCTCCGGCTTCCGTCACGCCAAGATGCAATGGATATGGAAAAGTATCGGCCGCCAGACGGTAGGCTTTGATACACTCCAGTGGATCGGAAGACTTGAAAGACAGACAGATATCGTGGAAATCCAGAGCTTCCAGGATGCGCAGATGGTCCTTTGCGGATTCGATCATCGCTTCTTCGGAATGGGTATATTTCCTGTTCAGACTGCCGGCATTGATACCGATGCGGATGGGAATCCCTTTTTCTTTACATAGCTCTACAATTTCTTTGATCTTGTCTTCGTCTTCGATATTGCCGGGATTCAGCCGGATCTTGTCGGTTCCGGAAAGAATGGCCTGTATCGCGAAGTCGGGATTAAAGTGAATATCACTGACGAGCGGAATGTGAATCTGTTCCTTGATCTGTTTAACAGCCAGAGCGTCTTCTTTGTCAAGAATGGCGACCCGGATGATTTCACAGCCTGCTTCTTCCAGTCGCCGGATCTGATTGACAGTCGCAGCAACGTCTTTGGTTTTGGTGTTGGTCATCGATTGAATGATGACTCTATTCTGTCCGCCGATCTGTACATCACCAACGCGGATCGGCCTGGTTTCTAATCTGTTCATATGTCTATTATAGTATATAAAACCCTAGATCTGCTTCTCCAGGGCTTTTATAACTTCATCGATCTTCTGCTCATCGCCGTTCTTTATTGCCGTTTTGACACAACTATCGATGTGATTCTTCAGAATCAGGTTATTCGTTTTTTTCAGTAAAGCTCTTGTTGCCATGAGTTGGTCGGAAATATCCAGACAGTAGCGGTCTTCATCGATCATCTTGATGATGCCTTCCAGCTGCCCTTTGGCAATGGTAAGAAACTTCTTGACCTGTTCGTGGTCCTTACTCATTGAGAATTCCGGTTACGGTATAGCCGGCATCGGTAACGGCTTCCCTGATCTGTTCATCGCTTAATGCCGTGTCTTCCAGATAAGCCTTGCCTTCTTCCAGAGAGACCTTAACATCGGCTCCCAGGTTCTTTAGCGCTTCCTCAACATGGGCGACACAGTGCATGCACATCATGCCTTCAATAAGTACGGTTTTGTTCATCTTCCTAATTTCCTCCTTTTTAACTGAATTTATTCTAAGTGCATTTGTCAGCACGAATATGGAACTGACTGACATCGTCAGTGCTCCGATCATCGGATTCAATGACAGATTCAGCGTTTTATAGAAAACTCCGGCAGCGAGCGGAATAAACAGGGCATTGTAAAACAGGGCCCAAAAGAGATTCTGTTTAATAATGGACATCGTCTTTCTGGCCAGATCGACCATAAAGGAAACATCCAGGATACTGTTAGTCATCAGTACGACGTCACTGGTCGCATAGGCGATATCTGTACCGTTGGCAACCGAGAAAGAGACATCAGCCGCCGAGAGAGCGATCGCATCATTGACGCCATCTCCGACCATGGCGGTTTTTCCTATTTCTTTCTTCTCGCTGACGAGCTTGTTTTTATCCTGTGGTGTAACGGAAGAAAGATAATCCTTTATTTTTAACTTTCTGGCGATGTTCGCTGCCGTGATTTCATTATCTCCGGTACACATGATCGGGGTAATGCCCCGTTTGTACAGAGAAGCGATCGCCATGATCGAACTGTCTTTCAGCACATCGGCGAGATAGACGATACCTAATATTCTATCATTTCTTCCGACACAGATGAAGGAATAATTGTTTTTCCTGGCATAGGCGATCTCTTCCGGGATCTGATCCGTAAAACGGCTTAGCAGTTTCAGGTTTCCGGCATAGTAGCTGCCTTTTCCGATATGGGCAAGAAGTCCTTCAGCAGAGATCTGTTCAAAGTCATCGAAATTCAGATTGCCGTCCGGATAACGTTCTATAATGGCTTTGGCAATCGGATGGGAAGAATGCTTTTCCAGAGAGGAAAGAACATTCAGGAAAGAACTGTCATATTCTTTCAGATCGATGATTTCAAGCTTGTTTTTGGTTAATGTTCCGGTTTTGTCCAGAATGACATACTTCAGTTTTCCTGCTACCTCCAGGATCTCCGGGTTTTTGATCAGTACACCGTTTCTGGCGGCATTTCCTGTAGCCACCATGACAGCGGCAGGCGTTGCCAGTCCAAGCGCGCACGGGCAGCTGATCACCAGAACTGACATGGCGAAGTTTAGGGCTTTTTCCAGATCCTTGTCGAGTATCATCCAGAGAATGAATGTAAGCAGAGAAATACCCATTACACCGAAGACAAAATAGTTCGATATTGTATCCGCAAACTTTTCTACCGGAATTTTAGACATCGTCGCCTGCTTGGTTAAAGAGATGATCTTGGAAAGGGTAGTCTGGGAACTGTTCTTGGTGATCCTGATCTGAATTTCAGCATTACTGTTGACGGTACCGCCGATCACTTCGTCATTAACCGTCTTGTTTTGCGGCAGGGATTCACCTGTGATCATGGATTCGTCGATCGAAGAAGAGCCGGCAATGATAATGCCATCCTGCGGAATCGATTCTCCCGGCCGGACTACCACTATATCGTCCTTTTTCAGATCATCGATCGGAATGACTGTTACTTCATTGTCCTTTACCAGGTTTGCCTGCATCGGTATAAGTGTAGCCAGGCCGCGGATCGTTTTGGCGGCTTTCTTTTTGTTACTGCCTTCAATATATTTACCGATCGACACAATAACGGGAACCATGGCTGCCGTTTCAAAATACAGGTGGTAAGAATGTTTCATGGAAAGAAGGACATAAAGAGAATACAGATAGGATACGAAAGAGGAGATGGAAACCAGGGAATCCATGTTCGGTCTTAAGTGAAACAGTGCAAGAAAACCTGAACGGTAATGATGGAAGTTCAGCAGAATGATAAGGGTAGAAAGAAGCAGCTGTATGTAATTCCCATAGGAAGGGACATGCAGTCCAAACATGTGTCCCATGGAGAAATACATCAGGACCGCAACCAGAACACAGGAGATGATCATCTTGATTTTATCTAGATCGATTTCCCCGTTTTTCCGGATTACCAGTTCATAACCGGCATTCTTTACGGCTTTCGCCATGATTTCTTCATTTGTCCGTGTTTCATCGAAACGGACGCTGGCTTCATTTTCCAGCAGGTTGATCTTGCATTCCAAAACGCCAGGTGTATTCTTCAACGCTCTTTCCACGTTTCCTTTACAGATGACGCAGGTCATTCCTTTTACTTCGTAAGTCTTTTCCATACATATACCCCCCCAGGGTGTATTTTCATTCTATCATTTTATGATTCAGATGACAATCAAGTATAATAGAAATATGAGTTGTCCGTTGTATATCCGTAGTGTCTACAGTCTGCTTTCTTCCATGTGCACGATCGATGGAATCGTTTCTTATGGCAGGAAATACGGATATACCCATCTGGGTCTGGTCGACCGGAATGTGCTGGCCGGAGCCATGTCTTTCAAGAAGGCCTGTAAAAAAGCCGGGATCCATCCAATCTATGGTCTGGAATTTGAACTGAGAGTTGAAGACCGGACACATGTTGTGGTCCTGTATGCCAGAAACGATACAGGTTTCAGCAATCTGATGAAGCTTTCCAGTCATATCTGTACACAGGACGATAAAACTGTTTCTATCGATCTTCTGAACCGATACCGTGAAGACTGTAATCTTGTTCTGCTTTCCGACGATATGCCTTTGACTTATGCGGCTGACCGGGATCTGGACCTGCAGGAAATGACCGATAGACAAAGAATGCTGTTCGGGAACTATACCGTAGGACTGATGGACCACGATATTGCCATCAATGCGAACCGGGACAGAAAGATAAAGGAAGTACTGAAAAGAAACAGGATCCCGATGATCGCCTTAAACAGGACCTATTATCTGGAAAGGGACGACTGCGAGGATTATGAAATACTGAAATGTATCCGGGATAAAAAGATCTATCAGAACGATACGACAGTGCTGGAGAGTGGAAGATATCTTTTAGACAGTCACGAATACGATTCTCTGTATGAACGGGAGGAACTGATCAATACCGATCTTTTTGCGGAAGACTGTCGAGTCGGGATGGCTTTTGAAACCTCTCTGCCGCTGTATGAAAACAAAAAGGGGATTCCTTCCAAGGAATATCTGGTAGCCCTGTGCCGGGAAGGTCTGAAAAGAAGACTGAAAAACGACGTTCCCGAAGCCTATCAGAAAAGATTGGATTATGAACTGGGTGTCATTCTGAAGATGCATTTCGAGGATTACTTCCTGATCGTCTACGACTTTATCCTCTATGCCAAGAAACAGAATATTCTGGTCGGACCGGGCAGGGGAAGCGCTGCCGGATCTTTGGTTTCCTACTGTCTTGGCATTACAGATATCGATCCCTTGAAATACGGCCTTCTGTTTGAACGTTTTCTCAATCCGGAACGCATCTCTATGCCGGATATCGATACCGATTTTCCGGATGACCGCAGAGATGAAGTGATCCGCTATGTCAGAGACCGCTACGGTATTGAACACGTCGGGCACATCATCACTTACGGCACCCTAAAAGCCAAGCAAGTCCTGCGGGATGTCGGCAGAGTCCTGGATTATCCTTCCAGAGAGATCGACGGCATCTGCAAGCTGATCCCGAATGTCGTTAATATGGATCTGGATAAGGCTTATGCGACATTGCCTTTGTTTAAACAGAAGATCGAATCGGAACAGCGATACCGAAAACTGTATCAGATTGCCAGAAAACTGGAATTCTTCCCGCGTCATGAGTCGACCCATGCGGCAGGCATCGTCATGTCCAGAAAAGCATTGGACGAAGTTGTGCCGGTAATCAGGATCGAAGACGACATCTATTCGACCCAGTATACAATGGAACATCTGGAAGAACTTGGATTGATCAAGATGGACTTTCTCGGTCTCAGAAACCTGGGAATCATTGCCGAGATTACAGAAGATATTCAGAAAAATGAAGATTTTAATCTGAAAGAGATCCCTCTTGATGATTCAAAGACTTTTGAACTGATTCGTGATGTCAATGTTTCGGGCGTTTTCCAGTTGGAGTCTTCCGGCATGCGCAATCTGATCCGTAAGATGAAACCGGTTAGTTTTGAAGAGATCGCCGTAGCGATCGCCCTGTTCCGACCGGGCCCGATGAAGAATATTCCGATCTTTCTGGAAAACCGTTCTCATCCGGAGAGAGTCGTATATCTGCATCCGAATCTGAAACCGATCCTGGAAGAAACTTATGGCATCATTGTCTATCAGGAACAGATCATTAACATCGCCAGAGTGATGGCCGGTTTTACTTACGGCAAGGCCGATATTCTAAGGAAGGCCATGTCCAAGAAGAAACTGAGTGAACTGGAAAAACTGTATCCGGACTTTATTGACGGATGTCTGAAAAAGGGTTATGACAGACAGCTTTCCGAGAAAGTCTATGAACTCATTCTTGAGTTTGCGAACTACGGCTTCGGCAAAGCCCATTCCATCGCCTATGCCATGGTCGCCTATCAGCTGGCTTATCTGAAAGCCAACTATCCTTTGTATTTTTATAAAGCCCTGTTAAATGGAGTGATCGGTTCACAATCCAAGACCTATGACTATATTGCAGAGTGTCTTAACATCAAACAGAAAGTGAAAGGGATCTCGCTGAATGAATCAGGATCGACCTACCAGATCAAGGATCAGGCAATCGTTATGCCTTTTGGTATCTGCAAGGATGTCGGATCAATTTCTGCAGCAAAGATCATGGAAGAAAGAGAAAAGGGTCCGTTTAAAGATTACATCGATGCGGTAAAAAGGCTGACTCTGAACGGTGTTGAAAAAAACGTTCTGGAAAATCTGATCTATGCCGGAGCTTTCGACGGTTTCGGCTATTCCCGTCATACGATGATCAATGCCTTAAGCAACGTTATTTTATATGCCAATGCCCACAGAGGGGAAGTATCATTAATGAACGATTTTGATGATACCCCAATCATCGAACAGCTGAAAGACGACAACATGATTCTGGCGGAAAACGAGAAGAATGTGCTTGGTTTCTATTTCAGTTTCAATCCGGTCGCCGATGTCAAGAAGAAAAATAATATCCGTACAGATAGCCTCTACCAGCTGTCCGGACAGATCGGAACGGTCAAAGGCTTTGGTTTGATCAAGAGAGTCAAGTCACTTCGGACCAGAAAGGGTGACATGATGGCTTTTGTCGATCTGGTAGACGACAAGGGAGAACTTTCTCTGGCGGTCATGCCGAAGCTGTACGAACAGTATGGTTCGCAGCTGGTAAAGGGGAAATACGTCTATTTTGAAGGCCGGATCGAAAAGGAAGCTTCCTGTCTGGTCAGAAACATGAGAATATTATAGGAGGAACATTTATGAAGATCCTGATCGTTGACGATGAAGTAAAAATAAGAGAAGTTGTATCGGAATATGCCGCAGCCAGCGGTTATGAATGCGACCAGGCCAGCAACGGCAAAGATGCTGTGGAGATGGTACAAGGAAACAGCTATGACTGTGTGATCCTGGACATCATGATGCCGGAACTGGACGGTTTTTCCGCATGCAAAAAGATCAAGGCCATACAGAACATCCCGGTGATCATGCTATCGGCAAGGCAGGAAGAAGAGGACAAGCTTTTCTCGTTTGATCTGGGTGTAGATGATTACGTCACCAAGCCTTTTTCGCCGAAAGAACTGATGGCCAGGATCAAGGCGGTCTGTGACCGTTATCACGTTCACACCAATAGTCAGTATGCCTTCGAGGGATTGCTGATCGATGTTGACGGCAGAAGCGTGAGTGCAGACGGACAGAAACTCACCTTGACGCCGAAAGAACTGGATCTTCTGATCTATATGGTCCAGAATAAAAACATTGCTTTAGGAAGAGAAAAACTGCTTTCTGCCGTATGGGAAACTGACTTTTATGAAGATGATCGGACGATCGATACACATATCAAAATGCTCAGAAAAGATCTTGGTTCTTATGCGAAATATATCGTGACCGTAAGAGGCGTGGGGTATAAGTTTGAAGTTTAATTTCAAAGGGATCAGTTTTTCAACCTGGCTTTATTTTCTGGGTTTTTCATTATCGATCATGCTTCTGCTGGGTTTCCTGCTGGTTGTTTTAATCAAGCCGTATTACCGGAATGACCGCATCAGGACCATTGATGTCATTTCAGATACGATTGAAGGACTTCTGTTGAAATCCGATGTAACAGAAAAAGACATCGAATCGGTAGGCAGGACCATCATCGGCAACAACGTCTGTGCCATCATCTATAATGAAAACGGAAAGAGTATCTATTATCCGCCTGATTCATTAGGCCAGCTGTGCATGCTGGATAAACAGGTTACGGTGGGGGAACAGACCTACATTATTAATCAGGACCCTTTAAAGTTTATCGAGATAATAAAACACGAGAGCCCTCTTTCCGCTATCGTCAATTCACAGTACACCGGAGCTGAAATGCTGCTGTATGGCAAACTGATCCGGACCAATCTGGTCAACTATTACCTGATCCTGAATACGCCGCTGGAACCAGTTGAATCCTATATTGATTTCATCATGAACCAGTATTTCTACATCGCCGTAATTGTCATTCTGATCGCCCTGGTTCTGGCTGTATTCCTTGCCAGAAGGATCTCCCAGCCGATCGTCAAAATGAAAAATGAAGCAAACAAACTGGCACAGGGAGATTATGGCGTAGAATTCAAGACGGATTCCTTTTCGGAAATCAACGACCTGGCTTCCACACTGGACGACGCTACCAATAAGCTTTCGAAAGTCAATGATTTGAGAAAAGATCTGGTCGCCAATGTTTCCCATGATATCAAGACGCCACTGACGATGATCAAGGCTTACGCGGAAATGATTAAAGACATTTCCGGAGAGAATCCGGTAAAAAGAAATGAACATCTGGATGTCATTATCAAAGAGACGGAATATCTGGATAAACTGGCAACGGATATGTCGGAACTGTCAAAACTGCAATCTGGCGTAATAGAACTTAACCGGGATAATTTTGACCTGAAAGAATGTATCAACAAGGTTGTTCTGCTGCTTTCCCAGGCGATTCACGAGAAAAATGTCAATCTTGTTCTGGATCTGGACGACTGTGTCGTCTATGCAGATGAGACTAAAATCTCTCAAGTTATCTATAACTTCCTTTCCAATGCTCTGAAATATTCCGATGATGATTCAACGATCATCATCCGGGAACATGCGGATGAAGAAAAAGTCAAAGTGGAAGTCATCGACCACGGCAACGGCATATCCGAGGAGGCTCTGCCTTATATCTGGGACAGATATTACAAAGTAGACAAAAACTTCAACCGTTCCGTCAATTCAACCGGTCTGGGTCTGGCGATCGCCAAGGCGATTCTGGAAGTGCATAAGGCCAGATACGGCGTAGCATCTGTGCTGAACGAAGGATCTACTTTCTGGTTTGAACTTTCTAAGGACTACGATGAACAAGACTGATTCATTAAAATATATCGACTACGATTTTATTCAGAATGAAGAACGCTACAAGGTCAATACCGATACGGTCTGCCTGGGCATGTTTCTAGATCCTCTGATCGGAAAGAGTGTCTTGGATATCGGAACCAACACCGGAGCGCTTCTTTTGTATGCTCATAAGAAAGGAGCAAAAGAACTGCATGGTGTCGAGATCCATGAGGATGCCTTGAAACTGGCGGATGAGAATCTGAAGAAATATACAGATCAGTACTATCTTTATCATCAAAAAGTCCAGGATCTCGAAATTGATCCAGTCGATGCCATTGTCTGCAACCCTCCGTTTTTTGAGATGAACAACGTTACAGAAGACACTTATTTCAGGGAGGCAATGTTTGAAGAAATGCTGCCTCTGGAAGAACTTTTCCGGTCTTTCCGAAGACTTCTTAAAAACAATGGAACAGTTTATCTGATCTATCAGGCGGACCGTTTTCCTGAACTGTATGAGATGTGTAAACAGTATCATCTAAAGATCATGAAGATGCAGTATGTCCATGATATTCATTCCAGACACGCCTTGCGTATCCTGCTGAAACTGAAGATCGGCAAAATGTCGAAACTGAAAGTTTACGAGCCGGTTCTAATCAGCAGGGGTGAATATGTCAATCTAAAATAAAACGGTCATCTGACCGTTTTATTTATATTTGTTTATAATCCCAGCAGCATCCTGTCGTTTACCAGATCTTTTCCTTGATTTGTTCGGAAAGAACGAATCAGGTTTTCGACTGTAATATCTTTCTGTCTGTTCTTATCGATCGTCTGAATGATCTTTCCCTGGTCCATCATTACGATCTTATTTCCATACTCGATCGCTTTTTTCATATCATGGGTAATCATCAGACAGGTTATGTGGTTTTCTTCAACTACTCTAGAAGTCAGTTCCATCACTTTTTCAGCGCTTCCGGGATCCAATGCAGCCGTGTGCTCATCCAGAAGCAGTAGCTGCGGCTTGTTGACGGTAGCCATAAGAAGTCCCAATGCCTGTCTCTGCCCGCCGGAAAGCAGCCGGACCGGGGTATCCATGCGCTGTTCCAGATCCATTCCCAGTTCTTTCAGTTTCTGCTGAAAATAAGTACGGTCATTTGTGCTGATCCTGGAGAACAGGCCCTTGTTCATGCCTGCCAGAGCGAGGTTTTCAATAATGCTCATATCCGGAGCAGTTGAACTTAAAGGATCCTGAAACAAGTGACCGATTTTCTTGGCGCGAAGATTGCTTTTGACATAAGTGATATCCTGATCATCCAGTACAATTCTTCCGGAATCCACAAAGAACGAACCGCCGATCGCATTAAACAATGTAGACTTTCCGGCACCGTTTGCCCCGATGATCGTAATAAAGTCTCCGTCCTGGGCATTCAGTGAGAGATCATCCAGTGCTTTTTTGGCGTTAATAGAGTTGGGATCAAAAGTCTTGGATATTCTTTCAATTTTTAACATCTTCCTTCCTCCTTGCGCATGTGCCTGTTTTCCTGATATTTGCGGTACAGATAAGGAAAACTGATGGCCAGAGCTACAATCAGACTGGAAATCAGTTTTAACATAAAGGCCGGCATGTTTAGTCTTAAAGACAAGGCGTATATGATCCGGAAAATGAAAGAACCAAAAACGGATGCACAGATCTTGATAACCATAGAGCTGTCGTGACGGTAGAAGATCCTGCCGATCAGTAAGGAGGCCAGAGCAATCGTTAAGATTCCCGAACCGATGTCGATGTTTGCCGACTTTTGATACTGTGCCAAAAGACATCCGGACAAGGCACATATGCTTCCGGAAACCGCCAGGGCGATCATTGTCATTTTATCTGCATCAACAGAACTGGAAGCTACCATGATCCGATTGCTGCCGGTAGCTCTGATTGCCAGGCCCAGTTTGGTTTTCAGAAACCAGTTCAAAAATAAGACGATTACCGTAACAAACAGCAGAATAACGATGATCCGGTAATAAGATGAAAGGAAAGAATTCCTTAATGCATCTCTAAAGAGTGTAAAAACAGTTTCAGCCTTGTTCAGATTCACTAAAGAAGCATTACCCATGACAGCTATATTTATAGAGTATAAAGCCGTATTGACGATAATGCCCGCAAGCAGAGAATCGATTCCCATCTTCCACTGCAGGAAGGAGACCGTGATACCGGATAAGGCTCCCGCCAGCATGGCAGCCGGTATGGAAAGATACGGATGGCCGGATAGGGCAGTAACAGCACCGACACAGGCTCCGAAAGTGAAGCAACCATCCGTTGACAGATCACAGATATTCAGCATCTGATAGCTTAGGAACAAGGCAAGTACGCAGATCGCGTTGATCAGTCCCAATTCCAGGGCAGTAAACAGGATCCCGGACATTTTAATCAAAACTCTCGGCCGTCAGGATCGGCTGTACCTTGGTACAAAACGGAGCAAAGCGTGCACTGATTTCATCATAGTCGTAACCCAGCAACGAGCAAGTCTCGGCATTGATTGTTGCAGTGCCGTTGTCGAAAGTCTTGACAGGCATGGAGGAGATGTTTTCACCCTTTGCCAGAACGTCATATATCATGTTTGCGGTTTCTTTTCCCAGATTGGCATAATCGACTCCGTAACCCAGGAATGCCCCGTTTAAGGCAAAAGAATCGGCTCCTGTGAAGTGTGGAATACCAGCTTCGATCAGATCTTCGTAAATAGTCAGCTGGGCTTCCATGACCGTATTATCCGTCGGTGTAAAGACAGCTTCGACTTTTTCGGAAATCAAGGCCTGTACAGCCAGCTGTATCTCAGAAACATTGGTTCCCGTCTTTTCGACAATTTCGATTCCTAGATCGGCGAAGATCTTCCTGGCATCAGCAATCGGCAGCGAAGAAGCATCCTGTCCTGCATCGTATAATAGACCGACTTTTTTGATTTCCGGATCAAGAGCCATGATCAGATTTAAGACGGCAGAAGTATCCAGAAAATCGCTGGTTCCGGAAAGATTGTCTCCCGGAAGATCCAAAGATTCAACCAGACCGGCACCTAGCGGATCGCTGACTGCTGCAAAAACAACCGGGATCTTCTTTTCTTCTGTAGCCGCCTGCATTCCCATGGCGACCGGAGTGGCAATTGCCACCATCAGATCCTTGTCTTCTGCAATAAAGTCGCTGATGATCTGATTCATGATTCCGGCATCGGCATTGCAGTTCTGATAATCGATACGGAATTCTATGCCGTTCTCTTTGCCTAAAACATCCAGCTGATTCCGGATATTATCTACGATCTGATTCAGTGAAGCGTCATCCACGTAGTTGCAGATCCCTATATCATAGACCGTTACACCGCTTTCTTCTTTCTTTTGAGCACATCCGGATATTCCTAGAATCAGAAAACAAACAAGCATCATTCTAATTATTCTTTTCATTCTTTTTCTCCTTTTCTAATGATTTAAATGACAGATCTTATCTTTGTTACGCCATCGCCTGTTCATACTGTTTCCTCCTTCTGGATAAAAAAATCCTGCCCTAAACAATGCTAGGACAGGATGTAATCATTTCCTGCGGTGCCACCTGGCTTGATATCTCAAGATATCCACCTCAACGCATACTGACATATGCTGATCCTTTTCACGGCGGACCGTCCCGTCTTGCATACTCCGGAAAACCCGTTTCTGTTCGCCCTTGAAAGTCCATTCGGTTCTGTGCATGTTACCGGCTTGCACCATATGCCGGCTCTCTATAAGCATGTCAGCAGGACTTACTTACTCTTTCTCATCGGTTTATTCAAATCTACCTTAAAATATCTTGTGCTGTCAAGTTTAATGATTTATTGACAGGTGTTATATACTGTTATATACTGTTATACATAAGAGGTCCGGGATATGAAGATGATCATCAGTAACAGCAGTTCTGTTCCAATCTATCAGCAGATCAAGAAATGTATCATTGAACAGATCATGAACGGGGATCTGAAAGAAGATGAAGCGATCCCCTCGATCAGGAATCTGGCACAGGATATCAAAATCAGTGTCATGACGATCAAGAAAGCCTACGACGAACTGGAACAGGAAGGCTATATCATTTCCAGGCAGGGGAAGGGCAGCTATGTGGCGCCAAAAAATACCCAGCTGGCGAAGGAAAAAGCGCAGAAAGATATTGAAGCATATCTCTCCAAGATACTGCAGATTGCAGAGCGTTTCGATATTGACAAGAAAGAGATTCTGGATGTCTTTGAACTGATGTATAGAGGTAATGAAAATGAAGGATGCGATTGAAATAAAAAATCTTAGAAAAAGCTATCCGGGTTTTACTTTAGGAGAAATTTCTCTTAACATCCCGCAGGGAATCATCGTCGGTCTGATTGGCGAGAACGGCGCCGGAAAGACAACTTTGATCAAGACGATCCTGAATGTGGTAAACAAGGATAATGGAAATATCTGCGTCATGGGGAAAGATGTTGAATCCGTTAAGGAAGAGATCGGCATCGTTCTGGATAACAGTTTTTTTCCGGAGATCCTGAACCCCGGAAACATCGATTCGATTCTGAAAGATGTATACGGCAACTGGGATTCGGAACTCTTTAACCGTTATCTGGATTCCTTTTCCATAAAAAGAGATCAAATCCTAAAGACAATGTCCAAGGGCATGAGAAAGAAAGTGGAGATCGCCACGGCTCTGTCCCATCATCCGAAACTGCTGATCCTGGATGAACCGACCAGCGGTCTGGATCCGATCGTCAGAAACGAAGTACTGGATCTGTTTCTGGATTTCATTCAAGACGAGGAACACACAATACTGCTGTCAACCCATATCACCAGCGATCTTGAGCATATCGCCGATCAGATCGTCTTTATCGACAAAGGCAAGCTGATCCTGAATAAAGAAAGAAACGAGATTTTTGACAATTACGGGATCATGCGCTGCGGTGAAGAAGATTTTAACAAAGTGGAAAAGAGAGACATGCTGGCATTCAAGAGAAACCGTTATGAATATGATGTACTGGTGAATGATGTCACTGTCTGCAGGAAAAAATACGAAAACTGCATCATTGACAAGATCACGCTTGAGGATCTGATGCTGATCATGGTGAAAGGAGAAAAAACAAATGCTGGGAATGATTAAGAAAGATTTGTATCTGATGCTGAACAACCGCAGGCTGTTCTACATCGTCCTGGTGCTTTATCTGGGAATGAGTATTCTAGGCGGGCAGGACTATACGCTGTTTATTCCTTTCATGCTGCTGATGATGTTTCTCACCTCTTTCAGCTATGACGATTTCAACAGCTGGCACGGTTACGGTGCAGTTCTGCCTCAAGGAAGGGAAAACTATGTCAAGGGGAAATATGTGACAGTTATCGTTCTATCAGTAGTTTCATGCTTTTTCTCTTTGCTTCTTTCTTTCCTTATCGGAAGCATAAAACACGAAGGAAATCTAATGGATTCATTGTCGATACTGGCAGGTATCACAGGAGCGATGCTGCTGCTGATTTCCATCCTTTTTCCGATCATCTTCAAGTTCGGTTATGAAAAAGGGAGGATCGCCCTGTTTATTGTCAGTTTCGGCATTTCCGGAATCGTCATTTTTTTAGGAACTTTCTTTCAGACCCGGATCCCGGAATCCCTGATCCTCTTCCTGGAGAAGTACGGCATCTATCTGGCCGCTTTGATCACAATCGCAATGCTGTACGTATCTTACCGGATCTCCAGAAAAATCTATCTGAATAAAGAACTATAATAAAAATATTTATATTGAAATTGATTTTCAGATTTGTTATGATATTTACGTTGTAGTCCCTCCTTAGAGGGGATTATAACCGCTCAGAAAAGGTTTCAAGTGTTTCCAACCACCTTCATGGCGAGTCTGAATCTAAATTAAGGAGGTTTAAAATGTACGCAATTATTGAAACCGGCGGCAAGCAGCTAAAAGTCGAAGAAGGCCAGACGATCTTTGTTGAGAAACTGGATGTCGAAGAAGGCAAGAAGTATACTTTCGATAAGGTTGTTGCAGTCGAAAACAATGGTCTGACTTTAGGTACTCCGTATGTAGAAGGTGCCAAAGTTACCTGCAAGGTAGAAAAACAGGGCAAGGAAAAGAAGATCATCATCTTCAAGTACAGGCCGAAAAAAGGTTCTACCAGACGTAAGCAGGGTCATCGTCAGCCATACACCAAACTGACTGTTGAAAAGATCGGCTAATGATCAAAGCAGTATACGAAGTAAAAGATGGAACTTACCTGTCACTGGATGTCGCAGGACATGCGGAATATGGTGAATATGGTAAGGATCTGATCTGCGCTTCGGTCAGTTCGATCCTGTTTGGTTTCATGAATGCCCTGGATGAACTTCAGGAAAACGTTGAAATCAAACAGAACGAAAATCGTATTACAGTCAAGGATCATTCCGGTTCCGGTACGGTTCAGAATTACTTCGAACTGGTAATCATCCAGCTGAAAACGATTGAAGAATCCTATGGAAACTTCATTAAAGTAGAAAGGAAGTAGACACACATGAAATATGTATTAGATATTCAGTTCTTCGCTTCTAAAAAAGGTGTTGGCTCGACCAAGAACGGTCGTGATTCCGAATCCAAGCGTTTAGGCGCGAAGCTGGCAGACGGTCAGTTTGCCACAGCCGGCTCTATTATCTACCGCCAGAGAGGCACTAAGATTCATCCCGGTACAAATGTCAAAAAGGGTGGAGACGATACTTTATTCTGTCTGATCGACGGTGTTGTCAAGTATGAACACCTCGGCAAGAAGAAGACCAAGGTCTCTGTCTATCCGGCAGCTTAATCCGTGATCTTTATAGCCCCTATGGGGCTTTTTTATTCCTATGCAGTTTATTGATAAAGTAAAACTAAAACTTAAGGCAGGAAATGGCGGCAACGGAATTGTCGCTTTTAAGCGTGAAAAGTATAATCCTCTTGGCGGTCCTTCCGGAGGAGACGGGGGAGACGGCGGTTCGATCGTTTTCAAGGTCGATACCAACAAGTCGACACTGCTGGATCTGCGTTTCAACAAGATGATCCGGGCGGAAGACGGCGAAAACGGCAAGACCAATAACATGTTCGGGGCATCCAGAGACGACATCATCGTTAAAGTCCCTCTGGGAACCATTGTGAAGGATCTGGACAGCGACGAGATCGTGGCCGATCTGAATACCCTGGAATCGGAAGAAGTCATCTGCCAGGGCGGAAAAGGCGGAAAAGGGAATTATCACTTCAAGTCGTCGAGAAACTCCGCCCCAGACCACGCGACTCTGGGAACGCCGGGTCAGGAAAGAAATGTTCTGGTTGAACTGAAACTGCTGGCGGATGTCGGATTGGTAGGGCTTCCTTCCGTAGGCAAGTCGACTCTTTTGTCTGTTGTATCCAATGCCAGACCGGAGATCGCTGACTATCCTTTTACGACGCTTAAGCCCCAGCTTGGCATGGTCAAGATCGCAGATACCTCCTTTGTCATGGCCGACCTTCCGGGCCTCATTGAAGGTGCATCGCAGGGAAAGGGTCTTGGACACGAATTCCTGAAACATATCGAAAGATGCCGGCTGATTCTCCATGTACTGGATATGGGCAGAGAAGACCCGATCCACGACTACGAGGTCATCAATGAAGAACTCAGGCAGTATCCGGACAATCTCATCGAACGTCCGCAGATCGTCATTGCCAACAAGATGGATCTGGACAATGCGGAAGAGAACCTGAAACGGTTCAAGGAAAACTATCCGGAACTGGAGGTCTATGAAACGATGACACTGATCAATGAAGGTCTTAAGCCTGTGTTATACAAAGCGGCACAGATGTTGAAAGAGCTCCCGCCGTTCCCGCTTTACGATCCGAACAAGACGGACAAGAAGATCATTTATACTTATGAAGAAGAGAAACCATTTGAGATCTTCAACGAAGGAAACGGCATCTGGAGAGTCGAAGGAGAGAGAATCAGAAGACTTTTCCTGAATACCGATTTCAAGAATGACGACTCCGTCATGCGTTTCTCCCGTGCCCTGACCAGAATGAATCTGGATGAGGCTTTAAGAGAAAAGGGATGTCAGAACGGAGACCAGGTCTTCATCGAAGACTACAGTTTCGATTTCTCGGATGAAGAATAGTATGTTAAGCCGGCAAAACCGGCTTTCTTTTATTTATTGTGATGTATAATTGAGATATGATTGGTTTTGTAAGAGGCACTGTTCATGTATTTGGCCTGGATTATGTGCTGATCGATGTCAACGGCATAGGATATCGGATCAGTTTCTATCATCCGGAAGCCTTGAAAGTCGGCAAAGAAATGACGATCTATACCTACCAGAACGTCCGGGAAGACGAGATCTCTCTTTACGGTTTCCTTTCCCTACAGGAATACGATCTGTTCACCAAGCTGATTTCCGTCAAGGGGCTTGGCCCGAAGATCGCTTCCGGGATCCTTTCGGGTTCTTCTGTCGATGCGATCATCTCTGCAATCGAAACCGGAGATGTCGACTTCATGCGTCGGCTCCCGGGCGTAGGCAAGAAAACGGCTTCCCAGATCATTCTGGATCTGAAAGGAAAACTGGTGGAGTCAGAAGTCATTGACAACGAAAAACTCAACGACGTTAACGATGCGCTGAAACAGTTCGGCTATAAACCTGCCGAGATCAAGCCGGTATTAAGAAAACTGGAAAAAGAAGAAGGTTCAACCGATGAGCTGATCAAGAAAGCTCTGACAATGCTCATAAAGTAAAAGTATGGAAGAAGAAAAAGTATTATCAGTAGACAGACAGAAGGATGACGACGAAGCGAGTCTGAGACCCCAGTATTTAAGTGAATATGTGGGTCAGACCGATCTGAAGGAGAATCTGGAAGTCTTTATCAAAGCCGCAAAGATGCGTGATGAGGCATTGGATCATGTTTTACTGTACGGTCCTCCGGGACTGGGCAAGACGACCATGGCCTATATCCTGGCCAATGAGATGGGCACCAACATCAAGACAACGACCGGTCCAAGTATCGAAAAGACCGGGGATCTGGCCGCCATTCTCTCTTCTCTGCAGGTTGGGGATGTTCTGTTTATCGATGAGATCCATCGCCTGCCGAAGATCGTCGAGGAAGTTCTGTATTCCGCCATGGAAGACTTCTATATCGATATCGTCGTAGGGAAGGACGAAACATCCAAATCGATCCGTCTGGAACTCCCTCCGTTCACCCTGATCGGAGCCACCACCAGAGCGGGTGCCATCTCCTCTCCGTTAAGAGACCGTTTCGGCATTACCTCAAAACTCAACTACTACTCCCAAGATGAACTGGCACAGATCGTACGGAGAACGGCAAGGGTATTCGACAGCACGATCGAAGAAGATGCGGTTATCGAGATCGCCAAAAGATCAAGAGGAACCCCGAGAATTGCCAACAGGCTGTTTCGAAGAGTCCGGGATTTCGCTCAAGTCAGAAATGACGGCATCATCGATATCGAAATCGCCAGAACGGCACTGGAAAAACTGAAAGTCGACTCTCTGGGACTGGACGATGTGGATATCCGCTATCTGAGAGGGATCATTGAACGCTTCCACGGAGGTCCGGTAGGTGTCGATGCGATCGCCAGTGCCATCGGAGAAGAAACAGTGACCCTGGAAGATGTCAATGAACCTTATCTGTTGCAGATCGGTTTTATCAACCGTACCGCCAGAGGCAGAGTCGTTACAGAAAAGGCTTATAAACACCTGAATGTGACCTACAGCCAGAAACTGTTTTAGAAGATTTTTCCATTATCTAAAATGATTGAAATTGAAATATAACCTATGTTAGAATAATTAAGCGTAAATGGAGGGAACTATAAATGCCAAGAGATTTTGTAACATTCAAGTGTTCTGAATGTGGTGAAGAAACATACTTCGGTTCAAGAAACAAGAAGAAACATCCGGAAAAAATGGAAATCAAGAAATTTTGTCCTAAGTGCAATAAGATGACTGTTCATAAGGAGAAAAAATAGGCTTAAGCCTGTTTTTTGTTTATGGAAGTTCAGACATTCATTCTTGGCCCGTTGCAGACCAATACCTATCTGCTGGAAGAAGAAAACAAGATCCTTCTGATTGATCCTGCTTCCAAGGTAGAAAAGATCATATCCATTCTTGGAGAGAAGAGACCGGAAGCGATCCTTCTGACCCATGGCCACTTCGACCATATCAAGGCGGTAGACGGCCTTTATCAGAAATATCACTGTCCTGTCTATCTTCATGAGGCGGATGAAACAATGGCCAGAGAAAAACGCAGCGGCTTATCTTTCGGCCTGGTATCCTATCTCAGTTGTCCTGTCGAACATCTGAAAGAAGGAAAAATGCAGATCGGACCATTCACTTTTGAAGTCATTTTTACCCCGGGACATACCAGAGGTTCTGTCATCTATGTGTTTGATGACTGCATCTTTACCGGTGATACTCTGTTCAAAGGTTCGATTGGCAGAACGGATCTGGAAGGCGGAAACGACAGGGAAATGAAACAGTCCCTGCAGATTTTTAAGCAGTTTCAGAAAGATTATGATATCTATCCCGGCCATGATTTTCCTACGAAATTATCTTACGAATTGGCCAGCAACTTCTTCCTGAATTAGAATTAAAAACTCATTTCTTAGAAAATGAGTTTTTTATTTAGGATTCTTCGGTTTTTCCGGGAATGATGTTATAGAGGAAAAGATGGAAGGAAGACTGCTGGCTTTATTACGTCTGGCTCTGAAATACAACGCTACAGATATCCATTTTCTACAGCGTTATCAGGAGACAGTCATTGAAATGAGGGTAGATGGACTTTGTTACAAAGTAAAAGGGAAATTCGAGGATTATCGTCTTTTGCGTTATCTGCAGTATCTGGCGAATCTGGATGTCGGAAACATTCTGACACCTCAGACCGGACAGTTTGAGATGGAAGTAGACGGTACGCTTCTGTCGTTGCGCTTTGCTTTGATCAACAAGTTGAACTACTCCAATGGAGTCTTGCGAATACTGAATTCAAGATTAAAAGTAGATGCAGATTCTTTATCGCATATCAATGCACAGAATGCCTATTTTAAGTCACTTTTAAGCCGTACCTGCGGTCTTATCCTCTTTTCCGGACCAACAGGTTCCGGCAAGACAACGACGTTGTATTCGCTGCTAAAAAGCGTTAAAAGCAGGAAGATCTACACGATCGAAGACCCGATCGAAGTATACAACGACGATTTTATTCAGCTCTCTGTTAACGAAGCGCTGGGCTTCGATTATGCGGCTGGAGTCCGGCAGATCCTGCGCCATGATCCGGATATCATTATGATCGGCGAGATCAGGGAAGAAGCGGCAGCCAGAATGGCGGTAACGGCTGCCAATACGGGACATCTGGTTCTTTCAACAATTCACACATCCAGGGCTTCTTCCTGTATTTCCAGGATGACCGAGCTAGGCGTAAATGAGGAACATTTATATGAGAATCTGATCTGCGTTTCAAACCAGAGAATGTTGACGGATAAAAGAACCAGGGAGAAGATCGTTATTTATGAGATCATGGATCAAAAGGAGATCGAATACTATCGGGAACATAAAAGAAATTCGGATTCCTTCGTCGGTGTGGAACAGCAGATACAAAGGGGTATCCGTTATGGGATCTTTGAAGAAACTGTTTACTGAGAGTCGTCTTCCGGTAGAGGATCTGGCTTATCTAAGCAGATTATTGAAAACAAACCTGCCTTTGAAACAGAGCATGGACCTGCTGAAAAACAGAAAAAACAGAAAGATCTTTGAAGAGATCACTAGACAGCTGGATCAGGGTTTTCTGATTGAAAACATCATCAAGGACTATCTTCCTTCTCCCATCCGATCCTGTATGACGACACTGCTGGGGCATCTGTCATTCAGTGATGCTCTGTCGATTTCATTAAGGGTCTACGAGGAGCAGCAGGAGAACCGTGGCGGATTGTTTTCATCAATCGCCTATCCCTGCATCCTGTTGTTTATTACGATCTCTGCCTTGTATCTGTTTGATCTGTACGGAATCGATACGATCTTCAAGTTGATTATTTCTTTTGATGCAGATATCGCTCTTTATCAGGATATCCGGGTGTTATTCCGAATCGTGATCCGAACGGTTTACTATCTGATTCTGGCAGGTACGCTGGCTGTCATCTACTTTATACAGCCTAGACGTATTGTTCTGCTGTATCTGTTTCTATCGGAACACTTTCCCAACTCTTTGATGAGCGTCTATTACTCGGAAGAATTTATGTCGCTGCTGCTGATCTGCATCGAACACGGATATAAAAGCAAAGAAGCGATCGCCATTTTAAAAGACATGAAAAACCGTCCGGTAATTTCTTTTCTGGCTTTTCATCTGGATGAAAGTCTTATGGAAGGAGAAACGATGAAAGAAGCGATGCATAAGAAATACTATGATTCATCTTTGTCCAGATTCATAAAGATCGGCAACTATACGAACGATTTCTCACAGATCATTTCATCCTACATCTCTCTGGCCAAGAAAAAGATCAGACAGCGGATGAAACGCTATACCGTGACGATACAGCTGTCTACTTATGCCTTTATTGCGGCGATCATTATTTTCATCTATCAGGTCCTGTTTATGCCGATGCAGGCGATCAGTATGTTTTAAAGGAGGTTTTATTTTGAGAAAAGGTTTTACTTTACTGGAAATGGTGGTCGTAGTGATCATCGTTTCGATTCTTTTGCTTCTGAGCATTCCAAACGTGACAAAAGTCATTTCTTCCGTGGACGCCAAGGCCTGTTCAGCTTTATGCAAGGTCGTCGACTCTTCGATCGCCCAGTTTAAACTGGATTACGGTACAATGCCTTCTTCGATTAATGATCTGGTTAACGGAGGCTATCTGGACAGCTCCCAGACAAAGTGTTCGAACGGAGCAGTTCTTTCAATCGTGGATGGTCACTGTGTCAGCAACTAAGGGTTTTACAATGGTCGAGATCCTGGCGGGTCTTTGCATCATAACGGCAATGGCACTGATCTCTGCAGGGAATGTCTCTAAAACAGATCTTAGTTACTACAGTTATCTGAACGAATATGTCCAGAAGCAGTCGGAAGCGATGCGGGACAGAAAGGCTGTAAATTACGAAAAAGGCGTGAGTTTTAATTCAATGGGTCACGTTAATCAGGGCAGGACGATCGACTTCTTAAGACATCAGGTCATCGTTCATTTAGGAAACGGGTATGCATCGCTGGAATAGAGGCTTTCTGCTGGTAGACAGCCTGCTTTCGGTGTTTATCGTCGCAAGTATCTGTTTGTTCTGTTTCTCGATCTATCAGGCGATCGATAAATATGCCCAAGGATATAAACAGTTTCAAAAGAGGACGAACGAGACCTATGAACATATACTGAATCAGCTACCGGACTGCGAGGCGTGTCAGACCGATGAATCTGATTCGTAATCTGATCGGTCTGATCATAACTGTCGTTTTACTTCCGTTGTTTCTGTTGGCTTTCCGTTATGTTGCCGAAATGGAGTTTGACTATGATCAGATCAACGATGAAATTGCGATCAGTCAGCTCAGAGAACAGATGCTGATAAGCTATGATCTGCGCTATTCCCGGAATGTTCTGACTTTTCGATATAAGAACGATTCTTTTCGACTGTCACAGGTCAACGGCATGCTTCTGTTGCAGCCGGGTACGCAGATTTATCTGAACGATATTGACAGTATGTATTTCGAAAAGAAAAACGGATGCATCTATGTGGTTTATGTTAAGAAGAATAAAGAATATGAACAGGTCATTGTCAGCGAAAAAGGGATTTATTTCGACGCTTTTTCTTTCTGCGATGTGTCTGATCGTGATGATGATCAGCATGAAGAGTGATTATATTTCAGCTGCAGACGGCGTTTATTGGAATCTAAGAGAGAACGAGAAGACTTTTGCCAAAGAAGCGGCGGTGATCAGCCATGTCAAATGTGCGCTGATGCAGGGAAAACAGCTGGAGGATTTCCATGTAAACGGGATCTATGTGCGTGTCTATGGTGACAATGGCGTCTATGAGCTGTATTACGAAGGATATAGGCTGGAAATATATGTTTACGAGAAGCAGATCGTAGATTTCTATTTGTTCCGGCAATGAGGTATAATGCTGTTGAAGAAAACAGAGGTAAGTATTATGTTAAACTGTACAGAGATTAAACCGGGCCAGTGTTTTACCTGGGAGAATGAATTATATCAGTGTATCGATATTCAGCTGAACAAAACGGCAATGGCGAAGATGAAGGTAAAGGTCAAGGTGAAAGTCCCTCGAACCGGCGTTGTCAAGGAGCTTTCCTTCATCGGTTCAGACCAGGTGGGCGAAGCCAGCATCGACAAGAGACAGATGCAGTTTCTGTATGATTCGGGTGACAGCGAAGTATTTATGGACTCTGAAACATATGAACAGCTAGAGATACCAAAAGACAGACTGGAATGGGAAGCCAATTTCCTGATTCCAAATCTGGATGTCAATATAATGATGTATGAAGGCGAAGTTCTGGGCGTTCAGCTTCCGGACAAGGTTGATATGGAACTGACAGAATGTGAGCAGGCAGTCAAAGGAAATACTGCTACCAGTGCCTTAAAGAATGCCGTAACGGAAACCGGCCTGCAGGTAAAAGTTCCGCTGTTTATCGAACAGGGTGAAAGGATCACTGTATCAACGGCCGATGGAAAATACGCAGGCAGAGCATAATGAAGAAAAAGCAGGAGAGATCCTGCTTTTATTTTTTTAGATATTTCGTGATGCTGCTGGCAGCAATCGCTCCGTCGTTACAGGCGGTCACGATCTGCCGCAGGTCTTTGACGACACAGTCTCCTGCACCGTAGATTCCCGCTATTGAAGTAGACATGTCCGGATTTACGATCATGTAGCCGTTTGGATCGAGAATGGAAGGATCCAGGAACGAGGTACATGGATCGGCTCCGATATACGGGAAGATGCCGTTACACGCAATAAGCTGCATTTCATTGTTATCGACGTTTCTGATCATCAGACCTTTGATACGATCTTCTTCAATGACCAGCTGTTCCGGAACATGTCTGGTGATGATCCGGATCTTTTCGTTGGAACGAACCTTGTCGACAACGCTTGCCTCGGCTCTGAAGACGTCTCTGCGGATGATGATCGTGACTTCCGATGCCAGAGAAGCAAGATACAGAGCTTCTTCCAGCGCAGAATTTCCTCCACCGATAACGACGACTTTTTTATTCCGGTAGAAGAACCCGTCACATACGGCACAGTAGGAAACACCTCTTCCGGTGAATTCTTTTGCATGCGGGACATCCAGGATCCTTTCCTTGGTTCCGGTTGCGACAACGACGGTTTTCGTATGATATTCCTGTCCATTTGTTAACAGGACTGTTTTATGGTCACCATCTTCAAGGACTTTTTCAACTGTTCCGCTCATCAGTGTTGCACCGAATTTCTGTCCGTGTTCGCTTAGCTGCATAGCAAGTTCCAAGCCGGAGATCGAAGCGATTCCCGGATAGTTTTCAACCATGTGGGTCTTAGAAAGTTTTCCGCCATTTACTTCAGCTTCAAAAACCAGTGTTTTCAGGTTGGCTCTGGAAGCATATATTGCTGCCGTAAGGCCGGCAGGACCTGCCCCGATTATAATGACATCATACAGTTCGTTCATTGTGTTTACCTCTTTGATGAGATTATAACACGCTCACCTTGTTTCTACGTACCATTTGCCCCTGTCATAAAAAAGGTGGCGTATACGGTTTCCTTCAAAAATGCAGGTATAGCGCAAACCTGTATATCCTGCTTGAAGAGAAGATCTTGGACAGACTTCCGTCACTTTAATGATTGGGATTTTCTGATTCTGTTCCCAGATCAGATAAAGAGGCTTGATGATGCCGTCTTTGCTGAAACGGCAGATCACATCGACATAACGGATACTCATACGTTCTCCTTATCGTTGCGGGGAATAAAAGAAGACAGACCGGAATCTTCCAGAACCCGCAAGGATGATACGGAAAAACGGCCGAAACGTTTTCGGATCGTATCGATGGCTGTTTCTTCTTTCTTCTGTTTCAAAGAATAGCCTTCTTTTTCAAACAGGCTGGTCTGAAGACCGTCTTTCTGGTAGGAGAGCGAACTGACGGACACACCGATGGATCGGAAAGGAACAGAGAAATCACAGTTCTTTTCAAATAAAGCTACGGCACAGTTGAAGATATCCTTACCTAGATCGCTGTTTTCTTTCAGACGCATCTGCATCGTTCGGATTTCCAGCTTCTTTGTTCTTACCTGAAGATGTACGGTACGGAAGAACAGCTTTTTTTCCCTGACTCTTGCTGAAACGCTGTCACATAAGACGGAAAGAACGATTTTGAAATCTTCCATATTCTGCAAATCACGGATCGAAGTCATAGAATTGCCGACCGATTTTACTTCTTCGATCTGTTCCCTGTATTTTGGAATTGGAGCGGATTCATATCCGTTGACATAACAGTAAAGAGATTCCCCCCATTTTCCTAATATCTCTTTCAGATAGGGAAGCGGCTTTTTTGCCACATCGCCGATCGTGTAGAGACCGTAAGCTTTCAGCTTTTCTCCGGTATGATAGCCGACCCCAAGCAGGGAGGCTGCGGGTAGATCCTTGATATCATCCAATGAATCGATATAACAGAAAGCATCTTCTTTTGCCAGATCAGAGCCCAGTTTGGCATAGACCCGGGTAAAAGAGATACCGATGGATAAGGTAAGACCGATTTCTTCTTTCACCCGATAGAGAAGCTCCTTCACGATTCTGTCAACGGAACCGAAGTAGGAGATGCTGGCACTGATGTCCAGCCAGCATTCATCGATTCCGAAAGGTTCGATACGATCGGTATATTCGTAATAAAGATCTCTGACTTTTTCAGAGAAGTAGAGATAGGAATCATAATCCGGTTTTAGAACAGTCAGTTCCGGACACTTTCTCAATGCTTCGCCGATCGTCTCTGCCGTTTTGACGCCTTTTCTTTTTGCCGGTACATTCTTTGCCAGAATTATGCCGTGCCGGTGATCGGGATCTCCGGCAACTGCCATTGGGATATTTCTTAATTCCGGATGATGCAGCATCTCTACCGAGGCAAAAAAGCAGTTCAGATCACAATGAAGGATCACTTTTTTCATACTTTTATTATACTTGAAATAGAATCAAGTACAATCCTTACTTGAAGAAAAATCAAGTTTCTTCTATAATTAATCTAAAGAAAGAGGGAAAGAATGGAATTTAAAGAGAATCTGCGTTTTCTTCGCAGGACTTCTAAAATGACACAGGATGAACTTGCGGAAAAGCTTGGCTACAAGTCTTTTACGACGGTCCAGAAATGGGAGGACGGTTCAGCGTTTCCTCGCGTTTCGACTTTAAACAAGATTGCCGATCTGTTTAATGTCGATGTCGATCATCTGCTGAATCTGGACATTCGCAGGGATCAGACTCCTATTCCGATCCTTGGCGAAGTCAAGGCGGGCTATGATATGTATGCGAATGAGGATATCTACGGTTATGAGTACTGTAATAATGACGAGTATGGCCCGGGAGAGTATTTTTATCTGAAAGTGAAAGGAGACTCGATGATCGGCCTTAGGATTGGTGAAGGCGACATTGTTTTTGTCAGAAAGCAGGATTATCTTGAAAATAAAGATATTGGAGTATTTCTGCTTGACAATAACGAGGTTACGATCAAAACAGTTCTGTTCGGCAAGAATTCCCTGACATTGAAGGCAGCCAATCCGGATTATCCGGACCGCCGTTTTAAACCGGAAGAAGTCAGAATACTTGGAAAAGTTCTTCACAGCAAGGTGTTGTTCGGATGATTTATTTTATTAAATATATGGCTCTTTGCATGGGGATCTATCTGTCTTTAGCCAGCGTAGAGATCTTTCTATTTGGTCCGTTGGCTGATTTCTTTGGAACTTCTTATCGATCCCATCTGATTTTCTATCTGATCCTATTGCTGGTGATTGATCCGTTCTTCACGAGATATCTAAGCGAGAAGATCCGAATCCATTTTGAACCAGAAGAAGGTGCACAGGTCTAGTCACCTTTTTTTATTTCATGGTAGAATGAGATGGAATGAAAATAGCGATCGTAGCCGGAGGGACAGGAGGACACATCTATCCTGCCTTGACTCTGGCGGAAGCACTGCAGAAAAGGGGACACGAGATCACCTTTATCGGTTCTAACGACCGGATGGAAAAGGATCTGATCCCGGAGAAAGGATTCCCGTATATCGGACTGGATGTTGTTACGACCAGAGGAGGGATCTTGCAGAAATGTAAGAGTCTTTTCTCAATTTATAAAGGATACAGAAAATGCCTGAAAATCTTAAAGGGCTACGACTGTGCGATCGGTTTTGGAAACTACATCTCGATCCCGGTTATGGAAGCAGCGGTGAAACTGAAACTGAAGACGATCATCCATGAACAAAACTCGTTTGTCGGAAGAGCCAACCGTCTGCTGGACAAGAAAGTTGATCTGATCATCGGTTCCTATGAAGAAAACCGGAAACAGTTCTCCAACCCGAATCTGGAGATCCTGGGGAATCCTCAGTCTTCGAAAGCCTACCAGATTAAGGAAAATCCGCAAGTCATCAAAGATCTGGCTCTGAATCCGGATAAAAAGACAGTTGTCATTTTTATGGGTTCATTGGGTTCAGCAAGCGTCAACAAGATCCTGCTGGATTACTTCGAACGAACGGACGGTTCTTATCAGATCATTTATGCGACCGGAGCTTCTCATTATGATTCGGTTAGAAATAAAGTTGAAGACAGTGATTATCTGAAGGTGCTTGAAAGGATTGACGGGATCAACGTGATGAAAAACAGCGATCTGCTAATCTGCAGGGCAGGGGCTACGACGATCGCGGAAATCTGTGCCATAGGTATGCCGGCGATCCTGATCCCTTCGCCGTTTGTGCCAAACAATCATCAGTTCTACAACGCCAAGGCGCTTGCGGACAAAAATGCCGCAGTACTGATTGAAGAAAAAGATTTAAGTCCGCAATTGCTTAATGAAACTGTCAATAGTATGATAAATGACAGGAACAGATTAAACGAACTGAAAGAGAACGCCTTGAAGCTGGGTAATCCCAACGTCCTGGATGACATGATCAAGGCGATTGAAAAACTATGTTAGAAACATTTTTAAAGAGTCACGGCGAATACCATGATGATCGATATTTCAAAGATCTGACGACCTTAAAGATGGGCGGATACATCCGGCATTTTGTTATGCCTGAAACAGCCGAAGATCTGAAAGTAATCATTGCCTATCTTAAAAGCAATCGGATCATTTTTAAAGTCATCGGCAACGGCTCAAATCTGGTATGCGGAGAATCGGACTACAACGGTGTTGTTATCAGCCTAAAGAAACTGAATTCCTATGAAATAAACAACGATGAACTATATGTAGAAGCCGGAGTTTCTGCCCCGATGCTGGCACAGCTTCTGGCAAAGCAGGGTCTTAGCTGTCTGGAATTCGCTTCCGGGATCCCCGGCTGCATCGGCGGTCTGGTCTACATGAATGCCGGTGCCTACAGAAGTTCCATGTCGGATATTATCAAGGAAGTGCTGGTACTGAAAGACGATGAACTGATCTGGATGAACAACGACGAACTGCGTTTTTCTTACCGCCATTCGATCTTCCACGATCATCCGCGCTGGATCATCGTTGCAGCCAGACTGAAACTGGAAAGAAAAGATCCAAAAGAAATTGAAGAACTGATGAAGGACCGTCTGGAACGCCGGAAGAATACCCAGCCTCTGGATAAACCAAGCGCCGGTTCCTGTTTCCGGAATCCGGATGACGGTTTTGCCTGGAAACTCATTGACGGGATCGGTTACCGCGGCTTTGCGGTAAATGATGTCAGCGTATCAAGGAAGCATTCCAATTTTATCGTCAACAATGGAAACGGCACAGCGGAAGATTATCTGGCGATCGCCTGTCAGATCCAGGACAAGGTTAAAGAAAAGTACGGGATCAGACTGATCATGGAAGTCGAGAAATTCAATTGCTGAACGAAAAGAAAAACCTGCTGGATAAGAATGTTCTTTTTCATATCTGGAAAAATAAAAAGATTACCGATAAAAATCAGAAAATCCGAAACGTCTGTTTTCTTTTAAGTATTGTTCTATCACTTGTAATAATTGGCGTTTTATATTTTGTTTCCGATGTATCCAGGATTTACCGAATCACTGTAGTAGGAAATCATTATTTGAGTGAAGAAGACATCCTTGCAAGGAGTTCCTTAAGTACAGAAAATCGATTTTTGCCTGTTCTTCCTTTTTCTGTTGAAAAGAAACTAAAAGAAGATCCTCTGATCGCCGATTGTAAGGTCAGCAAACTGGATCATCGTCTTGTTCAGATCAGTGTAGTAGAGAAGAAGGCTATCGCCTATATGTATGAAAACGGATCCTATGTACTGGTCCTGGAGAACGATGAAAGGATTCCGTTGAACAACGACAATCTTTATCTGATCTCCAAAGTTCCGTTTCTGGAGGGATGCACGATCGAAGATGTCATCCTGATTGAAAAAAATCTGAAAGACTGTGACTACAAGATCATAAACGAGATTTCGGAGATTCATTTCTTTCCACAGCTGAAATACCAGAATCTGGAACTGATCATGAGAGACGGAAACTACATCTTTACTTCTCCTTATGGCCTGAAGATCCTGAATCACTACTTCGATATGAGATCCAGCCATGCCAGTTCCGGGGAAGGGTGTTATTATTTCGAAGACATATCCGGTAACGCGTATACATCTGCCTGCCCGTGGGAGGAGATAGAAGAAACAGAAATAGCGGAAGAGGAAACGGAAGAAGAGGAATAAACAAAAAAGCCTGTTACCAGGCTTTTTCTTTTAAATGGTGGTTCCGGCCAGATGAGATTTTAAGCTTTACAGCGTATTATAACGTATTATAACGCCACTTTTTCGCATGTATCGTCATGTATTCTCATATAAAAGTTTAAAAATCCGGACCATTTCCCGGACCACCTTTACTGA
>JAFRIE010000013.1 GCA_017432885.1 Erysipelotrichaceae bacterium | reverse complement strand
AATCAGCTGGAAAACGGCGACGTCGCTTCCGACCACTATCATCATTACGAAGAAGATATCCGGATGATGGCGGAAGGAGGACAGAACGCCTACCGTTTTTCTCTGTCCTGGCCAAGGATCATCAAAGACCGGGAAGGAAACATCAATCCGGCAGGCATCCGTTTCTATCGGAATGTCCTGGAAACCTGTCACAGGTATCATGTCGTTCCTTTCGTGACGATCTACCACTGGGATCTTCCCCAGTACTGGGAAGAAAAGGGAGGCTGGCTGAACGAAGAAACCTGCTACGCCTACGAGCACTATGCGAAGGTATGCTTCGAACAGTTCAGCGATCTGGTCGACTGCTGGGTGACTTTCAATGAACCGAAGTGGTTTACCGCTTCCGGCTATCTGATCGGCAACTATCCTCCGGGACATCAAAACGTCGAAGAATTCATTACGGCTGCCTACCATGTCATGTACGCCAGTGCCCTGGGTGTCAGAGCCTTTAAGCAAGGCGGATACAAGGGACAGATCGGGATCGTGCACTCTTTCGGTCCGGTCAATGGAATCGATGATACGCTTAAGACCAGGATCGCCATGCGTTTTGCGGACAACTATGCCAACAACTGGATCCTGGATACCGCCGCTACCGGCGAGATCCCGTTTGATCTGCTCTGTGTACTGTCTCAGAAATACGATTTATCTTTCATGAAAGATGAACATCTTCCGATCATCAAAGAGAATACGGTACAGTTTCTCGGCCTGAACTATTATTCCCATACGCTGGTAAAGCCGTATACGGAAGGAGAAACGAACTTTGTCGTAAACAACAGCGGCAAGGGTTTCAAGGGCAAGAATACTGTTGTCATCAAGGGATGGTTTGAACAGATCTTCGATAACCCGGATGCGATCTATACCGAGTGGGGTACGGAGATCTATCCGCAAGGCCTGGAGAAGGGACTCCTGGAAGCCTACCGGAAATATCATCTTCCGATCTACATTACCGAAAACGGCGTCGGTGTCAGGGAAGACGTCAGCGTTGAACAGGTACAGGACGACTACCGCATTTCCTTCATGAACGATCACATCAATGCGATCATGAACGCAATGGACAAGGGAGCCGATGTCAGAGGCTATTTTGCCTGGAGCACATTTGATCTGTATTCCTGGAAAAACGGCGTAGAAAAGCGTTACGGTCTTGTGGCGGTCGATTTCGATAACGGTCTGATCCGAAAACCGAAGAAGAGCTACTACTGGTATAAAGACATCATCGCTTCCCGGGGGAAGAAGATCGTACGAAAAGAATACTTTAAATAAAGGAGGGATTTATGACATTTCCAAAGGATTTCCTGTGGGGAGGAGCGACCGCCAATGCACAGTACGAAGGCGGCTACAACGAAGGCGGAAGAGGTCTTTCCCAGATCGATTTCTGCGAATGTATCGGAAAAAACAAGGGCGGTACGGAGTATTCCCATGAACTGAGCTATGAAAGATACCTTTACAACAAGGAACATCAGGATGAGATGAATCTGCCTTTCCGAAGGGGAACGGATTTCTATCACCGCTACAAGGAAGACATCGCCCTGCTTGCGGAAATGGGTGCCAGAACCTTCCGGATGTCGATCTCCTGGAGCAGGATCTATCCGACGGGAGAGGAAGAAGAACCGAACCGGGAAGGTCTGGATTTCTATCACCGCGTCTTTCAGGAGCTGCGCAGCCACAACATCGAACCGCTGGTCACAATGGTCCACTATGAGGTTCCGATCGCTCTGGTAGAAAAATACAACGGCTGGGAAAGCCCGAAAACGGTCGAACTGTTTGTCCGTTACGGAAAGACCCTGATCGACGAATACAAGGACGAAGTAAAGTACTGGGTCACTTTTAATGAAGTCAACTGGTCCGTCGTTACCCCTTACGGAGCGACAGGCGTATTTACGGAACTGTCCAAAAAAGACCGGCTGAGCTGCATGCATCAGGCACTGCACCATGAACTGATCGCCAATGCCTTGCTGGTAAAATACTGCCATCAGGTATCGCCGGATGCGAAGATTGGCGTGATGGTCGGAAAGTTCGAGATCTATCCTTTGACACCGAATCCGCTGGATGTCGCCAATGCCTACAAGGAAGCAAGACTGAATACCTTCTACTTTGATGTCGCCGTCAGAGGTTTCTATCCTGCCTATATGAAGAAGTACTATCAGGACTATCAGATCCGGATCGACTGGTATGAGAACTACGAAGAGATCCTGAAAGGCGATTCCATCGACTTCCTGGCGATTTCCTACTACAATTCCAACGTTATTACAGCCGATATCGACAGTGCCAGGTCGAAGGACAATATTCTGGTGTCGCCGGACAATCCGTATCTGAAGAAAACCGACTGGGGCGGACTGATCGATCCGGTCGGATTTACGATCACTCTGGAAGAACTCTACGACAAGTATCAGAAACCGATCTTTGTCGTGGAAAACGGACTGGGTGCTTTTGATGAATTCAAAGACGGGAAAGTCCACGACGACTACCGTATTGTCTTCCATCGGGAACATGTCAAGGCGATGCAGAAGGCGATCGATGACGGAGTTGAAGTTCTGGGCTATACGACCTGGGGCATCGTCGATCTGGTATCGGCTTCCGGAGGACAGATGTGCAAGCGTTACGGCTTCATCTATGTCGATGCGGATGACGACGGCAAGGGTTCTTACGACAGGTACAGGAAGGATTCCTTCTACTGGTACCAGAAGTGTATTGCTTCGGATGGAACCGACCTGGATTAAGAGAATAAAAAAAGCGTTTTTCCAAGAAGACGCTTTTTTAATGTAGTAAAGGTTTAGTATCCCAGCAGCTGACTGAGTACCGAGAACAAACCGTTGGCACTTACCGTGCCCTGGCTGTTGACTGCGGAACCTGCCGCACTGTTCAGGATGTTGTAGAGTGTCTGATACTGCGGATTGTTGTTGTAGCTGCCGTTGACGAAGTTCAGCAGATTGTGCAGGCCGCTGTTGTTGATGCTGCTGTTGCCGGTCAGACCCAGGAAGTTGCCTAAGGCACTGTTGGAATTATAGGACGAACCAAAGAGGCCGTTGCCGTAGTTTCCGCCAAAGAATCCGTTGTTGTGTCCGGAACCGAAGAGTCCGTTGGAATAGGAATTCTGATACGTGTTTCCGCCCAGCAGGGAAGTAAACAGGTTACCTCCGTTGTTGTATCCGTAACCGGTATTGAAGCCCAGCAGCGAACCCAGCAGACCGATCGCTGAGTTGTTATAGGTATTGGCATTCTTTCTCTTGAACAGTTTCAGCAGTACAATGATCAGCATGATCTCCTTGAGGTCCAGCCTGCCGTCAAAGAGCGCTCTGACGGCCTGATTTCCTGCGGCTCTTGTGCCTGCTGTACCGCCGGTGTATTCCAGCAGATCTTTGGCATCCAGGGAGCCGTTGGAAGCCATGTAGAGCTGAATGAGCGGATTGGCGGAAAGTTCCTGCGTTACCGTATTCATCGAAGCGCTGTCGATGTTTCCTAAGACGTTGACCAGCGGATTGACAACCTGTCCGCCTCGGGTCATGGGAGCCGTTTCACTGTTTAAAAGCTGATTTAAGAGTTCGGGATTTTCATCGATGGACTTTAAAACCTTTTCCGTATATTGATTCATTTTCTGTACTTCTCCTTGTAAATTTATTATAAATCTTTAAAATTATTTTCTCTATGAAATACTTATATGGCTGATGTTCAAACAAAGAACCGAAACTAGAATTCGATAGAATTTTGTTTCTAGTATTCTTAATGATCTTAAGTGTAAAATAAAATTGTTAGTAATCGTCATCAATCCGGAGGTTTTTGTATGAAACGATTCTTGTTGGTTATTCTGTCGTTGTTATTGCTTTTTTCGAACATCTTCACCAGTAGAACGGTTTTTGCGGAAGAAGAACAAACTGACCAATCTGCAGGGATAGACGTTGTTTCAGAAGAAGAGAATTCATCAGATGATCAAGAAGATGTTTTTTTAGATCAGCAAGATTATTTTTCAGAACAAGACGAAGCAAATGAAGACACTCAAGATGACGAGTTAGTAGCCTCAGATAAAAATGAATTACGTAGTTCTTATTCAGGTATATGTGGCGATAATGCTACATGGTCATTAAACTGGGAAGAGGGCGTATTAAACATATATGGTACAGGTCCGATGTATGATTATGGTACAAATGAAAGACCAGAAACACCATGGATCAGTTTAAACGGCATTAATACTAATCCTCATATTTATGAAGTATACATAGAAAACGGCATTACAAGAATTGGTGATAATGCATTGGGCGGTTTGCCCAATCTGAGGACGGTAGAAATTCCGAATACTGTGACGTCTATCGGCTTTAGTGCTTTTAGTTTTGTGCTATCACACGGTTACAACAGAGCTCTAACTTCAATTACCATACCAAGTTCTGTAAAGCATATAGAATACATGGCATTTGCTAATTGTTTGAATCTTAAAGAAGTTTGTTTTTCAGATCTGGAATCTTTTTTCTCTATCGATTTTGATGATGCAGGAGCAAATCCACTATTTAATGGAGCTGATCTTGTTATTGACGGAGAAATCATAACACATGTGGAAATTCCTGAGTGGGTCACAGATTTTGGTAATTGTTTTTCCGGCTGTAGATCCATAAAGACAGTCATTATCCCCGATTCGGTAGATTCAATATGTGAATCAGCATTCGAAAACTGCACATCTCTTGAATCGGTACAACTACCTTCCTTTTTAGCAACGATTAGCTACCGCGCTTTTAAAAACTGTTCCTCTCTCAAAACTATTTCGATTCCATACGGAGTCAAAGAATTGAAGCCCGAGATCTTTCTGGGATGTTCGTCTCTTGACTCGGTAATCCTTCCTGAGTCTTTAGAAGCAATAGGTAGTCATGTCTTTACGGATTGTGGTTCTCTCAAGACCATAACCATTCCAGATTCTGTTCAGTCTATTTATAGTGGGGTTTTTTATAACTGCTCTTCACTTGAATCAGTCAGATTGCCAAAAAGCATCAATGGTATTCCAGATACGACTTTCTACAATTGTCCATCGCTTAAAACAGTCAATATTCCTGATAGCGTCAGATATTTCGGATATGCTGCCTTTTATGGCTGTTCCTCTCTAGAGACAATACATATTCCTGATAGTCTATATTCAATTAGAGACCAAGCCTTTTATGGCTGTTCATCGTTAAAGAAATTTGAAATTCCGGACGGAGTAGCAGGGATAAACGAATATTCTTTCGCTTATTGTACCGGATTAACATACATCAAAATTCCTGCGTCCATGAAAGAGATAAAAAACACGGCATTCACCGGCTGCACAGGGTTAAGAACAGCCTATTACGGAGGGACAGAAACACAGTGGAATGCATATGGTTCTGTTTTTCCGGGCTTGGATGTAGATGTGATTTTTGAGTTTTCCGGTGAGATAGATGCAGCTATCGACATTCCTGACGGACAGTACTGTATCCATGTTCGTGATCATCAAGGTAAATCTCTGGAAGGTGTATCGGTAAGCTGGACCGGCGATGGCGTTACAACACTGACAGAAGAAACCGATGAATCAGGAAATGCTTTCTTCCCTTTAACGACTATAAACGAACCGTTGATCACAGCAAGCAAAGAGGGATATCAGAGCTGGTCAAACGAAAACAGCAACTGGAAGAAAAACAACAGACATTTTAGTTCGGTAGTATTATATCCCGAATCATATGGCAGACTTATGCTTGCAAGCGCGCAATATTGGGCGTCGGGGGTTGTCCACGATATTCTTACAGAAACTCATAAAGTCAATCTAATGAGCGATATTTTCTGGGATATGAATGTAAACGGAGAAGTTTTTCATATCAGATGTAGCGCACTACAGCCTGATCTCGTTGATAGATATGAGTTCTATCAGTTCAATAAACTGATCAAGACCAGTACTGACGGAGTATTTTCAGTAAGTATGGAACAGGACGGAATTATTGAAGGAGGAAGCTGTTTCATTAGAACGTACGGAACAGATGGAACACATGCCGACACCAAGATCAATCTTGAATTCATAAAGAATGAAAAGAACAAAAAAGATACCGTCTCTTTTGATCTCAGCGAACTATCGTTCAAGGTCAGTGATGACAGCGGAATCCCTTTTCTTTCCGGAAATACCATCAAAATATCAATGCCGGTAGAACTGCCTGTAAAATACGAGATTACCGAAGACAAGATACAAATAGGCATTAACGTAAAACTCCATGACGGTTCAGATGATCCTGACAAAACACCATTTGAAGAATTTGAAGAAAAGCTCAATAAAACAGCCGATCTATTCGCAGATAATGAAAAAATGCTGGATAGTCTTCTGAAAGAATACATGAAAGAATCGAAGCTTGTTGATGGGTTCAATATTCTAAGCGGAGAAGATTGGACCAAGAAGACAAAAGTGAATTTCATTGGGTATGCCGAAGCAGATAAAGGAAGCATGATCGCCAAAGGGAGAATCTTTGTTCAGATTAAAGTTCAATTGTTTGAATTCAAATGGTTTACGATCGCATGGGGATTCGTTCCAATAACGGTAAATGCCAAGTTTGGCGGCGGACTTGAAGTAGGTGATGAAATCTCTTTTGACCTCGCCAATGGTACTTTTGTAGGAGGATTTGGCATAAAGCCTGCATTTGATCTAGAAGCGTTCGGTGGCGTCGCCGCGCTTGATTTAGCCGGTGTAGGAGCTTATGGAAGGGCAAAACTGGAATTTGATATTAGATTATTGGATTTTGGAGATAATAATGGTTTACAATCCGCTACGCTCGAAGGCGAAGCAGGTATTAAAGCATATTTTGGACCTTTTCTGAAAGAGCATCCATTCGCATATGACAAATGGTATATATACACAAAGGATAGTGTAAACTCTTCTATTTCAGCCAGCTCATTACTTGCAATGGAATCGAATGGGACGATGATAGATTCCATTTACGATCCGGCCGGGTATAAAACGGCTGGCCTTGAATATCTTAGATTTGAATCAGAATGGCAGGGAAATGATCTATCTCAAGGAAAAACCCGTTCTTTTGTAACCAACGATACTGACCATACGCGATCTTTACAGTTCAATACCTATGAGATTCTTTTGAATGAAACATACAGAAATGCTAAACCTGTCATGGTATCGGATGGCACATATCTTTATGCTTCTTTTGTTGAAGCGGATCCGGACTCTCAGGAAAGATTCCTTGTCATAAGTAAATATGATGGCACTATATGGTCTGAACCGGTTAGAGTAGATGTCAATTCAAAACTTGATTCAAATCCTTCTCTGTGTATTGCCGCTAATGGAGATCTGCTTCTGGCTTATTCAAAAACCGTTGGCAGTGATTATGAAGACATCCTGTCTTATGCAACTTCACAGATGATATCCGTTGGAATCATTGACAAGGAGTCTTTGGAATATACAGAACTTGCTTCTTATGAAAACGATAATTATGTTTATGCTCCTGAATTGTCGGCAATAGGGGGGAATACATATCTTGTGTGGCTTTCTTCTGAGATAGCAGACGAGCATGATGTATTATTGCCATCTTCAGCAAGCATCCATTTTGTTTCATATAATGGGTTGACGTTCGGAGATGTTTCATCACATTATGTTGATTCTCATGTAGGGTCAAAAGAAATCGGAAAGATTTCTGATGATACTGTAATCACATATGTAGCAAATGACGGGATTTACGAATGGAACACGGAATCCGATACGTCGATTGTCGTAGCGGAAGATGCAGAAGGGAAGATAGTCTATGACAAGCTGCCTTCTTCTGATGAAGCGTCTTTCATTTTCTATTCAAATAGCAGTTTAAACGAAATTGAAGGAAATTCAATCGAAATAGAAGGTCTGACTAACGAATTCAGCATCATTGGGAATACCGTATACTACTCAAGAGCAACAGAAAACGGTGCGGATCTGTATATGACGGAATATGATGCTATGAATGACGCATGGTCTCCGTCGATATGTATTAATGAGGAAACGGGCTATTTGGAAAACATATCTGTCTGTTCTACGGATGGCGGTACATATCTGCTAGGCATGAATACAAAGCCTCAGATCGGAACAGAATCAATAGATGATCATAAAGACCTGGTTTTTATGAGCATTTCTTCTGTCTCGGATCTTGTACTGGATTATGTAGAATATGATACGGATATTCTTGCGGTCGGAGAAGATGTTCCATTGATCTTACATGTGACTAACAATTCAGATCATGCTGTAAACGGTGTTGATATCATGCTTGATAATGAATTCATCATAAACAAAGAAGTCAGCATGCTTCCTGGCGAATCTGTTGAAATTGAACTAACGGATATTATAAGTTGTCCAGGATCTTTGACATCATATGATTTGTATGTTGCAGAATCGGAAAAAGCGGATTCTCATCCTGAAGATAATGCTTATACTGTTAAAATCGGTTATTGCGATTTCGAACTATCAGTATCCTATGAACAGATCGGCGATAGCAAGTCTTTGCTTGCTTATGTAGAAAACAAAGGAATCGAAACCGGTTCCGGCATTATCAGATTCTTCGATGTCGATGGAACGCAGTATAATTCATTTGCTTTTAAAGACCTGGAAGCAGGTGAAACGACAGTTGTAATATGTGACTTGGAAAGTGATTTTAAAGGCTATAACGGAGGGAACGTTTTTGTTACCGTGACCGCTTTAAACGAAGAACAGTTTACTTATAATAACAGCTACACATATTTCATTCCAGAGACGATTATTCTAGTCTCATCCATAGACCTTGGTGATACTTATATCATGCTGTATAAGCGTGATACCTATTCATTCACACCGGCAATTTCTCCTGCTGATGCCTCCAGAAAGGATCTGGTTTGGACATCAAGCAACGAGGAAATCGTCGCTGTCGATGAAAACGGAACGATTACGGCATTGAGAGCAGGACAGGCAGTTATACGGGCAACTTCCACAGATGGCTCAGGTATATTTGCGGAATGTACCATAGATGTTTACCTCCCAACAGTTCATTATATGATTAGACATTATCTGCAGGACCTTGACGGAAGTTATCCGATAGAGCCATTTGAAACTGAAACGATTCTCGTCACAGATGAGGACACGATAACTCCGGATACAAAAGAATATCCGGGATTCACAGCTCCTGAAAAAGAAACGATACAGGTAGATGCTGCAGGTAATCTCGTAACGGATTATTACTATACAAGAAACAGCTATGATCTGAACATCATTGTTTCCGAAGGAGTTGCAGAAACTGAAGGAAACGGAACCTACAAATATCAGCAGGAAGTAGTATTATCGGCAACACCTGCAGAAGGTTATAAGGATGTACTATGGTCCGGCGATTCTGATACGGCAATTTTCAAGATGCCGCCGCATGACGTGAATGTAACTGTAACAGGCGTTCCGAATGAATATCAAATAGCTTTTGATATGACCCTGGGCCAGATAGAGATACCTTCGCTGACTGCTTATTATAGTATTCCTGTTCAGTTGCCATCTGTACCTGCAGTAACCGGATTGGTTTTTGACGGATGGGCTTTGTCGCCGGACGGCGATGTGGCATTTAACGATAATGAACTGGTGACAAATCTTTCTGTGACAGACGGCGATGTAGTAACTTTATATGCTGTATGGAGATACAAGTACAAAACACCTGCTCCATATTCTGATGTGAAAGAAAACGAAATAGAAAAAGGAACAGTAGTGTCGTTGTATTGCGATGCTTTTGACGCGACCATTTATTACACTGTTGATGGAACGGAGCCTACAAAAGAATCATCTGTTTATGAAGATTCATTCACGATTTCTGAAAATACAACAATAAAGGCCTTTGCTTCTTCTCCAAACAGAAACGATTCAGATTCCGTTACCATTACATATTTGATTAAAGAAGAATCATTTGGTGAAATCCTCCCTGAAGACATGATAAGTCTTGATTCAGATAATCTACCGAAAGGACTGTGGACTTCAGCCTTTACATTTGATGGAGAAGATTCAGTTTACTACGATCCTTCCGTGAAATCTTATGTTCCTGATACGTTTAGAGTCTATCATCACAAAACAAGACTGATATTAGATATAGACTATACCGTCAAGTATTCAAACAACACTAAGGCTGGAACGGCTGCTGTAACGATTACAGGAAAAAACAACTATGCCGGAACGTATGTGAAGTATTTCAATATCCTTCCGATGCCGATTGATCCAACGATAGAACTTGTCGATACCTATGCTTACAATAAATCCGGCATCACGCTTTCTCCTAAAGTGTCGTATCAGGGGAAGACTCTTAAAAATGCAAGCGATTATGTTGTCAAGGTAGAAGATGAAAACGGAGAGGCAATTGTTAAGCCAAAAGAGACAGGAACCTACAAAGTGCTCATTGATGGTATGGGCAACTATGCCTTCCATTGTGAGAATCAGATCCGGATCATCCCGTCAAATCAGAAACTGGTTTCAAACCTGACGATCAGCCTTCCTTCAGCCGCAGATTATGACTATGACTATGATGGTACAGAAAAAAAGCCTCTTCCTGTCATAAAAGACGGTAAGACGGATCTTACCGATATGGCCGATGAGCTCTTTGACATTTCCTATAGTAACAATATCGATTCAGGTACCGGTTATATTATTATTCAAGCAAAAGACACTTGCGTGGATTATGCGGGATCTGTTAGAAAAACGTTTACAATCAACGGAATATCTTTATCAAAAGCGAAAATCAGTGGTTTCGCATCCTCTCTTCCATACAACTTCGATGGCGATCATCAGGTGCGGCAGGAAGAACTGGAACTTACAGTAGATGGCATTCGACTAAATAATGGAAACACAGATGATTATGATGTCGAATATCTGAACAATACTCAAATAGGAACAGCTACACTTATCCTTAAAGGTAAAGGAAAGTATTATGGCATAGTGAACAAGTCCTTCAAAATCACGGGTTTATCGATCAAGAATGTGACTGTTTCCGGTATTACAGATTCTGTTTATTCAGGAAAAGACATAGAACAGGATGAGATAGTTCTGCATAACGGAAACGCACTCCTGGTTGAAGGAACGGATTATTCCGTTTCCTATAAAAACAATAACAAGGCAGGCAAAGCTACGATTTCTTTCACTGGTATGGGAGGGTATGCAGGAACACTTTCTTCTACGTTCATCATTAACAAAGCCGAGATCTTAGCCGAGAATGCAGATCTAAAGCAGTCTTATCCTTATACCAAAGGAGGAACGAAACCTGAACCTGTTATAACAGTAGGTGATCGAATACTCGTATGCAACACAGATTACACTTTATCTTACAAGAATAACAGTAAAGTTGGCGAAGCTTTCCTCACTGTTAAAGGAAAAGGCAATTACAGCGGTGAATTCACCTATCCTTTCACTATTACATCCAAAGATATATCTGCAGTAACGATGAGTGTTCCAGATAGGGTATATTCTGCAAAAGCAAACGGCTGGAAGTCTGTTCCTGTTCTTACAGATGTCGATGGAAAGAAACTATCCGCAGGTACGGATTACAGCAAAGATATAACTTATGTCTACAAATATGACACAATTGTACAAGACGGGTCATCAAAAGAGAAAGAAAAGCCTAAGGTATTCAGAAACGAAGGTGATCCGGTTGAGAGTACAGATATTCTTCCTGTTAATACAGTAATAACTGTTACAGTATCATCCATAGGAAGCAACTATACCGGAAAATTATCGAAAGATTATCGGATAACATCTTATGATATCTCCAAAGCTACAGTAAATATCTCCACCCAGTATTACACCGGAAAAGCGGTGACTTTATTGAAATCAGATATTACAGTCAAAGTAGGCAAGGATACTCTTGCTCCTTCTGATTATGATATTGTTTCAGATTCATATGTAAATAACATCGAGAAGGGTTCTGCTTCCGTTACAATCAGAGGCAAAGGAAACTATGGCGGAACTAAGACAGTAAAATTCACCATTTCTCAGAAGCCTTTAGGAATAACCCTAAGATTTAATTCTAACGGTGCAACATCCGGGAACATGAAAGATCTGATCGTTTATAAAGATACTAAACTTACGAAAAACGCATACAAGAAAATAGTGAATAATAAAACGATCCGTTTCCTAGGCTGGAACACGAAGCAGGACGGATCGGGCGATTTCTACGAGGATCTATCCGTGTTTGCGTATGACCCTGAAAAGGCGGGCACATTAATAACGCTGTATGCGGTATGGCACAGAGGCTATGAAATTTATAACGTTGATGTATCTGTTTGTTCTGTCGATGAAGTATTAGAAAGACAAATACGTAACACGATCGAGAATTATTTCAATTCCATCAGTCTTCCGGGAGATGACCAGTTCATTGTAAATTTTGCTGATGCAAATGAAGACCCGGATATTCAAGCAGAACAGATTTACGATTTCATTTCAAACGGAAGCGATGCTATACTGTTCTATTCAGACATTATGCCGTCAGATAGGTTTTATGAAATTTCAAATGCTATATTTGATTCCGGTATTACAAGTTCAGTAGTAGATGCTTATGGAAATTATTACTTAATGAAAGGTGATCTCTGTGATGATTATATTGAAGATTACAGTCTAACAGATAAGTGCTATTATATAGCAGATTTGATCTACCATCTTCCTGATCACGGTGATGTCAACAATGACGGCATTTTGAAATTCTTCACGATAGAGGGAACTTGGGAAGAAACGCAAGGATATCACGTTTCAAATTATCTTCCTACTTATTTATCTGATAAGGGAATGAACAACAGTCTTATAACAAGTTTGTATTGTCAGAATGACAGGGATATGGTTAAAAGCGGTATACAAAACTATCTGCAGTATTATCCTTTACCTGATTTCATTTATGCAGATTCGATCAACAAAGCTCTTGGTGCAATGGATGGTATAGAAGAATACAAAAAAACATGGACTGCAGAGTGGAGAAACATACACATCATTACTTCGGAGTACGATGAGGAACTGCTTCAGGCTATCAAGGATGGAGGAATCGCCGGGACAGTTGTTTATGATGGTATGTCCCAGTTCAAAGCCGCTTGTACGGCGATACAAACAATGTTGAAAACGGGAAAGATCTGTAAGAAAATAGGCTATATTCCATATTTCTGCATAACAGAAGAAAACATTGATCAATACCTGGATCAATAGACGGAAAACTGTAATTCTGTCCTTATAAGGGACTGCCATAGAATACGTCTCAGAATACATACAATATCACTGGCAAAGTATCGTTCCTTTGTTCCTTTTCTATATAATCGGATAAAACGATATAGTGGTATTGAACTGTTACGGAAAAACTAGAACCGATCTAAAACAATGTTACATAGTTCAAAAATGTGACATGTTTTATTTACATCAGTTTTTTTGATGAATTACACTTTCAATGACAACAAAAAAATGATCATTAATTGCCTTCTTTCAATCCTATAAAGGATCCGGAACAGATGAAGCGGCAAAAACGGACCCGATTCTGACTTTACTGTATGAAGACATCAACGAAGAAGAACGTCTCCACGTCCTGAATATCCCCACTTTTCCGGTTATGTGTTTCATCA
Organism: Erysipelotrichaceae bacterium; assembly: GCA_017432885.1. GTDB lineage: Bacteria > Bacillota_I > Bacilli_A > Erysipelotrichales > Erysipelotrichaceae > Colivicinus. The sequence continues at coordinate 129,210 of JAFRIE010000013.1, read as the reverse complement.
AGCTCTGACGGGTACAAATATTGAGCTTTCGAGGGAAAATCCTTATAATATTCTTAAGTCGTATCGAGTGACGGCATGAATAAAAAGATCTATGAATTGACAGCAATAATCGCTCTGGTGCTAAGTGGTATCCTGGCGTTTTTTGATTTTAAGATATCGCTGGGAATTCTCACGGCTTCCATCTTCAGTATGATCAACCTGTATCTGCTTTCCTACACGATGAAACAGATCCTGAAGGCGGAAAAGAAGAACGGAGGAATTATGTTTCTGCTAAGCATATGCAGGTTCCTGCTGCTGGCTGCTGTCATGTATCTGGCCATGCGCTTCCGTGATACGATCAGTATCATCGGCGTAGCCATCGGTCTGACCCTGTTCATGATCGCCCTGGTCATCGATGCCGTAAAGAAAAAAGGAGGTGTACAGGAATGAAACTGCAGACGACGGTCTATTCGATCCTTATCGTTACGCTTTTCATGGCACTTCTGCTGGTCTACATCAACCGCAGACTGGTGAAATTCGATCCCTTGAGTAAGCCTACCGGCATCGTACTTCTGGTGATCATGTTTGCGGAAATGATCGACAAAATGGTTACCGAGAAAACAAACAAGAAAATAGCCAAGTATCTGACGCCTTACATCATGACGATCATGGCCTACATTTTCCTGGCCAACATTGCCGGACTCTTCTCGCTGGAGACGCCGACATCCAACTACAGTGTCACGATGGTCCTGGGTGCGATCACCTGCATCCTGATCGAAGTCTATGCCGCCAAAGCCAAAGGCAGAAAGGAATACATCAAGAGCTGGTTCGAACCGTTTGCGCCGTTTGTCGTACTGAACGTCCTGAGCAAGTTCTCGACGCTCCTGTCGCTGTCGCTGCGTCTGTTCGGCAACATCCTGTCGGGAGGCATCCTGATGTCGGTCATCTACCAGATGCTGGCATCGGTATCGGAACTGATTCCGGTCATCGGTAAATTCAATATCTTCGGCGTCATCGTGGCGCCGGTCCTGCATTTCTACTTCGATCTGTTTTCCGGAGCGATGCAGGCGTATATCTTTGTCATTCTGACGATTTCATTCATCGGCAAGGAACTGCCGAATAAACAAGGGGAGGAATAAATATGGAAAAAATCGCTTTTGCAGCAGCTGCATGTGTCATGATGGGCTGTGTTACAGGTGTAATGGAAGGTCTGGTAGCCATGAAGGCCGTTGAATCGATCGGAAAGAATCCGGATGCGGCCGACAAGATCCAGTCCATGGCGATCATCGGTGCAGCCATTTCCGAGACTTGTGCCATTTACTGTCTGCTGGTTGCGTTCCTGATCATTTTCATTCTGGGAAGGTAAACGATGCAGATCATTGATATTTTAGGACAGTTGGTTCCTAATGTCTGGACGGCGCTCACGCAGCTTTGCGCGACGGCTGTGCTGTTTTTTCTCATGTACAGGCTTGCCTGGAAACCGGTCAAAAAGATCCTGGATACCAGAAGCGAATACGAAAGCAGCAGGCTCATCGAGGCGGACCGCCTGAAACAGGAGAACGAGGAACTCAATGCGCAAGCCAAGGCATCGATCGATGTGGCACAGAAGCAGGCGCAGCAGATCCTTGAGGATGCCAGAGAAGAAGGCGAGACCCTGAAGGAAGAAATCGCCGAAGAAGGACGCAGACAGACGCAGAAGATGCTGACGGACGCCCAGAAGGACATCGAGAAACAGAGGAACAAGATGCTCGACCAGATGCAGGAAGAGATCGTTGATACGGCAATCGCCGTAGCGGAAAAAATCCTGCAGAGCAGAGTCGATGAAAAACGCGATCGAGACAATATCGATACTTTTGTGAAGGAAGTCGTGAAGAAATGAGTGTCAAGGTCGACGGATATGCCAGAAACCTGATGGAACTGGCGAAACAGGAAGGACATGTAGAACTCCTGTTCTCGGAGATCAAAAGGATCAACGATGAGCTCAACAGGAATGTCGAACTGAGCCGATACATCGATTCTTCCGATTACAGTTCGGAAGAGAAGAAGACGAAGCTTCAGGAAGCTTTTCATAATGATCTGGATGATTCCGTCCTTTACGCCCTTTTTCAGGTTATTAACAGGATCCCTCAGAAACATGTAGAAAGAGCTCTGATCCGTCAGTTTCTTTCCTACTACTATCAGTTAAGAGGTTATGTTTTCGGTACGGCCTACAGTGCCAATGAACTGGACAACAATGAACTGGTCAATCTGGAAGCCGCCTTTTCTTATAAACTGAAACAGGCGATCCGTCTGGAAAGTAAAGTTGACAAGAGTCTGATCGGCGGTGTCAAGGTCGAGATCAACGACGAGGTCTGGGATGGTACTTACAAAGCCAGGATGAAGGATCTGCGCAGTGCACTGCTGGAAACGGGGCATGGAGATCTGGAAAACATTTCTGCCGATCTGAAGAAACGGATCGACTCCTACGATAAGGATATGGTCCGCAATGAGACGACCTATACCACAGGAACGGTAAGCAGCGTTGCTGACGGTGTCGCCAATATCAGCGGCATCTACAATGCCATGGCCGGAGAACTTCTTGATATCGGCAAGACCAAGGCCATGGTCATGGACCTGGAAGAGCACAACATTGCTGCCGTGCTGTTGGGCAGTGATAACGACATCATCAAAGGAACACAGGTTTATTCCACCGGAAAGGTCGTTGAAGTTCCGGTAGGAGACGGCCTGCTTGGCAGAGTGGTAGATGCCTTGGGCAGACCAATCGACGGGAAAGGCCCTATTCTGGCAGAAGAACACCGGCAGATCGAAGCCAATGCACCGGGTGTCATCGAACGTCAGCCGGTCAATGAACCGCTGCAGACGGGAATCAAAGTCATTGACTCCATGATCCCGATCGGCAAGGGCCAAAGAGAGCTGATCATCGGCGACAGACAGACCGGCAAGACGGCGATTGCCATCGATACGATCATCAACCAGAAGGGAAGAAACGTAAAATGCATCTATGTGGCGATCGGTCAGAAGAACTCTACGGTTGCCCAGATCATCGAAAAACTGAATCAGTATCAGGCCATGGAATATACCACGGTCGTAGTTGCCGGAGCCAGCGAGCTCGCATCCCTGCAGTACATCGCTCCTTATTCCGGCTGCAGTATCGGCGAATACTGGATGAATCAAGGAGAAGATGTTCTGATCATCTACGATGACCTCAGTAAACATGCGGTTGCCTACCGTACCCTTTCCTTACTGTTAAGAAGGCCCCCGGGAAGAGAAGCCTATCCGGGCGATGTTTTCTATCTGCATTCCCGTCTGCTGGAAAGAAGCGCAAGACTTTCCGATGAACTGGGAGGCGGAAGTCTGACGGCCTTACCGATCATAGAAACCCAGGCGGGTGATATTTCCGCCTATATTCCAACCAATGTCATATCCATTACCGATGGACAGATTTTCTTACAGAGCGAAATGTTCAACAGCGGTATCCGGCCGGCGGTAGACTACGGTCTATCCGTGTCCAGAGTCGGATCTTCCGCCCAGATCAAAGCCATGAAGAGCGTATCTTCCTCTTTAAAACTGGATCTTTCCCAGTATCAGGAGGTTCTGGATTTCGCCCAGTTCGGTTCTGATCTTGATCCATCTACCAGAGCCCGCATCAACCATGGCAGACATCTGGTAGAACTGCTGAAACAGCCGCAGTATCAGCCGATGACGACACATGATCAGGTCGTCCTGTTCTTTATGAATAAGCAGGGTTTCCTGGATGATATTCCTTTAAACAGAGTCCGGGAATATGAAAAGGGTCTTTTAGAGGAAATGAACCGCAATTATCCGGAACTGATTCAGCGAATAATCACGGAAAAAAAGATCGATGAATCTTTACAGCAGGAACTTCTTGAAGCAATATGCGGCTATACAAATCGATTTAAGACAACGGAACAGTAGACCATGGCAGGAACGCTCAGTGCAATCAGAAAAAGGCTGCAGACGGTCAACTCGACGAAAAAGCTGATCAACGCGACCGAGCTTGTCGCGACCGTCAAGCTGCAGAAATACAATCGTAAGACGGTGCAGAACACTACTTATGCTGCCGATCTTTTAAAGATCATTTCTGCCGCCTTAAAAGGGAAAAGACCAAGGGTCGAAGACAATCCCTATCTGATCAAGACCAAGGTCGATAATCCCCTGTATGTCGTGATTACCTCAAACTCCGGCCTGTGCGGTTCCTACAACCAGGAAATGCTCCGCTTTGTGATCAATAACGTACCGAAAGACGTTCCGATCTTTGCGATCGGTACGATCGGCTACAACTGGCTTTTAAAAAACGACTATCTGGTCGTCAAGAAATATGATGAACTGGAAGATGTACAGCCGAAGATCCTGAATTCTTTGTGTGACAATCTTCTGCATCTTTACCGGACCGACGAGATCTCCGAGATCAACGTCGTCTATACCACCTATGTCAATACGCTGACTTATCAGCCGACCATGATGCGACTGCTTCCGTTCCAGATGGAACAGGTCGAAACGACGGATATCTTTCTGGAACCTTCCAGAGATGAAGTTCTTAACCGGCTGATTCCAATGTATGTTTCATCGCAGATTTATGTCTGTTATCTGGATGCCAAGACCAGCGAGAATGCGGCAAGAAGGAATGCCATGTCCATGGCAAACAAGAATGCGGACAAGCTGATCAATGATCTGCGTCTCAGTTACAATAAGGCCCGTCAGGCGGCGATCACGCAGGAGATGAATGAAATCGTCGCTTCGGGTAGAAGATAGAAAGGAAGGGTGATCGGATGGATCGTAATACAGGAGAAGTTGTACAGGTCATAGGACCGGTCGTAGATATCAGATTTTCTGAACTTTTGCCGAAGCTTTATAACGCAGTCGTGATCCCTTTCGGTGACGACCAGATCACCTGTGAAGTGGAACAGGATATCGGTGATGACAAAGTGCGTTGTATCGCCTTGTCGCAGACCCATGGATTGACCAGAGGCATGAAAGCCGTCGATACCGGAAAAGCGATCGAAGTGCCGGTAGGAAGGGAGATCCTGGGAAGAATGTTCAATCTGCTGGGTGATCCGATCGACGGTCTGGAAAAACTGCCGGAAAGCATTGCAAAGGACGTCATTCACAAAAAGGCTCCTTCTTTTGAGCAGCAGCAGACCAGGATCGAGATCCTAGAAACGGGAATCAAAGTCATCGATCTTCTTTGTCCGTACATTAAAGGCGGCAAGATCGGTCTGTTCGGCGGAGCCGGTGTAGGCAAGACTGTCCTGATGCAGGAACTGATCCACTCCATCGCCGTTGAACATAACGGTCTGTCCGTTGTAGCGGGCGTCGGAGAAAGAACCAGAGAGGGTAATGACCTGTATCTGGAGATGAAAGAAAGCGGTGTTCTGGAAAAGACCGTCCTTGTCTATGGACAGATGAACGAGTCCCCGGGTGCCAGAATGCGCGTCGCTCTGAGCGCTTTGACCATGGCAGAATACTTCCGCGATGTCGACCGGCAGGATGTTCTGCTGTTTATTGACAACATTTTCCGTTTTTCTCAGGCCGGTTCGGAAGTCAGTGCTCTGTTGGGAAGAATGCCTTCCGCAGTAGGCTATCAGCCGACTCTGGCTACGGAAATGGGAGAACTGCAGGAAAGAATCACTTCCACGAAAGACGGATCCGTCACTTCTATTCAGGCCATCTACGTACCGGCAGATGACTTGACCGACCCTGCTCCGGCAACGGCTTTCGCCCATCTGGATGCCAAGACCGTCCTGGACCGTAAGATCGCTTCTTCCGGACTTTATCCGGCTGTCGATCCGTTGGAATCCTCTTCCAGAGCACTGGATCCGAACATCGTCGGCGAGGAACACTACAATACTGCGCTGGATGTATTAAGCATCCTGCAGAAATACCACGATCTTCAGGACATCATCGCCATTCTGGGCATGGATGAACTCTCCGAAGAAGACAAGATTATTGTCAACAGAGCCAGAAGGATCCGTAATTTCCTGTCACAGCCGTTTTCGGTTGCCGAGAAATTTTCCGGTCTGGAAGGGAAGTTTGTTCCGCTTAGTGAAACGGTAAGATCCTTCAAGGAGATCCTGACAGGGAAATACGATACCTATCCGGAAGACGCTTTTGTCTATGTCGGAGCGATCGAAGATGTCGTAGCCAAAGCGGAAGGAAACAAGAATGCTGTTTAAAGTAGATCTGATCACATATAAAGGAGTATACCGGACGATCGAGACAGAGAAACTCAATGTTCCGACTTCGGAAGGAAGAAGGACTATTCTCTCCAATCACATGCCGATCGTCATGCCGCTATCCATGGGTGTCATTGAGACCTGCAAGGACAAGATCCTGTCCCATTTTGCGGTAAACAACGGTGTCATGTACTTCGAAAACAATCAGGCTGTCATTATCGCCGACAGCGTTTTAGACGTGGAAGACATCGACATACCGCGGGCGATCGCCGACCGAGAAAGAGCCTTGAAAGGGATCCGATCCGCAAGAAATGAAGTAGAAAATTCCCGGGCGACATTTAAGAAGGAAGTAGCCGAAAACTTCCTGAGTGCCGCTGAAAAATATCTGGAATAATCAAAGCTTCATCCCTTGCGGTGAAGCTTTTTATTTTTGGTGTCCACTATGAACAACACAAACAAATGGCTGATGCCTGCCTACTGTAGAAATTTCCGTTGCAAGGCTGACAAATGCCGAAACACCTGCTGCAGCAGCTGGAGGATCCCGGTAACGAAGTCGGAATATCAGAGACTGATCACCATGGACTGCTCCAAAGAACTGGATCGGAGGATACAGAATGCTTTTGTGATACCTGAAACGGTCACGGAGAGCTGTTACCGCTATGTCAGTTTCAACTGGCTGGGAGAATGTCCGATTCAGGATAAAGGGCTGTGCTATCTGCATAGAGAAAAAGGGGAAGCTTATCTGCCGAAGATCTGCAGACTTTATCCGCGATCCTATAAACAGATCAACGATACCCTGGTCATGAACTGTTCCAGTTCCTGCGAGAGAGTCGTGGAAATGCTTTACGAGGAAGATGGTCTGAATCCCGTGGAAGATTATCTGGATCAGCAGCCGGAACTTCATTACACGATCAAGGAAGAGGACGTGAAACAGCTGCATCTGTTTCAGCGTATCATTCAGGATCGAAGCACTACGCTTGCTCAAAGCATCGCTGCCGTCTGCAGGATCATTAATGAAGAGGAATTCAGAAAGGACTTCGGAAGTGATACGGATCCGATAAAAGAAGCGCTAGAACTTCTGAGCCGCTTCCTTTCCGGCAACACACGTCTGTCTCCGATTGCCGAAGCGGTCATAGACAGATACGAAAACGATTCGGATCTTTATGAAGCCGACAGAGAAAGATTCGAGAAAAAATTCCCGGACTGGATGTCCTTCTTTGAACGGATCATAAACAATTCGATGATCTATGAGAATTTTCCGTTTGTCGACAAAAGGACCGATAGAACCGATTCCTACAAAGGACTCTGTGTCTGTTACGGACTGATGCGCATCGTCTGTATCGGACATACCGCGATCCATCCCACAATAGAAGACCTGATCGATGCGGTTGCGGCACTTTTCCATATGATCGATCACACCGCCTTCTACTACAATGTCGGTATTATCGCCGAAAACGCAGCTATTCTGCTGAAGCTGTAAAAAAAAGATCACATCCGGATCAGGACGTGATCTCCTTTATAAGTATCCACTTCCACCAGATCGAAGCTTCCGTGTTCTCTGACCTCCCGTTTCAGTATATCGAACAGAGGATCGATCAGAGGCGTGACAGCCTCGATGGTCTGTTTGTCTTCTTCTTTGACAAACCTGGAAACGGCTTTCCAGATCAGTTTCCAGCCTCCCGGACTGGCGGGAACTTTGAATTTCAGATTCTTGCCTGCTGCCGTTCTTACGCTGATATCCATCTATTCTCCCTCAATGACGATATGCTCATTGGTTTCTGTATCGATAACAGCCAGTTCCCCTGTTTTTCCTTCTTCCGCTAGTCTGACGAGTTCCGGAAAATCAATCGCCTTCATGATCCTGTTTTTGGTAAAGGCCTCCATGGCCTTTTCGTTTTCAGAAACGAGTTTTACAGCTTCAAAGGGAACTGTGATCTTAACTTTGTCGCCCCTGCTTCCATCGATTTTTACCTTATATAGCATTCTTATCTCCTGTTATTCAGTACTATACAATATATTTCCGGTTTTATAAAGAAACGGGAACGTCCACAGAGAGATCTTTTTTCTTCAGGAATGCTTTTCGATTGACAAAGGCCTGTGATAATGGCAGCGGCTTAGTATATAATAAAGACAGGAAATAAAACAGGAGGAGTTTCATGGATAAAGCTGAATTGAAAGAAGTGAAGCTTTTGGCAACGAAGATCCGTAAAGATGTCATGGAAATGTTAAGACACCGCGGTTACGGTCATCTTGGCGGATCGTTGTCGATCGTTGAACTGATGGCAGTCCTTTATGGAAAAGTCCTGCACGTTGATCCGAAGAATCCGCAGATGGAGGACCGTGACATGGTCGTTCTGTCAAAAGGACATTGCGGACCGGCGTGGTATTCTGCACTGGCAGAAAAGGGCTATTTTGAGAAAGAAAAACTGATGACACTGAACGATGGCGGAACGATGCTTCCGTCCCACCCGGACAGAACCAAAACGCCTGGCGTCGACATGACGACCGGTTCGCTTGGACAGGGCACAAGTTCCGCTGCCGGTATTGCCTACGGCCAGAGACTGAAAGGTTCGAAGCGTTTCACTTATCTGATCGTCGGTGACGGCGAACTGAACGAAGGCCAGTGCTGGGAAGCGTTCATGTTCATTGCCGCCAAGAAGCTGAGCAACTGTATCGTCTTCATTGACAATAACAAGCGTCAGCTGGACGGCTATACTGCAGATGTTCTGTATCCGTTCGATTATGCGGAAAAGATGAAAGCCTTCGGCTTCAATCTGGTACAGACCGTCAAGGGCGACGATATTGAAGCGATCTACGAAGCGATACTCAAGGCTCAGAACAACACAGACGGTGCCAACTGCATCATTCTGGATACCATCAAGGGTCAGGGCGTGAAGTTCTTCGAGGAACTCAAGGACAACCACTCCGTCAAGTTCTCAACCGATGAACTGAAGAAGGCTGCGGACGATGCGATCGCAGAGCTTGCAAAAGAAATCGAAGAGGAGGAAAGATAATGTTTAAGTTAACACAGGATAGAAACGCAAAAGGAACTCCTCTGGCTAAAGTCGTGATGCAGACTTTGAACGATGTCATGGACCACGACGACAAGGTCGTATTCCTGGAAGCCGACCTCGCCGGTGCCAGCAACTCCCGTCTGATCGAGAAGGCGCATCCGGACAGGTTCATCCAGATGGGTATTGCCGAAGCCAACATGGTCGGCACGGCTGCCGGTCTTTCCGTTGAAGGATTCAAGCCGTTCATTCATACCTTCGGACCGTTCGCATCCAGAAGAGTCTACGACCAGATCTATCTTTCCGGCGCCTATGCCCACAATACGGTCAACGTCTACGGATCCGACCCGGGCTTTACCGTAGCTGCCAACGGCGGTACGCATACTACTTTTGAAGATGTCGCTTTATATAGGGCGATGCCTACGGCCGTCATCTGCGACGGAGCAGATGCGGTACAGACCGAATGGATCGTCAGGGAATTCGCCAAGCTGAAGGGTGTTCATTACCTGAGAGCCAACCGTAAGGATGTCCGTAATATCTATGAACCGGGTTCAACCTTTGAATTGGGCAAGGGCAACGTAGTCAAGGAAGGCAAGGATGTTCTGATCATCACGGCCGGACAGCTGCTTGCGGATGCTCTGGATGCTGCAGAAAGGCTGGAAGAAGAAGGCATCTCTGCGGAAGTCGTCGACATGTTCACGATCAAGCCGCTGGATGTCGATCTGGTACTTTCGGAAGCCAAAGGCAAGAAAGCCATTGTGAGCTTCGAGAATCACAGTATCATCGGCGGTCTGGGTTCAGCCGTTGCCGAAGTGCTGGCCGAAAATACGGTCGCTGTACCGTTCAGAAGGATCGGCGTCAAGGATCAGTTCGGACAGGTTGGCACGGCAGACTGGCTGCAGAAGGAATTCGGTCTTACGGCCGATGATCTGATCGCGACAGTCAAGGAACTGCTGAAATAATCGGAAAACAGAAAATAAAAAGATCGGCGGCCCTTAAGGACCGCTGATCTTTTATAGGGGGAAAAGATATGCTGTTTCAATCTATCATGCATGTGACTTTCTTTGTGGAAGATCTTGAAAGATCTATTGCCTTCTATGAACAACTGGGAGGCAAGGTCAAGATGGCCGTCAAATACAAGGCCTATCTGGACAAACCGGAAAGTTCGTTCTATGAAAGAGCCCTGAAAACGCCGGAAGACTACTGCATCGTCTATGTCGAGATCGCTCCGGGACAGTTTATTGAACTTTATCCGAAAGGGGAAGAGCAGAAGGAACACGCCGCCTTTAACGACAGTCTAGGCTATTCCCACTTTGGCGTGCTGGTCGAGGACATCTTTCAAACCAGAGAAAAATTGAGAGAAAAAGGGATCCCGGTCATCATTGAACCGAAGATCGGAAATTCCCATACCTGGCAGCTTTGGATCGCCGATCCCGATGACAACCGGATCGAAATCATGCAGTATACGCCGGAATCTTTCCAGCTGACAGGACATATCGATTAAAAAAAGAGGAACGATCGTTCCTCTTTTGTTTTTAGTGCCTTGCTTCGAAATCTTTCATGATCTGCAGACCGGCTGAGCAGCCAAGCCTTTCCGCTCCGGCAGCGATCATTTTTTCTGCATCTTCCAGAGTCCGGATACCGCCGGCCGCCTTGACTTTCAGACCGGCATCCTTGACGGTCTCATACATCAGCGCAACATCCTCAGGGGTTGCTCCTCCGGTCGAGAAACCGGTCGATGTCTTGACGAAATCCGCTCCGCCTTTGATGGAACACTTGCAGGCTTCAACCTTTTCTTCTTCTGTCAGCAGGCAGGCTTCAATGATGACCTTGACCGTCTTGCCCTGTGCGGCTTCGACGACTGCAGCGATATCTTTTGTAACGAAATCGTAATCTTTATCCTTTAATGCACCGATATTGATGACCATATCGATCTCATCGGCACCGTCCGCTACGGCCTGTCTGGTCTCAAAGGCCTTGCCTTCCAGAGACATGGCACCCAGAGGGAAACCGACAACAGTACAGACTTCTACATCCGTTCCTTCTAAAGCTTCCTTGCAGGTTCTGACCCAGCAGGAATTGACGCAGACGCTGGCAAAATCGTATTCTCTGGCCTGTTCACATAAAGCCAGGATCTTTTCTTTTGTTGCATCGGCTTTCAGCAGAGTATGATCGATATATTTGTTCAGTTTCATGATTTTCTCCTTTGTTTGATCATTTTCATTATAATCCAGAATCCGGCAGGATCATCATAAAACATCACTGCGGGACCATTGTTATCGAAAATCCGGCGGTGAAGAAAAACAAAGAAAGCCTTATCCTTGCTATAATAGAAACGAATATGAAAGAAAAACTGAAACTTCTGTTTATAACGACACTGTCCGTCAGTGCCACGGCCAACTCGGGATATGCGATCCTCAGTGTGTTAAAGAACCGTTTTGTCGACCGATACAAATGGTTCAGTGAGGAACAGATGAACGACTTTATTGCCTTGGCCCAAAGCACGCCAGGACCTGTTGCGGTCAATATTTCGGCGATTATCGGCTATCAGAGCGCCGGTCTTCCCGGGATGTTTTCGGCAGTAACGGGCTGTATCCTGCCGCCGATCCTGGTAATGATGATCGTAACTTATTTTTATCAGACAGTTGCCGCAAATCTCTATGTCCGGATCTTCATGCAGGGCATGCAGGCGGGTGTCTGCGCGATGCTGGCGGATGTCGTTCTTTCCCTTTTCAGCAATATCCTGAAGAAAGATGCAGTGATGCATGTCCTGCTGACTGTTTTCTGTTTCCTGGCTGTCCGTTATACGGGCATTTCCGTCTTTGTTCTGCTTCTGATCTGTATTGCCGTATCGGTCGTTAAGACGCTGCTTACGGAAAGAAAGGGGGCAGAAAAATGAAAATGCTGCTTCAGATCTTCCTGGCTTTCATCAAGATCGGTTCAATGTCTTTCGGCGGTGCCTACGGCGCCATGGCGATCATCCAGAAACAGATCGTTGAAATCAACAAATGGATGAGTTTTGCGGAGTTCCGTGATCTGGTAGCCATCGATGAACTGACACCGGGTCCGATTCTGATCAACTCGGCGACCTATATCGGCATGAAACTTCACGGCATTCCGGGAGCGCTGGCTGCCAGCATCGGCTGTATCGTTCCGTCTTTCCTTATCTCTTTGATCCTGATCAGAGTCTACAGAAAGTACCGCCGCGTATCCTATATCGATGAAAGCATTCTTTCCATCAAATGCATGGCTTCGGCGATGATCTTTTCCACCTTCCTGACGATCCTGCTGGATTCCTTGTTCCATGACGGCATTATCGATTACAGGATGCTGGGGATGGCTCTGGTCTGTTTCTTCCTGTTAAGAAAATACCGGATCAATCCGATCTATCTGATGCTGGGATGTGGAGCGATCTGTCTGGGGCTGTCACTGATTTAAAAGGCTTCTGTTATACTTAAAGTAGTAGTTTTCTCATAGAAGGAGGTGTGCGGCATGAAATGTCCAAACTGTTCCGGAATGCTGTACTACGACATCAAGAATCATAATCTGAGATGCCGGAGCTGTTCCTCCGTGTTTGATCTTGATCAGTATCAGGTCAAAGCGGATGCGGATGAACTGGTTTTTGAAGATGCGCGTTTCTATACCTGCAAGAGCTGTGGAGCACAGCTGATCAGCGGGGATGACAGGGCGGTAGATTACTGCAGCTACTGCGGTTCGGAAGCCATTCTTGAAAGTAATCTTTCCGGTGTGAAAAAACCGAAATACATCATTCCTTTCCAGATCAGCAAGTCTCAGTGTAAAAAGATCTACAACTACAAGCTGAAAGACAAGATCTATGTTCCGAAGGAATTCAAGGATCCGGACTTCATTGACCGTTTCCGTCCTTTCTACATTCCTTACTGGATGTACCAGGTCAGTTTCCGTGACGATGAATTCGAACTGGACGGATACATGAACTATACCAGAGGCCGATACGACTATCACGAGGAATACAAGATCAGGACCTTGATCAAAGATCACGGGGTATACGGGCTTCCATACGACGCTTCAAGGAATTTTGATGATACGATCGCGGAACAGATCGCCCCTTTCAACAAGAAAGACATGACGGAATACAGTCCGGGATATCTTGCCGGCATGTATGCAGATGCGCCGAACGTTGATGCCAGGCTTTATGAGGAAGAAGTCCTCGATCAGGCGACGGAAGCGGCAGTCAGAGACATCACAAAAAGTTTCGGAAGCATTACGCCGAAAATACCGGCAGGCAAGAAGCGTCAGGCTCTGCTGCAGGCCCGTTACGATCACGAAGATACGCTGTTTCTTCCGGTATGGTTTTTGACCTGGAGAAAGAATGACAGAGTGGCCTATGCGGTAGTAAACGGTCAGACCGGAAAGATCTACATGGATCTGCCTGCCGACACCCGGCAGTTCATTTTCTATACCCTGGCAGGAACAGCTCTGCTGTTTGTCCTGCTGACCCTGCTGGTATCGGTCACTTCCCGTTTTGTCATCTGGTTCTCGGCCCTGCTGGTTTATATCGTATCCGTACGTTACCATAAGGAACTGAAAGAGATCAGAGACAGGGAGAACCACGTCTTTGACAAGGGCTATCTGATCTCGGACAAAGACGATCTGGAAATGTCGGAGAGAAAGCGCAGCCGTCTTAGAAAGCGCGCAACTTCCTTCTTCGGCAGGATAGGAACAGTCGGTTCGCTGGTACTGACATTCATCGGCATCGGTTTCCTGGGCATCTTCGCCTTGAGCGGTCTGATGTATGATGAACTGGTCTCTCAGACAGGAGCGATCGGAATGACCTTTATCATTCTGTTCCTGCAGTTCTTCCGTTTCCTGAAGACTCTGTCTGTATCCAGATACCTGAAAAACAAATGGTCCTTCCTCTTCGCGCTGATCGCCTTTGGCGCTGTACTCTACAGTTTCGTAGTGGCGGCGACCGAACCGGTTCAGGACTGGTGGTATTATCTTGGCGGACTGATCTGTCTGACTGCGGCTTCCCTGATGGCGATCGACCTGATCCGCCGTTATAACGAGTCTTCAACCAGACCGCTTCCGTCATTCTATACAAGAAAAGGAGGAAACGACAGTGCGAAAGACATTTAATCTGTTTCTGGTGATCCTGCTGGTCTTTTCTTTCCTGTCTTTTTCTGTAGCTAAAGTTCTAAAGGCGGATGGCGATTATCGAATCTATTTCGATGATAGCGAAGATCTGCTCAGCGATACGGAAGAGAAAATGCTTCAGGAAGAAATGAAGAAGATTACCGAATACGGCAATGTCGGTTTTGTTTCCGTCAGCCAGTATCAGGATACGGGTTCCTATGCCAAGCAACTTTACCGCGAACTGTTCGATACGCAAAGCGGTTTCCTCTTTGTGATCGACATGGGCAGAAGAAACATCTGGATCCACAGCAACGGTGCCATCTACCGTGTCATAAACAAGCCGTACGCCAATACGATCACCGATAACGTCTACCGTTACGCATCCAGGGGTGAGTACTACGAATGCGCCTATCACGTCTATGAACAAGCTCTGACCCTGCTGGAAGGCGGCAGGATCTCCCAGCCGATGAAATACATATCCAACCTGCTGATCGCTTTGGTATCGGCACTGCTGATAAACTTCTATGTCCTGATCTTCAGCCGAAAGAATCCTCCTGTGATGTCCAGTGAAACCGCACATGGGGCCATGACCTCGGCGGTAGGCGTAAACATCCTCAGCCTTGATCTAATCCGTTCGAAGCGGTCCAGACATGTGGAATCTTCCGGCGGCGGAGGCTTTTCGGGTGGGGGATTTTCCGGCGGCGGAGGAGGGGGAGGATTTTCCGGTTGCGGTGGCGGCGGTGGGGGCGGCGGCGGAGGCCACAGTTTCTGATGAAAAAGGAAATGAAATGGCTGATCGCTTCGGATATCCACGGTTCCGCCCTGTATTGTGAAAAACTGATAGAAGCATGGAAAAGAGAAAAGGCCGACAGGCTGCTTCTTTTAGGCGACCTGCTGTACCATGGTCCGCGTAATGATCTGCCGGAAGCTTATGAACCCAAGAAGGTCATTGAACTTCTAAACGGCTTAAAGGACTGTGCCTTTTCCGTAAGAGGAAACTGCGAGGCGGAAGTGGACCAGATGGTTCTGCAGTTTCCGATCATGGCGGAGTATCTGCTTCTGCCTGTAGGAGAAAAGCTGATCTTTGCGACGCATGGACACATCTATCACAGGGACCATCATCCATTCCTGCGTCCGAATGATATCTTACTGTTCGGCCATATCCATGTACCGGTATGCGAGAAGCGGAATGGTCTGATCTTCATGAACCCGGGCTCGCTGTCCATGCCGAAACAGGATACGCCGCACGGTTACATGACATTTGAAAAGGATCTCTTCGAGTGGAAGAAGCTCGATGGAGAAGTTTATATGAACTATCATTGGAAAGAGGAAGAGGATTAATCAGACAGGAGGGCAGACGATGAAATATGTGTTTGTGATCAATCCGCATGCGGGTGAAGTGAATGCCGAAGCCGCGATAAGAGAGGCGATCGAGACTTCCGAACATAAGGACAGCTGTGAAGTCTATCTTACAAGAGGGGTAGAAGATGCTACGGTGTTTGTCAGAGAGTACTGTGAAAAACACCCTGAGGAAGCGGTAAGGTTTATTGCCTGCGGTGGTGATGGAACGCTTTCTGAGGTGTTTAACGGAGCTGTAGGGCACGATAATGCCGAGGTGAGCTGTTATCCCTGCGGCAGCGGAAACGACTTTGTAAAGGCCTATGGAGGTGCCGAGAAGTTCTTTGACATCGACAGGGTCATAAAGGCGAAAGCAGAAAAGATCGACCTGCTGAAAGTAGGTGACCGCTACAGTAACAACGTAGTCAATTTCGGCTTTGATACGACAGTAGCCATTACCGTTAACGAAGGCAGAGAAAAGACGGGGAATGCCGGCAAGAGTCTGTATACCAAGGGTATTGTTAAGGCGCTGATTACCAGCATGAAAAACCGTTTTAAGGTCTATGCGGACGGAGAACTGCTGAATCCGGAAGGGGTCTCGTTACTATGTACGCTGTCCAACGGCAGATATGTTGGCGGATCCTTCTGCTGCGCTCCTTTGGCAGAACTGAATGACGGCTACATGGAAGTCTGTCTGGTGAGACCGATCTCCAGGCTGCGTTTCATTTCCCTGATCGGCGTTTATACAAGAGGCGAACATCTGAACAATCCGAAGTTCGCGGATATCATCGTTTACCGGAGAGCGAAAAAGGTAAAAGTGGAAGCGCCGGAAGGATTCGCCTTCTCTTTGGATGGTGAGATTATTCATCAGAACCGGTTCACGGTGGAAGTCGTTCCGCTGGCTGTCAAGTTCGCCGCTCCGGAAATGTAAAAAATATATAAACTCCCGAAAAGTACAGGGAGTTTATATATCGCACATTGTATAATGAAGGTAGAAACAGGGGGTAGATTATGGAAAAACTGATCCATACGAAGAATTTCGATTTTAAGGTTACGGACAGTGGCCTGGTTTTTGATGAATCAATGGTTACCGGTGAAGTCAAGTTCAAGAAGAGTTTTGACATGAATCCGCTGCTGCGGAAACCGTTTGAAGAAGATGATCATTCCTGGAACTATGTATTCGTGAATGGTGTCTATCATTCCGAAGAAGAGAAGAAGATCTATGAAGAAAAGGGCATGATGAACGGCATTACCGTTCTTAATACCGGCGATCTGAATGGCGAAGTACGCAAAAACTCCGGTCATTACCACGGTTTTAATGAAGGTCATGTACTGCCGTATGCAGAGATCTATGAGATCATCTACGGCAAGGCGGCATTCTTCTTACAGGAAGCGGACAACTTCCTGAAGGACGAAGAACTGAATGTGAAGTCCATGCGGATGGTCGTCGTTAACGCAGGAGAGAAGATCGTCATTCCGGCTTTCTGTGCCCACTGCGCAATGAATATCGGCGATGACATGATGGCCTTCTACAATCTGGCCGTACCGTGTCCTTTACATTATGAGCCGATCACGAATCACAAAGGTTTCGGCTACTACATTCTCAAGAAAGGCAATGTTCTGGTTGCGGTCAAGAACCCGAACTATCCGATCATGCCGGAACTGGAAGTCAAAGGCGTAAAGCCTTCCGAGGAACTGAATCTGTTTGCCGACAGGACCGTGTTTGAAGTATTTGCGGAAAACAAGGACGCTTACGATTATTTAGGCCAGCCTGAACAGTGTCAGGAAGCCATTAATAAGATTTTCTATTAGAAAGAGGAGAGATTATGGAATTACAGGTAGCTTTTGATGTAATGGATTTTGAAACGATGGAGAAGAGACTGGACGAGCTCAAGGACATGATCGACATCATCGAAGTTGGTACGCCGATGGTCATCGATGAAGGTCAGAAGAGAGTAAAGTATTTCTCCGACAAGTATCCTGACAAGTGCATTCTGTCCGATACCAAGATCATGGATGGCGGCAAGATCGAAGCCGACATGGCCTTCAACAACGGCGCAAAGATCTGTACGGTCTGCGCCTGTGCGGAAGATGCGACGATCCTGGAAGTCATCCGTTCGGCCAGAGAACATGGCGGTGAAGTTCTGGTCGACCTGATCGGCATCAGAGATGTGGAAGAAAGAGCGAAATGGCTGGACGAGAACGGTGCGGACTATGTCTGCGTTCATACGGCATTCGATGTTCAGGCAACCCACGATCCGCTGGATGAACTGCATAGAGTGAAGGCAGTCGTCAAGAATGCCAAAGTAGCGGTAGCGGGCGGCATCAAGATGTCGACGATCGATGCGATGATCAAGGAAGGACCGGATGTCATCATTGTCGGCGGTGCGATCAACAATCAGCCGGATCCGAAAGAAGCATGCAGGATCTTCATGGAAAAGATAAAGGCGGCGTAATATGAAATACAGTGAATTATATAACAGAATTCTGGACCAGTTAAGGGATACGGCAGGAAACGTATCCGATGAACAGGTCGATACGATGATCGAAGCAATTTTCAATGCGAAGCAGATCTTTATCGGCGGTGCCGGCAGATCTTTGCTGATGATGCGTTCTCTGGCGATGCGGCTGATGCAGTTCGGTTTCAATTCCCATGTCGTAGGCGATACGACAACACCGGCGATCCGGGAAGGCGATCTGCTGATCCTGGGAACCAACTCGGGTGAAACGAAGAACCTGAAGTCATGGGTAGGCGTTGCCAAGGACAACAACGCTAAGATCCTAGTCATCACTTCCAATCCGGAATCGACCATCGGCAAGGAAGCGGACTACATCGTCCAGTTCAACAAGATCGTCGATACGGACAAGATCCAGTCCAGCGGTTCATCCTTTGAACAGTCGCTGCTGATCTTCTGCGACGCGGTCGTCATGTGCATGTTCAACACCGGACGTCTGTCCAATGACGAGATCGACAAGTTCATCCGTGTCAGACACGCCAACCTGGAGTAGACCGTGGTAAAACTGGCACCTTCACTGGCCTGCGTCGATCTGCTGCACGTCGGCGATGTCGTAAGAGATTTTGAAAGAAACAGTATCGACTATATCCATTTCGATATTTCCGATACCACCTTCTGCAAGACAATCATGCTGCCGATGGGTCTTATCCCGCAGCTGAAACGGTTCACGAAACTTCCTCTGGATATCCATATCATGACCAGACATCCGGAAGACATGGTCGATGCGATCAAGGGTCCTCTGGATGAAAACGACATCATCTCCGTTCAGGTAGAAGGAACGACGGAATTGTCCAACTGCCTGTTGAAAGCGAAAGAGAAGTGCGGATGCGGTGCTGTCCTGAATATGGCCACACCGGTCAGTACGCTGGAGTATGTGGCAGAACTGCTGGATATGGTCGTGCTGATCCAGGGTAACGGGGGAGCCGGTCCGCGGCACTACTTCCCGGATATCATCTCCCGCAAGATCAGAGACGTCAGGGAACTCCTGCACAAATACGGAAATGACCGTTGTCTGATCTCGGTGGACGGGAATGTGACCTATGAAGCCGCGCAGATCTTCCAGAAAGCAGGAGCGGATGTCCTGGTCCTGGGAACACGGACGCTGTTCATGAAGGATACGGATTTCTCCGACAACGTGAAAAAGATCCGCGATCTGTTGAAAGACTAAAAAAGATACAGGATCAACCTGTATCTTTTTTTATTGTCTTTTGCTTTTTTACAGTTCTCTTAGATCGGCCATGACATCTTTATAGCTTCTGCCCTTGCCAAACAGAGCGCTGGTTCCTAAGACGAAACCATCCGTTCCCATCTCACCAAGCCTCTTGATGACTTCCGGTGAGCAGGCTCCGTCGATGACGATCTTGTAGCCGTACTGTTCCTTTAAGGCAATCAATCTCTGTAGTTTGTCGATGGTGAACTCGATCAGCTTCTGTCCGGAGAAGCCCGGATTGACTGTCATGAAGAGAATATAATCACAGAGATTCAGGACTTCCTTGACGGTTTCAATGGAAGTATCCGGATTAATGGCGATACCTGCAAGTTTTCCTCTTTCCTTGATATGTGCCAGGGTCTTGGCGACATATCTTTCACTTTCAAAGTGGATATAGATCAGATCGACACCCGCATCGATGAACCAGTCGACTTTATTCATCGGATTTTCGATCATCAGGTGTGCGTCAATCATTTTGTTTGTGTTTCTGCGGATCGCCTTGATGTCATTGATACCCAGGGTGATGTTCGGTACGAATGTACCGTCCATGACGTCGTTATGGAAGATATCGATTCCCGCTTCTTCCAGAAGCTTGATGTCTTCCTTCAGGTTGTCGAAGTTCATGCACATGGTGGATGGACACATCAGATAGTTGTTCATAATAATCTCCTTCTTTCAGTTTTATTCTATCATTATTGTTTTTGTTTCTGATTATAATCTTCCAGCCAGAGATACATCCGGTAGAAGACGAAAGCTGCGAAGAACTGGATAATGCCAAACAGGATGAAGGCCGGATAGTAGGTGTTGTAGCGGTCCTTGAAGAGCGAGGCGATAGTCGGACCGAGAATGCCCGCAAAGACGTAGCCCGTTCCATTAAAACCGGAAATCGCACCGTTGTGTCTGGTTCCAAAAATCAGACCCAAAGCCGCAAAGATGACGGCATTCATTCCCGCTACGACAAACTGGATCAGGGCGTAACAGAGAAACAGCAGGATCGGGGAATGCAGATTGGGGAAAAGCAGCAGTGCAGCGCCGAAAGTGACCGTCAGAAGCGAGAACATCTTCAGTACGCCGACCCGGTCGGATGCGGCACCGAAAAAGAATCTTCCAAGTGATCCGACGATCCCTCCAACAGCTACGAAGATCCAGGAAGGAAAAGCGACGCTGGAGAAGGAATTAATAATGGAGATGGTCTGGGAAACGACGGCCAGATTGGCGGTCATGACCAGAAACCAGGAGAAATTAAACAGCAGGAACTGTCTGGTCTTAAGACATTCCAGCAGAGTCAGATCTTCGTAGGGAGTCCTGATGACCCGGAAGTTCAGGGATTCGTTCCTGTTTTGATCGATCACTTCCTGCGGAGCAGGTTTGAAGAAAGAAGCAGCCAGGGAGGCGATTGCCGAGAGTGTCAGGGCCAGCAGGATCATGCCGGTCCTGAAGCCGAAGGAGCCGGTATAGACTTTAAACAAGACAGAAATCAGTAAAGCCGAAAGGCTGGTTCCGATGGTACAGATCCCTGCCGTTTTTCCTTTCAAGTCGGAAGGGACCCATTTCAGTGCGGCATTGGGCAGTCCGACATTGGAAAAGTTCTGGCCGCATTCCACCAGCACCCCATATCCCAGACAGACCAGGAAAAAGTTGCCGGAAAACACTGCCAGGATGCATAGCCCTGCACCAACCATTACCGCTCCGAAAAGAGCCATTTTTCCCGGGTTCTTCTGATCGGAAGTAATGCCCGCAAGGATGGCGGAAAGACCGGCTACAATGTTTCCGATCGTATAAGGAGCTGAAGCCATCAGATTGGTCCAGCCGTTCTGTAGTTTCAGTTCGGCAGAAATGACGCTCCATACATAAGAAACGTGCGTACACAAGGTACACACGGTTGAAATGAACATCATTCGGTAGGCTGTTTTCAGGGTCTGCTGCCTGTCCATATAAGCTATTCTGCCAGACTTTCTACGATCTTAACGCCCTGGGAAGATCCGATCCTTTCTGCACCGGCTTCAATAAACGCCAGTGTCTGTTCCAGCGTACGTACACCGCCGGAAGCCTTGATCTTGACATCAGGACTGGTATGTTCTCTCATCAGTCTGATATCTTCTACGGTAGCTCCGCCTTCACACATGCCGGTAGAAGTCTTGAGGAAGTCGGGTTTCACTTCCGAAGCGATCTCACAGACCTTGATCTTTTCTTCATCCGTCAGATAGAAGGTTTCAAGGATGACTTTGATGATCAGGCCATGGGCATGACTCAGATCGGTGATCTGTTTCATCTCGTCACGGATGTAATCGTAGTTCTTTTTCTTCAGTTCGGTAATGTTGATGACATAGTCGATCTCATCGGCTCCGTTGGCGATCGCATCTTTCGTTTCAAAGACTTTAGCCTCGATCGTCATCTGTCCCAAAGGGAAACTGATCGCGGCGCCGGTGTGGATCTTGGCACCTTTTGACCGGATATAGTCGGCACATCTTTTGGTCTGTCCGGAGTTTACCGCAACCATCGCGAATCCGTATTTAATGGCTTCATCGCAGAGCCGGAACATGTCTTCTTCCGTTGCGTAAGGTTTAACATAAGTATGGTCGATCATCGCAGCTAGTTCTTTTTTTGTAAGCATCTTTTTTCCTCTTTTCTCAAAAATATCATAACAGAAAAAGAGGGATCCGTGAAAGGATTCACAAGCTTTATCGGTATTGAAAAAAGTTATAATAAAAGAAAGGAAGTAAAAGAAATGAAAATCGGCGTATTCTCCAAGGTCTATGTCAGAGATTCCTGTGAAGAGGCTTTTTCCGATATTGCCCGGGACGGGATCCATGACGTTCAGTTCAATTTTGAAACGATCCGAAAAGATCCGCTTCCGGAACACGTGGAAGAGGAACTTCTGGACCGGATCAATGAATGTGCAGAAAAATACAGCATCCGGATCGATGCCCTTTCCGGCACCTTCAACATGATCGACCCCGATCCGGACCGAAAAGAAAAAGCGATCCGGCAGTTCGAATACCAGTGTTATCTGGCACACAGGCTGCACGCACCGGTCATCACCCTGTGTACCGGAAGCAAGAACGAAAACAAGTGGAAGTGGGACGACAGGAACCTGGAGGAGGCATCCTACCGGGAACTGCTGGAAACGACGAGGATCATCCTGGAATTTGCGCACAAGTACGGTATCGTGCTGGGGGTGGAGCCGGAACCGACCAATGTCATCAACGATGCGCACAAGGCCAGAAGATATCTGGATGACATTGCCGATGAACATCTGAAGATCGTCATGGACGGTGCCAATCTGTTTACTGAAAAGAACATCGACAGGATCGATGAAGTACTGAAGGAAAGCTTTTCACTGCTGGGGAAGGACGTCTGTCTGGCCCACGGCAAAGATCTTTACATTGAAAACAGGAAAACCGTCTATACGGGATCGGGCATGGGAAAGATTGATTTTCCGTTGTTTGTATCCTTACTGATAGAATACGGATACGAAGGTCCGATCATCATGCACGGCCTGAAAGAAGAAGATGTCGTAACGTGCAGAAATTATCTGGAGGGAGTCATGGATGGAAAGCTTTGTTAACCGTAATGGGCTAAGACTGGAATACCGCGTCACCGCAGGAAGCATCCCTTTCATCTTTCTTCACGGTCTGGGCGGCAGCACTTTGCAGATCGAGAAGCTCTATGAACCGATCGATGATGTATCCTTGATCCTGCTCAATCAGGAAGGACACGGAAACAGCGAATACAATTATTCGAATCTCAGCTTCGATCAGCTGGCCGATGATGTGATCGATCTGCTGGATCACCTGCATGTCAAAAAGACCTATCTGGCAGGCATCTCCATGGGGGCAGCCGTAGCCCTGAATCTGGCAATCAGACATCCGGAAAGAGTCCGAAAGCTGCTGCTGATCCGCAACGCCTGGGTCGATCAGCCGATCAGGGAAGAAATCAGATCGGTCTATCGGGATCTTGCGGATGCCCTAAAAAACAAAGACAGGGAACAGTTCCTGAATTCCGATGGATACCGGTATGTCAGAGACATCTCCGAATATACCAGAAACAGCTTTTTGAAGCCGTTTGAAGAAGAATACAATGTCCGCGTCTATGAGAAATACCTCGCCATACCCAAGCTTGTTCCGATCAGAAGCGCAGATGATCTCAAGAAGCTGACGATGCCGGTAGAGATCGTGGCCTGCAGAAACGATCTGTGCCACCCTTACGAGTATGGCATAAGACTTCACGAACTGATTCCGGAATCCGGTTTTACGGAGGTTCCCGACAAGGATACGGATCCGAAAGCCCATGAACGAATGATCAATGACATGATTCGAAAGATGATAGAATAGGGTTATGAAAATCGATTTTACGGAATTTTTCAATCTGGCTTACAGCGAAAGGGCGGGAGACTACTGGACCTTTACGCTCGGCTGTCTGTTTACGCTGGCCGGTCTGGCGTTGTGCCTTTTCTATGTTCTGGATCTGCTGAAGTATTCACTGAAGGTCGAAGCGAAGCTGGTCAAGTCGGAACCGACTTTCAAAACCAGAAGAGGACAGGAAAATGCCTATGAGAATACCTATTCCTATACGGTAGATGGAAACAAGTACACCAGAAAACTGAAGGAAGCCTCGGAATATCCGAAAGACCATGCTGTCGTTTTAAGCTGTAGCCGGAGAGATCCTTCCCAGGCTAGAACAGGAAAAAACAATAGAATGCTGATGGTCGGGCTGGCACTGATTGCCGTCGGCATTTTGATGGCAATCAAGGGCATGCAGATCGCGGCAGATCTGAACAGCTGATTTATCATTCGAAAGAAAGGAGTACGTTTATGGACCGTTCTATCAAACTGAACAACGGTGTTTTCATGCCGAGAGTGGGGCTTGGGACCTATCGTCTCAATGATCCAAGGACGCAGGTAAAAAAGGCGATTGAACTGGGATACAGGCTGATCGATACGGCCTTGGACTACGACAACGAGGAACAGCTTGGTCTGGGAATCAAAGACAGCGGTATTGCCAGAGAGGATCTGTTCATCACTTCCAAGGTGTGGTTCCGGTGGTCGAAGCCGGGAGATGCCAGAAGAATGGCCCTGGATTCACTGAAAAAGCTGGGTGTCGACTATCTGGACATGTGCATGATCCACTGGCCGTTGAACGACTACTATACGGCCTACAGGGACCTGGAAGAACTCTACCGGGAGAGAAAGATCCGGGCGATCGGCGTATGCAACTTCACGCTGGGGAGACTGATCGATCTGCTGAGTTTCAACGAATTCAAGCCGCAGGTCAACCAGATCGAGACCCATGTGCGCTGTCAGCGATGGATGGAACACGAATGGTTCGATCGCTATGATGTAACACATCAGGCCTATTCTCCTTTGGGAGCAGGCAGGATCGATGGACTGATGGAAGATCCTTTGTTAAACGAATTGGCCGGCAAGTACGGTAAAACCAAGGCTCAGATCTGTCTGAGATTCCTGCTGCAGCGGGATATCTGCATCCTGCCGCGGACCAACAGCGAAGAAAGGCTGAAAGAAAACATCGACATTTTCGATTTTGAACTGGCCGAAGAAGACATGGAAGCTTTGAAAAAACTGGACCGTAATGAGGCTGTCATCGGCAGGCCGGAAGATCCCGCCAAGGTCAAAAGAGCCATTGAGGTATACCGCTAGATTATGTGATGAATATGTGATAATTTAGTGTAAACGCTTGCATTTTGTATCTTATGATTCTACAATTAAATTATCATAAATAGTTTTTTAATGTAAGGAGGAAGAAATATTTATGAATTTTGTAATTGATTTTATCATTCAGTTACTTTCTAACCCTGCTATCTTACTGTCACTGTATGTCATGGCAGGTATGCTTGTTAGAAAGAAAGACTGGTCTGACATCATCACTTCGATGATCAAGACGATTCTTGGCTACAAGCTGATTTCCGGTTCCGGAACATTCCTCGTTGATTCATTAGGACCTCTGAACTCTATGACATCTGATGTTATGGGCTTCACCGGTATCGTTGCTTCCAACGAAGGTGCGTTCGGTGCTGCCGGCGACACTTACGGTGTTGCTCTGTCCGGTATCATCGTTATCGCTATGTTCGTCAACCTGCTGCTTGCCAGATTCACGAAGTTCTCATTCATCTTCTTAACAGGACATGAAATGATGTGGATCGCTACTTGCTGCGCATTCCTGTTCACCAACATGGGCTTCCCTACTTGGCAGGTAATCGTTGCCGGTGGTCTGGTATGTGGCGCTTACATGGCTGTTATGCCTTCACTGGTATACGAAGATGTATGTGAAATCACGCAGACAAGAGAAATCTCTATCGCTCACTCTGGCACATTCTTCTACTGGATCGCTGGTCGCGTAGGCAAACTGTTCGGCGACAAGTCTCATTCAACAGAGGACATGAACATCCCAGAAAAGATGCGTTTCTTAAGAGACTGGAACGTATCTCTGTCACTGGTTATGTTCGCTATCTATGTAATCGTTTCTATCATCTGCTTAGTTGTTAAGCCGGAAGTTGTTGCTAACGCATTCGGTGCTGGCACGAACTTCGTAATCGGTTCTATCAACTACGCTCTGGAATTCACAATGGGTATCTTCATCCTGATGGCTGGCGTTCGTCTGGTTGTCGGTGAAATCACTCCTTCTTTCCAGGGTCTGTCAGAGAAACTGGTTCCAAACGCAGTTGCTGGTCTGGATATCCCGGTAGTATTCCCTTACTATCCAACTGGTGTCCTCGTAAGCTTCTTCGTATGTACATTAGCTTATCTGGTTGCCTTCGTAGTTAACATCGCTATCAACAGAGCAGATCCGACTTTCCCAGTCGTACTGCCTTCTCTGATCGGTTCATTCTACCTTGGCGCTACTTATGGATGTGTTGCTAACGCTACAGGCGGCAGACGTGGTGCTATCCTGGCTGCAGCTCTCGTTGGCTTCGTATCACACTTCGTTCCAGCTTTACTGATCAAATACGGTTCAGTTGTAATCGAAGGTATTACATTCGGTAACTCCGATGCTGCATTAGTTTCTATCCCTCTGTATCAGCTGGGTAAACTCTTAGGCCCTAACATGTTCTACTGTGTTATCGCTCTGTTCGTAGTCGTCGTTGTTATCGGCGTATTAGGAAAGAAGAAAAACGCCTAATACTTTCTTAAAGGAAAGAATATGGGAAAAGTAAAAAAAGTTCTTTGTGTGTGTCAGGCAGGTTTAGGTTCATCCCTTATTTTAGGAATGAACGTTGAAAAAGTGCTTGAGGCCATGGGCAAAGGTGATATCCGTGTAGAACATACTTCTATCGGTGATACCACAGCCGGTCAGGCGGATCTCTATATTGCTGGCGGCGATATCTATGAACAGGTAAAAGTCTTCGGACCATGTGTAGCTATTCATAATCTCGTCAACAAGAATGAGATCAGAGAAGTACTTGAAAAATACTTCGAAGAAAACCCTGACGAAGAATAACAGTAGTATTAAACGAAAAGATGGGAGGAGGATCATTATATCCTCTTCCCATATTTTTTTAGGAGGAGTATATGGAATTAAAAGATCTGTTAAAGTATGAAAACGTCGAGATCATCGATTCAGTCAAGGACTGGAGAGATGCCGTTGCGATCGCTACCAGAAAACTGGTTGAACAGGGCTACATTGAGCCTCGCTATACAGATGCGATCATTGAAAGTGCTATTGAACATAACGCCTATTTCGTACTGTGTCCGGGTGTAGCGCTGCTGCATGCGAGCTCAGACAAGGGCGTCAATGAGACACAGCTTTCTATTACTTATGTCAAAGAACCTTTCCGTTTTGAAGGAAAAGATGAGGATGTCAATCTGATGATCACGCTGGCTGCCGCCGACGGTGAATCGCACATGCAGGCCATTCAGCAGGTCGCTATCGTCTTGGGTGACGATGAAACATTAAACAAAGCATTGAATCCTGAAAGCGTAGACGATCTCTACAACCTGTTTACAGAAGCTCAAGTCTAAACATAAAATGAAAATCACCTACATATATCAGGATGGCGTTCTGGTAGAAACCGAGAATGCTTCTTTGATATTCAATTACTCGCAGGGGAAAATGCCCAGGATCAGCAAGGATAAGCCGTTGTTTGTTTTCATATCCGGCTCGATTGCGGACAACTACAATCAGGACATCTTCCACTGGGGTGCGAAAAACGACAATGTCTATTACGTCGTAGCCAATGACAACATCAAAAACAAGAAGTTCCGTTTCCGTTTCTTCTATAATCACATCATTGAAAAGGAAACGCTGAAAAAGATCCTGTTCACCGATCCGGATCAGACCTACAAGTATCACGGCCTGACTATCAAGACTCTGGATACCTGCGACGGAAACCGCGGATGTGCCTTCCTGGTAAAGATCGGCAAGGAAACGGTTTTCCATGCGGGTCATCTCAACGAATGGTCATGGCCGAATATGCAGGAAGAGAAGATCGCCGAAGCGGTAAGGGACTACCATAAGGAAATCAACAAGATCGCGGATACGCCGATCGATGCGGCTTTCCTGATTCTCAATCCTTCACAGGAAGAGATGTATGCGAAAGGCTTCGACTATTTCATGAGAAAATGCAATGTCAGGGAAGTCTATCCGATCCATTTCAAGGATGACCGGAAGATCATCAGCTTCCTGCTGCAGGACCCGATCTCCGAACCGTACCGCGACAGGATCCGGATGACACCGGATTACACATTTTAGGAGGTAACATGGCAAAGAAAGACAAGAAACCGAGTCCCTGGAAAGAAGCCTACGAGAACTTCTCCGAAAAAGGAGAAAAGACAGTAAAGGCGACCGGTCTGGACAAGAAGGCCGCTTCCGCCATCGTTACATCCGGAATGAACATTTCCAACATCTCCATTCTCAAGGGAAGCAACTGGCTTTTGGTGGCGGATGTTTGGTTCCTTTTCATCCTGTGCTGTCTCCGATACCGTGAAAAGAACGTAGCGCTGCAGAACGAACTGCTGATGCTGGACATCATCGCCACCTGCTGGGCTCTGTTCGAGATCATCCGTAAGGCAATCAAGATCTACACCGACTATGCGGAAAACATTCCGGAAGCGGTGCATCTGTTTACGGAAAGAATGTATGCGGAAAACTGTTTTCAGTCCGGCTATACCAAAGAACTGATCCATCTGAAGAACGGGGAAGAGGAAGCGGCGAAAACGGAAGAAATAAAGAAAAAACTAAGAACGGATATCTTTAAGAAGATGATTCTCGTCATGGTGATCCTGCTGACAGGCTCCATGTGTCTGCTGGGATTCATCCGTTACTGGAACGTGAAAAGTGCCCTGCTGTTCGGACTGCTGGGGATCCCGGTGGCTCTGATCATCACGGCTGCAGTAATGTTTGCGGAAAGCAAATTGGGGTAACACTATGAAAATCATGCTGGATGGCGGCAACGGCCTTCTGGGTTATGACGTTGCGAAAATTCTTTCGGAACATCACGAGACTGTCGTGATCAAAGGACGAAAGGATCTGGATCTGAACGACTTTAACGCTTTAAGAGAAAAGATCGGGTCGGAGAAACCGGACTGCTACATTCACATCGCCGGGATCAAGGATGTCGACGATGCACAAAGAGATCCTGTAGGTGCCTATGCGCTGAATACGATCGTACCGGCGAATATCGCCCTGATCACGGGAAACATGGGCATTCCGATGATCCATATCAGTTCGGGAGCCGTGTTTGACGGCAATACCGACAGGCCTTACAAAGAAAATGATCCGGTAGCTCCGGTGAATACCTACGGCCATACCAAGCTGAAGGCGGAAGAACTGGTCCGCTATTTCAATCCGAAGAGCTTTGTCATCAGAGTTCCGCTGCTGTTCGGCGCCCACGGAGGAAAGGACAGGAATCCGATCCTGAAGATGCTGAACCGATTGGAAGCAGGTGAAAGAGACCTGCTGTATACGACGGATCAGATCTCCAATCCGACCTATGTCGTCGATATCGCCTATGCTTTGGAAGAAGTGCTGGAATCGGACAAGTACGGAACCTACCATCTGTGCAATACCACGGCCGCATCCCGTTATGAGTATTTCAGCTACATCGCCCAAAAAATGGGTTATGGCGAAGATGCGACGAAACCTTGTCTGATGGGCGTAAAATTCGCACCAAGAGAAAAGAATGTCGTTCTGGATGGAAGTCTCTTCGAAAAGACTTTCCATCATCCGATGCGTACGTGGATGGAAGCCATGGACGACTGCATAGAAGAAATCAAGACGCACAAATAGAAAGAAGGAAAAACAATGAAGATCAAACTGTCTCCATCTCTCGAAAGAGCCGATATCATGAACATGGAACGCGAATGCAGGGAACTGCAGGAAGCGGGCGTCTCCTATTATCACTTCGACGTCATGGACTATACCCTTTACGGCACGACCAAGCTGTCTCCGGACATGGTTCCGATGATCAGCGAGAAGTTTACCGTACCGGTAGATGTCCACATCACGACGAAGTATCCGGAAGAATACCTAAATGCCGTATATCCCAACATCAAGGGCAATTATCTGACTTTCTATGCGGAAACGACCTGCGGAGGGATGCAGATCTGCAAGGAAGTCCTGGCCAGAGGCGGTAAATGTGCCGTTTCTATCTATCCGGGTACGCCTTTATGCATGGTAGAAGAGTATTTCCCGTTCGTCAGTTTCGTCAATCTGATCGTCAAGGACAGCAGAGCCGGCGAAAAGACGATCCATCCTTCCATGCTGGAAAAAATCGCAAGGCTTAGAAAAATGCTGGATGACAGAGGATATGAAAATGTTGAGATCGCTGTTGATGGTTCGATCGACTATCCCGACATCAAGGGTCTGCTGGATGCCGGCGCGACGATCTTCATTCTGGGATCCAAGACCGCATTCAAGCCGGGCAAATCGACCAAGGAAAACATCAGACAGATCAAGGATTATATCAACGAACTCGGATACGAGGCGGAATAATGAAGAAGACCGTCATCGATCCGAAGGAGACATACCTCGACAGCAATGTCGATCTGGTCTGCGGGCAGTATTATGAAAAGCGCAGGAAATATCCCCATACCGGACTGACTGTCGAAGGAAGAGATGTCGGCTATGAAAGATACAGGGACAAGTATCCGGATTTCCCTTTTATCGATAAGGTAACGGATGTCGATGTCAGTCTGGTCTTCTTTGAAGCGGGAAGGGCAGAAAAATATGTACCATCCGTAATCGAAAGCGAAGAACTGGTCGTATTCATCCATGGCGGAGGCTGGTGGGCAGGAGCGGTAGACCGTTACCGTTATGTCTGCAAGTACATCGCCAGGACCTTCAAAAGGATTACCTACTCCATCGACTATGACCTGGCTCCGGAATTCCTTTATCCGCATCAGGTCGAACAGATTAGCGACATCATCGATGAACTGTGCGCAGATGGAAGGAAGATCATCCTTTTCGGGGATTCTGCCGGAGGCAATCTGGCTCTGGCGGAAACGCTGAAACAGAAGCAACATCCGGGAAGGATCAAAGCCCAGATCCTGTACTATCCGTGTGTCACATTAAGTGACCGGTATGATCGGGAATGGGATATTGAAAGATACGGAGAATCGGGTGAACTGGAAAGAAGCCTGATCCGGAGGCTGCGTCCTGCCGACGGTATCCTGGCTTCCTATTACTGCAAGGAAGAGCACAGAGAAGATGCCTATGTATCACCTCTGTATATGAAAGACCATTCCTTCTATCCAAAGACGATCATCGTATCGGCGGGTCTTGACTATCTGCGTCTGCAGGGAGAGGATTTTGCCAAGAAACTGGATGAAGAAGGCGTAGATGTGACTTTAATGATCTACAAGGGACTGGCCCACGGCTTCTTCGACCGTCTGTATTATTTCTGGCAGGCGGAGGACAGCATCCAGAGAGTCTATCAGACATATCTGGAAAAATAAAGGATATGACGGCAGGAATAAAACTCCTGCCTTTTTTCTTTTTGTGTCACAGATCAGATAGATGAACAGATGTTATAATGAAGAGGCAGTAAAACATGAAGAATTCATCAAGAAAAAACGACAAGACCTATCAGCTGATCTCGTTAACGGGATATGTTCTGTTTCTTTATGGGATCGGAGTCCTTCTGACTTTATATGTTCAGGATGCTTACTTCGATATTATGGAAGCCAAGGCATCCTGTTTTCGTTTTTTCATGTATATCCTGCTTCCTTTGTTTCTTCTTTTGATAATTCTGAAGATAAAGGATCATAGATTC
The DNA here is from genome assembly GCA_017432885.1 of Erysipelotrichaceae bacterium. Taxonomy (GTDB): domain Bacteria; phylum Bacillota_I; class Bacilli_A; order Erysipelotrichales; family Erysipelotrichaceae; genus Colivicinus. The sequence continues at coordinate 97,621 of JAFRIE010000013.1, read as the reverse complement.
AGGATCCGCAATAATCTGCTGCTGCAAAGTCTTATCTTCCTGGCTTTAATCAGCCTGATTTCAACGTTAGCGTCCTATTATCCGGAATATGCTTTTACGGGAGAGATCGGGTGGCATGTCGGGTCCTTCTGTATCGGCAGTCTTGTTCTGGCGGTGCTGGCTTTCGAAGGCGAGTATATCAAAGAGAAGAAAATGTATTTGCCTTTGCTTTGTATCGTTCTGTTTGAATTCGTTCTGATCATCCTTGGCGGAACCAGGATGAATCTCTTCTCTTTCAGAACCCTGATACAGGGAGAGGATTATTACAGTTTTTATGGAACGCTGGGCAACTGTAACTGGATCGTTGGCTATCTGAGCCTGTTTGTACCGCTTTTCGTTTGTCTGTATCTAAAAGAAGAAAACAGATTAATGAAGGTGTTCTACTACATTTGCTGCATCACAGGATTGACAGCTTCAATATTAAACGGAGCAGACGGCATTTATCTGGCTTACCTGTTCGGTTTCTTCTTTCTCATTCCATATCTGTTTCAAAGTCTGGTGAATCTTAGGAAAACGGCACTACTGGCAACCGGCTTTTCCATCTTTCTGTTAATCATAAAATACTGCGGTCTGTTTGATGAGCGTCTTCGCCGTATGAATGGGATCGGTCCATATGTTTTTGATGCATCTTTGATCCTGCTGTTTCTTGGCGTCACGGTCTTTCTTCTCCTTGGAAAGTTCAGTGAAAATGATTATGCCGGAAACAGAAAGAAAATCGTTCTTGCTGCCGAGACATCGGTATTGTGTCTAAGTGCAATATTTGCGTTCCTGCTGTTTATCCGTTTTGGAACGGAACTGGGCAACGGAAGAATAGAACTATGGCAGTTCTCGATCGAAAAGTATCTTCATGTGTATAACTGGAAAGAAAAACTTCTGGGTATAGGACCGGAACTGCTGATCGATGTATACAGTGAAATCGAGGCCGGAGAAAGAGTCTTCGCTTCTTCACACAGCGAAGCGGTACAGATGCTGATGAGTATGGGCATCTTAGGTTTGCTTTCGTGGATCATGTGCTGGGTGTCGGTTTTTTCTTCGTTTTTTAAGACAAAAGCCTTTAATAACGGAAACGCTATGGTAATCTTTGCTTCTTTGTTTGCTTATTTTGGACAGAGTCTGGTCAATTCCGCTACAACGCTGAATGTATGCGTTCTGGCGGTCTTTGTCATACTTTTGAGCCAGTCTGCCGAACCGGAACGCTTTTCTGTCACAAGTTCCATGAAAAAGAAAAAGAGACAGGAAAAAAAAGCTATGAACTTTTCGGTCGGACAGAAGTGCGACAGATAAAAATGATATAATTGATTCGTACGATGATAGATAGTATTCACAATGAAAGGATAATCTTATGAAGAGAGTAATGACTTTACTGCTTTCTGTGACTTTACTGTTTACATCTTTTTTTGTTTATACGCCTTATCTGGCAAAAGCGGAAGAAGATGTAGAAACGACAGAAGTTACAGAAGTGCTTCCTCAGGAAGAAAATGATCCTGCGGAGGATGTTTTAGCGTCTGAAGAAACCACCGAAGGAGAAACTCTGGATCTGAATGCGGATGAAACGCAAGGAACAAGAGAAGGTGAACTTCTGGATCCGCCTGTCTTGCTGGTAAACGAAGCAGAAAACGGCGATATTTATGTTACATGCGATCCGGATGCCCAGGGATTTGATTATGAGGATGCTGTTGCCTATCTGGAACTGCTGGGCAACGAAGGAGAAGTGTGGATCCGGGACGAAGAAGAACCGGATACTTCGACAGAACTTGATTTCAAGAGTTTTGAAGAAGATAAAGTCATTATTCCAAACAGCAGTCTGCTTGACAGATACTTCTTAAACGGTATCCATCATTTGTGGTTCAGCGTGGAAGGATATGAAGATACCGGATACTATGAACTGACATTAACAAAAGCCTGTGATCCTGCTCCGGAAAACGTCACGTTTACTGAAGATGAAAATGGCGTATTCACGCTCCGTGTAGAGGAAGAGGACAAGGAATGGCTGGCTAAAGTCTATGCCGGAAAAACAAATCCGAGTATTAACGGTTCCGACGGCTGGGAAGGATATCTTGTTTTCTTCGATGAACAGATGCAGAGAAAGACACTGGTCAACGAACATAACGAATATTCTTTCTATCAGTTCCATCTATCGGATGACGGGCAGGAGCTGACGATCGTTCCTAGCGCCATGTACTACTATGACAGACTGAAAAACGGAACATACACGGTGCAGATCCTGGCGAAACATTTCACCACTGTTTTCATTGATGAATTCACGGTCGCCCATGGCCTGAAACAGGCACCGGTTCCATCAGCCGTCTCTGTTGTCAGCGAGAACGATCAGATCATTATTTCATGCACAGGCGAAGGCGCAGACGAATGGCTGAACGCCTTGACGGAGGAACATGTCGTCGATCAAAGAGGCAGCGATTCAAGTCAATGGTCTTATAAAGAAGGCGCTACGATCAGCGGATCTTCCAGTGGAGGATATTCCATTTATCTTATGAATGAGCTTGATCGTCTGGATTCCGGCGACATTCATGATACGGCGTATTCACTTAAGAACGGAAGTATTGTGGTTCCGGCAGAGATCGTCCGCAATAGAAAGATTGCATCAGGAAACTATGAACTGACACTTTCGGCTTATATGTATGTTCCGGTCAAAGTCACGGCAGATATCACGACTTCGATCAGAACAGATATACCGGATGATCTGGCGATTACTTATGACGAGAAAACAGGACTGATCATCACAACATCTCATGGCGATTATCTGGATGCTCTTGTAAGGGCTTATGATGCCATTGGATTGAATCTTGATCACATGGGAGGTTTCCAGTTCAACGGCAGCGAACTGGTAAAGAAAGACAACAGCGTTGTTCTGCCGGTAGATGTAATTGCGAATAAACCGTATATCAATCCGGAGGACGATTATATTGTCATACTTCGTGCCGATGGCTTTATTAACTACGAACTTCCTGATCGTATGCACATCAAGGCTGTCTCCACCGGTCTGGTACGAAACATTACGATCACTCATCCGAAACTCGTAACCGGAAATGCCATTATCGATGCCGAAGGCGATGCGGTAATGACGGCAGGCAAGACACTGCAGCTGACCGCACATGTTGAACCGGCAGACGCAAAGAACAAAGCGGTAGTCTGGTCTTCATCGGATACCTCCATCGCTACGGTATCGTCAGGAAAAGTCACGGCAAAGAAAGTCACCGAACTTTCCGAAGTCGTCATCACAGCCACAGCAAAAGACGGATCCGGTGTCAGCGACAGCGTTACGATTACCGTCGTTCCGCTGATATCAGAGATTAGAATCATCGATGATTCCGGAAAAGACATTACCGGAACGACAATCGGTATTGATCCTGAGGATACTCCGAGCTTCTGGCTCAGTTGGGAAATCAGTCCGCAGGCTGCATCATGGGATCTGGAATGGACTTCTTCCAATACAAAGCTTATTACCGTCAATGACTGGGGCCAGGTGGAAATCGTCGGTACAAAAGGTACGGCAAAGCTTACGGCCAAGGCAAAAGACGGTTCCGGTAAAACAGCCTCCATTACAGTCAATGTCGGTAAACTGGTAAAGTCTCTCACGATAACCGGTAATGCCATGGTGGCAACGGGTAAAAGCATATCTTTGGATGCCTGGATTTATCCGGAAGATGCGGCAAATCAAAAACTCATATGGTCAAGCTCCGATCCTGAAGTAGCTAGTGTCAAGAGCGGTAAGGTAACGGCCAAAAAAGGTGCACAAGGAAAGACGGTCGACATTACGGCTGTGACGACAGACGGTTCTAATATTTCTGATACCGTGACACTAAGCGTAGGTCCTGTCGCAAGCGGCGTTAAGATCTTCAATGAGTCTTATGAAGATATAACCGGAAAGACGATTGCGATCGATGGCGTAGATACGCCTGAACTGTGGGTCTATGCTTCGGTAGAACCGGAAGAGTCTTCCCAGAGCATCATCTGGTCTTCTTCCAATACAAAACTTGCGACTGTAGATGACAGAGGTTATGTCGAGATCATCGGATCAAAAGGTACGGTCAAGATCACGGCAAAGACGGCGGATGGTTCCGGCAAGTCGGCATCGTTCACGCTCAGTATCAGCAAGATGACAAAAGAACTAAGGCTATACGGATGCCTGCTTATCGCAGAAGGCAAATCCGTAACCTTAAAAGCGCTCTTTGATCCGGAAGATGCTACAAATCAGAAACTCGACTGGAAGACATCCGATCCTTCTATCGCTACTGTCAAAAACGGTAAAGTAACAGCCAAGAAAGGCACAGCAGGAAAAACCGTTGAAATAACCGCAACCACAAAAGACGGTTCCAGCCTTTCGTATACCAGTGAAATGCATGTAATTCCGCCTACGACAAAGATTACGATTTACGATGAATACGGAGAGGACATTACAGGAAAAACGGTAGGTTATGAAATAGAGGAAGGCAAGGAATACTGCTGGTTCTCTGTGGTTACATATCCATATAACACATATGATTTAGACTGGTCGTCTTCTAATACAAAAGTCGCAGTTATAGATGATAATACGATTAAACTGACGGGTACAGCAGGAACGACCAAGATCACCGGCAAAGCGTGTGACGGTTCCGGAAAGTCTGCTACGGTTACAATCAATGTCGGTACGAATCTGGCGAAAGAAGTAGAGATCACGGGAACAGAGAATGAACTGAAAGCCGGGCAGTCTCTCACGCTTACTGCACGGGTACTTCCGGAAACAGTCGCAAACAGGAAGATCGACTGGTACAGTTCCGACACTTCCATCGCAACCGTTAAGAATGGTAAAGTGACTGCCAGCAAAAATGTAACGGAGATCAGTGATGTAATTATCTACGCCTATTCCAATGATGGAGGTGCCAGAAACGCCTATCCTGTTACAGTATATCCGATTGCATCAAAAGTGAATATTTATGATGAAAACGGTGATGACGTCACCGGAAAAACGATCGGTGTCGGTCTGGATACAAGGGAATTATGGTTCACCGCATTGACTGATCCTGCCGATGCGTCGGATGATGTCACCTGGTCATCTTCAAATACAAATCTGGCAACTGTAGAAGACGGTCATGTTATGCTTACAGATTCCAATGGAACTGTCAAGATCACCGCCAAAGCAGCAGACGGTTCCGGAAAGAGTTCCTTTGTTACGCTGAATATCAGTAAACTGGTAGAAAATATCACGGTATATAATCCTGTAGATAAAGTCATGCCGGATGGCTCACATGCCTATGTTTCAACCAACGCCATGATTGCACAGGGACAGACGATCGCTTTAAAAGCGGATGTAAGTCCGGAAGATGCCGCAAACAAGAGTCTTAACTGGTATTCGGAGGATCCGGATGTCGCAGCAGTATCTTCCAAAGGAGTCGTTACCGCCAAAAAAGTCGATTCCTCTCAGCGTATCTTTGTTTATGCGGAGGCGAAAGACGGTTCCGGTGTAAAAGGTTCTTACCAGGTACGGGTTTATCCGCTTGCGACAGCTATCTCTCTTCTTGATGAAAACTGGGAAAGCCTCCCGGCTGATGCAGTGATTGAAATAGCGCAGACAGAGGGCAGAACATATCAGCTGTTCTTTGCATCGATTCCAGAAGACGCCATGCGGAGAGCCGACTGGAAATCTTCCAATACTGCCATTGCTACTGTTGGAAAACGCGGACTTGTAACATTTACCGGCGTTGCAGGCACTGTTAAGATTACCGCCACAATAGCCGACGGCAGCGGAAAATCCGCTTCCGTAACGTTTATCAATAAAGAAGACCCTCATTATGATGTCGTCTTCCTCGCCGATTCCTCATCAATGGATTCCGGTAACAACAAGGCTATATATGATGGCGTTAAGAAATACTGCGAAAACAATTCTCTACTGTACAGCTATCTTCAGCTTCCGAGCGGTTTAAGCGATGAATCGGCAATTCACGAATCTCTGATTGCTCAGGCGGTAGAATATGATTCCAAAGTCATCGTAGTTGATACAAGCATCTGGGATGCTGCGCTGGTGAAATCAATCTCGAAATATCCTGATCTTAAGATTGTTTTCTTGGATGCCGACGACCTCTATGACATCGACTACAACAATGATGGCATAGATGATTCCATTGAACAGCAGGATAATCTTGCCATGTTGCGAATTGCCGAGCAGGATGCCGGATTCATGGCTGGTTATGCAGCTGTGAAGGATGGTTATCGGAATCTGGGCTTTATCGGTGCCTGGACCATTCCGGAAATTACCAGATATGGTTTCGGGTTTCTGGAAGGCGCTGAAGCTGCTGCTGCAGATTTAAATCTTGAAGAAAAATCCGTCAGTATGAAATTCCATTATGCCTGGGCATGGTCCAGTTCTGATGATTTAAAAAATTACGCTTCTGGCTGGTATGAAAACGGAACAGAGGTCATCTTTGCCTATCCGAATGCGTTAAACACTTCAATCGTCAATGCTGCCAGAGAAGGAGAAAACAGAAAAGTAATCGGTTCCGGTTCTGATGAATATTTCACTAGAGCTGCCGAAGGAGAAGAATTCGAACCATCAATTATTACTTCTGTCATGAAAGACTACGAAAGCCTTGTATGTAATACTCTTGCCGCAGCGTTTGCTGGAGGAAGCGAATGGGCCTTCTATACAGAGAATGGTCTGCAGAACGTCGGTGCTGCTCAAAATGCCGTCATGCTGGCGCCATACAGAGAAGTGAACTGGAATAGACTTAGTAAAACAGAATATGAAGCTCTTCTGAACAAGACGAGTGTGGCACACAACACGATTCCTACTGAAGTAGATGCCAACAACGGTATGCCGACCAAGGAATACTATTATCTTGATTTACAGACAAACTGATCGTCGAAATATATGAAAAAGACAACCGGTTAACGGCTGTCTTTTCTTGATGGGTGTAGAATCAATTCAATCTCATCTGTGTTATGATTAAGCTGTAAAAAAGAAAAGAGAATCGTTATGATCTATCGGTTAAAACCTGAATTCAGAGAAAAGATCTGGGGAGGACACAGATTCCGGGATCTCTACCACATGGACTGCGGTGACGGTCTGGTGGGAGAAGGGTGGCTGGTGGCCTGTCTGCCGGGCAAGGAAGACTCGGAGGTGGAAGGGACCGGAATGCGCCTCTCACAGCTTTATAACGAGCACAACGAACTGTTCGGTTTCCATGGTACGGATGTCGTGCCGATCAAGTTCCTGCTTGGCGACTGTAACGAGAACACTTCTGTTCAGCTGCATCCGAACAATGAATATGCACGGAAGTACGAGAATTCCTTAGGTAAGTCGGAATGTGTCTTCTTCCTGGAGGTGGAACCGGATTCGATCGCCATGTACGGTCACAATGCCGAAAACAAGAAACAGTTAAGAGAAATGATCGATCAGGGGAAATGGGATGAACTGCTGAGAGTCTATCCTCATCCGAAGAAGAATGATTTTGCCTATGTGCCTGCCGGAAGAGTCCACACTACCTGCAAGGGTGTGGTTCTGCTGGAATTGAGCGGCAATGCGGACAAGACCTACAGGCTCTACGACTTCGATAGGGTCGGAGCGGACGGAAAGAAGAGACAGCTAGACATTGACAAGGCCATGGATGTGATCCTGTGTCCGGACAAGGAGGATCCGTTCATTGAGCCGACCGTAGAGGATCTGGGCGATCTGAAACTGTATACCTATATCGACAAGCCGGGAGAATTCTCTGCCTTTAGACTGTTATGTGACGGAAGAGGAGAATTCGGACTGGAAGAGTTCAGCTTCTGGTTCATCTCGGAAGGAGAGGGTATGATAGACGGAAAAAAAGTCAAGAAAGGCGAGACCTGGTTTGTTCCGTGCAAGCAGGGAAAGCTGAAGATAGAAGGGAAACTGGAGACCGTGATCGGCTCCTACAAGAGTTAAGGAGAACAATATGACAGAAAGAGAACTGGCGGCGTTATTTGATCATACCTATCTGAATGCAGATGGTACAAAGGCTGATTTTGACCGGATCATTGAAGAGGCGATCCTGATCAGACCGGCGACTGTCGCAGTCAATCAGGTTCCGGCGATCTATTTCAAGGAAAAACTGAAGGCCTACGGCATTAAAGTGTGTGCCGGATCGGGTTTTCCTTTGGGATGCAACAGCATCGACGTTAAGGTCTACGAGGCTTTAGATGATATTAAAAACGGCGTAGACGAGATCGACTATGTATGCAATATTTCTAAGGTCAAGGACCATGAATGGGAGTATCTGGATGAAGAGATGCGCAGGATGGTGGAAGCCATCCACGGGAATAAGCGTCTATGTAAAGTCATCCTGGAGACCTGTTACCTGAGTGATGAAGAGATCGTCAGGATGTGTGAACTGGCAGTAAAACATAGAGTTGAATTTGTCAAAACGTCGACCGGTATGGTGAAGGGCGGCGGTGCTACGGTACATGCGGTAGAGCTTATGAAAAAGACGGTAGGCGATGTCGTAGGCGTCAAGGCAGCCGGCGGCATCCGTACCTGGAAAGACTGCAAGGCGATGCTGAAAGCGGGAGCCACAAGGATCGGCTGTTCCGCATCATTACAGATACTGGAAGAATTCAGAAAGGAAGAAGGAATATAAGAATGAACACGGAAATCATCAAGAAAGATTATCAACTGCTGACGGATGCCTATGCATCGACGGATCCAAAGATGCTGGAATCCTATCAGGAAGCCGCAAGGATCACGGAAGAGGCGATTGTGGCAGGAAAGAAGGTCCTGCTCTGCGGTAACGGAGGAAGCGCTTCGACAGCTTCTCATATCACCAACGACTTTATCTCACACATGATCAACTGGGAAAGAGAGGGTTATCCGGCAGTGGCTTTGACGGATCCTTCCGTACTGACGGCCATTTCCAACGACTATGGCTATGAGAAGGTTTTTGAAAGACAGGTCAATGCTTTGGGCAAGCAAGGGGATGTCCTTTGGGCTTTCTCGACCAGCGGCAATTCCAAAAACATCATTTTGGCCGTGGAAGAGGCCAAGCGAAAAGGTCTGAAGACCGTGATCTTTACCGGAAAAGGCGGAGGCAAGCTGAAAGACATGTGCGACGTCTGGTGTCCGGTCAATACTGAAGATCTGATCGCTGCCGAGGCGATGCATCTTTATATCATTCATTCGATCGCTAAAGTCGTGGAGGCGGATCTGGCATGATGGAACATAATCTGTTGCTGGATGCCTGGAAGGAAGGCAAGGCCATCGGTGCATTCAACGCCAATACCTACGACGACATGGAAGCGATCGTACAGGCTGCCGCTGAACTGGGCAGGCCGGTCATTCTAATGGCTTCCATGAGCTGCTGCAAGTTCATGGGGATCGATACCTTCGTGATGTTTGCCAAACATCTGGAAAAGAAATACGGTACCCCGGTCATTACCCACCTGGATCACTGCATCGATCCGGAACTTCTATACAAATGCGTGGATGCCGGTTTTGACTACGTCATGTTCGACGGATCGAACCGGTCGTTTGAAGAAAACTGTCAGATGACGGCACAGATCGTCAGAGACTGCCATGAGAAGGGCGTGTTCGTAGAAGGCGAACTGGGTGTCATTTCCGGAACGGAAGGCCCTTTAAAATCCGATACGGGCGTCTTTACCGATCCTCAACAGATGAAAGAGTTCATCGCCAGAACCGATCTGGATACTTTGGCCGTTTCCATCGGCAATCAGCACGGTTTCTACAAGGGAGAACCGAAACTGAATTTCGAACTGCTGGAAGTCCTGGCAAAAGAGAGTTCCATTCCTCTGGTGCTGCATGGCGGTACAGGCATCCCGGTAGAGGATATTGCCAGAGCCGTTTCCATGGGCATCTGCAAGGTCAATGTCGGCACGGATATCCGGGCAACCTATCTGCGTACCGTTTCCGAATACGGAAAGAACTGGGACGGCAAGAACGACATCCGTGGCTATATTACCTGCTTAAGAGACGAGATCAAGAAGGTAGCGAAATACTACATGGTCTCTTATTCCTAGAATGAAACCCTTGATCGTCCTGATCAGCGGAGCACCGGGAACCGGGAAGAGCACGATTGCAGGAAAGGTGATGGAACGTTTTCCGGATCTGGATCTGCTTTCCTACGATGCCCTGAAAGAAGTGTTCTGGGAACGCTACGGCTTCGACAACAGGAAAGAGAAAGAAGAGATCGACAAGAAGTCTCTGGCTTTTTTCTATGAGGAGCTGGACAGGATGATGAAAGAAGGAAGGAATATCATCAGTGAATATCCTTTCTATCAGCGGCACAGAGAGAAACTGAAAGAACTGATTGAACGTTACGGTTACCGCTGCATTTCCGTCCTGCTGTACGGGGATAGACATGTTATCTATGAAAGAGAAAAGAAACGCAATCAGAGATACGACCGGCATCCGGCCCATGTCCTGAACCGCTATCACAAAGAGGATTTCAACGAGGATACGGCAGTGAAACCGATCGTCTATTCCGAAGAGGAATTCTGGAGGATGATCGAGCACAAGGACTACTCCCTGAATCTGGGAGAACAGATCGATATCGATGTAACAGACTACGATAAGATCGATTTAAACGTTTTGTTTACAGAAATCCGAAAAACAAAGGAGACAACAGATGAGTAAGCTGATAGAAATGACCGAGAAGTTTCCGCAGAGTGAGCTGTGGACCGATTCTTTCCATGTCGAGGACCACGAGTACGGTCTGTCTCAGGGATCGAAAGGTATCACCACCTCTCCGACCTGGGTCTCCAAGATGATGACCAATGAACCGCTGGAAGGCAATGCGGCGATCATCCGCCGTCTGCACGAAGAAGATCCGAACCTGAACGAGATCGAACTGGCCTGGAAGTGGACTCTGGAAAGAGGAAAAGAGAGATCCGGGATCATGCTTCCGCTGTTTGAAAAAGGAAACCCGAAACAGGGAAGATTCTCTATTCAGACCTCGATCTACGAATACAATAACTTTGAACGGATGCTGCAGATGGCCAGGGATGTTGATGCCTGCGGAAGCAACATGCAGGTGAAGATCCCGTGTACGGAAGCCGGAGTCAGGGCGATCGAAGCAGCGACCTATGAAGGCATCAGCTGCATGGGAACGCAGTGCTTCTCGCTTGATCAGGCGCTTGCCGCCGCGGAAGCCGTCGAAAGAGCTTTTGCCCGAAGAGAACAGGAAGGCCTTTCCAACGAATTCATCAATCCGATGATCGCGCTTTTGCCGGGCATGCAGGATGAAACGCTGAAGTCACATTGCGACAGGCTGAAACTGATCGTCCATCCCGATGCCTTGAACTGGGGAGGGATCGCCGTGGCCAAGAAGACGATACGTGTCCTGAAGGAAAGAAACTACCGTATCCGTCCGCTGATCGCCTATTACCGTTCTTATCTGCACTGGTCGCAGTTCATCGGAGCGGACTGCGCACAGACGATTCCGGTCAAATGGCAGAAGAGGATCGAAAACTGCGCTATCGAGATCCGGGATTATTTCGCGGAGCCGGTGGAGGAATGGAAAATCGAGGAACTGAAGAAACTGCCTCTGTTCCATCAGGTCTACGAGGAGGGATCACTGAAGCCGGAGGATTTCGTTAAACTGGAACCGGTCGTGAATACCTTCCGTTACTTCACTGCGGAATATCAGAAAGCCGTCAACATGATCCGGGACATCGCACTTCCGGAATTCAAATAGAAACAAGACCCGATCGGAAAGATCGGGTTTTCTATGAATTAAAGGCTTCCCTGTGCCGAATTAAGATATAATAGGGTTATGACTTTTTTACAGTTTCAAAAAGCGTTATCGGATCGAAACATCGGGCTGAACGAGAAGATGTGTGAACAGCTGGATTTCTATGCCCGCTATCTGAAAGAATACAATGAGAAAGTGAACCTGACGGCCATTACCGACTTTGAAGAGGTCCTGGACAAGCACTTCTACGACTCCCTGCTGCTGTATGACAGAAAACTGGAAGGAACACTTGCCGATGTCGGAACGGGGGCCGGTTTTCCGGGCGTGGTGCTGAAGATCGTCATTCCGGAGCTGAAGGTGGTCCTGTTGGAGCCGATCGGGAAACGTTGTGTCTTCCTGAATTCCCTGATCGAACAGCTGGGTCTGAAGGATATTGAAGTTCTGCAGGAACGGGGAGAAGATCATTCCCTGAAGCATCGGGAAGCATATGACTATGTCACGGCCAGGGCTGTAAGTAATCTTAACAGCCTGATAGAGGTCTGTGGGGCCATGGTGAAGAAGGAAGGATATTTTATCTGTCTGCGGGGGAAAGACGGCAGAGAGGAGCTGAAAACGGCTTCTAAGGCTATTGAGAAGATAGGATTCCGCGTAGAGAGCGTAAAAGACGAAAAGCTGATCAATGGGGATTCCCGGATGATCGCCTATCTGAAAAAAGTCAAAGAAACCCCATTAAAATATCCTAGGAAATATAATATAATTAAGAAGAGTCCATTATGAAAAAAGAAATCGTTAGAATCAAGTTAGATAAGATCATTCCGAACAAGAACCAGCCGCGTCTGGATTTTTATGACGAGTCCATTAAAGGCCTGGCTGAATCGATCAAAAGAAACGGCCTGCTGCAGCCTGTAACTGTCCGCAAGAATGGAGACAAGTATGAGCTGATTGCCGGAGAGAGAAGATACCGTGCTTCCAAGTTGAATGGAGCGAAGGATATTGAAGCCATCATCATGGAAAGCAGTGATGAACAGTCTGCCAAGCTGGCGCTGATCGAGAACCTGCAGAGAGAGGATCTGAATGCGATCGAACAGGCTATGGCGATGAAGCGGATCATGGAGTCGGAGGATCTGACCCAGAACGAGCTGGCGGAGAGACTGGGGTACAAACAGTCGACCGTCGCCAACAAGCTGCGTCTTCTGAAACTTCCGGAATACATCAAGAAGGCGATCTCTACGGGAACGATCACCGAGAGACACGCCAGAGCGCTGTTGAATGTTCCGGAAGAGAAACTGGAAGAGGTCTATCTGACGATCGTCAACCGGAAGTATAATGTCTCCAAGACGGAGGAATATATCAGAGAACTGAGTGAAGCACACAAGCGGAAAGGCGTTTCCAGCAATCTGAAGATCGGTGTAAATACGATCCGGGAAGCTTATGAGTTATGCAAGAGATCCGGCATTGATTCTGATATGCAGGTCACGGAATATGAAGATAATGTAAAGATCGTTATCAGGATGAAGAAGTAGGAGGAGATTATGGCAAAGAAAATCGCTATCGCCAATCAGAAGGGCGGTGTTGGTAAAACTACAACCAGTATCAATCTGGCGGCCGGTCTGGCTTACTCGAGAAAAAGAGTCCTGCTGGTGGACTTTGATCCCCAGGGCAATGCGACGCAGGGTGTGGGGCACAGAGTCGGATTAAGAGATCTGACGGTCTACGATGCCATCCTGAACGATACGAATGTCAGGGACTGCATCCGTTCCTTAAGCAAGCCTCCTCTGGATATTCTTCCTGCCAACATCAATCTGGCCGGAGCCGATCTGGAACTGGCCAAGATCGAGGAACACCGGGAAGAACTGCTGAAACGGGTGTTGAGTGAAGTAGACGAAAAATACGACTATATCATTATCGACTGTCCGCCTTCTTTGGGACTGTTGAATACGAATGCCCTGACGGCTGCGGATTCCGTGCTGATTCCGGTACAGAGCGAATACTATGCTCTGGAAGGAATTACCCAGCTGTTACAGACTATCCGTCTGGTACAGAAGCTCTTTAATCCAAATCTGAAGATTGAAGGCGTGCTTCTGACGATGTACGATGCCAGAACGAATCTTTCGGCAGAAGTCGGTCAGGAGATCCGGAAGCACTTCAAAGAGAAGGCCTATAAGATTTATATTCCTAGAAATATCAAGCTTTCCGAAGCGCCTAGCTCCGGTCTGTCGATTTATGACTATGCTTTGAATTCGGATGGAGCCAAAGCTTATGTCGCTTTGACCAGGGAGCTGATCGCAAACAACAAGGCGGAGGAAGACAATGGCTAAGCAGAGAAAGCTGGGAAAGGGTCTGGATGAGATTTTCGGTCAGGATATCGATTCTTTTCTGGACGACATTTCCAACAACAGTTCGGAATACAAAGGAACCAGTAAGTCGGAACTGAAAATAGCGGAGATCCGGCCAAACCCTTATCAGCCAAGAAAAGAGTTTGATGAGGCAGGACTGAAAGAACTGTCGGAATCGATCAAAGTCAACGGTGTATTCCAGCCGATCCTGGTCAGACAGTCTTTGAGCGGCTACGAACTGGTAGCGGGTGAAAGAAGACTGCGGGCTTCCAAGCTTGCGGGCAAGAAGACCATACCGGCGATCATTGTCGATTTTAATGATCAGCAGATGATGGAGATCTCTCTGCTGGAAAACATTCAGAGAAAGGATCTGACGCCAATCGAAGAGGCAAGCGCCTATGATCAGCTGATCCGGAAACTGAACTATACACAGGACGAACTTTCGAAAAGGATCGGTAAGTCCAGGACAAATGTCACAAATATGCTGCGGCTGCTGAATCTTCCGGATGAGATCAAGAAGATGGTCAATGAAGGAAAACTCTCTTACGGCCACGCCAGGACGTTGCTGTCTCTCGAGAACGAAGAAAAGATGATCGCTCTGGCCGAGAAGACGATCAAGGAAGGTTTGAGCGTCAGGCAGCTGGAAGACCTGTGTAAGAAGAAAGATACGAAGAAGCCTGTCACACAGGAAGATCCGGACCCATTCATGGAGGACGTCAGAAACCGTCTGCAAAGGAAGTACGGGACAAAGGTTGAAATCAAAAACAAATGTATCATGATAAGATATAATGATGTTGATGATCTGAATCGGATACTGGAAATAATGAATGTCATTGAAGACTAAGGAAGGAAATACAGATATGGCTGAAAATGAAGAAAAAATCGTATTAACACTGGGGGAAGAAGAAGTCAAGGAAGAAGTTCAGGAGAATGAAGAGAAGGATCTGGCTACATTGCCGGTATCGGATGTGGTAGGTCACTCCAAGCTGGATGATTCCGGTCTTTCGGAAGAAGAAAAGCAGATGGTCGATGAATTCTCCAAGAAGATCGATATTACCGAGACCAACTCGATCCTGCAGTACGGTGCCACGGCACAGACGAAAGTTGCCGACTTCTCCGAGACTGCCTTAAAGAATGTCAGGACCAAGGATATCGATACGATCGGCGATACGCTGATCGATCTGGTAGCGGAACTGAAGAACTTCGAGATCGACGAGAAGAACGACGGTTTCTTTGCGAAACTGTTCAAGAAAGGCGCAAATAACATTTCCAACGTCAAGTCGAAATACGACAGCGCCAATGCGAATGTCGACAAGATCGTGAAGATCCTGGAAAATCATCAGATCACCCTGATGAAGGATATCTCCCTGCTGGATCAGCTTTATGAAAAGAACCTGGTCAACTTCAAGGAACTGACAATGTACATCCTGGCCGGATACAAGCGTCTGGAAGACATCAAGGCAAACGACCTGCAGGCTGCCTTAAAGAAGGCGGAAGAAACCGGTCTGCCGGAAGATGCGCAGGCTGCCAACGACCTGTCAGAAGCGATCAACCGTTTCGAAAAGAAACTCCATGACCTGGAACTGACAAGAATGGTTTCCATTCAGATGGCTCCGCAGATCCGTCTGGTTCAGAACAACGATACGCTGATGACGGAAAAGATCCAGTCTACACTGGTCAATACCATTCCTCTGTGGAAATCACAGATGTTGATTGCGTTGGGTATTGCTCACTCTAAGGAAGCCGTCAAGGCCCAGAATGAAGTATCCGAAATGACCAACAAGATGCTGAAACAGAATGCCGAGAATCTGAAGATGGCGACGATCGAGACAGCCAAGGAATCCGAAAGAGGCATCGTAGATATCGAGACGCTGACCGAAACCAACAAGAAACTGATTGAGACACTGGAAGAAGTCAAACGTATTCAGACGGAAGGCAGAGAAAAGAGAGCTGCTGCCCAGGTTGAACTGCGTCGTATTGAAGCGGAACTGCAGAAAGAACTGACCGACGTCGTCAACAAATAGTAATTTCTGTTCCGTTAAGGTAAAATAGTATTGCCGGATGAAGGCGGACATGTCCGCAGGCATCCGGTTTTTATTATCCGCTAAAAATGCGATACAATAAAAATAAAAGTATGGAGGTTTCATACATGGATCATGAACTGGAGTATACAGAGGAAGTCTGTTCCTTATGCGGAGAAAGACTGACCGAATTCGGAAACAAGAAACTGAAAGACGGTATCCTGTGTCGGAACTGTGTTAAGAAGGCGTCTTCCTGGCTGGAAGACAAGGATTATGAAAGCCGAACAGTGGAAGATATCCACAAACATCTGCAATACCGGAAAGCGAATCTGGAGAAACTGGATGGCTTTACGACCGACAAGAAAGTGGAAGGCAAGTATTCTCTTTATATCGATGAACACGCTTCACAGTTCATTTTTTCGAAAAGAAAAGATCTGAAGAAAGAAAATGCCGACGTGATCCCGTTCTCTGCCATCCGTGAGATCAGCGTCATGGAAGCCGATTACCTGGATGAAGACAGCGCTGATCTATATTTCGAAATGTTGCTGGACCACGAAGAAATACCGGTGATCCGTTTCCGGGTCAACGAATTCCCGGGTCTAGACAAACAAAGCGAAGAATTCAGGAAAACCGATGAACTGGCCATGGCGTATCTGGATACCCTGGCCGAGGAAGAAAATATCAGCGTCAAAGAAGCTGTTGACGAACAGGAGGTACAAGATGAGTGAAAGACCAAAAAGCAGAAAGAGAAATACGGTAGAAGGCAATGTCGCCGAAGTCAAGAGACAGGGACAAGGACTGGGTCTTGATAGAGTCGGAGAAGGCGTCAGCTTTGTATCAAGACTGTTTCAATTCTTTAGGAAACAGAAGAACAGCAGAGGAAGGTAAGCGAAATGAAAAAAAGAAGAGGTTTCAGTTTTATTAAACTGCTTCTGTTTCTGGTGTTTGTTTTAGTAGCGTTCTATTTTATCAGTTCTTTTTTCCTGCAACCGGCTACGCCGTCGGTCAGTCCGGCACCGTCTGCAGTAGACAACAGTACGAATGACGGAAACAGCGACAAGGATACTTATACCGGCTATTACAATGCCAACGGTTCCAGCTACTACAATAACTGGAAACTCAGCAGCAATGTCGGTAAACTGAACAGTTCCGTTGCTTCGGGTGTCCGGGCCAAGAGAACAAAGATTCAGGGAAACAACAAGGATATGGTAACGATCATGGTATTCATGTGCGGTTCTGATCTGGAATCGCAGGCAGCCATGGGCGTATCGGATCTGTCGGAAATGAACTCTGCCACGATCAGTGACAATATCAATCTGATCGTCTATACCGGCGGTACGACCAAGTGGCATGCGGAGGGCATTTCCACGAGGTACAATCAGATCTATCAGGTCAAGGGCCAGGGAAACGGAATTCTGCGTCTGGTAGAAAATGCCGGTTCCGGATCGATGGTCGATCCGGATACGCTGACGAGTTTTATTGAATGGTGTGCCGATGAATTTGAAGCAGACCGTTATGAACTGATCCTTTGGGATCATGGTGGGGGTTCGGTCAGCGGCTACGGTTATGACTTGAAATATCCGAACAATGGCTCTATGGATCTGGCGAAGATCGACCAGGCTCTGACAGAAGCCGATGTGACATTCGACTTTATCGGCTTTGATGCCTGTCTGATGGCAAATACGGAAACGGCGCTGATGTTGGCGGAACATGCCGACTATCTGATCGCGTCGGAAGAATCCGAACCGGGCATCGGCTGGTACTATACCGACTGGCTGAACGCTTTGTCAAGAAACACGTCCATGTCAACACTGGAAATCGGCAAAAATATAGCTGACAGTTTCGTCAGAACCTGCGGAAGCAAGACGCCTAGTCAGAGTGCTACGCTGTCTGTCATCGACCTGGCAGAAGTGGAAGACATTCTTCCTGCCAAACTGTCGGCATTCTCCAGATCTACGACTAATATGATCAACAACAACGGTTACCGGCAGATCGCTTCCGCCAGAAGCGGAGCCAGAGAATTTGCGGCACAGACTTATACCGATCTGGTCGACCTGGCTGATTTGGCCGGCAATGTCGGCACAAATGAAGCCAAAGATCTCGCAGACGCCCTGTTAAGTTGTATCAAATACAACAACACGTCGAGAAACATGTCAGGATCCTATGGCTTATCCATTTACTTCCCATACCGTTCCGGAAAGTATGTCAATGCCGTATTGAATACCTACAACAAGATCAACATGAACGCCGATTACGCCGACTGCGTCAGAAGCTTCGCTTCTTATCAGACGGCAGGACAGGTTTCATCCGGCGGACAGCATAATGCCTATCAGTCGATCGGCGGATACAGTTCCAGTGATTACTACTCCTATCAGGATTCCTCGGATCTGGTCTATTCTGTTCTGGATCTGTTCCTAAATGGTTCTTATACAAGTAACGACAGTTATTCTTCCTATTACGGGGATGCGCTGGATCTGCTGTTTGGCAGAAATATCGACCGCAGCATGACGGAATATATCGCAAAGAACCATTTCTCTACGGATCTTAACTGGAAGGATGGCAAGATCGCCATCAGCAAGGATCAGTGGGAACTGATCGATGATCTGAAACTGAATGTTATGGTGGACGACGGCAGCGGCTATATCGATCTAGGTAAGGACAGTATTTTTGAGATCGATGAGGAAGGAAATCTGCTGAAAAATGAAGACAAGATGTGGCTGGCCGCTTCTATCGATAAAGAAAACTGGCAGGTCATCCCTTACTACTATCTGTATCAGACGATCGATGGGGATGAGGTGACCTTTACCGGAAGGATCCCTGTGCTGCTCAACGGCGAATACGCCAACCTGATCGTCAATATCGATAATGACGGTGTTGCGAAGGTGATCGGTGCAACGTTTGAATACCGTGAGGGTTCAGGTGTTGTAGCGAAGAATCTGATCAAGATCGGTAAAGATGAAGAAGCGGATAAGGAATCCGATACGATCGCCTTTGTCTGCGACTACTACAACTATGACGGCAGTTTCGAGGATACCCACATTCTGGGCGATCCGATCACGGTAACTGATCAGCTCTATCTGGGTGATGTCAGCATTTCCGATTACACACTGATTTCCAGCTATGAACTGAAAGACATCTATCAGCAGTCCTACTGGACGGCACCGATGGAATAGAAACGCTGTTATCATTACTGAAAACGCATGTTTCAGAGGCATGCGTTTTTTCTTTGCCGTAAAGTGAGGCGAAAAAACCTGCCAGGATATACAATAGAAATAGAAGATATGAATGATCAGAGGTAGATAATGGAAAAGGCATGTGAAATGAAAAAGGTCGTAATCGGCGATCATGATCTGAGTCTGGAAGAGTTTGTGGCGGTTGCCAGATATCATGCGCGGACCGGAATAGCCGATCAGGCCATTGAGAAAATGACGCAAAGCAGGAAGCTGGTGGAACAGATCGCCGAACGCAATGATGTAGCCTATGGCATTACGACAGGCTTTGGAGAGCTTTCCAGAGTATCCGTAGACAGGGAAATGTCGGACAGACTTTCGACGAATCTGGTTCTTTCTCATTCGGTAGCGACGGGAGAGAGCTACAGCGAGGAACAGATCAGAGGGATGATGCTTCTGCTGTGCAATTCTTTATCCAAGGGTTACAGCGGCTGCAGAGTGAAACCGGTAGAGATCCTGATAGACATGCTTAACAAAGATGTGATTCCTGTAGTACCGCAGAAAGGCTCTCTGGGCGCTTCAGGAGACCTGGCCCCGTTGAGTCATATCGCCTTGCTGCTGTTGGGAAAAGGGAAAGCTTTTTATTGCGGCAGGATTCTGGAAGGTAAGGAAGCGATGCAGGCTGCCGGAATTGAAACACTTGATACCCTGGTGAACAAAGAAGGTCTTGCCTTAACCAATGGCACGCATGCGATGACTTCGCTGGCTGCCCTTAATCTCTATGATGCAGAAGAACTGATAGGCATGGCCGATCTGATCGCTTCTATCTCTTTTACTGCATTGACCGGTCAGAAGGATGCTTTTGATCATAGGATCCATCGGTTAAGAGGGCAGAAAGGACAGATCCATTCCGCTGAAAACATCCTAAAGCTCACGCAAGGAAGCGAGATCTGTGAAGCATCTCAGGGTCTGCGGGTCCAGGATGCCTATACGCTGCGCTGTATCCCTCAGGTACATGGTGCCTGCCGGGATGCGATTGAATATGTCAGAGAAAAAGTCAATATCGAATTAAATGCGGTAACGGACAACCCGCTGCTGTTTACGGAAGATGGAACGGTGATATCGGGCGGAAACTTTCATGGCGAACCGATGGCTCTAGCTATGGATTTTCTGGGTATTGCCTTAAGCGAGATCGCTTCGATTTCGGAAAGGAGACTGGAAAGAATGGTGAACGCATCACTGTCAAACGGCCTGAATTCTTTCCTGTGTACTGATCCGGGCATCAACAGCGGTTTTATGATCGTACAGTATTCCGCCGCATCCATGGCTTCAGAAAACAAAGTGCTGGCTCATCCGGCATCGGTCGACAGTATTCCAAGCAGCGCCAATCAGGAAGATTTCGTATCCATGGGAACGACAGCCGCCAGGAAGTGTTCTTCCATCATTCAGAACGTCTTTTCCGTTCTGGGCTATGAGCTGTTTACGGCCTGCCAGGCAGTCGATCTGAGAAAGAAGAACGAGAAAAACAACGGCCTTTCCGTTGTTCAGAATGCGGTTTATGAACGGGTCAGGGAAGTCATCGGATTTATAAAAGAAGACAAGGAAATGAGAATAGAAATCGAGAAGATGGAGAAGCTGATCAGGAGCGGGGAGTTCCTGCAGATCGTCCGTCAGTATATCTCTGATTACAGATAGAAGGAGAAGGAAATGGATCTTGATTTAGAAAAGGCAAGGATATTTACACTGGACGAGGAGCTTCCGGAATATCCCGAGATACTGCCGGGGTATCGCAGGGCACCCAAGAGAGAATCAAAGCTTTCGGAAGCGGACAGACACCTGGCGGTCAAGAATGCCTTGCGTTACATTCATCCGAAATACCACGAACAGATGGCGAAGGAATTCTATCAGGAACTGGAAGAAAGAGGCCGTATCTATGGCTACCGTTTCCGTCCTTACGGAAAGATCTGGGGAAGGCCGATCGACGAATACAAGGGTAAGTGCATTGAAGGCAAGGCCATTCAGGTCATGATCGACAACAATCTCGACTTTGATGTGGCTCTGTATCCGTATGAGCTTACGACATATGGCGAAACGGGACAGGTCTGTCAGAACTGGATGCAGTACAGGCTGATCAAGAAGTATCTGGAGAATCTGACAGATGAACAGACGCTGGTCGTGATGAGCGGTCATCCGTTAGGACTCTTCCATTCCCATAAACTGGCGCCTAGGGTCATCATCACCAACGGTCTGATGATCGGTGAATTCGATGACCAGCAGAACTTCAATCGAGCTGCGGCATTGGGTGTGGCCAACTACGGTCAGATGACGGCAGGCGGATGGATGTATATCGGTCCGCAGGGAATCGTTCACGGTACGTTCAATACACTGCTGAATGCGGGAAGGCTGAAACTGAATGTTCCTGAAAACGGAGATCTGAAAGGAAAGCTCTTTGTTTCTTCAGGACTTGGAGGCATGTCGGGTGCGCAGGGAAAGGCGGCAGAGATTGCCGGTGCGACGGCCATCATTGCGGAAGTCGATGCCAGCCGTATCGCTACCAGATTTGAACAGGGCTGGGTTTCGGAAAGGACCTCAGATCTGGATGAAGCGCTGGCTTTGGCCAGAAAACATCTGGAAGACAAGACGGCCTGCGCCATCGCCTACAACGGCAACATCGTCGATCTGCTGGAATACCTGTATGAAAAGGATGTTCATGTCGATCTGATGTCCGACCAGACCAGCTGTCATGTGCCATATGACGGAGGCTACTGTCCGCAGGGTCTGACATTTGAACAGAGAACGAAGATGCTGGCAGAAGACAGGGACGGATTCAGAGAACTGGTGAATAAATCGCTGAGACATCATTACGAGATGATTCAGAAATTCGTTCATAAAGGGACGTATTTCTTCGATTACGGAAACAGTTTCCTGAAAGCTGTCTATGATGCCGGAGAGACTTCAATCTGCAAGAACGGCAAGGACGATCTGGAAGGGTTTGTTCTGCCTTCCTATGTGGAAGACATTCTGGGACCTAGACTGTTCGACTTCGGCTACGGTCCGTTCAGATGGTGCTGTCTAAGTAGAAAGCCGGAAGATCTGGATAAGACGGATGAGGCTGCTGCAGAATATATTTACAGCCATAACAGAAGATATCAGGACTATGACAACTACGTATGGGTCAAGAACGCCAAGAAGAACAGACTGGTCGTAGGAACGCAGTGCCGCATTCTCTATCAGGATGCCGCAGGCAGACTCAACATCGCTCTGAAGTTCAATGAGATGGTCAGAAACGGCGAGATCGGTCCGGTCATTCTGGGACGTGACCATCACGATACCGGAGGAACGGACGCTCCGTTCAGAGAGACATCCAACATCAAGGACGGTTCCAACATCATGGCCGACATGGCGATACAGTGCTATGCCGGGAATGCGGCAAGAGGCATGAGCTACATTGCCTTGCATAACGGCGGCGGAACAGGCATCGGCAGAGCGATCAACGGCGGTTTCGGCATGGTTCTGGACGGCAGCAAGAGAGTGGATGAGATCCTTAAGATGGCAATGACCTGGGATACGATGGTCGGCGTAGCGAGAAGATCCTGGGCAAGAAACGAGAACGCGTTAAGTACGGCTGCCGACTTTAATCTGAACAACAAAGATAATGATGTCATCACTTTGCCTTATGTGGCAGATGATGAACTGATCGATAAAGCGATAAAGGAATACAGGAAATAATGTCGAGTTTACTGATTAAGAATATCGGCCTCCTGGCAACATCCCCAGATTCATCGCTCAAGAAAGGAATACATCAGAAAGATGTATCGATGATCAAGAATGCCTATATTCTATGTGAAGATGGAAAGATCAAAGAGTACGGCAGTGACGGCGTTCTTTCTGAAGCGGATGAAGTAATCGATGCGAAGGGTAGACTGGTAACGCCGGGACTGGTAGATGCCCATACACATCTTATCTTTGGCGGATGGCGTCAAAACGAGATGGCGATGAAACTCAATGGAGCGGCTTATCTGGACATCCTAAAAGCCGGAGGAGGGATTCTTTCGACGGTCAGGGAAACCAGGAAGGCCGCAAAGGAAGAACTTTACGAAAAGGCCAGGAAGTCCCTGGATGAGATGCTTAGTCTGGGAACGACGACCTGTGAAGCAAAAAGCGGCTACGGATTGAATCTGGAAGATGAAGTCAAACAGCTGGAAGTGATACGGGAACTCGACAGGAATCATCCGATGGATCTGGTTGCCACGTATCTGGGGGCGCATGCCTATCCGGAAGAATATGTCAATGATCACGAGGGATACATCAAAAAGATCTGCGAAGAGGTGATCCCGTATGTCGCCGAACATGGTCTGGCGGAATTCTGCGACGTCTTCTGTGAGACGGGAGTATTCTCCAAGGAAGAATCCGGGAGGATACTGCTGACTGGAAAGGAATACGGACTAAAACCAAAGATCCATGCGGATGAGATCGATGCGATCGGCGGATCCATACTGGCCGGAGAAATCCATGCGGTCAGTGCGGAACATCTGATCGTCTGCAATCAAGAGGGGATCGACGCACTGTCCAAGGGAGGCGTCATTGCCTGTCTGCTTCCGGCAACAAGTCTTTATCTTTCCGCAGAGTTTGCCAAAGCAAGAAAGATGATCGATAACGATGTGGCGATCGCTTTCGGATCGGATTTCAATCCGGGATCCTGCCCGTGTCTGAACCCGCAGCTGGTTATGAATCTGGGCTGTCTGAAATACAGAATGACTCCGGAAGAAGTGCTCAATGCGATGACCATCAATGCAGCAGCGGCAATCGGCAGAGCAGACAGGGTCGGAAGCGTCGAACCGGGTAAGCAGGCAGACCTGGTCATCTGGGATGCAAAGGATCTGAATTATCTGTGCTACAGGATGGGAAGCAATCTTGCGCATAGAGTCATAAAGAAAGGAGAAACAGTCTATCTCAATGAAGAAACTGATTGAATTCATACCTAATTTTTCCGTCAGCCGTGAACATGACAACGAGACCTGCGAAGAACTGATCAAGGTCGCAGAAAGCGTCAAGGACTGCATGCTGCTGGATTTTCAGTCGGACGGAAACCATAATCGCAGCGTCATCACGATGATCGGAACCCCGGAAGGGATAGAAGAAGCGGCATTCCTTTTATGCAAGAAGGCGGCTGAAAGAATAGACCTGCGCAAGCATACCGGTGAACATCCGAGAATGGGCGCTACGGATGTCATGCCGTTTGTCCCGTTGAAGGGAACGGATATCGGCGAGTGCGTGGAACTGTCAAAGAGAGTGGCGAAGCGAATCTGGGAAGAACTGCAGATTCCTTCCTTCCTTTATGAAGAATCCTGTACAAGGGAAGAAAGAAGAAATCTTGCGAACTGCCGCAAGGGACAGTTTGAAGGAATGAATGAGAAACTGCAGCTTCCGGAATGGGCTCCGGATTTCGGCGAAAGAAAGGTTCACGAGACTGCCGGAATTACCGCCATCGGCGCCAGAATGCCTCTAATCGCCTTCAATGTCAACCTGGATACGGATGACCTGCAGATCGCCAAGAAGATTGCGGCGGCCATCAGGGGAAGCTCCGGAGGTTTCAAGTATTGCAAGGCTCTGGGAATCCCGCTGGAGGATCGTCACATTGTTCAGGTTTCGATGAATATGGTGAACTATGAAAAGACGCCGCTGTACTATCCGTTTGAAATGATCAAGACATTGGCGGAAAGCTACGGGGTCAAGGTAATTGAATCGGAAATCATCGGTCTGACACCGGCCAAGGCGATGCTGGACTGTGCGGCTTTCTATCTGAAGGCGCATGATTTTGACTGCATGGAACAGGTCATGGAATACAGACTGCTGGAGGGAGAAGAATGAAACTGATAAATTATACGGTAGAAGGGTTTTACAAAGAACTGGCAAGCGATTCTCCGGCACCCGGCGGAGGATCTACGGCTGCGGTCGAGGCTTCGTTCGGCTGCGGACTGATTGCCATGGTTTGCGAACTCACGATCCGGAACAAGAAGTTTGCGGATGAAGCCGACAAGTATCGGAAGATCCTGAAAGAAGCACACCGTCTGGGTGAACAGGTCCAGCTTACGATCGACAAGGATACGGATGCATTCATGGTTGTAAGCAGGGCGTTCTCTCTTCCAAAAGAGACAGACGAAGAGAAAGTAGTCAGGAAACAGACAATACAGGAAGGACTGAAAGGATGCTGTTATCCGCCTCTGGAGACGATGAAGATCTCCTATGAAGGACTGAAACTGGCTGCCGATCTGATTCAGAAGTACAACACAAATGCCGCAAGCGATCTGGGATCTGGTGTCGCATCATTGAAGGCAGCCCTGCATTCGGCCTATCTCAACGTGCTGATCAACATCGGCGGAATTCAGGATCAGGCATTCGTAAAAGAAATGGAACAGGAAGCGCAAGCTCTGTATAAAGATGGAACAGCCGTTGCGAATTCTCTGTATGGAATCATTGCCGACTCACTGAAGACACAGGCGGTTTAATGTCGTATTAACAGAACATTTAAAAAGAAGGATATGATCCTTCTTTTTTTGTTAATGGTTTAAGATGAAGCGAAGCAGTTCTTCTTCATCAGGTGTATGTCTGGCTCCCTTTCCGGAGACGCAGATCGCCGCCGATGCGCATCCATAGCGGTTGCAGGTTTCCAGGTTATTTCCCTTCGTCAGTCCATAGATGAAGCCGGCATTGAAGGCATCTCCTGCGCCTAATGTATCGCATACATCGACTTCATAGCGGGGACAGAAGTATTCTTCTGCAGATGTATATACGGTTGAGCCTTCGCTGTTTCGGGCGACGATGACCTTGTCCGGTGCAGTGAGCTTTCTTATCGCTTCTTCAATGTTCTTTCCTCCTGTCAAAGGAAGAAAGTCGTCTTCGATAGAACCCAACAGGTAATCGCTCAATTGAACGGCTTCCAACAGACAGGCATTATCCTGATGAATGGTCTCGATCCGGTAGTTGATATCCAGCAGTATTCTGATTCCTTTACGGTGTGCTCTATCCAGGAATGCACAGATGTTTCCTGCGGCAGGCTGCTGAAACAGCATCATCCCGTTGGTCAGGATATATTCCGTATCGGAAAGATCGATCTTATCCAGCTCTTCCGGAAAGATCTGCAGATAGGACGGATTGTCCTTGGGCATCAGGAAAGGATAACGCTCGCTGTTTTCGTTGAGTACGACCAGGATCTGGGTGGAGACCAGGCTGTCGTCGATTCTGAAGTATTCCGTGTCAACGCCGCATTCTTCCAGCTCTTTTTTCATCGTCAGACCGTAAAGGTCTTTTCCGGCTTTTCCTGCAAACGATACGTTTACTCCCAACCTGCCCAAGGCTGCAGCGGAATTGGCGCAGGCTCCTCCGCAGGAAAAAGAAACGGAAACATCTTTCCCTTTCAGAAGATCTCCATACGGAATCATGATATCGGCACAGCTGTCGCCTAGACAAAGAACCTTAGTCATTGATTTCCGTGAAAGCCTTTCTCGCATTCTGCACGAATGCCCTGACTTTTTCCTGATTCTTGCGGCTGCTGCCGTCCGGCAGGATATCGCTGGTCTTAGTGAAGGAATCCACACCCCAGGGTCTGACTTTCTGAATCGCTTCTTCGACGTTATCGGGTGACAGTCCTCCCGCCAGGATGACCTTACATTTTGCCAGTTCTACGATCTTCGCATCGATGTCCCAGTCGTTGGTAAAGCCGGCAGCACCAATCCCGTTGATATTCCGATCGACAGAATCAAGGATCAGGGTATCGCAAAAAGAGGAGTAGTAGATTGCTTCTTCAATGGATGATTCGTCTTCTACGCCGATCGCCTGCAGGACTTCAATGCCCGGTACAAGTTCTTTCACTTTCCGGACAAATTCCTTTGTAGCCCGGAAATCATAACCACAGAGGTGGATCACATCCGGTTTCAGATAGACAAGTGGTTCATAGATCGGTTCATCACTGTCAGTAACGCAGATCAGGACCTTTTTTGCCTTGTTTCCGATCGCATCAAAGATTCTTTTTGCCTGATCTATCGATACCTGGTTGGGCAGTCCCGCTCCCGTATCGATGGCCAGACCGATGTAGTCCGCACCTGCTTCGATGCAGTCGAGTGCCTCTTCTACGGTTTGAATGGAATAGATTTGTGTGATCATGCCCTCATTATAACATGCAGACTTTGTTATAATGGTGGTGTATGCGATATATACTGGAAGACAGATGGCTGCACATCGAAACGGAGTCCCTGTTCGTAAAGACGATACAGGAGTTTTTTGACAGCTACGTTCCTTCCAGAAAGATACAGCACCTTTTGATTCAGAACAAGCACATTCTTTTGGACGGCAATCCGGTGAAAAGGGAAGACGACATCGCAGGCATGCGATTAAGCCTGTGCATCTATCCGGAAACGTCTTCTTTTGAAAAGACTGGCTTAAGTCCGGATATCGTCTATGAAGACGAGATCATGGCGATCGTAAACAAGCCGAAGGATCTGCTTGTGCATTCGGATGGGAACGGAGAAATGACACTCAACAGGATCGTGGAATCCTATTACAGCGATCGGAATGACGTCGTTCCGCTGCCGATCCACCGTCTGGACAAGGAAACCAGCGGACTGGTGATCTATTCCAAGTCTCCGGTCTTTCAGCCGCTTCTGGATAAACTGCTTTCCGAGAAACAGATCCGCAGGAACTATCTGGCTTTTGTGCACGGGATCATGGAAGCGGGAAAGACGATGATCATCGACAAGCCGATCGGTAACGACCGGCACAACGCCAACAGGAAAGTCATCTACAAGAACGGCCAGAATGCCCTGACAAAGGTGAGATCCCTTGGCTGCAGCAAGCCGAAGAACTATAGTGTCCTGTACTGTTCCCTAGAAACGGGAAGAACACATCAGATCCGTCTGCACCTTTCTTCCATGTCCTATCCGATCCTGAATGATCCTCTGTACGGAAGAAGCTCTGACCTGTGCATCCGGATGGGACTCTTTGCCCAGAACGTGGAGATGTACCATCCTTTGAAAGAAGATACGCTTTCGATAGACTGCGAGTTGCCGAATGACTTGCAGAAACTGTACATGCAGGTGCTTAAATGAACAAGACGAACGCCATGCGAATGCTCGACAGGGACAAGATCGCTTATGAAGTCCTGGAATATTCCATTGAAAAAGACCGTTTTTCCGGAGAGGCGGTTTCCGATCTGCTGGGTCTGGATTATAAGTGCTGCTACAAGACGCTTGGACTGATACACGAACACGACGTCTATATCGCCGTACTATCGGTAGCCGACGAGATCGACTTCAAGAAATGCGCGAAAGCTCTGGGTGTCAAGAATCTGGAGATGATCCACGTCAGAGATCTGCTGAAACTGGTGGGTTATGAAAGAGGAAGCGTATCGCCTGTCGGCGTGAAGAAAAACAAAGGCATAATCTTTGATAAAGAAGTGCTGAACCACGAAGCGATCGAGATCTCCGCCGGAGCGATGGGGATCGGCCTGAAACTGAAGACAAAGGATATTCTGGCTTATCTTAAGGCAGATGTTAAGGATATTGTAAAAGAGTAAATATGGAGAAGATGAGATTTAATTACCATACCCATACCGTACGATGCGGTCACGCATCCGGTACGGATGAAGAATATGTGCAATGTGCCATCAAGGCAGGATATCGGATACTTGGTTTTTCCGATCATGCGCCATTTAAAAAGTATTCCAACCGAAAGTGTTTCATGGATTGGGACCAGCTGGAGGAATACATCGGCAGTATTGAACAGTTAAAAGAAAAATACCGGGATCAGATCGAGATCCATGTAGGACTGGAAACGGAGTACTATCCTTACTGTCACGAAGAAAGAGAAGAGTTAAAGAAGAAAGTGGAGTATCTCCTGCTGGGTCAGCATTTCTCCGATCCTCTGTGTACACAAACCGATTATTTCAAACAAAACAGTGAAGAAGAGATCCTGCAGTATGGCAAGTCGGTCTGCGAGGCTCTGGATACAGGCCTGTTTACCTATCTCTGTCATCCGGATGTGATCATGTCCAGACAGCCGGAATTTACCGGTGCCTGTGTTGAGATCGCCCATATGATAGGGAAGAAATGTGCAGAAACAGATACGCCTCTGGAACTGAATGTCAGAGGGATCATGAAAGGAAAACGTCGTCCGATCGAAGGAAGAAAGTGCTACTATCCGAACCGGGATTTCTGGCAGATCCTGGCACAGTATCCGATCCGGGTGGTCTGCGGTATTGATGCGCATGCGCCGGAAGACCTGCTGGATCTGGAATCAGTCAGGGATGCTTATAAAGAACTGGATGGACTGAATCTTAACTATATTACTGAACCTTTCATATAAAGCAAGAAAAGAACTATGAATTATGATGTGATCATCGTTGCCTCCGGCAAGGGCATCAGAGCCAATCTCGGCTATAATAAAGCCTTCTATCAGATGAAAGACGGAAGGACGGTTTTGGAACATGCCGCCTCTCTTTTCAACATGGATAAAGATTGTCGGAAAATCATCATCGTTACCGGAGAAGACTGCATACCTGCGGTGAACCGGAGCGATAAAACCGTTGTCGTAAAAGGCGGAGAAGAGAGAACAGATTCCGTCAGGAACGGACTGAAAGAAGTTACGGCAGATTATGTGCTGATCCACGATGCAGCCAGGCCTTTTCTGCATCCGGAAACGCTGGAACTGCTGAAGCAGAAAGTTTATGAGACAGGGGCGGCCATACCGGGAAAGAAAGCGACAGACACCATTAAGATCATCGATGGAGACAAGATCATCAGGACGATAGACCGCAGGACAGTGTTTCTGGCCGAGACTCCGCAGGGCTTTAAAACCGATCTGATCCGAGAGTGTTACAGAAAAAGCGATGGGATCCGTTTTACCGACGAAGCATCCCTGGTAGAAGCAGCCGGATATACGGTCAGTATTGTGGAAGACATTCACGATAATCGAAAGCTCACGCTGGAAGAAGATTTTATCGGTATATGATTAAAGAAATAATCGTAGTAGAAGGAAAGAACGACACCAGAAGACTGCAGTCTTTTTTTGACTGTGAAACGATAGAAACACATGGAATGGCCTTGAACAGGGAGACGGTGGAACTGATCCGTCAGATCAACACGCAGAGAGGAATCATTCTGTTTCTGGATCCCGATACACCGGGAGAGAAGATCAGAAAGAAGCTGAACGAGGCCATACCCGGACTGAAAAATGCCTTCCTCATGAAAGAAGATGCCAGGACAAAGAAGAAAGTCGGGATCGAACATGCATCCAAAGAAGTGCTGGAAGAAGCACTGAAACACTTATTAAGCTATACAGACGTTCAGGAGTCGATCAGTGAGCGTGAATTCTATTCTCTGGGATTAAACGGAAAAGAAGATTCTGCCGCTTTAAGACAGCTTGTATCTGCACATTTTCATCTGGGAAGATGCAACGGCAAGACATTATTGAAACGCCTGAATCTTGCGGGGATTACTGCCCAAGAGATCCGTCTGTTTCTAAGAAAGACGGATGTTTTGATATAATAAAACCGGAATAATGCTGTATAAGGAGCATCAAGGAAATACATTGAAAACAAGGGAGGCATGTGCTTATATGAAACGTTTATGGAACGTTTTTTTGTCGGTTCTGCTGCTGATTACTGCGGTAATGACATCCAATTATCGGATTTATGCAGAAGAAGACGGAAATATAACAACCAGTGAGACAGAAGTGCTTTCAGAATCTTCAGAAGATTCAGGTAATGATACAACGGATAAGACGTTCCTGGAACAGGAGCCGAATGACCAGGGAGAATCTAATGATCAGGATTCTACTGAGATTCACGAGGAAAGCGAGACGTTAACAGAAAACAAAGGACAGGACGAAGCGTCAATCACAGGCAGTGAAGAAGATGAACTGAATGTTTTCTTAAATCTCTCCGGTGATTTAATCATCACATGCAATGACACGGAATGGCTGATGGCGATATGTGAACCGGAAGATTATCCGGATGATCAACAGAAAGGAGTCATCGCTTTTGTTAATTCTACCGGATACTGGTTCAGATGTTCGAATACCGGTGAAGGTCCGGTTTACTATTACGAAGACGGCAAGGTGATCGTTCCTGCCGCTTTTATGAGAGCACACGGCATAATTGACGGATCATATACCTTTAAATTCATGACGACTGCTTTTGGTTCCCAAATGAAGGAATATAACACACCGATCAGTATATCGGGAGTCTGTATCGAACACCCTTACGATATCGATATTTTGCCTCAGGATAACTACGACATCGTGATTTCATCCAAAACCGCAGCGTACATCTCTGCATTTACCCATGCCGAAAGCAGAGTCGTTTTCATCAATAACACAAGCGGATCCTCATATGAATTTGATAATAACGACTATACAGTGAGCGGAAAGAGTCTGACCATTCCTGCCGCCGAGCTGGAGGAGAGGAAGATTCCTGAGGGAGACTATACCGCTTATTTACATGTTTACGGCTATGCCACATATGAAGGCCCGGTAACTCTGGGAGACTATACTGCCGGCATCAAGGTAACGATAAGGCAGAGTTCCATCGGTGATCTGGTCATCACTTCTGATAATACGGGTTTCATGCAGGCTTTGGCCAAGGCCAATGAATTTGATTCCGACGGCAGTGCGGTATATGGCGGAAGAATAGAGATCATCCAGGAAGGAAGCAGGAATGTAGGTTACTCCAATGTCGTAGAATACGAAAACGGCGTTGAGATCAACAGGGATTATACTTATACGCTTTCCACCGATAAAAAGCAGATCACCCTGAAGAGACAGGAAATGCTGAACAGACACGTCTATTCCGGATCTGCGATTATCAATTTGTATCCTGCGGGATATGAAAGCATAAGCCGCGAGATTACCTTAAACCAGGTAAGTGATCCGCTGGTTCCGGATGACGTTCAGGTAAATGAACAGAACAACGGAGATATTACGATCTCCTCTTTGAATACCGCATGGCTGAATGCCTTATGCAGGGCATCGGATTACGGCAACAACGTTTATCCCGGCGAGATCGTATTCATAGATGACAGCAATCCTTATGACATCTATATTCACAACGATTTTCATGCCATAAGCTACAGCTACAGCAACAGCAGGATCACGATCAGTTCCGATTCCCTGATTCGTAACCGGATAAAGAACGGAAACTACCATCTGGCCTTCTTTGCCTACGGCTATAAGCAGATGGATTATCCGTATGAAATCACGGTTACGGGTGGCATCAGGCAGATTCCTGCCGGAATTTCTGTCGTTCTGAATGGTGAAAGAGACTTGGAAATAAGCGTAGATGATACGGATTACGTTAACGCTTTTGCCCATCCGGACAGTATGATCACGCTGGAGAATCTGGACGATGGCAGCAGCTATGCGTTTTCTGCCGATTCCATTGTCGTAGATACAGACAAGGTGACGCTTTCAGCCACATCGCTGAAGCAGAAGAGAATAAGTGCCGGGAACTACAGAGTGATTCTGCAGCCTTACGGTTATGAAGATACCGAATTTCCTATGATCCTAGATGAATACATTCCGGAAATGAAGATCAGCGTCAGTCAGAACGATAACGGTGATCTGTTGATCACGGCAGATGATCCTGATTATCTGAATGCCCTGATGCTTCCAACAGGAAACTATGGCAGTACCAATGGAAGTGCATATGTCCAGGGCGGACAGATAGCGGTATCCAGCGACCGATATACGTCCAAGGCTTTCACCAACCGTCTTGATTACCAAAACGGCACATTGGTCGAGGATCAGCAATATGTTTTATCGGACAATACGATCATCATCAGCAGGAACCGGTTGATCGACGCGAACTTCTACGATACCGATTGTGCATCGGTGACACTGCATGCTCCCGCTTATGATGACAGATTCTTTGAGGGCGTTACTCTGCAGGAACTTTGCAGCAGCAATCTTCCGGATGGTCCAGAGATTACCGTTGAAGAAAACGGCGACATCACCATTCGCTCCACCGCCACTCTTTGGCTGGATGCTGTGGCACAGGCGACAGAATACGGCAGCACAAGTCAGATCGTTTCCACGGGAGGAAATATCCGCCTGATCTCTTATGATGATGGCGGAGAAGTCCTGACAGACAGAAAGCTGGAAAACAGGGTCTATCCAAACAGCGCCCATATCGTGTATTCCTGCAACAATGACACGATCACCATTAGTGCCGATTCGTTAAAATCCGAACATATCAGGAATGGCAGTTATACCATATTGCTTACGGCAAAAGGATATAAAGTATACGAATATCCTGTTGCGATCGACATCACCGGAGGATGCGAGGACGTACCTGAAGGAATCGATGTGAGATTCGATGAAGAAAACGGCGATATCGTCGTGTATTCCGTATCGGAGGACAGCGAGGACTATTTGCGTAATCTGGCCGATCCGGACAGATATGATGTCAACGGGGTTCTGATCCGCAGGGGTGGAATGATTTCCTTTTCTTCAGCTGAGGGCAATTATGTTTTCGCTAACGAAATGAACGCGGATACTGTCACGAAACGGATCATTCTATATGATGAGATCAATAACGAAGTAAGGATTCCTAGAACTTCGATGTATGAGGGTATGTCGGGCGATTATACGGTTAAGTTGAAGTCCTATGGATTTGAAGGGTCAGGATCAGCCAACGATCCCGGTTCGAGTTTCCCGATCAGTCTGCCGTACATTACCGTCTCTACGGCTGAGATCGTCGCCGGCAGAAGCGCGCGCTTCGTTGTTAACACGGACAGGGAGATCTTCTGGTCGGTTGATGATGAAGAAATGGCAGAAGTCAGCCAGGGCGGATGGCTTAGCGGCAAAGCGGCAGGGACAGTGCTGCTTTCGGCACAGGTCGATGGATGCGACTATGTCGATACGATTCCGGTGACGATAAAAGCGTCCTCAGCGGCAAGTCTGACGGTTACTCCGGTCAAAGCAGACGTTACGGTGGGGGAAAGAGTTCAGATCGAAGCGAGTGTAAAGAACGCCGGAGACTACTATACGCTGGTCTATGAATCTTCAGACCTCGGAATCGCCGAAGTCGATACGAACGGACTTGTGCTTTTCCATAATCACGGAACAGTGACGATCACGGCCAGACTATATCAGCAGGAAGGCATTATCGACAAGACAGCGGTATCCGTTTTCACGGTCTATGACTATCCTAAAACAGCCGGTCTCAGCGCTTTTATCGACGATGTTTCCTATGATCCTTCCGCCGGAATGGAAGTACTTGAATCGGCATACCTGACGGTAAAAGCCGGTAATGAATACATTGATGCTTCTGCCCTGGAATACAGCTCCGCAAATGAAACGATCGCAATGATTGACGAAAACGGAATGATTACCGCCTATAAGCCGGGATCAGTCAAGATCACGGCAAAACTGATTGGTGATCCTGCCGGCAGAACCGCTAGTTTTACCGTCAAAATTCATGCGCGGCAGGCGGCAGAGCTCAGTTTCCGGTATGTTGATGCCGGCAGCATCATAAGAACCGGAACTTATGACGAAAACGGTGTGCTTAATCTTTATTTCGATGTTTCTGATTCCATCGGGAGATCTATCCGTTTCTCTACTACAGCAAAAGACCGGGACGGCTTAGACATGAGTTCTTACTCGGTAGCCTATACGCCTGTTGACGCATCGGTCGTTTCTGTTGATAAGAACGGCGTGGCGACGATCAAGAAGGCCGGTCAGACAAAGGTCACGATTTCAGTCACTTCCAATCTGAAAGATGCTGATCCGGTAAAGAAGGAGATCATATTCCGTGTCATGGACTACGCTCCGAGACTTGAATCCGCCAAGGCTACGGTAAACAAGTACTACGATGACGGTACAGAGGTGAATATCAGTGCAGTCACGGGTTCTTCGATTCAGGAGATTCATCTGCTTAACGCCAAGACGCTTGAAGAGAAAGACTTTACTGTCACCTATGTTCCGGGTGAAAACCATTTCAACATCAGACAGTCCGAAGCGGTGAAGAAAGAAAACAAAGGCGCAAACTACGCGCAGATCCTCAGAGTCGTTACCGATATGGGAAACTACGATTATGCCTATACCGTAAGCACCGTTCTTACTCTTCCAAAGACTACTCTCAAGGCGACAGGCACATACAATACCGCACTTGGCACCAGCACATTAGGCCTTGATGTCACTTGCGATCATCCATATGATATTGAATTCTACAGCGCAGAAGGAAACTGGATGGAAGAAGTATCCGCTTATCTTTATCCGTTGACCACAGACAGCAAGGGCAATCCAATCCTCAAGGGTGAAGTCAGGGTCTACTATGAAGGCTATTCCGATGAAAGAGCCTATAACAAGTATACAGTCGCTTTCAAGACGATCAAGACTTTACCGGATGCGGCATTATCGCAAGCGGCAGTTTCGCTCAATTCTATGTTTTCCAACTATACGGAAGTTTCTTTGAATTGTCTTGATCAAAGATATGACATCTCCGATTTGACGGTCAAAGGGGACTACGAAGCGAAAGGGCTTAGCTGCTCAAAGGACGGCAAATACATTCTAATCAGCAGAAGCGATGAGGCCAAAACCGGAACCTACAAGTATACGATCACGCCATACATCACGGTAAATGGGGAAGAAAAGGGGCTTAAAAATGTTTCGCTCACCGTCAAGGTGGCCAATACATTGCCGAAGGCATCCCTTTCTTCATCATCTGTAAAACTCAATCTGAACTACGATGAGACAGCTGCTGTTCTTTTGAAAGTCGTCGACCTGCCGGAAGGCGCGACAGTTTCTGATGTCAGATGGGATGCCGTGAATGATGATGTGATTGAAGGACAGGACTATGATACAGATACGGGGATGATCAGCTTCCGTCTGCCGAATGATAGATCGGGTCTGAAGAAGGGTTCTTACAAGTATACCCTGACTCCTGTCTATACTGACGGCTTCATCGAGAGAGACGGCAGTCCTTTGACACTTACCGTTTCGCTGATCGATGCTCAGGCGAAGGCTTCCATCTCCATAAAAGGAAACCTCAATCAGCTTGATCCGTTAAACGAAAGCAGCTGTATTGGTACGATTAAACTTAACGATATACAGGGTTCAATCTTAGGTGTACTGGAAGACGATGAGTATGTAGATATCTTCCTCAACGAGGAAGATAAGATCGTCTTTACATTGACTGAAAAGGCTGTTGCAGACAGGATCGTGGATCAGACTTTGAAATTCAATGTGGCAGTCATGACCGATGCTGCCGTAGAACCGATCATGGCTCCGATCTCCGTCAAGGTCATCAGAAAGGCACCACCGGTCAAGCTATCTACGTCCGTAATCAACATTTATGATACTTCACAAAGAGACACCGAAGTGGGAAGGATCGATCTTATTGATCTGTCTTATGGCGAAGTTGCCGATGTGTGGTTCTCCGCTTCCGAAGCATTTGAATTCTTCTATGACGATATTGAGAAACAGATCATCGTAATCCTCAAGGATGCCGCCAACTTTAAGTCGGGTTCCTCGCAGGCCATTACGATCAAGATCGACTGGATCGGAGACTACGGCACCTATGAAGAATCACTGGCCGATAGTTCCATCAAAGGTCTTAAAACGGCGACTCTTAAGCTTACGATCAAGGATGCTTCCAATAGCGTAAAACCGAAATCATGAGCCATTAAAGCAGTCCATCAAATATAGACAAAAAAGATTTGAGACGTTTGTTTCCGGCAGATTACACAGAAGCATCCGTCTCATTCTCGCTGTCTGTAGCGTATTGTCTTGCGCAATGATATGATATTATCACACGGGAAAATGACGTGAGAAGTGAAAAGAAACAACAGATGAACATTGCGAATATTTCATATGTAAAGAGAACACTGGGAGAATTGCGGGCGAAGAAAAGATTCGGTCAGAATTTTCTGATTGATGCCAATATC
The DNA here is from genome assembly GCA_017432885.1 of Erysipelotrichaceae bacterium. GTDB lineage: Bacteria > Bacillota_I > Bacilli_A > Erysipelotrichales > Erysipelotrichaceae > Colivicinus. Next base: position 60,459 of record JAFRIE010000013.1, on the reverse strand, counting down.
GTAGACAGGATCGCGAAGAATGCCTGCAGCTCTGATTTGAAAACGATCGAGATCGGACCCGGTTTAGGTGCCCTCACGGAAATGCTTCTGAAGTATTCGAAAGACGTGGATGCTTATGAGATCGACAGAGATATGTATCGTCTTCTGAATGAAGGGATCCAGGACGAACGTCTGCAGGTCTATCTGCAGGATTTTCTGGATGCCGATCTTTCAAAATACAAGGAAAAGCTTAACATCTGCGGGAATCTTCCTTACTACGTAACAACACCGATCCTTTTCCGGATCTTTGAATCCGGACTGGATCTTCGAAAGATCACGGTCATGGTACAGAAAGAGGTATCCGACCGTCTGAATGCTCAAATAGGAAGTGAAGATTACAGTGCCTTAAGTATCGAGGTACAGTATCTGTTTGATGTAAAAGTGGAAATGAATGTGTCGAAGGAAGTTTTCTATCCGAAACCGCAGGTCGACAGTGCCGTCATCTCTTTTACACCAATAAGGGAAAGAAACAGAGAATTCGAGAAGAGTTTCTTCACACTGGTAAAAAACTGTTTCCGGATGCGTAGAAAAACTTTGCACAACAATCTAAAAGATCTGTATGAGTCGGATCTGATACAGAAAGTGTTTACGGAACTGGATCTGGAACAAGGTATCAGAGCGCAGCAGCTGAGTCTGGAAACATTCCTGAAGATCCATCAGATCCTGGAAGGAGGAGCACAATGAAACAGCGCGCCTATGCCAAGATCAATCTTTCTCTGGATATTTTCAACGTCAGGGAAAACGGTTACCATGATCTGAAGTCCATCATGCTTCCAATCGATTTTTACGACGAACTGGAGATCGCCGTCTCCGACAAGGACGAGTACAGGTGCAACCGCCATTATATCCGTAATACCGAAGAGAATTCCGTCATCAAGATGATAAACATCCTGAAACAACGCTATTCTCTAAAGGATCATTACCGCATTGTACTGAACAAACAGATCCCGACACAGGCCGGACTGGGGGGAGGTACTGCCGACGCGGCAGCCGCCTTACGTATCCTGAAAAAACTTCATCATCTGAATATGACAGACGACGAGATCCGGGAAATCTGTATGCAGGTAGGAGCGGATGTGCCGTTCAACTACTATAATGTTCCGGCTGTTGTTTCCGGTCTGGGAGAAAAGATAGAAAGAATATCTCTGAAGAAAGTCTATTATATTCTTCTGGTAAAACCGTGGTCCGGTGTTTCTACTAGACAGGCCTATGAACTTCTTGATCTGAATGAATGCGATCATCCGGATATTGAAAAACTGAAAGAGGCTTTGATCAGCGGTTCCGGTATCGACGGTCTGCTGGGTAACTCTCTGGAACAGCCGGCATTCCGCTTGAACGAGGATATCGTAAGCGTCAAGGAAAAGCTGATCTCTGCCGGAGGACGCAATGTGCTGATGTCGGGGAGCGGATCGACGGTTTTCTGTATCGACGAAGACAGAAACAAGATCAGAAAGATTGCGGAAGAACTGAAAGACAGCAGCTATTATATCCGTTTTACAAGAACATTGAATCAATAAAAGAGTATAATAAATCTGTATATAAAGGAGAAAACCATGAATAACGCGATTATTTTTATCCGGGATGAACAAGAGAAGCAGTTATCGAAAGCTCCTTATCTGGGCGGTAATCTGCTGTTACATGTCGTGAAAGAAATCCGTAAACTGAAGGATATCAGGGATATTTTCATCATCGGTGCGGAATCGGAAGTGCCGGGATGTGTCATAAAAAACAGTGTGGCGGATGTATTGGCTGAAATCGATTCAGAAGGAAAGACTTTACTGGTTTCTCCTTTGTTTCCCGACTTGAATGGCGACGACTACACCAGACTGATGTCGCAGGATTACGATGCGGCAATGCTGGTGCAGGAAGGAAGGATCCTTGAGTCTTTTGCCATCCGCAGCAGCAGACTGAACGACTATGAAAAGATCCACTATCAGCCGATTGAAATTAAACACAAGACAGTCAGAAAGTTTACCGTTGAAGACGCATTGACATCCAAGGAAGAAAGCCTGGACGATGTCGTCGTCTTTCCGCTGACTTCCAGCGTTTCTCTGGTAAAAGAAGTATGTAACTATTTGAACATTGAACCGGGCAAGATCGATGTCAAACATTTCGCGGATGGCGAAACGCTGATCGAGCTGGGTGAAAGTGTCAGAGGAAAGAGATGTTACATCATTCAGAGCACCTGCAAGCCGGTCAACGATACCCTGATGGAAGTACTGATCTGTCTGGATGCCTTAAGAAGATCTTCGGCAGCCGAGATTACCTGTATCATCCCTTATTTCGGCTATGCCAGACAGGATCGGAAAGCCATGCCGAGACAGCCGATCACGGCAAAACTGGTCGCTTCAATGCTGGAACATGCCGGAGCGAACCGTGTTGTAACGTTTGATTTGCATGCCGCACAGATCCAGGGTTTCTTCTATTGCCCGGTCGACGATCTGACGACAGTGCCGATGATGGGACAGTACTTCAAGAGAAAACACTTTGATCCGGAACAGTTGGTGGTCGTATCCCCGGACCATGGCGGCGTCAAACGTGCCAGGATCATGGCGGAAATGCTGGAAACGCCACTGGCTATCATTGATAAGAGACGTCCGCAGGCCAACGTCGTAGAAGCCTGCAATGTGATCGGTGATGTACAAGGCAAGGATGCGATCATTGTCGACGACATCTGCGATACAGGCGGCTCCCTGATTGCCGCATCGAATATTTTAAAAGAACACGGCGCCAGAGACATCTACGTCTGTGTGACGCACGGACTCTTCTCAAACAATGCGGCGATCCGTATTCAGGATTCTCCGATCAAGGAAGTCGTCGTAACCAATACGATCATTCCGTGTGCCGAGGATCTGAAAAACACTGACAAAATCACAACGCTGTCTATCGGCTGGATGTTGTCCAAACTGATCCTTGCCGTATCCTGCCATACGCCGGTATCGGAAGTCTATTCTCTTTACGAATAAGAACGAACCATCTGAAAAGATGGTTTTCTTTTTGTTTCCGATACGTTTTATAATTGTAATTGATGAGTAACATTTATATCATGTCCGATATCCACGGTCTCTACGATAGATATGAGGCCATGTTAAAGAAAATCGATCTGAAAGAAGATGACAGGCTTTACGTACTGGGCGATGTCATCGACAGGGGACCAGACAGTTTTAAGATACTTCAGGATATCATGGATAGAGAAAATGTGGAAATGTTTCTTGGCAACCATGAGCATATGATGCTGACATACCTGGATGGGCTGGATGAGGAATCCTGGTTTTTTGCGGCTAACGGAGGAAGGGAAACGTATCAGAAGCTGATGGATCTCGATGAGGAACAGAGAGAAGCGTTCGTTTCTTTCATCCGCAACAGGACTACTGTTGTAAGGAATCTGGAGATCGAAGGACATAGATATATTCTTTCCCATACCGGCGTTATGGTCGATGGTATCGACCGCTTTACGAAAGATTATGAAGGCCGCCTGATGGAGATACAGGACTTTGTCTGGAATATGTTTCCGTATTCTCTGGAAATGCTCAGTTGCCACGAAACAATAGAGGAACCAATTACTTTGATTTCCGGACACATCATCAGCAGGAGACTCTCCGGGAAGGATGAGGTTTTTGTTCACGATTTTGGGAATGGTTATGTATGGTACAATATCGACTGCGGCTGTGCCATGGGAAGCGGTTTAGGCAAATTAAGCTGTCTGAAGATCAATGAGCAGGGAGAGATCGCCGAGATCTTCTATGTCGAATAGATCAGAGGCAGGAAAAGATCGATGAAATGAAAAAACTGTTTGTCTGGTTTATGCGTGTACTGCTGCCGGGATACAGCTGATCAACGAATAAAAAAGACCCTCCGGTATGGAGGGTTTCTTATAGGATTCCTTTACGGAAGGCTTCAATCATACTTGCGGTCAGGGATCGCAGATCGGTCCTCTCCTCAATGTCTTTTCTGTCGATCCAGACTGCTTCTGCCAGTTCATTGTGATCCACACGCAAGCTGTCTTCGCCATCTACTTCGGCCGTATAACCCAGAAGCAGATCCGATTCTATGCCCCATGGCTGTGAGGCAAAGTAACGGATATTCTTGATTCGAATGCCGACTTCTTCCATGACTTCTCTTCTGCAGGTATCCTCCGGCGTTTCACCGATCTCGCAGAACCCTGCCAGCAGCGCCATTCCGCTGTACTCTCTTCCGGCATAGCGGGACATCAGAAGCTTTTCCCCGTTTCTTACGGCTACGATGACAGCAGGAGAAATAACGGGGTAGAAGATCTGTCCGCAGCAGTCACATTTCAGTGCTCTTTCATTTTCCATGTGTCTTAGTTTCTGCCCGCATCCGCCGCAGTAGATATGACTGGAATACCAGCGGTACAGATGAAGCGCTGTGGATAAGGCGAAACAGTGTGTCTTGTTTAGAAACGGGAACTGTTTTCTGACAGCGACCCATTCAAAATCTTCATCTTTCTGTACACCCAGGAAGAACCGTTCTTCGTCGATCGAGAACAGGTACTGCACCGAAATCAGACGATGTTTAAGATCTTTGTATCGGGCAATGTCATTATGGAATAGAACAGTTTGTCTGTTCCGGTTGAAAAGAAAAACAAAGTCGTCATCTTCCACCTGACATGGTTTATAGGAAACATCGTATCTGTTCGGGTCAATATCCTGTATCATCGTGGTTTCATTATATCGCATTCAAATAAAAAGCCATAAATCAATGATCTATGGCTTTTTCTTTACATTCTGCCGACGATCTCTTTGATCAGCTGCTTGAACTGTCCCTTGACCCGATCGGCCGTCTCCTGGACCTCTTCGTGTGACAGCTCTTCTCCGGTAATGCCTGCCGCCATGTTGGTAATACAGGAAATGCCGATCAGTCTAAGACCGCAGTGTCTGGCTGCCAGGATCTCCGGCACCGTAGACATACCTACCGCATCTGCACCGATCGTTTCCGCAAACCTGATTTCTGCCGGTGTTTCAAAGTTCGGCCCCCGGAAAGACATGTAGACGCCGCTTCTGGCTTCGATACCCAGTTCTTCAGCACACTTTTTACCCAAACGATTGTATTCTTCATCGATTGCCTTGGTCATGTCCGGAAAACGCGGTCCGAACTCATCGGCATTCGGTCCGTATAACGGGTTATCACCCATGTAGTTGATAAAATCATCGATAAACATCAAGGTTCCCGGCTTGAATGTCCTGTTGACGCCCCCTGCCGCATTGGTTACGATCACCGCTTTCACGCCCAGCAGTTTCATGACCCTCACAGGCATCGCTACCGTCTGCATGTCATGTCCTTCGTAGAAGTGAAAACGTCCCTTCATACACAGGACTTTTACGCCATTCAGTTTTCCGCAGATCAGCTGACCGGCATGTCCCGGAACGGTCGTTTCCGGAAAGTTTGGAATATCCGCATAGTTGACGATTCCGGCATCCTCGATCTCATCACCCAGTTCTCCCAGTCCCGATCCCAGGATCAGTCCGATAGCTCCCTGTGCGTCAAAGCAGGTCCTGATATAGGCGGCTGCTTCACTGCATTTTTGATACACTTCGCTCATATTATGTTCTCCTTAGGTCAAATTAACTTTAACATATTCCAAATAAAAATTTGTTAATATTGAATTAGGAGGTATTTGAGATGAAAAAAGATCTGGGTGCTATTCCTGCAGTATTCCCTATGCCGGTATTGATGATCGGCACATACGATGAAGAAGATAAAGTAGACGTTATGAATGCAGCCTGGGGGCAGATCTGTGATTACGACAAGATCATCCTCTCGCTGACAGAGACTCATAAAACAACGGCAAACATTCGCCTGCACAAGGCTTTTACGGTAGCTTTGGCCGATGTAGCGCATATGAAAGAAGCGGATTATTTCGGCATGGTTTCAGCCAATCAGAAGAAAGACAAGTTCGAGATAAGCGGTCTCCATGCTGTGCAGAGCACACATGTACATGCACCGGTCGTCGAAGAATTCCCGCTGGTCATGGAATGTGAACTGTTTGAAATCATAGAAACCGAAAGCATCTTTGGCGTTGTCGGAAAGATCGTGAATGTTTCTGCAGATGAGAAAGTGTTAAGTGAAAACGGGAAAGTCGACGTGAATAGGCTGAATGCCCTGATGTTCGACCAGTTTCAAAACGGGTATTATACAGTCGGTGAAAAGGCCGGACAGGCATTCTCCATCGGTAAAGAACTGTTAAAGGAGTAATCGATGAAAATCAAGAACGTGATAAAACTGCTGCTCCTGGTGGCGATACTTTGCATCGGCGGATCGTGGTGGTATTTTGAGGTATACTCCAAAAGAGTGGATCCGATGGCTACCGATAAGGAAGGGATCATTCAGGAAGAAATGACGGTCTTAGGAGAAACGCTGCAGTCGGGGATCCGGGAACTGGGTGAGCTGAATACGGCGGAATACTATTTCTCCCGCGTGGAGACGGTAGAAAGTACCAAGAAGATCGATCTTACCAGTATCGGAATCAATTTCATCCACGATATTCCGCTTACGACCAACAGTTTTTCTTACAGTTATGACGGAGAGATCAAGGCAGGTATTGATTTCTCTGCAGTCAGGGTAGAAAAAGATACGGAGAAGAAAGAACTGACAGTCATCCTTCCTCAGGCCAGGATCTTGAGTTCTGTCATCGATCCGGACAGCTATGTTTTCTATGAAGTTAAAAACAACATTCTGAATCCGATCGATCCGCAGGATTATGCGGTCTCTTTTGCGGAGCTGATCCATGCGGAAGAAGAAAAAGCGATCGAGAAAGGCATTCTGGATAAGGCAAATGACAATGCGCTTAAACTGATCAGAAACTTTGTGGCTTCCTACGCATCGGGTGAATATAAACTTACAGTAAAGACAGGAGAATAAAAATGAAAGAAGTATTGGATTTTATCAAGTCGTGCGGTGTTTATTATCTGGCAACACTGGAGGGCGATCAGCCTAGAGTAAGGCCGTTCGGTACGGCGGAAGAGTTTGAAGGAAAACTCTACATTCAGACCGGAAAGAAGAAGGACTGTTACAGACAGCTTCTGGTGGATCCAAAGGCGGAGATCTGCTGCTTCAAGGACGGGAGATGGCTTAGACTGACAGGAAAGCTGATTCCGGATGACAGAGTAGAGGCCAAGAAAGACATGCTGGATAAGAATCCGAGTCTTAGAGGCATGTACGACGAGAATGATGACAATACCATTGTCCTGTACTTTGAGGAAGCGGAAGCGACTTTCTATTCCTTTACGGAAGCTCCTAGAACCGTAAAACTATAGACAACGTTTACACAAAAGAGCGTCAGCTCTTTTTTCATTCTTTTCAAACAGTCCTTTCTTTATGTATGCCTCTTAAGGCACCGTATTCAGTGATACAATATAAGAAACAAAACAATGTCAATCATCATACAAGGAGAATGAAATATGAAGATCCTGTTTGTTACCAGCGAATGTGCGCCGTACTCGAAGTCAGGAGGTCTGGCGGATGTGGCTTTCTCTCTTCCTCCGGCACTGTTAAAATGCGGCAATGAAGTCGAGATCATTACACCCTACTACAAATGTGTCAGGGACCGTTTTGAAAAGGAATGTGAATATGTAAAAGACTTTTCCGTCTCTTTAGGCGAGAAGACACTTTACTGCGGTCTGTTTAAAACAGTTTTATCCGGTGTTACGGTCTGGTTCATCGATAACATGGATCTGTTTCACCGGGACAGGCTATACGGCTACGACGATGACCGTTTCCGTTTTGCCTGGTTCTCCAAGGCAGTGATCGATTCAATGGATCAGATCGGTTTCATCCCGGACATTCTGCACTGCAACGACTGGGAAAGCGCCTTGTGTGTCATGTATCTTAAAGATGACCAGGCTCTTCATGGACGATATCGGAATATCAAGACGGTTTTTACCATCCACAACATTGCCTATCAGGGACAGTATGGGGCTTCCGAACTGACAAGCACGTTTGCCCTGGATCCGGGATGGTATGAAGGAGGTCTTGCCTATGATTACCAGGGAAGATCCGATATTAATCTGATGAAAGGAGCAATGCTGATGGCGGACGCGGTATCGACGGTATCGCCTACTTATGCCAGAGAACTTCATACGCCGCAGTTCGGCAAAGGTCTGGAAGGTGTCTGCGATATGATCGAATCCAAGATGTACGGTATTCTTAACGGTATCGACCCTGCCCACTATGATCCGGCAAGCGATCCGCGTATTCCGGCCAATTTCATGGTCAGAAACAAACGGGGAAAAGAGAAATGCAAGGAATATATTCAGGAACAGTTCGGCTTAAGAAAAGAAAAGAACTGGCCTCTGTTTGCGGTGGTGGCCAGACTGGTGGAACAGAAGGGCGTTGACCTGATCTGTCAGATATTGCCGGAGTTGATGAAAAAAGGGATACAGATCGTCATTTTCGGCCAGGGTGAAAAACGCTATGTCAATTACTTCTATGAATGCAGGGACAGATATCCCGGACAGTTCGGTTTTTCGGATCAGTATACCGAAGAAATGGCTGCCAAAGTCTTTGCGGGAGCGGACTTCTACCTGATGCCTTCTTCCTTTGAACCATGCGGTCTTTCCCAGATGATGGCCATGCGCTATGGAACCGTGCCGATCGTCCATGAGACCGGAGGACTCAAGGATACGATTCGTCCGTATTCCGACTTCGATGGAATCGGAGATGGTTTCTCCTTTGCCTCCTATGATGCGAAATCACTAATGCTGGCGATCGATGAAGCAATCAAGGTCTACTTTGCGCGTAACGATGTCTTTAAGACGATCCGGGACCGCTGTATGAGAAAAGACTTCTCCTGGGACCGTTCCGCACAGACCTACATGAAGATGTATGCGGATATCTGCGGCAGCGGCTATGATCCGAACGTCACTTTTGAAGATGCCTATGAAGTTCTGAAGGTCGCCTATGGAGATCTGGAAGAATACCGTAAAGCCTATCTTTCAAAACAGGATGACGATTATCGGAATGTTGCCCAGATCCGTATCGAAGGACCTGGTGAGGGAACTTTCTACGTCAAATGTACGAAGCAGGGTATGGAGATGCAGCCGTACAGCTACTATGGTGCGGATGTGACGATATCTACCAGTTTCGATAATCTCTACAACATGGCGAACGGAACAGTATCAGCAGATAAACTGTTTGTAAACGGTCAGATGAAAGTCGATGGAAATATCTCCAAGGGTGCCGAGATGCGTTATCTTTTGGGTAAGTGGAAGAAATAGGTAAGGATTTATTATGGATGAGAACAGACTAAAACTCGGTTTTGGACTGATGAGACTGCCAAAACTGGAAGATGGAACGATTGATGTAGAACAGACCAAAAAGATGGTCGATCTGTTCATAGAAGCCGGGGGAACCTACTTTGATACCGCTTATGCCTATCCGGGATCGGAAGAAGCGATCCGTCAGGCTCTGGTGGAGCGCTATCCGCGGGACAGCTATACCCTTGCCAGCAAGCTGATGTGTTCACCGGATATCAGCAGCGAAGAAGATGCCAAGAGGGAATTTGATATTTCCCTGGAAAGAACACAGGCCACTTATCTGGATTATTACCTTTTACATGCCCTGCAGAGAGGAAACTATCAGAAGTATGATGAATATCACATTTGGGATTATGCGAAGCAGTTGAAGGAACAGGGACTGATCAGACACTACGGTTTCTCTTTCCATGCCGATCCGGAACTGTTGGAAGAACTGTTGCAGAAGCATCCGGATGTCGATTTTGTTCAGTTACAGATCAACTATGCCGACTGGGAGAATCCGGGTGTCAAGTCCAGAGAAAACCTGGAGATCTGCAGAGCCCATAACAAACCGGTGATCGTCATGGAACCGGTCAAGGGAGGCATTCTGGCAGATCCTATCCCAAGTGTCAAGAAGATCCTGAATGAGGCAGATCCTGATGCGTCCTATGCATCCTGGGCAGTCCGTTTTGTAGCTTCACAGGAAGGGATTTTCAAGGTTTTAAGCGGCATGAGCAGCCTGGAACAGATGGAAAACAATCTGAGCTACATGAAAGATTTTAAGCCTTTAAACGAAGCAGAGAAACAGGTCATCACGGCAGCCCAGAAAGCGATCGATGCAGATCAGTCCATTCCATGCACCGCCTGCCGATACTGTACAAAAGGCTGTCCGATGGGAATTCCGATTCCTGATATCTTTGCTGTAGAAAACAGAAAAAAGGGATCTCCGGAATTCAGGACCAAGAGAGAATATGTGATCGTCACGACCGGGAAAGGCAAGGCCAGCGACTGTATCCAGTGCGGTCAGTGTGAAAGTGTCTGTCCTCAGCATCTCCCGATCATTTCACTGCTGGAAAAGTGCAGAGAACTGGAAGATTAAAAAAAGTGCTATTAACAGCACTTTTTATTTACACCTTTTTAATACTTCCAGCAGATTAACGTAGGCTCGATCGAAGGATGCCAGATTCAGTTTCTCCTCCGGGGTATGTTCGCCGATCTCGATCGGACCGTAGGTAATGATATCCAGATCCGGAATCAGTCCTTTGAAGATCCCGCATTCCAGTCCTCCATGGGTAGAACGTTCTTTCATCTCTATGCCTTTTTCTTTCAGGACATCTCTTAGGATCTCTCGCAATGGAGAATCCTTGGCATAATCCCATCCGTAGTAACGGTCGATGATCCTGAAGCCAAACCCGTATCGTCTGCAGAGAAGCTGCAGCTGATGGAGGACCTCATCGCCATGAGATGCCAGGGCACTGCGTACCAGGTCATCAAGATACAGGATATCGTTTTCGATCCGGACGACTCCGGCATTTAAGGAAGCCACAGTCAGGTTTTCAATGGCCATGGAAGAATGTCGCAGACCGTTTGGCAGCACGAAAAGGAATTCCAGGATCTCTGCCGTATCTTCGGCGCTTAAGACTTTAGAAGCCGTTTCTACGCTTTCCAGTTTTACCCTGAAACCGGCATCGGAATACTGCAGTTCTTCTTTGATCTGTCCTGCGATCCTGTCGGTTTCTTCTCTCAGCTGTTTTTCATCTGCATCGCTGGCAAAAACGAGATCTGTTTCTCTTGGTATGGCATTGAATTTCATGCCTCCGTTATAGTCTGCCAGTCGAAGATCCCGGAAACGGCAATTCAGTGTTTCCGCGATCCTTCCGGCCAAAAGAATGGCATTGCCTCTTTCCAGACGGATACAGGAGGCGGAATGTCCGCCCTGAAGTCCCCTGACTTTCAGACAGTAGGTATTTGACCTGTTTCCGGTAAAATGTAAAGATCTTGTGATCTCGGTTCTTGCGCCGCCGGAAGAAGTTACACTGGTCTGGTTCTCTCCTCCGGAATCCAGATTGATGTAGCGTCTGGCATGAAGATCTTCTTTCTTCAGGGCTGCAGCACCGTAAAGTCCGATCTCTTCCATGACCGTAAAGACGAGCTGCAGAGCCGGATGTTTTAAATCTTTGTCATCCATGATCGCCAGCATGTAGGCGACACCCATGCCGTCATCCGCACCCAATGTCGTTCCTCGGGCATGCAGCCAGCCTTCTTCATCGACATACAGATCCAGCGGATCCTTTTCAAAGTCGTGCTCGACATCCCGGTTCTTCTCGCAAACCATGTCCATATGCGCCTGCAGAATGACCGGCTCGCTGTGTTCATATCCCGCAGAAGCCGGCTTCTCGACGATTACGTTATATACTTCATCCTGCTTCCAGGCGTAGCCGTTTTTCTTTGCCAAAAGAACAACATAATCACTGATGGCTTTTTCGTTTCTGCTTCCTCTGGGGATTTTCGATATTTCATTAAAGTAGTAACAGTATTTTTTCGACAGATCAAATTCCATATGATACCTCCGTCATTTTCCCTATTATAGCAGAATAAAAAAAGAGACATGTCTCTTATGCATATCTCTTTCTGACTTCCCTCAGTTTCGCCTTAAACTCTTCTTTCAGATCTTCCGGTTCCATGATCGTAATACTGTCCATGAACTGCTGTGCCAGATACAGGGCTCCCTGGGCAGGAACTTTTACCCGGATCCGGAAGTGTTCCCCGTCTTCCGGTAGAACAGTCAGTTCCGGACCGAAGATATCGATCATATGATCCATGACTTCATTCCTGCATCGGAAGGAGACCGTTTCCGTATCCCCGGAATACATAAACAGTTTGTTTCTGGCATAGTCGTAGGGATCGGATCTTTTAGGCAGCGGCCTGGATTTTTCAGTGAGGATCCTGGCATCTGCCATCCTGTCGATCCGGTAATGAATGAATCCCGGATGATTTTCGCTGGTGACGATCATGTAGGGTCTGGCATCGGCATAGACGATATAACGCGGTTCGACGATGTAAGGTTCTTCTCTGCGGGGTACCGGTTTCTTTCTGCTGTCGTAGCGCAGATACTTGAACTGCAGCTGTCTGCTGTCTCTGATTGCGTCAGAAACGGTCTCCAGGTTGTAAAGAAGCTGCCGCTTCATCGTTTTTACCGGATTGGGCATAAAGACCTTGTCCTTGAAATCGGCCTTCACATATCTGCTTTGCGTTTCCAGAAGCCTGTTGATCAGGGAAGCGGACTGATTCGCTGAAATAAAATGTGATGCATGAACGGCATTCGCCAGAAGCAGGATTTCTCCCTTGTCGAATTCCCTTTGAACCAGAAAGTATCCCTTTCCGTTATCCTCGAAATCACTGATCTCGTAGCCGAAATCTTCCAGAATATCCAGATTGGTATAGATTGTCCTTCGATCCAGAACCGTACCGTATTCGTTCTCCAGATGCCTCTGTATTTCTTTTAGACTTAAAATATGATCTTCGTCGGAATACTTTCGCAAAATCTCCAGTAAAGCCAGAACGCTGTGCTTCTTTTCTGCCATGATCGTTTCCTCTTTTCTTCATTTTAGCATCCCTGTCGTTTTTTTTGCATCTTCCCCTTTTTAGAATAAGGCCGGTTACAGATGAGGTTTTAGCCATGAAAGAAAGAAACATATTCATTACGATCAGCCATCTGGATGATTTTAACAGTGCAGCTTTTCTTAAACCGGGAGATCTATTGACACTCAAGAAAGACAGAAACAATCTTTACGACGATGAAGCTATTGTCGTACTGAAAGACCAGATGAAATGCGGCTATGTGGCCAACTCGGTCTACTCGGTTATGAGAGGAACCTGTTCGGCAGGAAGAGTCTACGACCAAATAAAAGATGATGCTTTATGCATCATCCGATTCATGAATCAGGAACTGCTGATCGCCCAGATCGCGGAATAGATCAGACAGTCTTCTTTTTATAGATCCCGTATAGCAGATAACCGATCAGGTAGATTCCGAAAAAGACAAAGAAACCCAGGATGCCGGAAGCGATGTCGTAAAAGTCCATATCACCTGTTCCGGAATAAGCCTGTCCCAGTTCGATCGCAAAACTGACTACAATAACGATGGAGAATACATAAATGAAAGTGATCATCAGTTCGGCATGATGCTTTGACAGCCACTTGATGACCGGCTGTATTACCATCAGCATACAGAACCCGAAGAATCCGATAATCAGGAAATGCAGCTGTTTATCGGAGAGATCGTAGCCGTGATTGTAATTTATGGAAAGAAGCTTCGAATGAAGTTTTGAGATCAGTTGAATAAACATGTAAATCAGTCTAGTCATAGTATTACCTCCATTCTCGGTATTATATTACCTTTTTCTTCTGATGTCTAATGATCTTTAAGGAAAAGAGACCGATACCGGCAAGGAAAAAATTTATCGATGACTTCGGATCCGTCATTCGTTATAGCATACGGCATATTGAATGATGTATGATTTGAATAGAAAGAAAAGAGAAAATTATGCCACTGGAAATCAGCAGAAACGATATCCGAAACATCAGTGCCGATGCGATCGTCTGTCCGACGGATGTCTTTTTATCCGGCTCCGGAGGGGTCGACAGGATCATCCATGAACTGTCGGGAGAAAAGCTTGATGAATTCTGTTTCGGCATTGGTCATATTTCGGCAGGAGAGGCCGTTTTAAGCGATTCCTTCGACCTGAAAGGATACCGTTACATCATCCATACTTGCGGTCCAAACTACACAGACGGAAAACATCAGGAAGTGGAGCTGCTGACCTCCTGTTACCGGAGATGTCTGAATATCGCCAAAGAACAGAAACTGGAGTCGATCGTATTTCCCTTAATTGCTTCAGGATCTTTTTCTTTCCCGAAAGGTCAGGCGTTAAGAATCGCTACCGACACGATTACGGATTTCCTGAATGACAATGAAATGAAGGTTTCTTTGCTGGTTTACGACAAGGAATCCTTTGATACTGCCAACAGGTTATATCTCGATATTCAAGACTATCTGGACGGACAGCTTCGTTCATCGGCCCATCACACGGCAAAGAAAGCAAGGAAAACATATCAGGATACGTTTTTTGTCGATGGAATGATGCCGGAGCAGGCGGGAAGACTTTACGAAGAAGATGCCGTTGTTCCAAAATATACAACATCGGTAGAATACGTTTATGAAGAAGAAAAATTTGAACCGGATGAATCCTTTTCGGAATGTCTGATCCGTATGATCGACGAGAGGGGACTGCCGGATCCCGAGGTATACAAAAAGGCCAACATCGACCGGAAACACTTCAACCACATCAAGAATACGAAGAACTACCGGCCAAAGAAAGAAACAGCCGTAGCTCTGGCTATCGGAATGAGACTGAACATGGAAGATACGAATATCCTTCTGGAGAGAGCAGGTTATGTTCTTTCGAAAGCGATCAAATTCGATCTGATTATCCGTTACTGCATTGAACACAGGATCTACAATATTTATCAGGTCAACGAGATCCTGTTCGAACAGGATCAGAAAACACTGGGCTGTTAAATGTCGTTTCCCAAACGACCATTCATTTTCCGATAAATCTTATGATGTGACTGTAGAAATACGGTCACATTTTAAGGAGGTAGATAATGAATAAGAATTTAACAGAACTGGTATTTATTTTAGATCGAAGCGGATCGATGAGCGGTCTGGAGGAAGACACGATCGGCGGATTCAATTCTTTCGTGGAAAAACAGAAAAAAGTGGACGGAGAATGTCTGGTTTCGACTGTCCTGTTCAACCAGACCAGTAAAGTAGTCTATGATCGGGTCTCTTTGAAAGAGATCAGAAAGATGGACAGAGAGGACTACTTCCCTTCCGGAACGACGGCTTTGATCGACGCCATGGGAGACGCCATCCATCACATCCGGAATGTCCACAAATACATCCGGAAAGAGGATGTCCCGGAGAAAACGATCTTTGTGATCATAACCGACGGCATGGAGAATGCTTCGACCCGGTATTCATCCGACGATGTCAAGAAAATGGTCTCTCGGCAGAAAAAGAAAGGCTGGGAATTCCTCTTCCTGGCAGCCAACATCGATGCGGTAGAAACGGCGAAACGCTACGGGATCGAAGAAGACAGGGCGGTAAGGTTTCACAGCGATTCCAAGGGAACAAAGAAGAACTATGAAGTACTATCGGATGCCGTTAAAATGCACAGAACCTGCGGCTGTATCGCAGAGGACTGGAGTGTACAGATCGCGGAAGACTACGAGAAAAGGAAAAAGTAAATGTCCTGCAACAAAAGATCAGATTCATCTGATCTTTTATATTAAAAAGGACTACAGGTTCTATCTGTTATAATGAAAACAGGAGTAACACAAAATGTCTGAATACAATCATAGCAAAACGATTAAGAATGCCTCGTTGACAGACCGTTTCAAATACTGGCTGGACAAGAAAATGGCGAAAGGAACCATGAGTATCATCGTTCTTCTGACATTGGCCGTTCTTTCGGTCATTGTATTTGTTTCTGTTCTGGCTATTCTGTTCAAACTCAGGGACAGTATCTTCCCCGCCTTTTGGGATTCTCTGGCGAATACCATCAATACTGAAATGCCTTCCAGTGAAGACGGCGGTATCGGTTATATCGTTCTGAATACACTGACGGCTCTGGCAGGACTGCTGTTTACCAGTATTCTGATCGGTGTTGTCAGCAGCGGCATTGAAGAGAAACTGAATGATCTGCGCAAGGGAAATTCCCTGGTTCTGGAGAATGGCCATACCGTGATTCTCGGCTATAACATCGGGGAACACGGTCTGTTAAGACAGCTGATCCTGGCGACCGGAGAAAAGAAAAGATGTATCGTTATCTGTACGGATATCGAAAAGCCGGATCTGGAACAGGATCTGCAGAACAATGTCGAGATCCCAAAGAACATCGAAGTGATCTGCAGGAACGGCGATATCACCAATACCAACGATCTGCGCTGCTGCTCAATCGAAAAAGCCGATGTGATCGTCGTCAATGCCCTGGATGACAACCGAAGAATAAAAGCCATTCTGGCGGTACTGTGTATCCGTAAGGAATATCCGGAATTCAGAGGCCGTATCGTCGCCTGTGTGACCGATGAGAAGCACATGTTGCCGAAAAACAAGATCGATAAGAAAAACATCATTATGCTGAAAACGGACGACATCATGGCCAAGATCGTCGCCCATACTTCGACGGAGCCGGGACTTTCGATCGCCTTTAAGGAACTGCTGAATTTTGAAGAAAACGAATTCTATTTCGAGAAAGATTACCGTCTCATCGGCAAAAATGTCATGGAGATCACCAAATGTCTGAACAAGGCTTCTATCGTAGGGATCCGAAAAGGAGGAAAGACGATTCTGAATCCGGACAAGGATATGAATGTCGATATTGAAGACGATCTGGTTTTCTTTGAAGAAAGCAGAGGTTCTTATGAGGTTACGGAAGAGCTCGAAAAGAACGTCAATGAACGGGATCTGCCGGAAATCCGAACGGAACCGAAAGGGAAAGTCCTGATCTTCGGTTCAAACGTCATGCTGAATACGATCTTGAAAGAGCTGCCTAATGAAGTCGAGAAGATCACGATCGTATCAGATGAAGAAGAGACGGTAGATAAACTGATCAGGAAAAACAAGATGAAGAAGATTGTCCGTTACGAAGGAGACTACGAAGAAGATCTGAAACAGCTCGCCGAAGATGCCGATCATATCGTCATTCTGATCGACAGAAACATGGAAAAAGAAGACGCTGACATCAATAATATCCTTCTCCTTTTAAAACTGATGAATTTAAAGGAACTCTACGGCTACGACTACAACATCACGATTGAACTGAACATGGAAAACTCCTACAACGTTTCTATGAAAAACAGCAAGATCGACTATATCGTCGGTTCGAATATCGCTTCTCTGCTGCTGGCCCAGATTTCCGAGAATCCGGATCTGGAGGAGATCCTGAATGAACTGCTTTCCAAGAAAGGGAACGAACTGTATTCCAAGTCCATCCATCTGTTTAATCTGCAGACCAGGCATGATTATTCTTATAACGGACTGAAACAGATCGTCCTGTCCTACGGCTACACACTTTTAGGTTACAGCAATCATGGCGCTGTTCATCTGAATCCCGATTCAAATGAAAGAGTACTGTTTGATAAGAATGACAGACTGTTTGTATTAGGAGAGAACTAAAATGGAAGAAGAAAAGAAGGGCATTCTAAGCAGAATCATCGATACAATCTTTGAACCTGATCCTGAAAAGAAGAAAGGGGAAGGAACAGGAGACATCACAAGAGATTATCAGGAAGGAAACGGTCCGATCGAATATCTTCTGATCGTGGTCCGTCCGAAAGCCTTCATGGATGCCGGAAAGATCTGCGATCATCTCAAGAACGGCAGGGCGATCATCATCCATACGGAAGAAATGAAAACACCTGAGAAACAAAGATTTCTTGACTTTATGTCCGGTGTAGCCATGGCCAGGGAAGGAACAATTGTCAAACTGCAGCAGGATGTCTTTATCTGTACTCCCAAGAATGTCGGGATCATTGAGGAATGATATACCACAGGTATACTTCCCTTTTCTGAAAATTATGTTATAGTATTCCCGTAAAGGAGGAAACACATGCTGAAACAAAACTTAAACAGAAACATGCGATTCTATTCACAGCACGAAGAACAGCAGGCTATCAGCCCTATATATGATGATGGCGTTTTTGATGACGTTTCTGCTTCAGTGTGTCTGCGTTTTTGATATAAACGAACCTGATTATTCCGAAGAATAATGACCGCTTGGCTGTTGCAGAAAACAATAACAAGCGGTTTTTGTTTGAAAGGAGATGGTTGCTGTGTTTGTAGCAGTCAGGATCAACATGATCAAAACGGGAAACAATATCTCCCGCTTAAGAAAAGAAAAAGGTCTTTCGATTAAAGCGATTCAGGAAGCGATGGGCTTCAACACGCCTCAGGCCATCTTCAAGTGGCAGAGGGGTGAAGCACTGCCAACTGTGGATAATCTGGCGGTGCTGTCAGAACTGTTTCAGATGACGATCGATGAGATCATTGTAAAAGAAAAATGAGAACCCAGGGCTCTCCGGGATTCGGGTTCTTCTAATGGCAGGATCTATGACTCTGACTCATAGGATGACCGTTCGAGTCGGTCACCCGAAGCCATATGGTGTTGTTCGTATAGAAGCAGTACGTCGCGTTGTGACCGCGAAAGAAACGGGGCAGTACCGTTACAATACCCCAGCAGAAGCTTAGTTTAAAGGAAAAACAGGCGACTTATAATCGTCAGTTGACTGGTTCAAGTCCATCAGCTTCTACCATGATGCCATCGACGAAAGGTCAGGTCACAGGATTTTCAATCCTGCAATCCGGGTTCAAGTCCCGGTGGCATTACCATATACCAGATGGAAGGTCGGTATCTGTCGCGGTCTCATAAGCCGCAGGAACAGGGTTCAACTCCCTGATCTGGAACCAGTGGTCTATTCGTCTAACGGCTAAGATAGGTGACTGTCTATCACCGGATACGGGTTCAATTCCCGTATAGACCGCCAATCATCAGTGTGTAGCTTAGCTTGGCAAAGCGCATGGCCTGGGACCATGAGACCACAGGTTCGAATCCTGTCACACTGACCATGGACAGGCTGAGCACGAGTGAGCTCAAGAGTCTGTAAAACTCCCGTTAATTCTGTGAAGGTGCAAATTCCTTCCCTGTGCACCACGTTTCTTTGTCGTCTAAAGGAAGGACAGCAGACTTTGAATCTGCAGATCTGTGTTCAAGTCTCAGCAAAGAATCCGTCATTCATTTCCGGGTTCTTCTCTGACAAGTTTCCGGTATTTTCTTTCCGCCATGGAATAGAACCTGTACAGATCATCGGCCAGGTCTTCAGGTTTCAGTACGGTCGCGTTGCTTCCGAGTCTGGAGAAGTACTGGAAAGCCTGGGAACGGGAACAGTCAAAATAGTAGAGATCCTCCTCGATCTTGAAAGGAGAAGGCCGATGCAGATACATGGAACGGAACTGCCGTCTGCCGTTTTCCGTCAGTCTGACGATGATCGGCGTTCTCGGTTTCTTGATGTCGTAGGAGAACTGCGGACCGAACTTTTCCATCCATTCGAAAATTCTGACGAGTCCTTCCGGCATATCCCTGGATTCATTCAGGATCTTGACCTGCCGGATCCGGGAAATGCGGAAACTGTAGGGATGGTCTTTGTAGTTACCGATCAGATAGTTGAAAAGCTCCTCTCTGGAACTGGCGATCGTATACGGAGACATAATGTGCGGTGCAGTGTTTTTGACAGTAGTGAAATAAACCTTCCTGTCTTCTTCAATAGCTTCCCTGATCAGGTCGAAATTCTGCTTAAAAATGATCGTCTCCCGTTTGTCCTGAGGCAGCAGGGAATAGGATGCGAACATGTTACGGAAATAATTGGATAGCGTGGAATTGCCTAGCAGACAGTTCTGGATGTATTCGATATCGTCGGAGGATTTCCGGGTCGGTTTCATGGCAATCGCCACGTCGTATTTCTGTCTGTCCAGCTGATAGGTTCGGACATCCACGTACTGCAGGATGTCGGCGGCGATGTCCTTGGCCTCCGTTTCCGTAAGGGATGACTTTTCGGAAATGCTGCCGATGATATGAGAAAAGATCGCACTCTGGTTTTCTTCGTACTGTTCATAGTAGTTGACGATCAGAGTGTTGTAGAACTCGTTTTTATTCAAGGAACCGTCCTTTTTGAAGAATTCAAAGAGTTCCATGTCCTTTAATAGGATACTGTTGACGCTTTCCGGTATGTATATTTTGATCTTTTCTTCCATGTTTCTGCCTTCATATACCTTTATGGTACACAAAAGGTGGTCAAGAAATAAAGAAATCTATGTAAAAAAACCATAAAAAATGATAAAACAGGTGGTCAAGTAATTTGAGAAACTGACAATTTATTATAAATATGACTCCTGTTATGATGAAATTGTCCCAAGGGACATCAGACACCGACAGCAAAACCTCTTGTAAAGGAACTATGGTGTCTGGAATGAAAGACGTTAACAGCAATCTTTTGAGAGATCTGACTAAGCGGTAAGCACCTGACTTGCAGTCAGGGACAGGCGGGTTCGAATCCCGCGATCATAACAACGTCTTGAAACAAAGATGCCTGCAGCAATCTTAGTGACATTCATCTCATAAATGAACGAATATGGCATCTTGTATAACGGCACTTGCAACAAACTGTTTGCACCATCTAGAAAACCGGAAAAACGCAACACCCGTAGTGCCGTGTCTAAGAATCATAAGGAGGTAAAAACCATGACTTTATTCGATAACATCAGAAAGGAACAGAACTACACACTAACCGAAAACGACGCTCTGGCTTTAAACAGCACGTCAGACGCCCTGGTTGATCTTTTTGCCGTCTCCGGCGCAATGCGCGAGAGAGAAGACGAGGAAATCATCGCCCTGTTCTCAAAAGCCATGGTGAAAGATAAGCTTGTTGCGACAAAACTGGCTTTCTATACCAGAGATGTCAGAGGCGGTCTGGGGGAAAGACGTACCGGCAGACTGATGCTGAAGTATCTGGCTGAAAACTATCCCGATATCTTCAGAAAGAATCTGGAATACGTTGCCGATTACGGAAGATGGGACGATCTGGTCTATCTGCTGGACGATGCAGCGGATGTCATCGTTCCGCTGCTGAAGAAACAGCTTAAGGAAGACCTGGCCGGTATGAAGAAAATGGAGCCTGTATCTTTACTGGCGAAATGGCTTCCTTCCGTCAATACTTCTAACAGGGAGACGGTCAGAAAAGGCAAATATCTGGCGAAAAGCTTCGGCATGTCCGAGCGGGAATACCGGAAGACCCTTGCGGTATTGCGTAAGTATCTGAATGTAGTTGAAGTCGATATGTCTGCAAAGAACTGGGAAGATATTATCTATCCGGAAGTTCCTTCCAAAGCCATGAACAACTACCGCAAAGCTTTCCGGCGTCATGATGAAGAACGTTTCGACGAGTTCGTAAGCAAGGTTGAAAGAGGCGAAGAGAAAATAAATTCTTCCGTCCTTTATCCTTACGATATCGTTGAAAAATATCTTTATCAGTCGGAAGGTGTGGACAAGGTCCTTGAGGAACAGTGGAAGGCCTTACCGAATTACATCGAAGGCGAAAACAGCTTTCTGGTCATGGCCGATGTTTCCGGTTCAATGTCCGGCAGACCGATGGCGACTTCGGTCGGTCTGGCCATGTATTTTGCCGAAAGAAACAAAGGTCCTTTTGCCAATACCTTCATGACCTTCTCCGCAAGGCCGGAACTGGTCACCATCAAGGGCGACAGTCTTTTCGAGAAGATCCGATACATTGCGAATGCCCAATGGGCGATGAACACGGACCTTGAAGCCGCATTCCGGCTCCTGCTGTATACGGCAGTCAAATACCGGACCCCGAAAGAGGAAATGCCTTCTTCCATCGTCGTCATTACCGACATGGAAATCGACAGATGCGTCAGCGGCAACTGGCTGTTCTACGACCTGATGAAGAAACAGTTCGAGGATAACGGTTACGAGATGCCAAGCGTGGTCTTCTGGAACGTCAATTCGCGTCACAGTACTTATCACGCTTCCTTTGACCGTAAAGGGGTACAGCTGGCTTCCGGTCAGTCGACAGCCGTATTCGAATCCCTGGTCAAAGGAATCAACATGACGCCATATGAATACATGCTTTCCGTACTGAATACGGAAAGATACGAAAGAATCACCGTCTAATCTTAGGCCCGTCCTGAGATCGGACGGATTTATGAAAGGAGTAATATGTACAAGATACAGGGAAAATACAACGAAGCGATCGTTTACACTTCAAACGTAGAAGAAACAGCGCTACAGCAGCTGCAGGCCTTGTGTGACATGGAGATATACAAGGATTCCAGGATCCGTATCATGCCGGACGTCCATGCGGGAGCGGGATGTACCATCGGAACGACCATGACTTTGCATGGCGCGGTTACACCGAATATGGTCGGTGTTGATATCGGCTGCGGGATGGAAACGGTCATGATCAAAGAGAAGGAGATCGATCTTGAGAAACTGGATCGTCTGATCCATGAACAGATCCCTTCGGGCATAAATGTGCGCAAAAAGAAGCACGTCAATGCCGACCAAGTGCGTGTCTTTAATCTAAGATGCATCAGCAGATTGGAACACCTTGAAAAGGAACTGAAAGCCATCGGTTCTCTGGGCGGAGGCAACCATTTCATCGAGGTGGATAAAGATGAGAAAGGAACTCTCTACATCGTCATCCATTCCGGTTCCAGACATCTGGGAAAGGAAGTGGCCGAGATCTATCAGCGTCTGGCCTGGCAGCAGATCAACGGAGTCACAAAGGAAGAGATTCAGAAAAGGATCGATGAACTGAAGTCACAGGGCAGAAGCGGAGAAATTTCAGCGATGCTGGAGGATATCAAGAAAGAGGCAAAGACGGACATTCCAAAGGAGATGGCCTATGTAAGCGGCAGCCTGTTCAAGGACTACATCCACGACATGAAGATCATGCAGGAATTTGCCGATATCAACCGTAAAACGATGATGCAGATCATCGTTGAGGGAATGGGATTGACTGTTACCGACCAGTTTACGACCGTACACAACTACATCGATACCGAAAATATGATCTTGAGAAAAGGCTCCGTATCCGCACAGAAAGGGGAGAAACTCCTGATCCCAATCAACATGAGAGACGGATCTCTGATCTGTATCGGAAAAGGAAATCCGGAATGGAACTGTTCCGCACCGCACGGTGCCGGAAGGATCATGTCAAGGAACGAAGCCTTCCGTTCCTTGTCGGTAGAAGAGTTTGAAAGGCAGATGGAGGGCATCTACTCTACGACGGTAAACCGTAATACGCTGGATGAAAGCCCGATGGCCTATAAGGATATGAAAGATATTGTCGAGAATATCACTCCGACTGCACAGATCATTCAAACGGTGAAACCGATCTACAATTTCAAGGCTGATGAATAAAGGATCCGAAAGGATCCTTTTCTATGTTGAAAACCCCGTTGCCGGGGTTTTCAGGAAAGGAAAAACAGAATGACTAACACAGAAAGGAGAAAGAGGAAAGCGAGACTTAACTTGATTACACGGATAATATAACACCGGAGATGGTAAAAAAACTGCACAGGGTCATATACGATCTGTCCCTTGATGGAAGATCAACATCTGAAATGATTATCCCCACACCTTCAGCAGTTTCCGGTAATAGATCTCGTAATTCGAATCCTGTCTTTCTTTAAGGCTGTTTCCAAAGCAATTCCCTGATGCAATTAGCGGAAATGGCCTATAATTTACTTAATGCAGAAAGAAACAAAAATGGCATTCAAAGATTCTCTGACGATCTTTCCGGGTTATATGGTTCTTGGAATGGGCTTTGGTATTCTCATGGATGCCAAGGGTTTCTCTTTTCTTCATACGCTGGCTATGTCCGTATTTATCTACGCCGGTTCCATGCAATTTGCAGGGGTTGATTTGCTGAGTGGATCCGCCTCCGTGATTACCACATTCTTGATGACCGTCATGGTGAATATCCGACATCTGTTTTATGGAATAGGGATGCTGAAAGAATACGGGACGATAAAAAGACACCGTCTTTATGATATTTTCGCTCTGACGGACGAGACCTTTTCTATCGTCTGCAGCAAAGATCTTTCCGCTCTAAAGAAAGAGACTTACTGTTTCCACCTTTCTCTTTTTCATCATCTCTGGTGGATCACAGGCTCCCTGATCGGAGCCATCCTGGGGGATGTCCTTCCTTTCAACTATACCGGTATCGACTTCTCCATGACCGCTCTGTTCATCGTTATTGTATTAAGCCAGTGGGAAACAAACAAGGACCATCTGACCGTTGTTCTTTCTTTTCTGATTACCGTTCTTTGTCTGCTTCTTTTTGGAAAAGAACGTTTTCTTATCTGGTCGATGTTGATGATAACGGGCATGCTGTTCCTGTTAAAAAGAATAAGGGGGAATTTCAATGCATAGCTGGATCCTGATTACAGTCATGGCTCTATGTACGATGATGATCCGTTTCATGCCCTTTTTGCTGTTTCAGAAAAAGACTCCGGAAGCGATCCTGTATCTGGGAAACGTTCTGCCGTACTGCGCCATGGCAATGCTGGTGGTGTACTGTCTGAAAGATGTCCGTTTTAATACATTCAGCGGATTTCTGCCGGAACTGATCGCTGTTGTCATCGTCGTTGTTACATATAAATGGAAGCATTCAACGGCTTTGTCTATTCTGTCAGGAACTATTGCATACATGCTGCTGATACAGAATGTTTTTATAAAATAATTGAATAGAAGAAGGAAAGGATATTGGAATGATAGAGATCAGAAAAACAGGTATTACCGCCACGGAAGCGCAAGCGGTTGTCAATGCTGCCAATTCCCGTCTTTTACAGGGAGGTGGAGTATGCGGCGCCATCTTCAGAGCCGCAGGTGCTGCAAGACTGCAGAAAGCCTGTGACGACATCGGCGGATGCGAGACGGGAAATGCGGTGATCACGCCGGGCTTTGCGCTTTGTCCCTACATCATTCATGCAGTAGGACCCATCTATGAAGATGGAAACCACGACGAGGAAACACTTCTTTACAGCTGTTACATCAGCAGTCTGGATCTGGCTTTAGAGCATTCTATTTCTTCGATCGCCTTTCCTTTGATTTCGGCAGGTATCTACGGTTATCCTTTGAAAAAAGCCTGGAAAACGGCTCTGAGAGCCTGTAAGGACTGGTGCAGGAAGCATCCGGATCACGAGATCAGGATCATCTTTACGATTCCTGAACAGGATAAATATGAAACGGGAAAGGAGATCATGAAACAGGTATAGACCTGTTTTTATATTTCTTTTGTTTTTGATTCGGTTATCATATAATACCGGTATGACGGAACGTTACGACATAAAGATCTCCCTGTTCATGTTTTGTCTTTTTTCATTTCTCTCAGGATTGTATCTTTATGCAAAAAAAGAACTTTCTGTTGAGCCGCTGCCAGAAACATTAAGACTGGAAGAGACGATTGCCGTTGATGTACCTGCAGCCTGCAGACTGCATTTTGAGGAAGAGATCTATCTGGCTTTCGGTGAGGAACGCGTCCTTCCGGAAGGACGCTATATCTCTCAGGACACAGAGATCGTTTCCATTGAAGGGAATACGATCAAAGGAGTAAAAAGAGGAACAGTCAGGATACAGGGAGAATGCAGTGGCTATCTGGTGCATGTTTCGGATCTGTATACGATCCCTGTTCTGGCGGAGAAAGAATTCCTGCCTTGTGAACATTATACGAGAGAAGAGAACGAGTTTCTGGATAGTGTGCTGGAATATGAAGTGAAACAGGCCGGTCATCGGACGAGAGCGGGAGTCGTGGCTGCTGCGCGGTTCCTTCTGCTGCAGTTTCCTTATAAACTGAATTATTTCTTTGAGAACGGCAGATTAAGTAATTCCTATGGAGTTGATGGAGAGGGAAGATATTATCACAAGGGTCTTTATCTTTCAGAAGAGAAGAAAGAAGAAATCGGCAGATCCGGAACGGGTCCGGGGATCTGGGGATGCAAGATCTATGAATACGGCAGGGGCAGGTATTCCAGTAACGGATTTGACTGTTCCGGTTTTATCAGCTAGGTATTGTACAACGCAGGATTCGACTGTGGCGATCTGGGATCGGGTCCTAGAGCCGGCACGCACGATCTGAGTGATCTGGGTGAAAAGGTCTATCTGCGTTATCTTGATATCGATGAGGTAAAACCGGGAGACTTTGTCGGTCTGATCGGACATATCGGAATGGTTATCGGAATGGATGAGGAAAAGATCTATACCGGTGAATCCTACTGGACAGGGGATCTGCATGTGACGGCTTATTCGCATGAAGAGTTTTTAAAGCGGTCCAAGTGGAGCTTTGTGGTTCTGATGGAAGACTACTACCAGGACCAGGGGAATCTGGAAGAGATGTGGTAAAGAAGGGAAAGAATATGACGGCTGAAGAATTGTGGCAGAAGTCGGGTTTACAGGGATCCTATGAAGCATGGGCTTTCGGCGGTGCTCCGGATAAGCTGGCGGAACTGACAAGAAAAGGAATCAAGACGGCAACCTGTTCGGCTCTTGTTCTGTATGAACAGGAAGGGGAAGAGATTCCGAAAGAAGGGGATTACAGTGTTATCCTGAATGCAAGGCAGGAAGCGGTATGTATCATCCGGACGACAAAGGTCTATATTGAATCTTTTGACAAGGTATCGACAGAACACGCTTTCAAGGAAGGTGAAGGAGACAGGTCTCTGATATACTGGCGCGAGGTCCATCGGGAATTCTTTACGGATGAGCTTGAATCGGTAAATATGACTTTCGATGAGAAGATGAAGCTGGTATGTGAAGAATTTGAAGTCGTATATGAGAAATAGGACTGGATAAATAGAAATAGAAAGTATTTTAAAGCGGTAATACCGCTTTTTTAACACCACCTACGGCATTGATTCTTTCAAAGAAATACTTCATATCGTAGAAGAGTAAATACGATCAGCAGAACTCAGGATATCCTGGGTTTTTTCGTACACACATTCATTTGCATATTTTGCCTATATTTCGTATAATAAAAAGGGAACTCAAGTATTACTTGAGTTTTCTATTGGTAACTATAGTGCTATTCCATTACCGGATAAGGGATAAAAATCTATACTGGAAATGTAGGGAGGGAAGACGATGAACGAAACATTGAATTCAATTGGAAAAAGGATCGCTAAGGCCAGAAAGGATGCCGATATGACGCAGGCACAGGTTGCGGATAAACTGAATGTTTCCTATCAGGCGGTATCGCTCTGGGAGAATGACAAGGCGCTTCCGGATATGTACAATCTGCTGGAACTGGCAAAACTGTTTGAAGTTTCCGTTTCTTCCCTGGTAGAGAACAGAGAGGATTACGTCTTTACGACGGACAAAAATATCTTTGACTGGAAACACATGGCGACTTTCGTGAAACACACCGCCAGAGCGAAAGGGTATCGCGACACCTTGAAAGCCCTGGACTTCGCCATCAAGGCACACGAGGGGCAGACCCGTAAAAAGTCGGATATTCCTTATATTTATCATCCCCTTAATCTGGCATGTCACTGTTTTGCGATGGAAGTTGATGATGACGCGTTGATTGCCGCCTGTCTGCTTCATGATGTTGTGGAAGATACGGAATACAGGCTGGATGATCTTCCGACCGGAGAAGAAACAAAACGGCTGGTAAAACTGCTGACGCATGAAAAGGATGACAAAAACAGGGAAACGATCATGAAAGCCTACTACAAGGACCTCGCATCCGATCCGAAAGCCGCCCTGATCAAGTGCGTGGACCGCTGCAACAACCTGACAACGATGTCCTGGGGTTTAAGCAGAGACAGGATCTACCGGACGATCATGGAAACGGAACAGTATGTGCTGCCGCTGTTTAAAGTTCTAAAGCAGACGCCGGAATACAACAACGCTTCCTGGCTTCTGCAGTACCAGATCAGAAGTATGCTGGATATTTATAAAAGGCTGATGTAAAGGAGGTAACTTATGATTCATACACTGTTCTTCACCGTCGCTGCCGCCGCTATCGGCTATTGCCTTTACCTGTTCTTCTACTGGAGACAGATGCACGCCCTGGTTTCTCTTGAACACGGGGTACTGGATGCTCCGCACATCCTGCTGATCCTGGGGATCGTAGGATTTGTTCTTAGCTTCTTCTAAAACACAAGATTCTCTCTTGTGTTTTTCTTTTCCCGTTCAGCGGGATCTTACAGATCGAAATCATGGTTTATCTGAGTGAATACAGATACATTAATTTGTACTGATAGAAGATATTATAGAATGCAATGAGAATGAAAAAAACCGCGGCTGCGGTTCTTAACAGACGATTTCTCCGTCTTTCATAATGATCTTTCCGTCGGCGATAATCGTCGGATCGTTGGTAACGATATCGAAGTGTCCTGCAGCATCCTGTTTTCCGCCCAGTCCCCGGTTTCTGCCCATGCCGATATGGAAAGTGTGGAAGGCGGATTCATCTTCAATATAGGAAATGCCTCTGGTTCTGGAGATGCGGTTCAGTCCGATACCCAGTTCTCCGGCTTTGTACATGTTTTCCGATTGAAATGATTCTATATAGTTTAGCAGTTTCTGCGCATCGTTTCCTTCACTCTCTGCCGATATGATCTTACCGTCCTTAAAAATGATCCTAACTGTATTTTCTACCAGACCAAGATAGCCGAAGGAAGCATCCAGATAAAGGACGCCATTGGTCTTGTCTTCATTTGGCGCGACGAAAACTTCAAAAGAGGAAGAACCGATCAGTCCTTTCCGGGCAGCTTTTCCGTTGAAATAGCCGGGATTTCTGCCTTCAATATCAAAGGAAAGGTCTGTTCCTTTCTTCGTTGTAATATGAACTTTCTTACAGTTTTTCAAGACATTGATGATCCTTCTGGCGTCCCGATAAGTGACACGGGGATCCATCTGGATGAAGTCGTTTTCCAGCAGGGAAGATCCGTCGGAACAGGACAACGGAAGAGAAAGGAAACGGGCTCCGTGTCTGACGGCAGTCCGGATGGCGTTGGTTGTGATGAAAGAAAAATCCGTTGCTCCGATGATGACGTCTTCTTTACAGAAGATATCTGTCATACTTTCAATGATCTCGCCTTTCTGTACCAGTTGAGAATTCAGGATAGTCGTCTTCAGTACAGCGTCTGCTCCGTATGCCCATCTGGAAATGGCATCGGCTTCTTTCATGTGAGTTTCATCGGTAATAAAATGGATCAGCTCGTCTTTTCCTACATCGAGCCAGTCGTGCAGTATGATGGAAATTCCTTTATCGATATTAATCATAGGCTATATTCTTTCTATGTTAAAATAATACAATAAAAAGGGGACAAATGAAATGAAACGACTTCCTGTGTATGATTTTAACAGACCGGTAAAGCTGCTGCATTACAAGGCACCGAAATTTGATATTGTCTTTTACTCGGCACTGCTCAGCCTGATCATGCTGGCGGTAATAGGACTGCTTTTTATTCATGAGGGAAAGTTTGTAATCGATTTTACCCTATGGAGAGTTCTTGTATCGATTCCGTTGATCATGCTGGCATACTGGATCAGGGAACTGCTGAATGAACTGCGTGTATACCCGCCTAAACTGCTGAAAAAACATATCTGGTCGATCAAAGATCTGATGGAACTTACGGGGAAGGATAGAAAACAGACCGAAAGAATCATGACACATGTTTTCGAATCTTGCTTCGAAATTGACCAGAAGAATATTTCTGAATAAGAATTCAAATAAAATGTAAAAAATTACATGCTTGTGTAAATTGTTGCAAGCATGTTTTTTTCGTATTATAATTAAACGTAAATTAAAGAAAGGGGATTATTGTTATGCTTATAAGATTAATTGGCGTGGCAATTGTTGTAGTGGGCTTAGTACTGAAATTCGATACGATTGCAACAGTTGTCCTTGCCGGTATTGTCACCGGACTGGTTGGCGGTATGAGCATCATGGATATTCTTACGACTTTAGGAAATTCCTTTGTTTCTCAGAGAACCGCAACTCTGTTCGTTCTGACTTTACCAGCGATCGGCATTTGTGAGAGATACGGTCTGAAAGAAAAAGCGATCGACTTTATCAGAAGTATCAAATCCGCAACTGCCGGCAGAGTCATCATCGTTTACGAGGCAATCAGAACACTGGCTGCTGCCTTCTCGATCCGATTAGGCGGACATCCTCAGTTCGTACGTCCGGTCGTTGTACCAATGGCCGAAGGTGCTGCTGTTGCTAAGTATGGCGAATTGAATGACAAGATGTCAGACATCATTAAGGGCGGATCGGCAGGTGCCGAGAACTATGGCAACTTCTTTGCACAGAACTGCTTCATGGGTTCTTCAGGAACACTGCTGATTGCAGGTTTCTTATCAGAAACATTAGGTTTAGGTGAGACCGGTGCAATCGCTTTAGAGGTTGCGAAATGGTCCATCCCAGTCGCTGTCATTTCCATGGTTCTGGGTATTGCCAGAAACCTCTGGCTGGACAAGCAGCTGGATAAAGCCAGCAAAGGAGGAACGAAATAATGAATGCAGCTCAGATTTTAGGTGAAGTATTCTATTGCATTATCGGTTTGGTCTTCATCCTTGTCGGTGTCAAGGCATTAAAAGATGAAGGCTGTTCCAAGAAAGTGACAACTGCCGCTTTCTGGTTCCTGCTGGCCTTTACATTCATCTGCGGACCATGGGTTCCGAAATGGCTGGTCGGCGCTGCGATCGTCATCATGGCTTGTCTGACGGCTATCGGCGGTGTTGTACAGTCCAAGAACGATGTACCGGATCCAGCCTCTGTCCGTAAACATGCAGATGAACTCGGTTACAAGATCTTTATTCCTGCATTATGTATTGCTGTCGTTGCCGTTGTTGGTGCTACTTTGGGTTCCAAGGTTCCGGCCCTTTCATGGCTGACGGCGAATAACGCGATCGGTCTCTCCGGTGTTGTTGCCTTACTGGCAGTTCTGCTGCTGACCAAGGCATCTCCGAAGTATGCCGCTGTTGATGGCGCAAGACTGATGGACAATGTATCTACGACAGGTATCTTGCCTCAGCTGCTGTCTGCCTTAGGCGCACTGTTCACGGCTGCCGGCGTCGGTGAAGCGGTATCCTACTATGTCTCGATGGTCGTTCCTGAGAACAACATCCTGATCGCCTGCTTCATTTACTGCTTAGGTATGGCTCTGTTCACAATGATCATGGGCAACGGCTTTGCCGCTTTCACAGTCATTATGACCGGTATCGGCGTACCGTTCCTGATCAATCAGGGTGCCAATCCGATCGTTGTCGGCGCATTAGGTCTGACTGCCGCATACTGTGGCACACTGTGCACACCAATGGCAGCAAACTTCAATATCGTGCCTGCAGCTCTGCTGGAGACCAAGAACAAGTATTCTGTTATCGCATCTCAGATTCCGTTTGCCGTATGCATGCTGCTGGTTCATGTCGTGCTGCTGCTTACGCTGGCATTCTAAGGTAATGATATGAAAATACTGTTAACCGGTTTTGAACCGTTCGGTGGTGAGACCGTTAATCCGGCTCAGGAGGCGGTCGCACTGGTAAAAGACGAAATCAAAGGCGCTCAGATCGTGAAGTGTTACGTACCCGTTGTCTTCGGCAAGGCAATTGAAACGGTTCACGAAGCGATGAAAAAAGAGAATCCGGATGTCGTATTCTGCATCGGCCAGGCCGGCGGCAGATTTGAAGTAACTCCGGAAAGAGTCGCAATCAACTGCGATGACGGCAGGATCCCTGACAACGAAGGCAATCAGCCTGTCGATCAGCCTGTCTTCGCCGATGGAGCCAACGCTTACTTCTCCACGCTTCCAATCAAGAAGATGGTCGAATATATGAAGAAGGCCAACGTTCCTGCAGCGATCTCCAATACCGCAGGCACTTATGTCTGCAACCATCTGATGTACGGCGTACGCTACTACATCGAGAAGGAATTTCCGAATATGATCGGCGGCTTCATGCATGTACCGTTCCTGCATGAACAGGTCATGAATAAGAAGGAAACACCGTCTCTTTCCAAAGAAGATGTTGTGAAAGCGATTGAAGCTTCCATCGAAGCCATCGTCGATTCAAAAGCGTAAAAGCTTTATTATCATTTAAGGATCCGCCCCTGACCGGGCGGATTTTTATATCCCTGTTTCAAAGAAAAGCACTATAATGAGGATATGTCTGAAAAAACACAGGAAAGCTTGAAAAAGGAAACAGAACAGAAAACAGATTGGATTCTGATACTTCTAAAAGGGATGATCGTCGGGACCGGAGCTATTCTGCCCGGTGTATCGGGCGGTGTACTTTGCCTTGCTTTCGGGATCTATGAACCGCTGATTGAAGTTCTTTCTAATCCCGGAAAGAATCTCAAAAAACACCGGAATCTCTTTCTGCCTTTCTCCATCGGCTGGCTGGGCGGTTTCTTTCTTCTGGCAAAGCTGCTTGAAGTTCTTTTCTTAAAGTATGAAACAGTTGCTACCGTTTTTTTCGCCGGACTGATTGTCGGAACAATGCCCGCGATCCTGAAAGAAGCGGAAATCAAAACAAAAGGGATCTACAGATTTGTCTTCTGGACATTACTGTTCCTGTCGGTCTTTCGGTTTATCGATACAAGTCAGGGTATTGAGATCCGGGCCAATATTTTCTGGTATCTGGTCTCCGGCTCTATCTGGGGTCTATCCATGATCATTCCCGGATTAAGTTCCTCATCCTTGCTGATCGTGATGGGTCTGTACCAGAAGATCACTGCCGCGATTGCGAATCTGGATCTTACCGTCATAGTGCCGGTGCTGATTGGACTTCTTGCTGCCATATTGACTTTATCAAAGCTGGTGAAACATCTTTACGACCGTTACCGGCATTTTATCAGCGCTTTTATCGGGGGGATCATGATCGCTTCGGTTATCGTCATGTTATGGAAGCTCACCTATCAGGTTTCCTATCTGCTCCTCTATATCCTCCTGTTTATACTGGGATACTTCATATCCGGAAAACTGGACGGATAATGTAACAATCATATCAATTATCATAGAAAACAGGCCTGATCTGAAAAAGAGAAGGTCTTCTTTTTATTTTTATGAGAAAAACAGACGATTTTTGAAAAAAGCTGTTGACAGCGCTTTCATGTTTGATTATTATGGAATTGTAATATAGTAATGCAACAATGTTTCAAAACAGGAGGAAAAGATGAAAAAGATTACGAAATTATTCTTGTTATTAGTTCTTGTTCTTGCAGTACTGACTGGTTGTTCTTCTGAAAAGAATGAACCTGCCGACAGTGGAAACGGCGGTGAAACCAAGACTGCTGAACACTTTGTCGGTTTCTCGGCAATGACGTTCTCCGACAACTGGATGGTAACGACTTCCGACGGTCTGGAGAAGTACTGTGCTGAAAGAGGATACGAATATACGAAAGCATCTGCTGAGGGTGTTGCCGCTACGCAGGTCAACCAGATTGAAAACATGATCACTCAGGGCTGTGATGTTATTCTGATCACTCCGCTGGATGTGGAAGCTCTCCATGATGTCATGAAGAAAGCAAGCGAACAGGGCGTTACCTGCGTCTATGTCGGCGATCCGTTTGAAGGTGAAGAACCATTCGCGATCTGCCTGAACGTTGATCAGAGAGAATTCGGTTCCAGAGCTGCACGTGCCGCTGCTGAATGGATCGACAAGACTTATCCGGATGCTGCGGACGGTTCCATCGAAGTTGCAGTATTCCAGGAAGGATCTCAGGATGCTTTTATCGCCAGAGCAGACGGTCTGCATGATGTCGAAAAGTTTACATCCAAGGCAAAAGTCGTTGAAACATATGACCTGGTAGGCCAGGCTAACCCTAAGGCAATGTGCCAGGAATACACGGATCAGCTGCTTCTTAAGCATCCTGATGTTAAGGCTATCATTGTCCACTCCGCCGACTACGGCAATGCAATCGATGAAGTTATCATGAGAACTGCCGGTGTTGATCCAACAGGCATGGGCATCTTCGCATGTGACTGGCTGGAAGCTGCCGCAAACGCCGTTGAACAGAGTGTCGAAGGCAAGAGCGCATTCCGTGCATTCATCGAATCAGGTGACTTCACACTCGCATTCCTGCAAGCAGGCGTAGGCGAACTCGAAGTCAATGACAAGCTGCAGGCTATCATGCCTCTGTACACGATTACTGCTGAAAACATTCAGGAAGCATACGCAATGCATACCGCTGAATAAGATCCGAACAGAATACAGAGAATGAATCTCCTGCCCGAAAAGGCAGGAGATTTCTATAAAGGAATACCGGAAGGGAGATCACGATGGGAACGATCCTACAATTAGACAATATAACGAAGCTTTATCCGGGTGTAACGGCACTGGACGATGTTTCTCTCTCTTTTGAAGAAGGAGAAGTCCATGCGATCATGGGTGAAAACGGTGCCGGCAAATCGACGCTGATTAAAACGGTCGGCGGAGCCATCCGTCCGAACGAGGGAACAATCACGGTTAACGGAAAGAGCTTTGATCATCTGACACCGACGCTTTCTTCGGAAAACGGTATCGGCGTCATTTACCAGGAATTCAATCTGGTGCCTTCTCTTTCCGTTTCGGAGAATGTCTGTCTGGGCAACAAGCTTGGGCACAGGTTCTACAAGGACAAGAAGCAGATGAATGCCGAGACTTCAAAAGTGCTGGAAGAACTGGGCATGGAGATCGACCCGAATACAATGGTCTCCTCGCTTTCAACCGGACAGCAGCAGATGGTGGAGATCGCCAAGTCGATGATCAAGAACTGCAGGGTTCTGATTATGGATGAACCAACCGCATCGCTGTCGTCTGCCGAAACGGAAAATCTGCTGAAGATGGTCGGAACACTCAAGGAAAAGGGCGTCACCATCCTGTATATTTCTCACAGACTGGAAGAAGTCTTCCAGATTTCCGATCGAATCTCGGTAATGAGAGACGGGAAGTATATCAAGACCCTCAGTACGAAAGAAACCAGCCGTCGCGAGCTGATCAAACTGATGGTTGGCAGAGATATCGGCGATGAGTATCCGAAAAGAGATACGAAACCGGAAGACGAAGTCGTTCTGGAAGTGAAAGGCCTGTACGGACAGGGAGATGTCGATATCAACTTCCAGCTGCATAAGGGCGAAGTCCTGGGTGTTGCCGGACTGGTTGGCGCAGGCAGGACGGAGATGGCTAAGATGGTCTACGGCTATCTGAAGAAAGACAAGGGCGAGATCTATGCCCATGGCGAAAAGAAAAACATCCGCATTCCTTCCGAAGCAATCGCCAACGGCATCGGTCTGATCCCCGAAGACAGAAAAAGAGAAGGTGCTTTCCTGGAATATGCCATCGACTGGAATATTCCGATCATGATGATTAAGAAAGCTTCCAACGGCCTGTTTGTGGATCGGAAGAAGATAACCGAAATCGTCGACCGATACATCAAGGAACTGTCGATCGCAACACCATCGGCTCAGCAGCTGGTCAGAAACCTTTCCGGCGGAAACCAGCAGAAGGTCGTCGTTGCCAAGACACTGGCGACGGAAGCGGATATCCTGATCATGGATGAACCGACAAGAGGAATCGATGTCGGTGCCAAGCAGGAGATCTACAATCTGATCAACGAACTGGTTGCACAGGGGAAATCCGTACTGATGATCTCATCGGAAATGGAAGAACTAATGGGTATGTCCGACCGGATCATGGTTTTCTACGAAGGTGAGATTACCGGATTCGTCGACAGAGAGAATTTTGAACAGAATCATATCATGGCGCTCGCATCGGGCATCCGCGAAGCGGCTTAAGAAGGGATGGATATAAAAATGAAAAAAATCAATTTCGATGAAGTATTTAAAAAGTACATGGCATGGATCATTCTGCTTGTTGTACTGATTCTATTCTCTTTCACAAAGAACTTCCTGTCCTTTGCGAACATCGTCAACATACTTTCACAGAACTCTTATGCGATCATCTGTTCGCTGGGTGTCGCTTTCCTGATGATGGCAGGCGAGATCGACCTTTCCGTCGGCTACATCATGTCTCTGTGCTCCGTCATCGCCGGCATTCTGAATGTTCAGATGGGTATTCCGGCTGTTCCTACGATTCTCATCACGATTGTCATTGGCATGATCCTCAGCATGCTGAACAACTTCCTTTCGGAACTTCTGAAGATCAACCGTTTCATGATCACGGTCGCGACGATGTCGGTCTTCCAGGGTCTGTCTTACGTCATTTCGAAGTCCGTTTCGATCAGGGGCTTCTCTGACGGTTTCAAGGCCATCGGTCAGGCAAACATCGGTAAGATTCCTCTTCCGGTGTTCATCATGTTCTTCCTGCTGATCGTATGTTCGATCCTGATGTCCAAAACCTATTTCGGACAGTATGTCTATGCTCTGGGCGGAAACAGTGAAGCCGCCAATCTGGCAGGTATCAATGTCAAGAAGATGCGTTATATCATCTCTGCCCTTGCAGGTGCACTGATTGCTATTTCTGCAATCATCCTTACGGCAAGACTTGGTTCGGCACATTCCAATACCGGTCCGGGCACAGAATTCACGGCAATCACCGGTATTCTGCTGGGCGGTATCTCCGTACGTGGCGGCGAAGGAAAGATGACCAGCGTCTTTGCAGGTGTACTGATCATTTCGATCCTGACCAACGGCATGCAGCTGGCGGGTCTGGATACATACTATCAGTTTATTGCTAAAGGAATCATCATGCTGATGGCGATCGGTATCGACGTGTACAACCTCAACAGAAGACAGGTTGTTAGAAAGAGTGCTAAATAATGGCTGAATTCGTAACGAAAGATCTTGGAAACGATATCCTTCACATCGAGGGTCAGGGTGCTGTAGGCATGTACCTGGTGATCGGCGAAAAGAAAGCCGTTCTGCTTGATACGGGACTGGGTACGCACGACATCAAGGCCTTTGTTGAAACACTGACGGACAAACCGGTTGAAGTTTATCTGACACATGGCCATCTGGATCATGCAGGCGGCATGTACCGCTTCGATGAAGTCCATATGTCCCACAAGGATCTGTATATGCTTGAAAGCAATACCAAGGCGGACCGTCTGCAGTACATGGATATGCTGCGTACATTCGCCGGAAAGACGGAATGGACGGAAGATGATGTCTGTGACGTGAAGGATGTCAGGATCATCGACATTCAGGATGGCGAAGTCAACGATCTGGGTGGAAGAACGCTGACGGCGATCGACTTCTCAGGCCACACAAAAGGTTCCATGGCATTCTACGACGACAGGTCGAAACTGCTGTTTGTCGGCGACTGCTGCAACAATTCAACCTGGGTCTTCCTGGAGGACTCCACATCCATCTCCCACTATCTTGAATCCCTTGAAAGGATCAGGAAAGAATGGCTGCCGAAAATGAGCGGCATGGCCATCTGCCACGATTACGATGTCGTTTCGAACGACTGCGTCAACAATGTGATCGACTGCTGTCAGAGGATCCTTGCCGGAACAGACGACAAAGAGGAATTTGATCATCCGAATCCCATGGTTGCAGGCATTCCAAAGAGATGGGCCAGCAAGGGCGGGCCGGATCGTACAGACGGTAAATTCGGCAATGTAGCTTACAATTATACAAGAGTAGATTAATTAGACGATTTAACAAACAGGACAACACAATGGATAGAATAGGTGCACTTCCGAAAGACATCAAACAGAAGAACGATGCCGAGATCCTTCGATCGATCGCCGGTCAGC
This sequence comes from Erysipelotrichaceae bacterium, assembly GCA_017432885.1. Lineage (GTDB taxonomy): Bacteria > Bacillota_I > Bacilli_A > Erysipelotrichales > Erysipelotrichaceae > Colivicinus. The sequence continues at coordinate 22,828 of JAFRIE010000013.1, read as the reverse complement.
GCGTTTTTACCGTGCAGGATATTGCCAATCAGACGAAGATCAGCAGGTTGACGATCACGAGGGCTTTGGAACGTTTCATAGAGAAAGGGATCGTCATTCAGGGCGGAAAAGGCAGTTCTACGAGTCTGGGCGGAAAGAAGCCGCAGGAATACTCGCTGAATGATGGCCGTTATGGGATCTCGATCGCTCCTTCGGGAGGCGAAACGCTGGCCTGTCTCATGTCTTTTACGGGTGAGGAAATCGATACGGTATCCTTCATGTTTCCGGCTGCGCTGACCTATGAAGCATTCATTGAAAAGAGTGCGGAAAGCGTAAGAATCCTCATGAAAAGAAACGGGATCCCGCAGGAAGATCTCTACGGGATTATTCTTTGTACCGGCGGTATTATCGACAGGAAGTCGGGAATCTTCCGTACTTCCAGCATCCCTCAATGGGGCAACGATCTTCATGCCGCCGAAGATCTGTCAAGGATGCTCGGGCTGGATACACGTATCGAAATCGAAAATGTTTCTAAAGTCTGTTCCAGCATGCTTCGCTTCAGCAGCGAGGTCCAGGGGAAGAGAACTGCCGTAATGTATGCGGATTTCGGTGTATCCATTACGATCCTGGAAGACGGAAAGACGCTGGAGTCGACCAACGACGTAAATGGGGAATTGGGCCACATGTGTCTGGATCCTCATGATGAAGAAGCCTGCGTCTGCGGTTCCAAAGGATGCTTCGAAGTCCTGATTTCCCAGAAGAGGATCTGGAAGATGGTCAACGCCATGCCGGAGAAAGAAAGAGAAGTTCTTCTGAAGAATTACGACGGAAAAGGGGATATTCGCAGATATCTGCTGGAAGAAGAAAAGAGAGAAGACGGAAAAGCCGGTGAACTCTGTACCTACATGGCGGACATCATCGGAATGGCATTCCGAAACGTCGTTCTGGCGATCGATCCCGATCTGTTTGTGATTCAGGGCGTATTCTCCTACGCTTCAGACCGTTTTCTGGAGCGCATCAAGAGTGTTGTTAGAGAAAACAAATATCTGAAGGATATTCCGATTGATATCCGGGAAGAAAGCAGGGAACTGTCCGAGATGCTGAAGAAGGGAAGCATGAACATCATGCTCAGCAGCATCCTTGAGAAATAGAAAGGTATTCGTACATGGCTTTTATTCAGGTAAATATGATGTCCGAGTCGCTGTACCGGACGGTCAATGTCAATGTGATTCTTCCGGCAGATAAGATTGCAATGCCGGATCAGAAGGATCAGAAGATCGAAAAGGTAAAGCAGTTTAAGACACTGTATCTGCTGCATGGTATCTTCGGTTCTCAAGTCGACTGGATCAACGGCACCAATCTGCAAAGATGGGCAGAAGAAAAGAACCTGGCTGTTATCATGCCGGCAGGAGAAAATCGTTTCTATGTCGATCAGCCTGCGACCCATGATTATTACGGACGCTTTATTGGCAAAGAACTTGTTGATGTGACTAGGGCGATGTTCCCTCTATCCGACAAGAAGGAAGATACATTTATCTGCGGATTGTCGATGGGCGGATACGGAGCTTTACGTAATGGACTGAAATACAGTGATACGTTCGGATATGTCGGAGCCCTATCTGCTGCCAGCATGGTCGATATCCCGGATGGTACACTGTCTTTTATGCAGGATGCTTATCTTGAAGCCATATTTGGCGATCTTGAGCAAGCAAAAGAGAGCGATGTTTCGATCGACTGGCTGATTCGTAAAAACAGAAACAAGGGTCAGAAACTTTATATTGCCTGTGGAGAATCGGATCCGCTTCTGAAACATTCAGAACATATTGCGGAACAATTAAAAGAGAACAGTTACGACGTGACATTTGAAACCGGTCCGGGAGCTCATGAATGGGATTTCTGGAATCGTTATATTAAACACGTGATCGACTGGCTTCCGCTGGAGAAAACACAAAGCGGGATCAACAGCGGCAATATCGGAAAATAAACAAGAAACAAAGAAAGACCTGCGTCTTTCTTTTTTATGCACGATAGAACGGTCTTTGGCGATTTTGAAACATGTTTGTCATATAATTAAGACAGTTCGGTTAAGAGAGGATGAAGCGCTACAAAACATGAAGAAGAAAGTATACATTCATTATGTTCGTCATGGTAGAACCTTGTTCAACCGCCTGGGAAGAATGCAGGGCTGGTCTGATTCGCCGCTGGAAAAAGAAGGCATCGAAGATGCCATACAGGCCAGAGAAGCGTTAAAAGATGTTCCACTGCGAAAGGCATACACTTCAACCAGTGAACGCTGCGTCGATACTGCCCATATCGTACTGGAAGGCAGAAATGTCCCGCTAGTCTACACCAAGAAACTAAAAGAGATCTCCTGGGGCGATTATGACGGCTTTCTGATCAGCGATGATCCGGAAGAGATCAACCGAAGACGGCTGGGAGACTGTGACTGGACGGATGTTGGAGGAGAAAACCCGCAGACCGCTGTCACAAGGGCAAAAGAAATCCTTGATCAGATCTATGAAGAAGCGAAGGATGGCGATCACATCCTGCTTGTATCCCATGGAGCCATTCTGATGCATATGATGAGACTTCTAATGGGGATCGATCTGACGAAACTCTTTGCTATCCTGCACAGAAAAGGAAAGACGGGTCATATTGTCATCAACGGCTATGCCGCCGATATTCTGATCGAAGATGGACAGTTCTATCTTCTTGATCTCAAAGGAAACGACGGTCTTTATGAGGAATACAAGAAAGAAACAAACCGATAAATGAAGCAGGAAGGAAGGACACAGTCTTCCCTTTTTGTTTCCCTGCAAATAAGATGAAATGTTGTTTGAGGAACGCGATATGAAGATCTTTCATCAAAAGAAGAAAACAATACTACACCTGCTTTTTTTCCTGCTGATCCTGTGTTTTCTGACCGCTGACGTTTATGGGGAAGATGTTATCTGGAAACATATACAACTGTGACGGTTTCAAAGGAAAAACCGAAGCCTGATCCAAAACCGGACTACCAGATCCCATCAACCGGAATAGACCGGATGAAATGATTAATGATAGAATAATAAAGAATTATTGGAGGAGACTATGAAAAAGTTTATTGCATTATTTTTATCGCTGCTTATGGTTTTAACACTTGTTTCCTGCAGCAAGTCGGAAGAAAAGCCTGTATCGGATTTTGAATGGACCAGACAAGGGTATTTCACAGATGAAGACGGCGACATCGTTTCCATTACCTGGATGGATGATGAAAACATGATGGAAGAAGACAAAGGCTGGTATGTCGGAATCATGGCTGGCGATCTCACGACCGGAAGCAAGCTTGATCTTGCAGGCGAGACGCTTCATGGAAATCTGATTCCTTCCTATGAAGAAGGAGAACTGATCGCTACGGTTTCAGAAGAAGGAGAAAATGGAATCGTTCTGGAGATCGAAGGCGGAAATACCTACCATCTCACACCGATGGAAATGCCTGAAGCAAAGATCTTCATCAACATCAAGACGGAAGGCTGCGGTTTCTTCGATTACGCAAAAGAAAGTGAAGGACTGGTATTCGACGAGGATTATCCTGCCACTTCAGCCGTTGTCAATCTGGCGGAAGCAGAAACCTATATCCTGGAAGCAAGACCGGAAGAAGGCAACAAGTTTGTAAAGTGGACGAAAAACGGCGAGGATCTTTCTACTGAAAGCATCATCACGGAAACCTTTGATGCGGATGCGGAATACGTTGCCGTATTTGAACCTGCTGAATAATCAAGACAGGCAGAATAAACCAAGCCCCCTGTATAAAGGGGGCTTTCTTTTATCGGATCATCTCTTGTTTTACGGGAATAACGTAACAGGAAAACGGCAAACACCTATGCAAAAAGAAATTCTGCCATATTCTTTATAATATAATTTAAGAAGATGGACAGACTCTACATCAGAAGCATATATCTATCTGAAGCTCTGGATCCGGAATCTTATTTAAATGAGATCCCGGCAGTAAAACAGCTGGAGAAAGACAGCCTTGTTTTTGATAGTCCGGTCACGATCTTCATCGGTGAAAACGGGACAGGCAAGTCGACATTGATCGAAGGAATTGCCGTTGCCTCCGGTTTCAATCCGGAAGGAGGGACCAGAAACTTCACGTTTTCGACAGCGGATTCCCATTCCGAACTTCATCGCCATCTGACCGTAGCAAAACAGGCTTATCCGAAAGACGGTTTCTTTTTGAGAGCCGAGAGCTTCTACAATGTCGCAAGTTCCATCGATACCATGGACCGCGAATCTTCAGGGGGAAGACCGCTCATTGACAGTTACGGCGGTATCTCTTTGCACAGACAGTCCCATGGAGAAAGCTTTCTTGCCCTGGTGAAGAACAGATTCTCAGGGAACGGTCTTTATATCCTCGACGAACCGGAAGCGGCTCTGTCACCCGCAAGAATGATGCAGCTGCTGTGTCTGATACACGACCTGGTGGAAGAGGATTCTCAGTTTATTATTGCGACCCATTCACCAATCCTGATGTCTTATCCGGATGCGGCTTTGTTCGAATTAGATGAAGAAGGGATCCGGAAGACCTCATATAAGGAAACGGAACACTACCGGATCACCAAAGACTTTATTGAAAAACCGGAAACGATGTACCGGCATCTGTTCGAACACTAGCGGATAGTATTTTCCCTTTCCTATATATCCTGATGAAATAATTTGTTTATCAAAGGAGAAAAAATAATATGTTAAGAACGAAGGCGGTAAAACTGACTGTTATTTCAGCAATGGCTTTTCGCGTGAAATTGCCCGGTGGTCCGAGCATTACCATCCAAAGGTCTGACTATCAGCAGCCCGGAATTGCATCGATAAGCAGAACATCCGGCGAAGCTATCCCGGCTGCCAATATCAACACTAAGATGTTCCCACCGGAGGCTTTTAAAGAGGCGATCGAACTGACCAGCGGTCTTCCTTACAACAGAACGAAGGAGAAGAGACAGAAGGGCATCAAAGTCACCAAGGAGATGACCAAGGAAGAAAAAGAAATCGTTGAAGAAGAGATCGCCATTGATACGGCAGAGTATCAGAAGATCGTCGACAAATACTCCGACAAGAAGGGAAACTCTCTTACGATCTGATCAACAAGGACTTCATCAGGTTTGCCAAATCGAGCAGTGTGGTTAGAGACCTGGCAGAAGAAGGGGCGACAGCCAAGAAGATCCACAACTACATCGTCGCCAACAAGATTCGAAACATTACCGGAAATCACGATCTGAGTGACAAGCAGGTCAAGGCAATGGTCGCATTGCTGGATGAGACCTATCCGAAGGGTATCTTCAAGGAACTGGATGGCGAGATCCGGAAGATGGTGAAAACCAATAAGAGAAAATAAAACGGGACTTAAGTCCCGTTTTTCTTTGTTTTAGGGATGTCTAGCATCCTTTTCTTCCGTTTTTATGATCTTCGATGGAACAGGCATTTACAGAACCGTATTCGATCAGTCCTGCATCTGCCGGATCGATGGACACTCTGCCATCCTCAAACACAAATGCCGGGATCCCGACATCGCCGATCTGTTTGCAGTGATCAAAAACAGGGCTGCTATCACGAAGTCTGGTAAACATACTCATATTGCGGATATTCTCGCCGATGTTGATATATTCAAATTCATCCTCTCTGCCTTTGATCTGCTCATGTACATAATCACAGTACGGGCACGTAGACATTCCATAGATCTTAATCATTTTCCACCTCCATAGTTTATCGATATCTTTCTTTTATTATAAAACAGCCGGATCTCAAATATCGGAATTAAACTTCTTCTCTGTTTTTAAAATAAAAAGACCCCGGCAGATTGCTGCAGAGTCCTCTTGGAAACTGCTGTTATTCGGCAGATAAACGACTGTCTCCAAACACGGGAACCAGATCGACATCTTCCCCCTGTTTTCTTTTTTCAAAGTCTGCCAGAAGCTCATCCTGATTCATATAGAAGGTATTGCTCAGGAAACCGTAATGGTTGCGGAATGTAGCTGTGGTGCCGTTGATTTCTTCTTTGGAAAGAAAATCAAGGTCGTAGATGTATTTTCTTTCTTCGACGATTTCAGTAAAGATTCCGAAACTGTCCCGGGAATTGTCGCAGTATATGGTGTAATCTGTTCCATTATATTCGACTCGTTCGTAGATGACATCGCCTTCGATCGTATAAAGGGCGATGATGAGACTTGTTTCTATCCCATCCTTTGTTTTCTCAAGAAAGTCGTTCCAAAGGTTTTCATTGTAGATGCCGTTGTTGGCGACGATGAAGACCGCATCTTCTTCGGAAGGATGATCCGGTAAAGTCATCAGTTCTTTTATTTCCGGTATTTCCGCATCAGGCTTTCTCTTTGTGTTCTGTTCCTGCTGACATCCGCAGATCATGAACAGGATCAGACAGATCGTGACTGTTTTCTTCATGGTTTTCTCCCTTCAATCATCATCTTGCCATTTCGCCGGTTCCGGTCACAAAAAAGACAGCTCTACAGCCGTCTTTCATCAGTGATTCAGGATATAGTCGGTATCGATCAGATTGATCAGATGTTCCGAAACAAGCCGGATGTCGTTGCAGATCTTCAGATATTCACCGCTGCTTACCGTTGTCAGTTCGTTTTCATTCAGCCTCTTGATATAGATTTTTGCCATCAGGTTTGAAAGACCAAAGACATTATCCATCAGGTCCTTGATTTGTTTCGTGATCTTGTGTCTGTCGCTCCTGTAGGCATCGATGATCAGCAGGTAGAGACGGTTGATCAGATTACGCATGACATCGAATTCGTTGAGGATCGCTTCTGAGAATCGGTCTTCTCCAAGGTTTTTAGCATACGTTGAAAGATTCACCGCATAATCCCCGATCCGTTCAAGATCCACGATCGCCTTGTATGTCGAAGACAGATAACGGCTGTCTTTCTTATTCAGTTTCTGGGTCTGCCCGAGTTTGATGATCAGTTCAACCAGTTCCTTATTCAAGAAATTGAGTTCTGCTTCATTCTCCTCAAGTTCACTCTGCCTTTCGAAATTCAGAGTCTTGATCATATCCATGGAGATATTGAAATTCTGTATTGCCGTATTGGCCATATGGATGATCTCCTGCCTGATCTGTTCCACGGCAATGGACGGCGTCGTAAGAATGTTTTCATTGACGAAGTAGAAGTGTTCTTTCTTTTCTTTTGGCGCTTCATCCTTGATGACCCGTTTTGTCAGATTCACCAGCATCTCCGTTAGAGGCAGTACGATGATGACAGAGGCGATATTGAAGATGGTATGAAACATTGCCAGCTGCGTGTGCGGAAGCCCCGGAAACATGTTTTCAAAAAGGATACCGAAAGACAGTGATCCGCCGGAAGCCAGCTTCATGAGTACATCGATGAGATAGACCAGTACGACACCGCCGATATTGAAGATCAGCTGTAGCAGAGAAGTACGCTTTGCGTTGACTTCATCTGATTTCATTCCTGCCAGTACGCCGGTAAGACAGGTCCCGACATTGGCACCCAAGGTCAGATAAATACCTTGAGAGATATTGATCAGTCCGACTGCTACCATGGAAATGGAAATGGAAGTCATGGCGGTAGAACTTTGAATGAGCCCTGTCAGGATCGCTCCGAAGAGGATCAGTAGAAGCGAAGAATCGATGCCGGCAATGGCATCCTTTAAAACCGGAGAACGGGAGAATCCGCTCATCGCTCCGGACATGACATCCAAACCGGCAAACAGAAGACCCAGTCCGGTCATTACCATTCCCAGCAGTTTGATCTTGTCTTTCTTGGTAAACATGGTGATAAATACGCCAAGACCCGCCAGAGAAGAAAACAGAATGTTCAGATCGATCCCGTTGTTTCCCATCATGCCTAAGGCGACGAGCTGACCGGTCAGTGTCGTACCGATCTCACCGCCAAAGATGATCGTTGCGGCCTGTTTCAGACTGATGATATGGGCATTGACAAAACCGATGGTCATGACTGTCGTAGCACTTGATGACTGGATCGCCATCGTTGCAGCCGTGCCGATCAGTACACCGACGATCTTGTTGTTGGATACCTTGGCAAGCAGTTTCCTCAGTCTGTCGGAACAGACAGCCTCAAGATTGCTGGACATGATATCGCAGCCAGTAAGAAAAATGCCGATGCCGGCTAACAGATGTAAGAATTCATACAGAAAGTTCGTGTTTTCCAATGTCTGACCTCTACAATAATCAGTATACCAAAGTATGAATGAACTGTATCAACAAGTAAATCCGGATGAAACAAAGCCGAAATATCCAGATAACAGGAAAATGAAAAGCGGGACAGCTCTTGCTCCGCTTTTATATGACAGTTCTGTTGATTCTCTATTCAATTCCTGTCTTAGGAATGGTGTAAGGATCCGGATTGGTTTTTTTCCTCCAGATCGCCTTGAAGCCATATCTCATGTGTTATGTCTCCTTGATTCTAAACAGATCCCTTTACGGTTATAAACAAGAAAAAATCTTTTAATATTTGTAATTATAAACTATTATACTATACTGTATGTTTCATTTTACTCTTTCCCAGCCGGTAGAGCACCAGGCAGACCAGAAAGGTAAACAGTAAAAACAGTGGTATGACGATCGCCGCTGATTTCAATCCCCAGGCAAAGAATCCATACCAGTCGTAACCCGGCATGATACTGCCGTTATCGGTATGAAGCAGCACTTCCATGACGTAGTAGAGCGCATAGATCACGGTCGGTATTGTAGCGATGAGGACAGATCTTAATGAGAGCGCATCGTTCTTCTCGAAACACATCCAGGTAACTATGGCACTTATAGGATTCAGAAGATGCAGGAAGAAATTGCTGTAGGAAAACAGCGCCAGATAGCCGAAGATTTTCCCCATGGTTGGTTCCAGGAAGAATACCGTTACCAGCAGGGTCACGGTCACCGCGGCCGTACCCGAGAGTTTCAGAAGATAGACATAAGAAGGAACTTTTTCCATCTTTCCCTTTAATATAAGATACTGGTTTACAGCGGCAATAAAAGCCGCAACACCAAGAAAGATGTTGGAATCGATCGTGAAATATTTCAGGACCCGGATGCCCGAACCCGAAAGCACTCCTCCGCTTCGTCCTGACATCATCCAGGACACGGCAAACAGTTCAAGAACGGCCAGCAGGATATTCGACAGAAAGGCTTTTCTTATAACACTTTTCATACAGTTTTCCTTCAAATACATTCATTCTAATTCTTTTCGCTGTCTTATTTCAAATTTCACAATAGAATGATGATCTGTTTCTGTTACGGAAAAAACGTTTCCTGTGAGAAAATAAAGACATGAGTCTGTATGCGATCGGTGATCTGCATCTGCATTTCTCTTCGACTTTAAGAGCGAAGAACCAGCTGAGCGATCCCCTTTGGAAGAACCATGAAAAGCGATTTCAGGAAAACTGCCGCAATCTTCTTAGCGAAGAAGATACTTTAGTCCTGGTCGGAGACCACAGCTGGGGAAAGAACCTGACGGAATGTGAAGCCGATTTCGACTACATCCGCAGACTTCCGGGGAGAAAGATCCTGACTAGAGGAAACCACGACATGTTCTGGGATGCCGGAAAAACGAAGTTACTGAACGAGCTCTACGGACCGGAACTGTGTTTTCTGCAGGATAGTTATGAGACTTATGGGGAATACGCCTTAATCGCCTCCAAGGGTTTTACCTTTGAAGGACCTTTTTATCTGAATCAGAAAAGAGAAATCATTGCTTATGAGAAAGAGACCTTTGAACATGCCAGAAAACTGGTAGACAGGGAAGCAAGACGTCTGGTGAAGTCCTTCGAAGCTGCGAAGGCTGACGGCTATGAAAGAACGATCCTGTTTCTGCACTATCCGCCAACAAACATCCTGGAAGAAGAAAGCGTCTTTACGGAAATTGCCGAAAGATACAACGCGGAACAGGTGATATATGCCCATTGTCACGGAAAAAGCCGTTTCCACGACAGCATTGAAGGAGACTTTAAAGGAAGGACCTATCATCTGGTCTCCGGGGATTATCTTTCCTGGATACCGTTAAAAATACTGGATTAAAAAACCGGGGGTCACCCGGTTTTAAATATGGCTGTCGATGTAGGCGGCAATCGAATCGGCTCCGTTCTTGATCTTATGGGCAATGATGATCTGCCGGTATTTTTCCAGATCACCGTTCGTCAGATCTTCAAGAACTTTACTGATCTTGCCCGGATCTTCGCATTTCACGCCAAAGCCGTGTTCCGTAACATAACGGTAGTTGTAGTTTTCCTGTCCCTTGATATGACCGGTAATGACGATCGGGGTTGCCGAATACAGGGCTTCGGTGATAATGTTCGGACCGGCCTTGGCCAGGACGACATCGCTTTCGTACAGGAGTTCATTGACGTTGGATACGAAGTTGTGGATCGTGACGTTGTTTCCGATCTTTCCTTCTTCCTGCAGCTGTTTCAGTGTTTCATACAGTCTCTCATCCAGGCCGCAGACAAAATCGATCCTGGTGTTTTCCGCTTTGGAAGCTTCCAGTGCGAAGCGGATGTTTTTCTTCAGATCGGTTGAAGGATTGATCATCAGAAGATGCAAATGATCGCGTTTTCTGACTGCTTCGTCCTTGGCAACAATATCATCCCGGATCGGAAACCCGGAAACCACGACCCTGTCTTTTGAAAAACCTTTTTTCCGGTAATCTTCATAGATTTCATCGGTCGGAACAAAGATCGCATCGGCTTCTTTATCCTCCCAGACTTTCGGCGGATACATCAGATCGACAACACCGATGTAGAAAGGAATGTTCAGCTTTTCTTTCTTGATCAGATAAGAAATAGCTCTGGTAAACATACAGTGGACGGAAAGGATGAGGTCCGGCTGAAATGTCTCGATTTCCCGCAGCAGGTTCTTCCGGATCCGGAAACACATCTGTGCATGGATGAAGAGTGGAAAATACTCGGAAACCCTCTGGCACAGAAAATAGATGTGCGGCGCCTTAGTCGTCAGAGGAATGTAGGAATTCTCCATCAGCATTCCCATTTTTCCCATCAAAGGAAAAACATCCAGCTGTTTCGTTTCATAGCCTTTGTCTTTCAGTTTCTTCTCGATCGCATTCGCCGAAGCACGATGACCGAAACCGGTTTTCACCGATGTAAGGATCAGCACCTTTTTCATATTCTCTATTCTAATCCATAAGTTCCCAGATTCCATCCCCAAATGGACGGATTAAGCACAACTTAAGAAAAAACAAATAAAAACAATCCTTTTCCGGATTGCCCCAACACGATTATTATCTCATAAAAAAACCTAAAAAAACAGACTTTTCTTTTTCAAATTAACTGCTATGATGAAGGTGTAAAGAGAAGAGAAAATAATTGGAAGATCCGGTGGGTGCCGGATAGGTAAATTAGGAGGATTAATTATGAAGGAGATTCTGAAAGAAATTCATTAATCCCTCATCGACCTGATGATCAGCAGGCGATGAGGTGTAATCGGCTGATCAATGGCGAATTCCTTTTAAGAGAAAAAAGGAAATAACTCAGGTGATGTACTGTCCGGCATGACCCGGACATCCTAAATTTACAATTAAATACGAATAACAAACTACACAAAGTGTAAAATTACGGGTTATTGAAAACCCAGCCAAAAGGCAAAAATGAAGAGAACTACCGGGGAAGTAAACCGGTAGTTTTTTTTGTCGGCAAACGAAAGAAACAAAAAGTTATGAGTCCGGTATCCCGGGGTTTTACAATGCAATATAATAGATAAAGGAAGATTAATCAGGAGATATTCACATGGCATGGTATGAACAGAGCGTTTTCTATCACATCTATCCGCTGGGACTGACCGGTGCGCCGAAGCACAACGATTACAGCGAGCCGGTACACAGACTGCGTCTGCTGTATCCCTGGATCGGCCATCTGCAGAAACTGGGCGTAACAGGACTGTATCTGGGTCCACTTTTCGAATCGGTAGGACACGGCTATGAAACGACGGACTACAGGAAAGTAGATACAAGACTGGGAGATAACGCTGATCTGAAAGACTTTGTTTCCGCCTGCCACGAAGCCGGGATCCGGGTGATCCTGGATGGCGTCTTCAACCATACCGGCCGCGACTTCTTCGCTTTCAGAGACCTTCAGGAGAAACGGGAGAATTCACCTTACCGGGACTGGTACTGCAACGTGAACTTCTATGGCAACAATGAATACAATGACGGTTTTTCCTACGACAACTGGGGCGGACACGACCTGCTGGTAAAGCTGAACCAGTGCAATCCGGAAGTCCGCGACTACATCTGCGATGTGATACGCTTCTGGGTCGATGCGTTCGATATCGACGGGATCCGTCTGGATGCGGCAGATGTGCTGGATTTCGAATTCATGAAGGCACTGCGGCGTACGGCAAACGAGATCAAGGAAGACTTCTGGCTTATGGGTGAAGTGATTCACGGCGACTATTCAAGATGGGCCAACGGCGATACCCTGCACAGCGTGACGGATTATGCGCTGCACAAGGCGCTTTACAGCGGACACAACGACCGCAACTATTTCGAGATCGCCCATACAGTAAAACGTACCGGCAGTATTCTGCCGGCGAATATACATCTCTACAATTTCGTGGATAACCATGATGTGGAAAGGATCATTACCAAGCTTCACAACAAGGCCCATTATCTGCCGGTGCACATTCTTCTCTATGCGCTGCCCGGCATTCCGTCCATCTACTACGGAAGCGAATTCGGAATCGAAGGCCGCAAGGAATGGGGCTCCGACGACTCCCTGCGTCCTTACATCGATCTGCAGGAACACATTCACGATTACGAGACAAACGAATGCACAAGACTGATCGTCCGGCTGGGAAAGATCTATGCGGTCTACAAGGAACTCGCCTGGGGCGATTACCGGGAGCTGCTGCTTACGACTGGACAGTACGTCTTTGCCAGAGACGGGGTCGTCATTGCGGTAAACAATGCGGATCAGCAGGTCCAGCTAAGCCTTGACATGCCGGAAGGGGAATACGAAGGGCTGATCAACGGAATGCACGTGAATGCTCAGGGCGGACGGACGCAGATCACCCTAGACCCCTGCTCGGGAGAGATCTTCGTTCCGCTGGATGACCGCTTTGAAGAATACCGGAAACTGCTCGGCGAGAAACAGCCGATCCGAGAACCGGTAAGAAAAGAGGAAAGAAAACCTGCGCATACCGAGAACGAAAACAAAGCGAAAGATACCGCTGATGTGCAGATCCCGGATATCCCTTACGAACAGATGGGCGTTGAACAGCTGCAGGCCGTCATCCTCGCCAAGATGGAAAGAAACGGCAACGTCACGGAAAAGATGCGCCGCGAAGTAAAAGAGAACATCTGGCACGATTCCCTGGTAAACTGGGCAAAGAGTTTCTGAATACTATCCGAGTTTATTTGTATTTATAATAGATGCATAGAAATCAGGCAGATCGTAAGGGAGATTTGCAATGAGCTACAGTCAATTTAGAAAAAACTGATCCGAAACAGGATCTCGAAAGGGTTATTTTTCTTTCTGGGAGCTCTAAGTCTTTTTATGTTGGCTCTGGGATTTCTGAATCTGAAAAATGACGAGAATACTGCCTGGATGTGGTTTACCTTTACCATCTTCGGCGCGATCTTTACCGCAGTTTTTGCCATGGTCGCTTATGGACAGGAAAGCGGCTTCCGCAAGGAAAACAGGGATTATATCGAAGAAGAGTTCGCCAAGGCGGCCGTTCTGCTAGAGAAGGCCAATAAGAAGCAGGCAACGATTTTCGGCGAGGAATTCCTGATCAGTACGACGCAGAGAGTCGTAGTCAGATACGCAGACATCCTTTGGGCCTACATTCTGCAGCCGTATCTTAACGGCGTAAAAATGGGAAGGATGCTGGAGATCCGTACCCGCAAGCGTAATATCTTCAAGCTCGCACCCGAAAACAATGACGATCTCAAGGAGCTGGAAGGAATGATGAAATTCCTTGTCGAGAAGAATCCGAAACTGCTGGTCGGGCATACGGATGAAAATCGGAAGATCTATGATTCCTTGACAAGATGATGTATCTTCTGTTTATACGATATCGCGACTAGATGAAAGAAAGCGTTCCTTTGCCTGCATATAGACAGGAAGTCTACGTTTTCTATGTAGCCGTATCCTATATATGTGATGACAGGAATATATCTGTTTCCGTATAATAGAAGTAACAAAGGAGACGATATCATGAAACTATTACTGACCGGTGTTGACGGCAATCTCGGCGGCGTAGCGGCCGACATCCTTTTGACGCTGGAACCAAAAGAAAACCTGATCTACTGCGGCTACAATCCTGCATCTTTACAGAAATACGCGGATCTGGGTGTTGAGACCCATGTTACCAACTTCAACAATCCGGAAGGTCTTGTCGAAGCGTTCAAGGGTGCGGATGCTTTGGCTCTGATCTCGATGCCTTTTGTCGGACCGAAGAGACAGAGAGCGCACAGGAACTGCGTCGATGCGGCCAAGGCTGCCGGTGTCAAGAAGATCATCTACACCTCGCTGGTCAATGCCGGAGACGAGACAAACCCTTCCGTCGAAAAGAAGGACCACATCTATACTGAAAGATACATCGCCGAACAGGGACTCGATCATATCTTCCTGCGGAATTCCCAGTATGCCGAAGCGATGATCACCAACTACTTCACCTACGTCAAGATGGGCGGTCCGCTGATGAATTCTCAGGGCGACGGCCTGATGGCCTACATCTCCCGGAAAGACTGCGCCAAGGCGGTAGCCTATGCGTTGCACCGCGCCTTTGAACCGCAGTACGACCATGCGACGCTTGACATCAACGGCCCGGAGCTTATGACGATAGCCAGATTCTGCGAGATCGGCAACGAAGAGACAGGAAACAACGTATCCTACAAGTTCGTCACGGACGAAGAGAACTACCAGATCTTCGATGCCATGGGTGTTCCTAGAACCACGGACGGCGTCTTCCTGGAAGGAAGCGAAGCGCCGTTCTCTTCCGACGGCATGGTCACTTTTGCGCAAGCCATCCGGGAAGGAAAGATGGATGTCAAGACGGACGACTTCGAAAAGCTGACAGGTGACAAGCCAATCACCGTAAGAGAGATGTTTGCGAACAACGCCGACTACCAGATCGGTGACCGTCATTCGCAAGACGACTGATCCGGACAGCAGAACAAAAAACAGACTATCTATTTGAATAGTCTGTTTTTTTATTGATGATTTATTTCGTTTTATCTTTTATCCGGCTTTTCAGGCGGTTCTTTTCCGTCTCCGGGTTTTCCGCCTTCAGGCCGACAACGCCGGCAGACTCGGGGATGTCCTGGAAGCTGTAAGACTGGCACCGTCCGCCGTAAACAAACAGCCTTGGCGGCTCGTCCTCCGTGGGGACAAAGTCCACTTCTATGAGAAGTCTTCGAAAGGATATACATCCGGGGACAGCTGGGACATCCAGAAGATCGATATGGGCATCGCCTTGTGCCATTTCGAACTGGCCGCAAAGGAATGCGGATTCGACATTTCCTTTGAAATCAGTGATCCTCATCTTGCGATAGAAAAGGATCTTCATTACATCGCAACTTATTCTTATCAAGAATGAACACCATCAGACTCTACCATACCGGATTTCAGATTATTGAAAAACCGGACCGGAGAGCAGGCAGAAAGAATGCCGACTTCGGTCAGGGTTTTTATCTATCCGACGATGTCGAATTCTCCAGACGCTGGGCAAGACAGCGTACAGGGATGACGACCTATCTGAACGAATACGAACTGGATCCGGATGGGCTGAAGATCAGAAAATTTGTCAGAGATTGCGAGTGGTTCGACTACATTCTAAACAACCGCGCCGGTCGGCCGGATCCTCTCGCGGATTACGATGTGATCATCGGTCCGATCGCTCCCGACACCATCTTCGAGACATGGGGGATCATCACCGGCGGCGTATTGGACAGGGAAGAGTCCCTGGAACTGCTGAAGATTGGAAAGGCCTATGAACAGACGGTCATCAAGACGGAAAAGGGACTGGCTTCGCTCCGTTTTCTAGGAGCGGATGTGATCACTGCCGAAGAGACCAACACTTATCTGGAGATCCTTCGTCAGGAGGAAGAACGATTCCAGGAAGCATTTACGAAACGGGTCGAAACGATGATGGAAGCGGATGATGAAAACCGCTGAGAACGGCATGTTTCGTTCACTGTCTTATTTTTTATATACTTTTCTTTCCGATAGTATAGAATAGTAGTGTTAGGAGGATAAATACAATATGAAAAAAACAGCGGGAATTTTAAAATTCTTAAGCACGCTTGCAATGGTGCTTGAAGTGATAGGATTGCTTGCGGTGGCGGCAGTAGTGGTTACTCTGTTAGTGGCAGGAAACTTCTCTGATCTTGCGGCACAGTCAAACAGCCCGATCACCGTCAACGGCGGAACCATGACTCCGGCTGAAATGGATGCGTTAAAACCGATTATTCTGATTGCTATGGCGTTTGCTCTGGCATCGCTTGTCTTTACTTTCATCGGCACATTGAAGACCAGAACGGCATTAGGCGAATGCAAGGAAGAGAGACCGTTCTCCGAGAAGTGCGTCAATGCAGTAAAACTGTCTGCGCGCATGGAAATCATCGGTGGTCTGGTTGGGATCGTTTCATCGATCGTTCTGGCTCTGATGGCTTCTTCCCTCACCGTAAACGGAACGTCTGTAGGTTCAACAAGTACCAGACTAAGTCTGACTTTCCTGTTCTACGCACTGGAAAAGTATCTGCTTTATCACATTGCGAAATACGGTCATTCCCTGGAAACGAATCCGGACAAGCAGTAGACAAGAAATACTCTTCAAAAAACCTGATCCCTTACAGATCAGGTTTTTTATTTCTTCGATTGCGAATCATCCTGTATAAGAAAAGCAGTCTTTTATCATTGGGACTGCTTTGTTTCCAATAACATCTTCGGGGTTCCGATCAGATCGGACAGATCTCTCTTGATCCTTTCCTGCGGATCCTCGCGTTCCTTCATGCCGTCGATCACGCCCTTGTTGTAGACCTGGCACAGAGAAGACAGATCCATGCCGTACTTCTCACACAGCGCCTTGAAGATATCCACCGGCATTGGGATGTTGCTGTCATCCATGGCCATTCCGTTGTAGCGTCCCAGTCCGTAGACTTCGATGTTGATCTCGACTTTGGATGCATCGTCCTTCCACACGGAAACGAACTGCTTCCTGCGGTAGTCGGACAGGCGGTTGTAGAAGAAGGAAATCAGATAGGAAACTCCGAATCCCATCATAAACATGAGCGGTGCAGATACCGCCGCCGGGGTGTAGGTGGCGATGAAATAGATGTCTCTCCAGCCGCCGTTTTCTTCTCCCAGCAGCACCACGTTGACAATGTAGATCAAGGCATAGACGAAGAACGGGAACAGACACAGCATGGAATCACTCAGATCAAAATGGACGTCCGTTTCGACCATGTACAGTAGGATCAGCGTAGTGATCGGACAGATGATATGCAGGAAGAAGTTCATGCCGCCAAAGGCCGTTTGCGGGCCTTGGGTCGGGAAGATGAACAGGATGGAAAAGATCATGGTCAGGGTGGTGCAGATAGCGCCGCTGTACTGGAACAGAGAGACCCAGCGCGGCAGGACGAAACGCTTCTTGCGGATGCCGTCTACGGCATAAGGGATCAGGAAGGCTGCACCGATGGCTGAGAGAAGATTGGAATTAACCGTAAAGTAATGAAACAGGGAATAGCCCGCTTCCCGCTGCCAGTGGAGGTAGGAACGCATCAGTCCGCCGCCGATGGCGGCCAGGGCTACCGCAAAGGTAATGATCCCGGCGATCAGGGCGACGATGCTGCGTCTCTTGTACAGAGAGATCATGTATCTTCTTTTGGACAGGGTGGATGATATGGCCTGTTTTGTTTCCCGCTTGCGAACCGGGTTGTATTTTCTTAAGGTAGGACCGTAGTACCTGCTGTCGTCGGAACCCATGATCATCAGGAAGATGAATTCCAGAAAAATCAGTCCGTAGCAGAAAGCAGGACCTTTGCGGAAAGAATAACCCAGTTTGATCTTGGCAATCATCAGCAAAAGAAAGGATGCCACAAACAGCAGCATGCAGAAGAGACCCCGGAAGCCTTTCGTCAGCAGTTCACCCCGGTCCATGGACAGCAGGATATAGGCGATCTCCAGTACATTGAAGAGGATGCCTACCTTTCCTTCCCAGGCAA
Organism: Erysipelotrichaceae bacterium; assembly: GCA_017432885.1. Lineage (GTDB taxonomy): Bacteria > Bacillota_I > Bacilli_A > Erysipelotrichales > Erysipelotrichaceae > Colivicinus. The sequence continues at coordinate 4,643 of JAFRIE010000013.1, read as the reverse complement.
GGGCGAAGAGACGGTAGTAGTTGTAGAACGGAATACAGGCGTGCCAGCTCTTCTCTCCCGCCTTTTGAAAGACTTTCCACATGCCCAGCATGAAGAGGAAAAGATAGATCAGGATCAGCAGGGCGGCTACGAGGGTATTGATTTCCGAAGCAAAGAAAGAACGGATGATGTGATAGATAAACAGATTTAGATCCATACTTTCATTATATGGAAAAAAGAAGAAAACAAGAAAATATAAAACAGGAATGATACATTCCTGTTTTTCATAGATTTAAGAACTGCTGAAACTACGGTTCCAGCTTGAACAGATCTCCTGCCCTTGACAGGCACAGATCCGTCTTCAGAATCAGTGTGCTGTCATCCTTCTTTTCGAATTCGATCAGCTTCACATCACCGCCCGCATAACCTTCCAGCTGATGGGCGTCTTCTACGTGACAGATATAGCCCTTGTCGGTTTTCTCGAACCATCCGAAGATCTCGCCCATGCCGGAGAAGAGATTCTCAGTAAAGACGAAGGAATCTCTATCGGCGGAATAGAACTCGACCATCGGCAGATACAGATCGTCGCACATCTCTGAAGGTTCATGTTTATACTTGGCGTATTCCCCGTCGTAGTTCGGATTCGTGGCGGTAAACACATCACCTGCTGCCGAGATCGGGAAATCCTGTTCCAGAACAAGCGTATTCTTGTCTACGATTCTTAAAAACTTCTCTCCGACCATCCGCTCCGGGATCGGAAATTCATTGGAAGAAGAAGTGATCACGATGTAGCCGTCCTCTTCCTTGAACGTACCTGTGAATTCATTGACGCTTCCGTCGTTCCTGTCCTGGAAGATGATCAGGTCATAGCCGATCAGCTCTACCATCGATACCTGACTTGTCTTTTGATTGGAATTGTAGAAGACGTAGTAGCTGCTCTGCTGGGTCGGGAAGACCTGCGATATGTCCGTATTCGTTTCCGTGTTTCCGGAACTGCCGCTTCCCTTGACTTCGGTCGTTGAGAAAATGTCGTCGGATTTCGAACCCGTCAGCGTCGTTTTCAGGATCAGCGTATCCTCGTCCTGAATCTCAAAAAGGATCTGGGTGAACGAACCGACACCGGAACTTTCAACCTTGGCGGTACAGACATTCTCATTGACCGACCAGGTCCCGCTGATCTCATAGTAGCCGTCATAGAAGTTATCCTTCATGACAAAGCTCCCGTCCTTGCCGAACCAGATCTTGGAATGTTCCGCATTGTCGAATTCATCGACGGTATTGTAGTAGGTCTTTCCGGCAATCGCAGGCATTTCCTGCGGCTGGTCTTTCGGACCGCATCCACAAAGCAGGAAAAGACACAGTATAAGTATGATCTTTTTCATTATGGTCACCTTCCTTTGCCTCTATTATAGCCGATTCCGGATGCGTGTTTAAATGAAACGGGTATTTTGCGCTGACAGAACGACATAGAGAACGTCTGTCTTGTTTTCTGTACAGACAGTATAGTATATTGAAATCACCATAAAGAGTACGGGAGAGACAAGCTCGATGATCGTACAGCAACCTATTCCTTTGAACAAGGTGCTAAAGCTTGCATGATGGGATGAGATTTATTAACAGGCTCCCGTCATGACGATGGGAGTTTTTCTTTCCTTCTCTTTATGGATAGAAAAAGAGGAGGAATCATCATGGAAATCAAAAGAGTGCTTGTGCCTTATTCCAAGGTCGAAGACAGAACAAAACTGGAAAACTACATCGAGAGAATGACAGGAAGAAAGGTCGAGCTGGGACCGATCGGTTACGGTGGAGATCTGACGCTTCAGACGATAAATGTCGACTTGAGCGGTATCGGCAGGACCAATATTACCTATGCACATTACTTTCCTGGAAAGCATTTTAGAAACGTCGATGAATTCATTGAGTGGCATGAAAATCTTCAGAACAGAGAAACATCTGAAACACCGGAAGAAAGAAGGGTAACGGCTGATATGCTGAATCAGATGATAGATGACGAATGCCGAAGAAGAGGTCTGCCTCTAATTAAACACAGCAACAAGACAGGAACAAAAGTGATCGTCGGGCTCTCTCTTCCGAAACAGGCTGGATCCGGTCAGATCGGCGGCCAGGAAAAGAAGGACAGGAAACAATGAAGGAAAAAGCGGTATTTTGAACGGTTATCGATTTATATTTATAATGGTTAGTAATAAGTATTAAAAAGCCGACAGAATAAAAAGGGGAGTGTTATGAGTTATCTGTTTACCTATGGAACCCTGATGAAGGGGCAGAGAGCCTACTACAAGCTGGAAAATTCAAAATACATCGCAGATGCCGTGCTTCACGGCTACGGTCTCTATGAGACGGGAAGCTATCCGGCAGCCGTTCCTGTAGAAGGTTTTAAGGTCTATGGAGAAGTCTACGAGATCGATGAAGAAATGCTGAAAGAATGCGACGAATACGAGGATGAGGGAGACTTGTATATCAGGAAACTGCTGAAGGTAGAAGCCAAGGACAGGACCTATGACGTATGGTTCTATGAATACAACAGAAGCGTCAAGGGAATGGAACTGAGAGACCCGACAGGAAAATGGAATATGGAAAGAAAACCGTATTCCAAAAAGAAATAAAAGATACTTGAAATTGCATTTATAACAGTATCGTATATTATTGTATTGGGAGGAAATCCGATAATGAAAAAAATAACTGTTATATTATTAGCGTTCCTGACTGTCCTGAGCCTGACGGGCTGTCAGAAGAAGATCGTTACAATGATGAACTTCAAGGATGTCACCGAAGGCGGCATGCAGGCGGAGCTGAAGGAAAAGTCCACGATCAAGGATCTGTTTGACGCCTACGCCAACGGCGCCGACTTCACCTATGTTCTGGATGAAGAAGGATATATCGTTTCCATCAACGGCAAGGAGAACGACGAGTTCGGCCGCTGGGAAGTACTGCTCAACGGCGAACTGCTGGACGATGTGATCGGCAATACCGTCCTGAACGACGGCGATATCTGCAATGTCACCTACATTCCGAACGATGACAATCCAATCGTCGGCGGCTGGGAGATCGCTGAAGTCGCCAGACAGGATCTGACGGAAGATGAAAAGGCAAACTTCGAGAAGGCCATGGAAGTTGTTCTTGGCGAGGACTATGAACCGGTCTGCGTCATCGCGACACAGCTGGTCAGCGGAATGAACTACGCCTATCTGGCACGCCGTACGACTGTCTCGGAAAAACCTGACAGCTGCTTCTGCGTCGTTACGATCTACGTGAATCTGGATGGCGAAGCTGAACTGAAGACGATCGACGACATCAATATCGAAGACATCCATACGATCGAGGAAACAGATGATCAGCTCCTCGGCGGCTGGGAAGTGACTGATACCGGCAAACCGGGAACCCTGGGTTCTGCGGAAGCGCAGGCAAGCTTCGACAAGGCGGTAGAGGAACTGGTTGGTGTGGGATACAATCCGATCCAGCTGCTCGCAAGCCAGCTGGTGAACGGAACCAACTATCTCGCTCTGGTCAGAGGAAAAGTTGTCGGTACAGACAGCGCTCCTGAGCTTTACATCATGAGATGGTATGCGGAACTGGATGGAACCAGCACGATTACCGATATCCAGAAATTGGATCTGAACTACTACGTAGAATAAGAAAAGCAAAAAAGGGCGAAAGCCCTTTTTCTTTTCTGTCAAACAGATTTTTGAATCTTATAATACAAGACAAGACTAGAATGAATTATACCGTTCAAAAAAAGTATTATTTAACAAACATCATTCTTTTTTAAAGGTTTCTGATTCATTATCCGGAACAATTTATTAAAATAAAAAGAGAAAGACAAATGAGAATTTACAGGAAACAGTTATAGGTCCTTTCGGTTTAAGGAGAAAAAAGATGAGCGATAGAAATGAACAAATTTCTGAAAAAGCTGAAAACATCGTGCGTGAAAGCATAGAGGAAAATACCCGCATCGAAATACCGCTTTATGAACGACGTAAGGGAAAAGAATTCCACGCCTCAGGCAGCTGGCAGGCAACAAAGGGCGAAAGACGTCTGATAGAGACCTTCGGCTACGTGTTTTTCTTCGGGATCTTCCTGGGACTCATCCTGCTTTTCATTCATCCCGGGAAGCTTGCATCCATTCTGCTGGGGGCAGGCATAATAGGAGCTGTCGGAACCTTCATTTCCCTGTTTGTGATTGTGTTCCGCAAACACAGGCAGGAGCCGATGGAAGCCCACTACTATGACACCGACTATAAATACAACGCCTTTACCGGAGAAGAAACGGATAAGAGCAGGGAGATCACAAAAGAAGAGTTCTTTGGGGAAAAGAAAGAATCACGGCATGAATAATGCCTGACCTGTTGATTGTGTTTGATTATTTGATTGTGAACGTCATTCGGAAACGGATGACGTTTTCTTTCTGTGTAATCTTTTGAAATATTTGAATATGCAGCTGGCGGTCACGTCGGTAGGCACTTTTAGCCTATTGAAATGAACCTGTCCAACTGTTTTTTATTGTCCGTTAAGTGTAAAACTAAATCCAACATTTGTATGGTCGAATTATAAACCATCTTCTGATCAAGCGGGAAAGGCCTGAAAATGGATTATAATGACAGTGAAAACTACTGGATTTCCTGTTTTTGGATCATAACAAAAGTATT
>JAFRIE010000012.1 GCA_017432885.1 Erysipelotrichaceae bacterium | reverse complement strand
TCCTGTTCTTCCACGGAGATGACTCCTCTTCTGTCAGCCATACCGGCATTTATATCGGCGGAGGAATGATGATCGACGCTTCCTCCAGCAACGGAAAGGTTGTAAAGAGATCTGTTTCCTCTTATTGGAAAGGTCACTTTGTAAACGCAAGACGCCCTTGGTAATATTAGTCCAACGGCTGCAAAAAAGAAAAAACTTCCGGAACATATCGCCTTTTCATTTTGGGCGATCCGTTTCCGGAAGTATTTTTGAATCTTCAACGAAAGTTGTGGAAAAATAGGAATTGAAAAAGAGCACAAGATGCTTCATCATTTAAGTTGTCCAGACTAAATGGAAAGGAAGCAAGCTTGTGCTCGACAACTATATTACCGCAGAATTGTTCAATTGCCAACAGTTCAGACTGAAATCGATCGAATTTAATGAAGAAATAAGCAGCGTACAACTGACATACAGCAGTCAGGAGAAAGTATCAGCCGTCCGTTGCCCTGATTGCGGGGCGGGTGTATATGCGCAAGCACGGGATACATACGATTTAAAAGACATGCCGGTATTCTACGGAATAGCGCAGACAGTCCGTGCTGAGATACACAGATATCAGTGCCGTGACTGCGGGAAAGTGTTTACAGAAGAACTGGGATTGCTGCGGCATCCTGGAACAAGGATTACGGAGCGTGCTGCTATATGGCTGCGGGGACTGCTCCGGTTTCATATTCCGATCAGCGCGATCAGTTCCTTCACAGGCATCCGCTGGAATACGATATGCAAGATCCATAGAGAATACATGGAAGAAAAGCTACAGCAAAGAGAGAAAGAACTGCTTGAAAGGAAGTATAAGCCCAGATATCTTGCGATAGACGAATTTGCGATCCATAAAGGGCATACCTACGCCACTTGCGTTATGGATCTGGAAGAAGGAGATGTTCTGTGGGTGGGAAAAGGCAGATCGAAGGAAGCGTTCCGAACATTTTTTGAGGAATATGACCTGTCCCTTCTTTCAGAAGTGAAAGCAGTGGCTATGGATATGAACGCTTCTTACCATATTCTTGTGGAAGAATATTTGCCACAGGCAAAGATCGTGTACGACAGGTACCATATGCAGGCGCAGTTCGGAAAAGATGTGCTTGGATCCGTCCGTCTGGAAGAAGCAAAGGAACACCGGAAAAAGTCACAAGAATACAAGGATGCCCTTCTGCAGGAAACAGACCCGGTGAAGAGAAAAGAACTTAAGACAGCTGCCGAAGAAGAGCTTCATACGTATTCCACGATCAAATCCAGCAGATGGAAGCTGCTGATGTCCGGACGGAAACTGAAGGGCAATAAGGCAGAGTCACTGAAACAGATCCTGTCGGATCACAGCAGGCTGGCATTATGTTATGCGATGAAGGAAGAAATGTGTGAGCTGTTCGAACTGGATGACCCGGATATCGCTGAAGAAAAATGGAACGCATGGTTCAACGCAGCAAAAGCAAGTAAGATCCCTCAGCTCGTCAAGTTCGCTGAACTGAAAGAAAAGCGCATGGAAGGTTTGATCTCCCATGCGATATATCCGATCAGTACCGGAAAACTTGAAGGCTTTAATAACAAGATTAAAGTTGCGAAGCGAATCGGTTACGGCTTCCGTAACGATGACTACTTTTTTACCTTGATCAAATACCTGTCATTGCCTTCCGTCAGAAGACGTTTCCACAACTTTTGTTGAAGAACCAAAAGAATAAAGCGATCCGGTACCGGGTGTATCCGAACGCGGAGCAGGAGATACTTCTCCGTAAGAGTTTCGGATGCAGGAGATTCCTGTACAATCAGCTGCTGGAGAAAGCGAAGAGAGATCACGAGGACGGAAAGAAAC
>JAFRIE010000011.1 GCA_017432885.1 Erysipelotrichaceae bacterium | reverse complement strand
ATTCCCCCCTCCTCGTCATAATAAGGGTCGCCGGGCAAAGGCTGCAGATGGCACATGGCGATGATCGGCTTCTTTACATGGAAGAGTTCCTCCAGCCAGCCGGATGTATCCTGTGTGAAGTTCATATTGTTGGTTCCTCCTGTTTCCTTGTTGTTTCTACTATTTCATTATAGGAGAAAACCTTTTAATAGCCAACTCTCTATCCGAGAAAATCGCTCTGCCTATTACTGCGCTGTACAGTTTAGACTCTTTTAATCTTTCGTATGTATCATACGTGACACAGCCGTCGATCCAGACTTTGTAATCTTCGTTTTCCGCCAGTTTGAGTGCAAATTTTTCCATTTCACTTAAATATTCCTGCTTTGGATCAAAAGGGTCTGTCGTGCTGATCAGAAAGTCTTTACTTAGTGCCAGGATCTCTCTTAGATCTTCTCTGTCCAAATCCGCATCATTCAGGTTCACTCCCGTGTGAATTCCCGCTTCCTTGAACTTTCCGATAATCTCAATCGCATTCTGCAGATGCGATACCTGAATGAACACACAGTCGCAGTCGATCTTCTTCAGATCTTCCAGATAAGCCAAAGGATCAAGCACTTCCAGATGAATCGTTTTCTCTTTGCTTCGGGAATATGCGCAGATCCCTTTTGCCATCTTCATGCCGAAAGTAATGCCTAAAAGGACTACGCCATCTTCGATATCAAGATGGATACTGTCAAAATACTTGTCAATATAATCCACTTCCCTGGCGACATTCAATACATCGCCGGAAGCGATCGATGGAGATACCCGCATTGTCTTATCCCTTTCAAAAACATTTTAACATATTGTTTTCTTTTCCTTCCCATTGTGATTGCCGAGATAGACAAGGAACTCGTGAACTTATATAATTTTAGTGAATAAAGGTGACAGATATGGCAAGAGCACAGACAAAAGCAAAAGACTTAAGAGGACCATCCATTTATCAGGGTGAAAAACCCGGTACCCTGTTTTATGATATCTTCTGTAAAGAAGCCTACATCATTCAAAACAGCGATGCCTACAAATATGACGATTATCTGACTTATCTGGTGATAGGAATCATACTGGCGGTATGTGCAGGTTTGTATGGAAAGTTCCATTTCCTGATTACGTTGGGACTGGTTCTTCTTGTTGTTGCGACTGGAAGGATCGTTTTCCAGAAGAAGTGTCTGGATAACTGCGTGTCGATCGAATACAAGCCGCAGAAGAAAGAACTCTTCCTGAAAACCTGGTCAAAAGAAATCAAAACCAAGAACCTGATCATCATCATCGCCTTATCCATACTGATGCTGGTGATGTGCATATTCAACGTCTACAAGTTTGCCCAGGATGATTTTATCCGAACGGGATATATACTGATGTCAGTAGGCACAGCAGTATTCCTGATTTGTGTCATCATCAGCCTGATCATGAAACTAAAAAATAAATCGCTGCAGTAGCGATTTATTTTTACCATATCCTTTTGATTACCAGCTTTCCGAAGTCGTCGTTCTTTAAAGTGATGATGGTATGGATGTTGTCGGAATCGTAGATCGTCAGTGACTTGGTCATGTCGTTGTATTCGTATCTGACAACTTCGTAATCTTCATCCGCTTTAAACATTTCTATCAGTTCGTCTAAAGAATCAACCGTTGTACCTAATGGGATCATACTGCCTCCTTATATACAATTCCATTATAGTACAGATAAACGTTCCTGTTATGTGATATTGATTAAAAACAAAACCCCTTTTCAGGGGTTTTAATCTGTATCTCTGCTTATTCGCCGATCACGCACAGATGGCATTTTCTCTTACGCGGTCTGCAGTAATCGAAGTCGACGAAATAGATGTAACCTACTTCTCCTCTCTGGACCTTGCCATCGATGATCACAAAAGTCTGACTTGCGCCGATCAGCGTTGACTTAAGATGAGAAGGACCGTTGTACAGAGTGGTCGGATCATCCTGGAACTCTTTGAAGTTGGAAGCGAATTCACGGTGTTTCGGACCCGGGTAGGTATAATCCGAGAAACGGGTCTGATCCGGAGCAAGTCTCTTTAAGATGTTGTTCAGATCGACCTGTAAGGCATCGTGACCTCTTTCGTCGAAGTCATGCACCATTTCTTCAAAGAAGACAGCACAGGTCGTGTGCTGTGACTGGATCGCTACGATACCGTTCTGAACACCCGTTTCCGCGATGAATTCTTCTACTTCCTTTGAGATCTCAAAATAAGAGATCTTTCCGCCTTCCGTCTGGAAGTTCAGTGTTTTTGTCTTTACTGTCATTTTTACCTCGCTAAAAGGTTGTAGTAATGTCTCAAAACCTCTTTCATGCCGTTATGAGCATCGACAGAAAGATCCATCAGCGATTTGGCATTACCGGCCTTGTATATTTCGAATCCCCTCGTCACGATATCCGTAAAGATGTTGATCTTGCTGATTCCCAATTCGCCGCACTTTTTCAGGTTGTCATCGCCGCTGGAACTGCCGCCATGCAGAACCAGAGGGATATCGACAGCCTTTCTGATTTCCTGCAGACGTTCGAAGTTGATGACCGGCGTGCCTTTATATGCGCCATGGGCTGTGCCGATGGAAATGGCAACGGAATCGATTCCGGTCAGTTCGACGAATTTCTTACATTCTTCAACATCCGTATAGACGTTATCGTTCTTGGATGCGTCGACAAATTCGGAACCTTGGCCGACATGACCGATTTCCGCTTCTACCGTAACACCCAAAGGATGGCAGTAATCGACGACTTCCTTGGTCCGTCTGACGTTCTCTTCGAATTCTTCACTGGATGCGTCGATCATGACGGAAGTAAAGCCGAGATCTGCAGCCCTTTTACAGACTTCCGCGGTAGAACCGTGATCCAGATGTAAAGCGACCGGAACACTGGCTTTTTCACCGTAGATCTTCCCCAGCATGGCAGCTTCTTCGATATCCAGTCCATATCCCTGCAACGCATCGGCAAAAGCCAGCAGCAACGGCATATTCAGTTCTTCCGCCACTTCAATATGACACTTCAGCGTATCAAGGTTGAAGAAATCCGGAGACGGCAGCGCATGTGGAGAATGATGAAACTCCTCAAGCATCTTCTTGGTATTAACTAACATATTTACCTCCTTCAAAGAAATTGAGTCAACGTGAAGCTGACTCAATTTCCGTATAGTTTAATTTCAACTGGGATCGTTTCGAAAAATTAAAACTATATCAATATTCAATTAATTATTCAGCTTCTGTAACTGCAGGCTGCTTAGCAACCCATGTACGATGCCACAGAACAAGAGCAATAACAAGAGCGGCCATGATGCCAAAGCCGAGCCAGCCCTGTCTTGCAATGAAGTGAACAACGATATCCATCCAGGTTGCGCTCAGTGAAGAAATCGTTGAGCCTGCTTCTGCCAGTCCGGTAGAAACAGCAACAGCGGTCGTTACGTCTGCGAAGTATGTGCCGGCGTAGCAGGCTAATGCCTGAACAATGCACGCACCAAACAGAGTTCTGCCGAATCTGCCCCTAGAAGGAATTGTGGTCATTGCTGTGTAGTAAGCCGTAGAAGCCAGGTCACCTAATGGAAGAACTGTGTTTCCAGGAAGGATCATAGCAATAACCAGTGTCAGCGGAATCAGTACCAGTGAAGTAGAAAGAGCTGTCGGATGTCCAAGACATACAGCGGAGTCCATACCAATGTAGAATTCCTGGCCAGAGAATCTCTTAGCCATGGTCTTCTTAGCAGCACCGGACAGAGGCAGTAAGCCTTCCATCAGAACCTTAACCATTCTAGGCAGCAGGAACATCAGGGCAGCCATAGCCATACCTGTCTGCAGCGAGCCGGCGACACCGGAACCGACGACAAGAGCCAGAACTGTACCAAGAATCAGACCAACCATCATCGGGTCAGAAATGAAACGGATGAATGGGTTAGCAGCGATACTGCCAGTGTTCTTGTTTTCTTTGCCTTCACCGCCCTTGAAGAACAGATCTAAGAATTTGTTTGCGAGCCAGCCGATGACCAGAGCAGGAGCTGCTGATCCGTGAGGAAGTGAAATGCCAGGAAGATCCATTTCTTCCTGTACCATCTTAGCGAATCTGTCGCCGATGACCAGTGTAGCAACAAAGTGTAAACCGGCAGCCATGAAGGCGATTGCATAGTTCTGTGTCGTAACATATACGCAAGAACCAGTAAATGCACAGTGCCAGTAGTTCCAGATATCAATATCGACAGTCTTGGTAGCCTTGATGACTAACATGACGATATTGATCAGTAAGCAGAATGGAATTACGAATGTTCCGACGGTTGTTGAGAAAGCAACTGCGGATACGTAAGACCAGCCCATATCGATATACCTTAAGTTCAGGTTGAAGATTTCAACCAGAGCGTTTGCGACTGGAGTCATGTAATTCCAAACCAGGTTCATGACCAGGTTGATACCGATCAGACCGATACCGACAGTCATGCCGGCTTTCAGAGCTCTGAAGAAATCAAGGCCCAGCACCAAACCCACGATAGTAATCATGACAGGCACCATGACGGTAGAACCCAGATTACTAATGAAGTTTAAAATCCCTAATAAGATCTCCATAATTTTCCCCTTTCAGTTTACTTCGATAAAATTTCTAAAAGCTTTTTGTTTAATTCTTCTTCACCGATACCAGTGATGTATGCCGTTCCGGTTACTGTAGGAACACCATAATCAGTTGATAATTTAGTAGAGCTAACGATGACATCCGCACCTTCGACGTAGTTTCCTATTTCAAGGATGTTGCACTGTACCGTCGTATACTTGATACCTGTCGTATCTAAAAACGTACGTACGCCGTCATCCATGATTGTAGAAGTTGCGATCCCAGAACCACAAGCAATAACAACTCTCTTCATGTTTCTTCCTCCTTTCTACAAAATTTAACTTTACTAGAAACAGTAAAGAAAAATCCGTGTTTATTTTCTATCTGAAGCAGCTCTCTTAACTGCTTCTGCCATTTCTCTGATCCTGAGCCCCGGATCTTCGGCTTTCAGAATACCCGAAGTAGATCCCGTACCGTCGGCACCATGATAAATGACATTATAGACATCATCGGCGGTCGTAATACCGCTGGCAATATTGATGTGAACCTCAGGATTGATTTTTCTTAATCTCCGGATCGTCTCATCAATATAACTGTTATCCGCAACAATACCTGTACCAATCAGTTCTGTCGGTTCCGCAAGAACGGCGGAAGGACCAAGCATACATACGGCTTCGGCTTCCGTGACAGAATCGGCACAGGCAATGGAATACAGGCCCAGTTCCTCGCATCTTTTGATGCAGGAATACAGTTCATTTACCGTCAGAGGATTCTCGGCATGATTCAGAAAAACGGCTTCTGCACCGGCATCGGCCAGCGATTCCGGCAGAACGTGTCCCATGCCTCTTCCCGGTTTCAGGGACTGCATATGCTGGGCAGTCAGAATAATGTTTTTTGTATGCTCCTTTATCAGCCTTAAATCGGCAAAAGTCGTCGTAAAGAAGATGTCGATATCAAAATCTTCACTGGCTTTATCTGCCGCCAGGGCTAGTTCCAGACTCTGCTGTCCAAAAAGATAAGATTTCGGATTTACAACCAGATATGGTATTCTAATTTTTCTTTTCATACTTATCTAAATTATAAAATAACAGCACTTACATTTTCAACACTAGTCATCAAGAGTATAGAGTTCTTTTACACCAAAATCCTCTCTGGCTTTTAGAATGCCGTTCTGGACATATTCATCAATCGTTGCAATCGGATCTTCACTCTTGAAGATACCGGAAGCGCCGCCCCCGCCGAATGCGCCAAGCTTGATGTTCCGGTAACAGTCAGCCCCTGTCCGGATGCCTGCGCCCTGGGCGATCAGGACATCCTTGTCGATGGCTCTGATGGCTGCGATCGTTTCTTCGATGTATTCTTCGGAAGCGATCTGATCCGTTCCGATCTTGTCGTTCTGTTCTACGACGATGCAGGTTGGATGCAGGTGGGCAACCATTGCCGCCTCTATGGCGTTATCGACACAGATGTTCGTCTTCAGACCAGCTTCCTTGGCTCTTCTGGTAATATTCACCATCTGATGCAGCGTGATCGGTCTGGATCCGGCGTGGTTGATGACAACGCCGTCCGCTCCGGCTTCCTTCAACATGCCTGCGGTGATCCCGCCCATCATGTTTCCGGCATCGATATCGTCGCAGTACTGCGCAAAGATGACCAGGTGCGGACACAGTTCCTTAACTTTCCTGATATCGCAGTAGTTGACCTGAATCTCTACCGTTAGGCCGGTCTCTACGGCAACCTTTTCACAGTGTTTGGCGATCTTGAACAGATCTTCTCCCCACATGTAGCTCTTAGCGTTCACACTAAGTGTCGGTGACAATACTTTTCTCATTTCTGCTCCTTTACTCTAAATCAATCCCGGCTTCCGTTACGATTTCCAGGAATTCCTCGTAAGTATCGATTTTCTGCAGTCTTTCCATTAAATCGTTGTTCACAAACAGCTTCATTAAACCTTTCAGCATCTCCAGCTGATCGTGGCCGTCCTTCAGCGCCAGCATAAATACGCAGCTGATCTCGATCTCTTGCGAAATGTCGCCCATGTAACGCCATTTTACCGGCTGATTCAGCGACATGAAACCGATCTGCTTTTCATTCACGTGTTCCGCAAAAGTATGCGGCATGGCAACGCCGCAGTACATTCCTTCCTCATAGATGCCGGTAGGAAATTCCGCTTCCCTTTGTAACAGACCTTCCAGATAGGTCTCCTTGACCGTTCCGGACTCCATAAACAGCGCCGCCAGTCTGGTGATCGCTTCGTCCCGATCCGCACAGTCCTGGTGAAACAAAACAAGTTTCTTATCTAATAACACAATGCACTCCTTCCAACGTTTTTCTAAACTCTTTTACCACATTCATGAATTCCGTAGCTCGTTTTTCGTCTACCGGATTCTCAAACTTGCCGTCGACTTTCAGTGTCGTAGCAACACAGGCACCGTCGGCTACTTCCAGCTGCTTCACGATATTTTCTTTCGTGCAGCCCGTATTGGCAAAGACCGGCGTTTTAAGCACAGAATTCTTGACGATCGTCAGAACATCAAAGTCGGCTGCAGCACCGGCGGTAATGCCGGAAACACACAGTACATCAGGACGGCAGTTGAATTCGGTCGTCTTGGCGATCGAAGCGACATCTCTCTTGGAAAGATAAGCCGAAGCATCCGGAACGATGTTGTAGAGCATCCTGACATCATCGGCTCCGATCCTGTGCCTGTGTCTGGCAGTTTCGCCGGAATTGGTATTCCACAGACCGAAGTCTGCCGCATAAACACCGGAAATGACTTCTCTCATGAACTTTGCGCCTGTCGCCTTGGCAAGATCTAAAGATGAGTTTGGATCCCATAAACAGTTGACGCCAAACGGTACCGTTACCAGTTCTTTTACCTGGCCGATCACAAAACCCATTGCCGCCAGAACGATCGGTTCGACCTTATTGATGTGGTACGGGAGAGAGAACTCGTTCGAGAACATGATGCCGTCGACGCCCGCGTTCTGTAAGGCGATCACATCGTGTTTCGCACATTCGATTACCTTCTCCATTCCCCCCTCTTCGTCATAATAAGGATCGCCGGGCAAAGGCTGCAGATGGCACATCGCAATAATCGGTTTCTTTACATGAAACAGTTCTTCCAGCCACTTGCTGTTAGTATTATCATTGAATGACATGAAGATCCTCCTCTTTTCTAAATTCTAGCATATTTTGTATAATTACTATTGAGGTACACACATGAAAAACATCATTATTGTCGTCCTGTTTATTCTGCTGGTCATATACATTCTTATCAGCTTTATTGGGTCCGCTCTGGTTCAAAGAAAAATCCGGGAACTTTATCTGAATGAGAAGTATGATGAATATCTGGAATACCTCGATTCCAGGACCTGCCGCATCTATGTCCGAGACAACGAAATAGAAGAGTATAAGTATAAAGTCTATCTCAAAAGAAACGACCGGGAACATATCGATGAATACTTCAATAAGATGCTGAACCGGAAGGTCGACAGGAATACGAAGCTGCAGTACCAGATCAAGGCTTTCTACTACTACATGGTAAACAATGGAGCCGACCGCTGTAAGGAGCTCTTTGAAGAGATCAAGGCCTACGGGGATGAAGATGTCACCAGACAGGTCAACTACCTCTATGAAATCGTCGTATTGAAAAAAGGCGATTACATCGAGGAACTGAAGAAGATCCTGAAAGAAAAAGAAAACGATCCGTTCTATGAATATGTCCTGTCTGTTTCCTATGAAAACATCGGTGATATGAAGAACGCCAAGAAATACAAGAGAACCTACAAGGAACACATGAAAGCGTAAAAAAGAATCACCCAAGCGGTGATTCTTTATTGATTCTTAATATATCTTCTACGGCTTCCAGAACATCTTCCACCGTCCGGTAGCACTGTTTCTGAAACTCCGCATAGGCATGGGACATGATATAGGAATACTTCACACTTTTTAGCATCGCCATGTCGTTTTCGGAATCGCCGATGATGGCGATCTCTTCGTTTCGATACCCGTATGCCTCTTCCAGATACGTGATGATGTTCCTTTTGTCACAGCCCAGACCGATGATCTCCAGGTATCTTCCGGTCGATATGGTGTAGTTTACGATCCCTTCCAGCCGGCCGGCAATGATTTCCAGATTGTGTCTGCAGGTTTCGCTGTCCTTATGCACCAGCATGATCTTGCCCAGTTCGGTAAACTTATCGATGTTTTCTTTGAAACCGAAGAGAGTGTCTTTTGATTCATGATCCTTGATCGAATGATAGAATTCCTGATCCCGGATCTCGCTGATACATACACCGGCTTCGTTAAAACATTCAAAATAACCGAAATCCAGTTCTTTTATGACTTCATATACCGCATCGATCTCTTTCCGGTTCATGAAATTCTTCCGGACGATCCGGTCCTTATCAAAAATGATCGAACCGGTCATGTTGCAGGAAGGTCCGAATCCACAGCCGTAGTCAGTCATGATCCTTCTTGCGATCGGATACTGTCGGCCGGATGAAACGGCAAACAGGATGCCGTTTTCTTTCATCAGACGAAGTGCTTCCGCCGCTTCCTTGGATAGATCATAAATATCCGCACCGTGCCTGTGAAACAGCGTGCCGTCCAGATCACAAACCAGACACTTAATCATTCAGGATCTCGGTAATGCTGTTGTCAAGGATCTTATCGACCAGCTCATAGGTCTGTTCCAGGTCGCGGATCGAGACCGTTTCAAAGAATGTATGCGTATAACGGCAAGGGATCGAGATATTGCCGACCCGGATGCCTTCTTCATTCTCAAACATCGCAAAGGCGTTCTCGGTGATGACGCCCGGAGCGACGTCTTTCTGAAGCGGGATGTCATTCTCTTTGGCTTTTCTGATCACGTAATCGTTAAACGGCTTGTAAGGCAATACGCCTGCCAGAGTACCGCCGGCATGGAAATTAAATACACACAGGGAAGGACCGCCGTTTAAACGGACCCGGTTGTACTTCAGATCCGGTGTATCGCAGGCCGGAGTAATATCAAAACCGATCGCCAGATCCGGATCGATCTTTCTTATGACCGGCATGATTCCACGGACATTGAATTCTTCCTGTACCGGGAAGCAGACGTACAGATTATAATCCAGATCTTTCTTTTCGTAGTCGTTCAGCAGTTCGATCAGCAGGCTTACCGCAGCCCGGTTGTCCAGCGTCTTGCCGACAATATACTTCTCGTTCTTGACCTTTCCCTGCCACAGGAAACCGCCCAGCGTTCCGATATCAATGCCTTTCTCCAGAACTTCTTCCCTGCTTTCGCAGTTCACATCGATATACATTTCCACGATCTGCGGAACCGTGAACTTGTTCTGTACCGGCATAAAGTGGTGTGCCTGAACGCCGACAACGCCTTCGACCAGACCCTTGTCGCCGTCAAAAACAAATTTCGTTCCCGGGAGAATCTGGGTGTTAACACCTCCCACCCGGTCAAACAGGACAAATCCGTCATCCGTAATGTCTCTGATGATGATGCCGATCTCATCCACATGAGCAAACAGCAGTACGTTCTTGTTTCCTTTTTTGTTGTCTTTGTGTTCGAATGTCAGGTTGCCGATCCTGTCTGTCGTGACCTTGTAGTTCTTGCCCTTCAGCAGTTCCTTGATCGCCGCTATAACTTTTTCTTCTCTGGAGCTTACGCCCGGGATCTTTGTCAGATCAAGTATATTCTTAACCAGATTTTCTCTATTCATATGCTTCCTCCCTCTATATCATCATTTTACCCTATATCTTCTTAGTCTTCCTATTTTTCACTATCGATATACTACTTTCTCTGTGCTTCGAATAAGCGTCAGGCTGCAATGTTATAATGGGAACAAAGAAACAGAAAGGGAAACAGTCCATGGCTCTGATCCACCTTAGTTTTAACAGTCAATATCTCTACGGCAATACCGATGTCAACATTCTCCTGCCAGAAGCTTCCTACAGAAGGGATCCTGCGGATTTTTATCTTTCCGGGAACAAATATAAGGTCCTGTGGCTGCTTCACGGTACCATGGGCGATTATTCCGAGTGGATCCGGAAATCAAATATCGAGCTTTACGCTTCCGAAAGAAATATCGCTGTCGTGATGCCTAGCGCTTCCAACAGCAATTACGCCGACTGGAACAGTTTTGCCATGGGGTACAATGTCTATTCCTACTTTACCGGGGAACTGATGCCTCTGATCTACGGCTATTTTCCGGTATCCGACAGGAGGGAAGACAATTACATTGCCGGTCTTTCCATGGGCGGCAGAGGTTCTGTATTGTTTGCTTTGAATCATCCCGACCTGTTTCATTCCGCCTACAGTTTCTCTTCTGTTCCAAAAAGCTTAAAAGAACCGGATCCGAATGATTTTTCTTTTAAGAGAGATAAGAACCTGATCAGGAACTTCAACGGTCTGGAAGGCTACAAGGCGTCCCCGATGAATCTCTGGGATCTCTGTAGAAAAGCTGTTGAAGATGAAGTGAAGCTGCCTGAATTCTTCTTCGCCTGCGGCGACAAAGATCCGATCGCCTACGATTCTTTCCTGAAATTCCGAGAATACGCAAACAACATTGGTTTTAAAGCGGAATTCTTTGAGATAGCCGCTTACGGCCATGAATGGCGTTTCTGGGATCTTTGTTTACAGGACGCTCTGGCACGCTTCTTCCCGAAAGAGGATGAGATACCGCTTTTCAACAGACAAGGAATGAGGTAAGAAAATGGAAATCATCAGAAAAAACGACAGTACTTATATCATTGAAGACAACGGCGTCAGGGCTTTTCTACTGATTGGAACAGGACGCGCTGCCCTGATCGATACCGGGATGTCGATCACAGACATACGCTCGATGGTAGAAGGAATCACCGGTAAAGAGATCCTGCTTCTGAATACCCATGCGGACCGGGACCACATCGGCTGTAACCGTCAGTTCACAAAAGTATACATCGGCGTTCATGAACTGCAGTCTTATCCGCAAGAGGATCCGAAACAGGAGCTTGTGCCTTTGTTTGAGGGGGATTGCATTGATCTGGGAGAACGTACTTTGGAAGTCGTAGATTTATCCGGCCATACCCCCGGAAGCATCGGTTTTTATGACCGTAACAGCCGTGTTCTGATCTCCGGCGATCCAATACAGAAAAACGGCAACGTATACATGTTCGGACCGAAGCGCTCGCTGATCGGCTATATTGCCAGTCTGGAAAGACTCAACAAAAGAAAGGACGACTTTGACGAGATCTGGCCTTCCCATGCGGACTTGCCGATCGACAGCAGCAATATCCAAAAATGCACGGAGGACATCAAGGATATACTGAAAGGAAACTGTCCTTTTGCGATAAAAGAAATGCACGGAACATCCGTTCGTGCCTATCAGGGAAAAACCAATATCTATCTCTGTGATAAATAATCACTTACAGGCAGACAAAAAGTCCTTTGCAGGACTTTTTATTTTTCTTCCCTGTCTTTTGCCAAGGCGATGTCTTCGGCTTTGATAGGCAGTTCATAAAACCGTTTTCCGCAGGCCTGGTAGACCGCTTCCTGAATGGCAGGAGCCGTGGTATTGATGACGACCTCGCCGATCGACTTTGCCCCAAACGGGCCCAGATCTTCATAAGACGGCTCAAATTCCACCGAGATCTTCCCGACATCCATTCTGGTCGGGATCTTGTATTCCATGAAGGAGTTTTCGATTACGTTTCCTTTAACGCCGTAACTGATATCCTCACTCAAGGCCATGCCGATACCCTGCATGATGCCTCCTTCGGTCTGTATCCTGGTCAGGTTCGGATTCAGCGGTGTACCGCAGTCGACGACTCCTGCATATTCGATGACTTTGCATTCTCCGGTCTCCGGATCCGTTTCCAGTTCACAGGTTCCGGCCATAAACGGCGGTGGGGACGTCGGGGAAGAGTTGGAGACACTGACTTCCAGAGCTTCGTTGTTGAATACCATCGAAGTATAGGCAATGTCGATCAGACTGACGGCTTTGTCTTCACAGAAGACCGTATTTCCATCAAACTCACACTTTTCCGGATCGCATTCCAGCGTTTTAGCGCCTGCTTTGATGATCTTTTCTCTTAACTTCATCGCACAGCGTTCTACCGCTTTTCCTGTCACGTAGGCGGTCGAAGAAGCGTAAGAACCGGAATCGTAAGGAGAAATGTCGGTATCGGCAGAAAAGACCTGAATATGATCCAGATCGCAATCCAGCACTTCGGCAGCAACCTGTGATAGCGTCGTATCGCTGCCTGTTCCCATATCGGCAGATCCGACGATCAGAGAATAGAAGCCTCCTTCGTTCAGTTTTAATGTAGCCGAGCCGACGTCGACTGCCGAGATTCCAGATCCCTGCATGGCAATGGCTACACCCAGACTTCTGATCTTTCCGTTGTCCAGGATTCTTCTTTGTCCCTTTTCTTTCCAGCCGATCATCTCTCCGGCTCTTATCAGACACTTGTCCAAAGTACAGCTGGTCAACGGTTCATTGAAATACGCCGGCATGATCTCGCCTTCCTTGACGATGTTTTTTAGGCGCAGTTCGATCGGATCGGTATTCATCAAGGACGCCAGTTCATTGACGGCCGATTCAACCGCAAAAAGACCCTGAGTAGCCCCAAAACCCCGATAAGCACCGGATGACATGTGATTGGTATAGACGACTTCACCGGTAAAGCGGTACGCTTCCTGCTTTCCGTACAACGGGATCGACTTGTGGCCGGAAAGGCCGACTGTCGTCGGACCGTGTTCGCCATAGGCACCGGTATTGGACAGCGTATGAAGATCTATGCCTTTAATGATTCCGTTCTCGTCGGCTCCGATCCTTACATGCATCTGCATTTCGTGTCTAGGTGAAGATGCGGTAAAACACTCTTTTCTGGTGAATACCAGTTTGCAGGCTTTCTTTAATCTGTAACAGACAAAGGCTGCATAGACTTCCGATACGGCAGTCTGTTTTGCACCGAATCCTCCACCTACCCTAGGCTTGCTGACACGGATCATCGACTTCGGTATATGCAGGGCATTGGCGACGATATGACGGATATGGAAGACGATTTGCGTGGAACTGGTAATGTGAAGACGTCCGTACGGATCGATCTCGCAGAACGTCGTGAACGGTTCCATGTGACATTGCTGTGTCGCTTTGGTGTGATAAGTCCGGTCAACGACGTAGCGGCATTTTTTCAATACTTCATCGATGTCGCCCATGCTGCTGCTTTCTTTTGCCAGCAGATTTCTTTTTACATCTGCGCCCGTATCTACCGGGAGCTTCCAGTTGCTTTCCGGATGAACAATTGTCTTATTGTCAAGAGCTTGTCGGAAATCTAGAACGGCATCCAGCACTTCGTATTCTACGTCAATCAGCTTCATGGCTTTGCCTACGGTTTTTTCATCTTTGCCGACGACGATTGCCACGACATCGCCGACATAACGCACATGTCTGTCGATGATCAGACGGTCATAAGGCGCAAACTCCGGAAATGAAGTTCCGGCAATCGTATATCTTTCCTGATCCTGATCGATGTCTTTATAGGTAAAAACGGCTTCTATGCCTTCCAGAGCCAATGCCTTTTCGGTATGGATCTCTTTGACGATCGCATTGGCGTGCGGAGAACGCAGCAATTTGATGATCAGACAAGGTTCTTTGATCAGATCATCCGTATAGACCGGCTGACCCGTCAGCAGCTGCATCGCATCTTTTTTACGGACAGGCTTGTTTACGGTTTTTAGTTCCTTCATGCTGTCCTCCTTTGATCGCGGTATTTGATCAGTCCGCGCATCTGGCCTTCATATCCGCTGCAGCGGCAAAGATTGCCTGACAGATAGATCCGGATCTTCTCATCACTCGGTTCCGGGTCTTCTCGAAACAGGGCGATCGCCGCGATCATGAAACCGGGATTACAGAAACCGCACTGATCTGCCCCTTCATCGGCAATAAAAGCCCCGATCTCTTCCGCTTCCTCTTTTAAACCTTCCAGCGTCTCGATTCTGTATCCCTGCGCCCTTACCGCCAGAACGCTGCAGGATAGAACCGGTTTTCCATCCAATAGAACGCTGCAGGCTCCGCAGTTCGATGTTTCACATCCGCATTTCACGGAATAATATTTCTTTTCTCTTAAAAACTTCTGCAGGGTCATATCCGGATCGATGTCTGCACAGACCTTCCTGCTGTTAATGTTGAGTTCTATCCGCATGTCTCTTCCTCCAGACTTTCCTTGATCCGTTTTTTCAGTATTTCGTATACGTGTTTCCTATATTCTTTTGACCCGCGCTGATTATCGCCGAAGAGAACTTCCTCATCTTCTTTCACCAGTATCGCCACTCCCGGTCTTGCTCCGACCGCAAAACGGTAGCCGTCTTCTTCTTTTGTACCGCAGACATTCAGTACTGCGGTATCGGTATAGGTCCTTCTGATCGATTCAAAACGAATCGTTTTCTTCTTTTTCGGAATCAGGATGTATTCCAGAATATCGCGCTGATTCTTGCCGCTCAGATAATCCTGTAAAGAAATCTGCCCCTGCGAATAGAACCGCAGCTGCGTTTCCAGCGGCAGCAGCAGTGTGATAATGTCGGAAAATCCCAGACGGGCAACGATGCTTCCGCCGATTGTGGCGCTGTTTCGAAACTGTACGCCTACGATGTGTTTCAGACAGTCTTCAAATGTCGAACCGAAGTACTCTTTTATCCGTTCGCTGTTTTCCAGCTGAGACAGTGTCGTCATGGCACCGATCTTCAGATATGTTTCTTCCTCTTCAATCTGATCCAGTCCAAGATCACAAAGATCGATCAGCGTATCATATTCTCCTTCTGAAAGATGCAGCCACATCATGCCTCCGCCTACAACATTCTGAAACGACTGATTCCGTTCATAGGCTTCTTTGACCGTCTTTACTCTTATGTAGTTTTCAAAGCGAATCATAATCTTCCTTTCTCAGAAATCGGATCATATCTTCAAAATAATGAAGTTCTTCTTTTTTATCCAGATCCCACAGTTCCCATGGAAGCAGCGCTTCTGTTTTTCCAATAACGATCTTCGGATCTTTCTTAAACAGCGTCGAACCGCCTTCTTCTCCCTTTAACTTCATAAGTTCCGGATAATACTGCGGCGGGAACAGGATCGGCGAGGCCTGCTTATCGTCATAAGACAATCGATAAACCGTTCCGGGATCTTTCCGATGGGCTTTGATCAGCCGCAGGATAGAGGTCAGACTCAGCAACGGCTGGTCGGCCTGTACGAAGATCATGGCACAGTCTTTTTTTATCAGCGACAGACCGTCGCGGATCGAAGCACTCAGACTCCCGTCCTGATGCATGGCGATCCTGTAACCCTGTTTTTCACCGATCTGTTTCACTTCCTCGTGTATCGTAGAAACGATACAGCTGTCCTTGATCGGAAGCAGTGTATCCAGCAGGTAGGAAATCAACGGTTTTCCATTCAGCCGGTAAAGCAGTTTGTTTTCTTCAAAACGCTTCCCCTTTCCGGATGCCAGAAGGATGAGTGCGGCGTCGTCCGGTATTTCACATGGAAACAGATCGTCGAGATGGGTATTTCCATAGATCCTGTTCGCCAGGGCGTACTCCCGATAGGAAGAAAGGAACAGAAGACCTTTTTCGCTTAAAGCGGAAGAACCGCCTTTGACTCCTCCCGAGACGGATTCCAAAAGCTTAAAACCAAGTGCTTCCTCGCTTCTTCGAATCAGCCGGAACGCCTTGGAATAAGACATATTCATAGCTTTGGCGGTCGCTGAAAGAGAGCCGTATTTCCGGACGCCTTCCAGCAGATACAGAGGGCCGTTGCCAAAAAACTTTTCATCGTTTTCGTCGGTCAGAATGGAGTTGATCTTGAGTTTGTACATACTGTATCTATAGTATATCTAAAAAAAATATGATATTGTTTAGACAATGGTTATATTTTTAAAAATATAACGCTATGGGAGATATTCTATGAAAAAAATAATCGTCTTGCTGCTTAGTCTTTTTATGCTTCTGAGTCTTGTCGGCTGTACCGGTCAGAAAGAAAGTCCGGCCGAAGATCCGGAACCTTCTATCGAGGTCGTTGACCAGATCGGCCGTCAGGTCGTACTGGATAAACCGGCCGGGAACGTCGTTTCAACTTATTATCTGGTTACAGCTTCCTTGCTGACGCTGGGTCTAAAAGATAGGATCAGCGGCGTGGAAATGAAGGCCAATTCCCGTCAATTATATAAACTGGCGGCAAAAGAACTGATTGATCTGCCGGGTGTCGGTTCGGGCAAAGAGATCAACATCGAAGAGATTGCCAAACTGGAACCGGATCTCGTCTTCCTGCCGAAGAAACAGAAAGATGCCGCCGATGTTCTTGGAGATCTTGGCATTCAAAGTATCGTTGTCGATCCGGAAACCTATGACCGATTCAACGAACTGATCCTGCTCATCGGTAAAGTCTGTGGTGTCGAAGAGAAAGCGGAACAGCTGGTTTCCTATTATGACGGCATCGTTTCTGAAGTTTCATCCTTAACGGAAAGTGCCGACCGTCCTAGCGTCTACATCGCCGGTGATTCTTCCTGGCTGCATACCTGCGGAGGAAAGATGTACCAGAACGAAATGACAAAGATCGCAGGCGGTGAATGTGTTACCGCTTCTCTTGATTCCGACAAGTGGACCGATATCAGTGTTGAACAGCTGCTTCAGTGGGATCCGGAATATATTTTTGTCGTCAATTATGCGGAATACAGCATCGATGATCTTAAGAACGACGAAGCGCTTAAGGATCTTCGGGCGGTCAAAGAAAACAAGGTCTTCATGATTCCTTCGGCAATCGAAGCATGGGATTATCCGCAGCCTTCTTCCGCTCTTGGTCTCTACTGGATGGCCGGGATCCTGCATCCGGATCTTGTCGATCCAGACCGGTATCTTGAAGAAGCGCTCACTTTCTACAAAACTTATTACGATCTGGAATTAAGCAATGAAGATTTCTAAAAAACTGCTGTTTGCCTATTCTTTTCTATTCATCTGTTTTTCACTCTCGCTGCTGATTGGCCGTTATGAACTCGATCTGACTACACTGTGGTCCGTTCTTAGCGGCAGACAGTCCGGAACCATGGCAGCCAATGTCTTTTATAATGTCCGTCTGGTACGAAGCGTTGAAGTCCTTCTCTGCGGCATGGCACTCGCCGTTTCCGGTTTTCTTTACCAGAGCTGTTTCCATAATCCGCTTGTTTCTCCTGATACGCTTGGTGTCAGCGGAGGCGCTTCGATCGGGGCCATTATCGCCATTCTGTATTTTCATGACGCTTTTCTTTTAAGGCAGGCCTTCTCCTTTCTGGGCGGTATTCTTGCGGTACTGTTCTCTCTTCTGCTTTCCCGCCTGATCGGAACACAGAAACGTCTCAATCTGCTGCTTTCAGGCATTATCACCGGAGCCTTGACCAATTCGGCAGTCATGACCTTCAAATATCTGGCAGATCCCGTGACCCAACTGGCTGTCATCGATTACTGGCTGATGGGTTCTTTCTCCTTGATCAATCGCAGCAAGCTCCTGCATACGGCTGTCATCATCATGCCGGTTCTATTCCTTACGGTTCTCTTCCGCTATCGTCTGAAAATCCTGCTTCTGGATGAAGACGAGGCACAGACGCTGGGTGTCAATGTCAGAAGACTCTACCTTCTTTGTATCGCCCTGGCCACCCTGCTGACGGCGGCTTCCGTCTCTGTCAGCGGTATCGTTTCCTGGATCGGCCTGCTAGCACCGCATATCGTTTCACTGCTTTTCCAGACATCTTTTGAAGAGACCTTGCTTCTTTCCATGCCGGTCGGTGCTGCGATCCTTCTTCTTTCGGATACACTTGCCAGAAGTCTGACAGCCTCCGAGCTTCCTGTCAGCATCATTACTTCTTTTGCCGGGGCTCTCATCCTTTTCTTCTTTCTGTTTCTTCGAAGGAGGAGAGACATATGATCGAAATCAAAGACCTGTATTTCGCTTACCGGAACAACGTCGTTTTTAACGGGTCTTCTTTTACCTTGGAGGATCATCCCGTTACCGCCCTGCTCGGACAGAACGGGGAAGGAAAGACCACTTTCATGAAACTGCTGCTTGGTCTGTTAAAACCGGACAAAGGCGAGATTCTTCTTGACGGACTGGATCTGGGAAAACTGAATGAAGAGAAACGCTCAAAACTGCTTTCTTATGTTCCGCAGGAAAACGACGACAGTCTCATCATGGGTGTTTCCGACTTTATCTGCCTGGGAGGAATCAACAGACAAGGCCTGCTTAAAGGTCCGGACGAAAACGATCGTATCCGGGCAAAACAGATCCTGACTGATCTAGGTGCATCTTCTTTCTTTGACAGGAGACTGGAAACCTTAAGTCACGGTCAGCGTCGTCTCATCTATCTTGCCCGGGCAATCTTTCAAGACAGTAGGATCATGGTCCTGGATGAACCGGTCAGTTCTCTGGACCTTATCCGCCAGCACGATTTTCTAAGATTATTAAAAGAGTATACGAACAAAGGGAAACGCATCCTCATGAGTCTGCACGATCCTTCCCTGGCTTATGAATATGCCGATGCCTTCGTTTTCTTTAAAGATCATCGTCCTTTCGCTGTTCTATCGAAGAACGACCCTTCTTTCAAAGAACGTTTCCTCCAGGCCATATCTGAGCTTTACGATAACAGGATCAGACCTGAATACATTGACGGTCACCTGTTTCTGAACTGCGAGCAAATAAACAAGTGAATAAAAAAGGCCACTGACATCGTGGCTTTTTTTCATCTTTCCTTTTCTTATTCCCTTAATCTTCTTTCGTTCTCCAGATATTCGATCTTACCTCTCATCCTGCCTACTCCGTACATCAGCAATGTCGCGACCAGCAGATTGAATATAGCTACAAAAGAATTGCGGGTAGAGAAAATACCGATAGACAGATTCACAATCCCTATGGCAAGATTTGCCAGGCCCAAGGTCAGAATCATCATGTGTATCCTCCTCACATGAGATATTCTCGAATCGAGATCAGAGAAAATGTCAAAACTTCCCAGTTCACTTCTTTTCCTGAAATACATCCACTGCAGGACTCTGCCGATGTATTCCGCTCCGGTATCCTCCATAAAAGTTATATAATTCTCATCTGACGGATGCATCTCCAGCCGTACGGTATATTCGTTGTATTCCGTTTTTTCAAACGTATATTTGCAGTATTCGACATCAACAAGCGCCCAGCCGTTTGCCGCCATCTCGTTCAGCCATCTTTCCTCTTTCTCAAAGTCCCATACCCAGAACCATCTATATTCTGTTCTTCTCTCAGTCATTGTTGTTTCCTCCTATAATGGCATCGCCGTTTTCTACCAGCTCTCTTAGCCGTTCTATTTCATTGTTTAGAATCTCTAAGCCTGCTGCCGTGATCTGATAATTCTTCTTTCTGCTCCCGTCTTCAACCGGAAGCTGCACGATCCATCCCTTTTCAACCATGGAATTCAAAGCCCCGTAAAGCGTTCCCGCCGCAAGCCTGACCCGCCCTCTGGACATTTCTTCCACTTCCTGCATGATCCCGTATCCGTGCTGGGGATTATACAGAGCCAGAAGGATATAATACGTAGCTTCCGTAAGTACTATATTCTCTAACATGAACCAACCTCCTATATTGCCATACGATATATCGTCTCTCGATATATATACTATATCGTATGCCGATATAGTTGTCAAGCAGGAATGTATATTTTAAAACTCCGCTTTTTGCGGAGTTTTATTGTAATCGGATCATCCGTAGATCTTCGAGATCAGACTGTTGGAGATCCGGTATGGAAGGATCTTCAGAAGGATAACGATCAGCCTGTATTCAAGACCGGCCGTATAGATCGGCTTGACCTTTCTTTTCTTTGCGATCCGGCAGATCAGAGCTGCGACTTCATTTGCGCCGGCTCCTTTTCTTTCGTCGTTTTCCATCTTTCTGACGGAACTTGAGATCCGACCGTTATATTCTTCATCCCCTTCGATATTCTTGTTTCTGGCATCCGTAAATCCGGTAGAAGTATCTCCTGGCATAACTGCACAGACACTGATACCAAACGGTTTCAGCTCGTTTTCTAGGGCAAGCGTATAAGAGTTGACTGCGGCCTTGCAGGCGGAATAGTATGCCTGAAACGGGATAGAAGCCATTGCCGCTACCGAAGAGATGTTGATGATCCTGCCCTTTGTTTTTTTCAGATAAGGAATACAGGCCCTGTTCACTTCTGCCGTACCGAAGAAGTTTACATCAAACTGTCTTTTTGCTTCTGAAATGGTGGTATATTCAATGGCGCCTGAAATACCGAACCCTGCACAGTTGACCACAAGATCCAGATTTTCTTCCTGATCCATTACCTTCTTGACTGCCAGACAAACATCTTCCGTCTTGGAAACGTCACAATCGATATGGACCACATTCCCAAAACTCTTTCCTGTACGGGAAAACTCATAGACCCGATATTCTGTTGCAGACAGCTTTTCCGCAACACAGTGTCCGATTCCGGAACTTCCGCCGGTCACGATCGCAACTTTATTCATAGCAGTTCCATTACACTTTTATCTTAACAGACTGAGCCACTTCTTCTTTATTTCAGCCAGGTATCCTATTGTATATACAGGATCTGAGAATTCCTGCAGAATATAATCTTCTGACCGACTCAAGGTTCCGTTTTCTACACGCTCCTGCAGCTGCAGGATCAGGACGTCCAGCTGATGGATGTACGCATCCGTTGTTTCCTTGGAGAGCTTTTGTTTTCCTGCCGCTCTTTCTGCCATCCTGAAACTGTACGGCAGCAGGAACAGGACCGTAACATCGTCCAGCTGTTTTGTCTGAAGAGGATAGTACAGACAGCTCTGCCATTCTTCCTGTTTCCCGTATTTCACCAGTTCCACGGCTGTCGCATAAGTACGTAAAGCTTCTCTTCCTTGTATATCTGATTCCAGAAAATCCTTAATAAATTCATCCGCCCACATGGCTTCGGTTTCTTTGCTTATATGATAGTTGTCATATTCGTTTCCGTCGCCTTCACGATCCATGAAAAAGCGGTTTCCTGCATATTTCAGAAACAGTTCTCTGGCACGATCTGTTCCTGTGTTCTTTGTATCTTTCATCCGGTTTATTCCAGCTCCGGATCTTCTTCTTCCAGATGATCCTCATCCAGATAGTATTTCGTATCCTTGATAATCACGTTCCTTAGCAGCAGAACGGCAATAACGTTCGGGATACACATGGCGGCATTCAGGATGTCTGCCAGAGTCCAGACAGCACCTTCAGAAACCAGAGCGCCTACAAGGATCACGACGATCCACATAATCTGATAAACCTTTATTGCCTTATCGCCTAAAAGGTAGCGGATACAGTTTTCACCGTAATAGCTCCAGCCCAGGATCGTCGAATAAGCGAAAGTCAGAATGCCGAATGTCAGCAACGGTCTGCCGAAAAATGGGATCTGATTGAAACAGGCAGCTACCAGACCGGAACCGCTGATGGTGGATCCGTCTGTCAGAATACAGGAAATGTCACTGTTGGCTATGATACTGGAAACAAGCACCAGACCGGTCATCAGACAGACAACGACCGTATCCCAGAATACGCCTGTAGAACCGATCAGAGCCGGTTTGACGGCGTTTTTCGCTACTGATGCGGCAGTAGCCTGCGGCGCCGATCCCATGCCGGCTTCATTAGAAAACAGACCTCTGGCGATGCCTGCCCGGGCTGCCATGATAATGCTTGTGCCGATGAATCCTCCGGCTGCCGCTCTAGGCGTAAATGCCGATGCGACGATGATTCCGGCCGTCTGCGGCAGGTATCTGATGTTGATGACCAAGATCAGAAGGCAGCCGATCACATATACGATCGACATGAACGGCACCAGCATCTCACAGACTCTGGAGATGGCCTTTAATCCCCCAAACACAACCAAAGCCGTAAGTACGCAGATCACGATACCGACGACAATATTCGGAATATTGTAGTTGACAGAGATGACATCACTGATCGCTTTAGATTGTGAGGAGCAGCCAATCCCAAAGGCACCTAATGCACAGCACCAGGCAAACACCTTGCCCATGGTCGGCATCTTAAGATGTTCAAATGCAGTCATTGCACCGCCCATATAGCTCCCGTCTTTTCTTTTCTTACGATACTTTACGGCAATCAGCGATTCCGCATATTTCGTTGCAATTCCGAAAATGCCCCCGATCCAGGTCCACAGGACTGCGCCCGGTCCGCCGACGGTTACAGCCGTACCGACACCGATGATATTTCCCGTACCAATAGTAGAACTTAGGGCGGTCATCAAAGAGCCAAAGATCGAAAGATCGCCCTTGTGGGAACCGTCACTCCTCAAAGATTCTTTGATTCCTTTGAATACTTTTTTCTGGACAAAGCCTGTTCGAACCGTCAGATAAATATGTGTTCCTAACAGGAAAAGGATCATTACCGGACCCCACATGATGTTGTTGTCAATCCAAAGCAGAATGTCGTTCATATCGCAATACTCCTAAAAATATATATCTATCATAATACAAAGACATTCACATTGGAGAGAAAATAAAATGGACTACGAATCACGAATACATTAAAAGTCCGGAATTCCGGACTTTTTTGAAGATACATTCGATGTCACTGTTTTCATAATAAGAAACGAAGCTCGGTGCCAGAGAAGCAATTACCTTTTCACTCATCAGCAGCTTTTTCACTGTTCCCAGATTATTACGGATGACATTCAGCTTTGACGGACAGACGTTGTAACAGGTACCGCAGAGCACGCAGTCTTCATGAATGATCGAAGCGCGGTTGTTTTCAAATGATATGGCCTTGATGGGACAGCTGCGAATGCATTTATAACAGTTCTTACAGTTGTCGGTTTTGCTGGTCAGACATTTTTCCATATACGAAATATCCTTTGTTTTTTTATTGTGTCTTACCTAGTAGTTTTAGTGTTTTCTCGGCTTTCCGGATCGTGATCGAATCGGAAACGCTGCCGATGTATTCACCGTCGGCAAATACGCCTGCTTCATCGTGATTGACCGCGATCGTGATCGGCTTGTCGTCCCTGACGACCAGAGGATGGATGTCCTTGGTGTGGGAACAGATCGGCGTGATCGTCAGCGTGTTCGTGTCGTCATCCAGCAGCGGTCCAAAGGCGGCCAGATTGTAGGCCGATGAACCGACCGGAGTTGATACGATCAAACCGTCACAGCGAGTCATATAACGGAAATGTTCGTTTACTGAGAGACTCAGATCCACCGTCTTACCGAAACTGGTCTTTCCTGCCGTAATGTCGTTCACGGCATAGTGCTCAACGCCGTTCATCTCGCATTTCAGCAGGATCTTTTCACTCAGTTTGGCCTTCTTGATCGCTTCATTAAAACCGGCGATCTCTTCCTGTTTCAACAGACATAGATAGCCCAGCCGTCCGCAGTTGATCCCAGCCAGAGGCTTATCATAGACGATTGCGTGCTGGGCCGCTTTCAGAAGCGTGCCGTCGCCGCCCAGGGAAAGGATCAGATCACAATCAGAAAAGGAGTCACAGATCATGTGACCCCCTTCTTTCAGTCTATTACCGATGTTTTCCACATCTTCTTTTGCGATATGTGAGCCGTAATAGAGATATAGTTTCATTATTTCTTACTTAGATATTCATCAATCGATTTCGCAGCCAGTTTACCGGCGCCCATGGCACTGATAACGGTAGCCGCTCCGGTAACCGCATCGCCGCCTGCATAGACAGCATCACGGGAAGTAAGACCATCTTCGTTGACGATAATACCGCCGTGGGAATTGACTTCCAGACCCTTGGTCGTATCCTTGATCAGCGGGTTCGGTGAAGTACCGATCGACATGATGACGGTATCGACATCCAGAACGAATTCCGATCCCGGAACTTCAACCGGTCTTCTTCTGCCGGAAGCATCCGGTTCGCCCAGTTCCATTCTGATACATTTGATACCGGTGACAAATCCGTTCTTCGGATCTCTTGGATCGTCAGGATTATTGTAGCCGAGGATCTCGACCGGATTGTTCAGCAGTCTGAAATCGATGCCTTCTTCCTGTGCGTGTTCGACTTCTTCTTTTCTGGCCGGCAGTTCTTCCATCGATCTTCTATAGACGATGTAGACCTTTTCGGCGCCCAGACGCAAAGCGGTTCTTGCCGCATCCATCGCAACGTTACCGCCGCCGACGACAGCGACCTTTCCGCCCTTCATGATCGGCGTTACCGGATCTTCGCGGTAGGCCTTCATCAGGTTGGATCTGGTCAGGAATTCATTGGCGGAATAAACGCCCTTGTATGCTTCACCAGGAATGTTCATGAAACGAGGCAGTCCGGCACCGGAACCGACAAATACGGCTTCATAGCCCATTTCAAACAGTTCATCGATCGTCAGGGTCTTGCCAATGACGACATTGGTATCGATATCGACACCAAGCGCCTTCAAGGTATCGACTTCCTTGGCAACGATCTTCTTCGGCAGTCTGAATTCCGGAATACCGTAAACCAGAACGCCTCCGGCCGTATGCAGCGCTTCATAGACGGCGACCTTGTAGCCCTTCTTGGCCAGGTCTCCGGCACAGGTCAGTCCGGAAGGACCGGATCCGACGATAGCGACCTTGTGGCCGTTTGGAGCCGGAACCTGCGGTTTGGCTGTGTTGTGTTCGTTATGATAATCGGCAACAAACCGTTCCAGTCTGCCGATGCCGACCGGTTCAAACTTGATACCTAAAGTACACTTGGATTCGCACTGGCTCTCCTGCGGACAGACACGGCCGCAGACGGCAGGCAGGGAGGATGTTTCGGAAATGATCTGGTAGGCTTCCTCGAACTTGCCTTCCTTGACCTTGGCGATAAATTCCGGGATGTGGATATTGACCGGACATCCGGCGACGCACGGTCTGTTCTTGCAGTTGAGGCAGCGGCTGGCTTCGTTGATTGCCGTTTCTTCGCTGTAACCTAATGCGACTTCATTGAAATTGTGGGCTCTGACTTCCGGTTCCTGGACAGGCATCGGATTCTTGGTTTGTACGATTGCCATTATGCGACCTCCTTAAACAGATTGCACGCTTCTTCGTAGGCGTGTCTCTCAAAATCCATATACATTCTGTTTCTTGACATGGCCTCATCAAAATCAACTTCATAGCCGTTGAAATCCGGACCGTCAACACAGGCAAACTTGGTGACTCTCTTGCCATCCTGGTTCAGGGTAAGACGGCAGCCGCCGCACATGCCCGTACCGTCGATCATGATCGGGTTCATGGATACCGTAACCGGGATATTGTATGGTTTTGCCGTAGCAACGACAAATTTCATCATAATCAGCGGTCCGATCGTGATGATCTGGTCAAAGGTCTCTCCGTTTTCCAGCATTTCCTTGAGCGGAACCGTAACGTTGCCGTGCTGACCGTAGGAACCGTCATCCGTCATGACAAAGAGCTTGTCGGAACAGGCTTTGAATTCATCTTCAAGAATCACGATGTCCTTGTTGCGGAAGCCGATGATCGAAGTGACTTCAGCGCCCAGACGATGGAATTCCTGCGCAACAGGCATAGCGATCGCACAGCCGACTCCGCCGCCGACGATACATACTTTCTTAATGCCTTCCGTATGCGTAGCGACACCCAGAGGACCGACAAAGTCCTGCAGGAATTCGCCTTCCGCCTTGTGGTTCAGCTTTTCCGTCGTACCGCCTACGATCTGGAAAATGATCTTGACGGTTCCTCTTTCCGGATCGGTTCCGGCCACAGTCAAAGGGATCCTTTCGCCGTCTTCGTCAACTCTTAAGATGATGAACTGGCCCGGTTTCGCCTTCCTGGCGACTAGAGGGGCTTCGATCTCCATCTGAGTGACGGTAGCATTCAGTGGTTTTCTGCTTATGATTTTATACATATAAAATCCGTCCTTTCTGTATATGCCATTCTTATATCTTCCTTGTGTAGAAATCGGACAGACCAAGAATACACTAATATACTATCATCTTTTCCTGCCGATTATCTGTAAAAATGCCCGTTTATTTCCTGAAATCCGGTTGACGCCAACTTTTTGAATTTGTATTATAAAAAAGGACTTTAACAAGAAAAGATGTATAAGAGATAGGAGGAGAATATGTTCGATTATACTGGTAAAGTTGTTGCTGTTACGGGTGCGTCTTCCGGTCTGGGCAAGCAGATGGCCGAAGGTTATGCACAGCAGGGTGCCAATCTGGTACTGATGGCTAGAAGAGTTGAAAGACTTGAAGCAAGCGCCAAGGAATGGAAAGAAAAATACGGTGTCGATGTTCTTCCGGTTGCCTGTGATGTAACGAATTCCGATTCGATCAAGGCTGCTACAGATGCGATCAAAGAGCACTTCGGTCATTGCGAAGTTATCGTCAACTGTGCAGGCGGTGAAAAGGGTACAGGTACACCGCTGGTTGATTACAAGAGAGAAGACTGGGATTTCACGCTGAATCTTGACCTGACTTCCATCTTTGCGGTTACACAGGGTTTTGTAAATATGATGAAGGAAGCCATGGCTGCCGGCAAGCAGACATACGGCCGTGTCATCAACATCGCTTCTATCTACGGTCTGGTAGGCAACACCGCCATTCCGACAATCGCTTATCATACAACCAAGGGTGCTGTTGTCAACTTCTCCAGAGGCGCTGCCGCTGAGCTGGCAACTTCCAACATCACAGTCAATACGATCTGTCCGGGTTATTTCTACACCGAACTGACGACCGAAACACTCAATTCAGAATACTTCCAGGCATTCGCAAAACAGTCTGTTCCAATGCAGAGATACGGCCACGAGGGTGAACTGAATTCCGTTGCAATCTTCTTAGGCGCTGAAGAATCCAGCTATGTAACCGGTCAGGCTATCGCTGTTGACGGCGGTTATACTTGCGTATAAAGAATTATCATTCTTAACACAAAAACAAAGGGCTATTCGATAGCCCTTTGTTTTTGCTTTGTCTTTACATCAGGAAGTTGAACACATACAGCAGCAGTCCAACCAGCGCAACGAAGATAACCAGCTTAAAAAGCTTCTTAAAAAGACCGAAGACGATAAGAACCGCCAGCAGCAGATACAGAATGGTTCTTAAATCCAGACCGAGTAAAAATTTCATAGTTGATCCCCTTATTGATGTTTGTTTATGAAACAATTATATAATTTATCAAAGCGTTTTTCTTTATAATATCTCGTATTTCTCGATCGTTTTCTGATTTACGTTGAGAGGTGTTTTATCCTTTATGTCTCCTTGTTTCAGGTAACGGTCAAAGAACGCCGCATGGACTTCGTTTAAGGTGTTCATTGTCAGTTCCGGATCGGCGCTGCCGACCAGCGATTTGTTTTTTGATGTCAGTTTCAGATCGGTAAAACCGTTATGTTCCATGTCTTTAAATATCATGTAATGAACTGGGCTGTCGTGATAAAGCCTTGCTCTTGATACGACATTGATGTTTCCTTTGTTCAGTATCTGCAGAAACGGCTTGTGATTGACTTCGTTGCGGAAGTCTCCGAACAGACCTCCATCGATGTTTATGCCACAGCTGATCTCATCATCATACAAACAGTGAACATACGCCAAAGCGCCGCCATAAGAATGTCCGGTAGCTCCTATGCCCTTGGAAAAATCTATCCGGTGATATAAGAAAGAATCTTTATCATCATTCAGCTCATGGATCTTCTTCAAAGCCAGACGGTCGTCCTTTGCCCACTCGTCTACCCGTTCAATGATAAAAGACTCATAACGATGCTGATGAGAATCAAAACGTTTCAGTGCTTCTTCATCAGAAAGAGTCTTGCTACGAAGACGGACAAGATCGATGACAGTCGGAAGCAACGGCTTAAACATCTTAAAATACAGCCTGTTATCAAATTTCACAGCCGTTCCATCGTCATAGACGGTCTCATTGGCCTCATAAGAATGACCGATCGAAGCGACGATGTAGCCGTGATCCGCCAGATACTGACAAAGGTCGTTGTTCTGTTCTACAAACCCTCCGTATCCATGCGAGAACAGGATCAACGGAAAAATTCCGTCTTTTATTTCAATTCCTTCATAGAGCAGGACCCGTTTTTCGTAAAGAGAGAAATCGGCCTTCTTGTTCAGCCATTTCCGGTTTGCTTCACTAAGACAATTGCCCGGTTTCACATCTTTGCTGTCTTTTCCGGGATAATAAAAACGGATCGTCACTTTTC
The DNA here is from genome assembly GCA_017432885.1 of Erysipelotrichaceae bacterium. Taxonomy (GTDB): domain Bacteria; phylum Bacillota_I; class Bacilli_A; order Erysipelotrichales; family Erysipelotrichaceae; genus Colivicinus. The sequence goes on along the minus strand of JAFRIE010000011.1, from coordinate 3,296 downwards.
TTTGTCCATTCTTTTTACCGAGTGTTTCTTTTCTATCCGGGTCTGTCAGGACGATGTAGCTTGTTCCTGTCATTTTTTTGTCTCCTTTCTTTTTTTCTTCATTATACCGAATTAACGAACGCTAGATATTGTTAACAATTAATGTCTTATATAAGGCAAAATCGCGACGTCTTGTCGTCTTTCTGCGCTAACTGATTCATAGACCTTAATATGTACATGCTCAAAGTATCTCCGACATAAAGGAATCGGGTTTTTGTTATACTTATTTTAAGGAAGCAGCAATGGAAAAGAAACAGACTTTCAGGTCCAGCAATATATCATCGATATTCATCTCAACCTCAATCGCGATGACCGTTTCTGAACTTGCCGGAGTATTAACCGGTCTGATCGACGGAATGATCTCCGGTCGTTTTCTTGAAAGCTGCCGAAGAAGTACGCTACTACAGTACTTTTAATTCAAGCAATCTGACTGTTGCGTTGAAACGCACGTCGGAATAGCATCTTTATCACACTTGTAGCTGTCGGTTTTTTCTTAGGAAAAGTCTTTGCTCTTAATTCTTGCAACAAAACAAAAACAACGGCACAATTAAGATGAATCTGTTTCTCTGCTTAAAGCGATCTTATATAGAAGGAAAGAATCTTATGAACGAAGAAAACATGAAATCCGGAGAGTTTAAACTTTCCGGTATAGTTATTGAAACCGTTACGCTCACGGTAAACGCTCCAAAAGGCGATACTCTGGTGACTTGTAAGGATCCTTCCGGCTTTGATCAGTTCCCGATTCCGGAAGCCTTTTCCACAGATGATCGATACGCCATCGCAAGAATTACGGTCGATGGCGTTGAAAGAGATGAAGTTTACTGGAGGGAATACAGCACCCTTGTTTATTATTCCGATGTCAGAATGAAAACAGGTGATACGTATACGGTATTCGGCAGACTGAAAGCCGCTCCCGGCTACATCTTCACTGATCCTGTCAATCTGATCATAAACGGTGAAGAAGTATCGCCTGAAGTGATTGAAGACTACACACTTGAAGGAGATAGTTTTACTTTTTATTTCGATATCAAAGCGTTATAAGCTCTGTTGTTTGAATATACAAGAAAGTCTGAAATAAATTGATGCATTGAAAAGTCCTTGTTAAGGACTTTTCTTATTGTTTTTTGTCCTTTTTCAAACAAAAAGACATGCCTTATCGGCGTGCCTTTGGATCATGTAATACTGTTTATGAATTCGATGAAGAGGATGAGCTTGATGAAGATGAACTTGATGAAGAAGATCTTCTTCGATCCTGCAGCATGTGGATCAGTGTGACGAGGATCGCAACGACTTCTTTTTCATACTGTGGCTGATAGATATCGATACAGAACTTGTCATGGATCGACAGGACTTTTTCTCCGACAACACCTACGACCTCTCCCTTTTCGTCATTGATATAGTAGTTCATCTGCAGGATGTGACCGTTGATCGTCCAGCCCAGTTCTTCGATGTGGATGATGTCTTTGGCGATGTGCCAGAGCTCCGAAGCAATCGTGAAGTTTTTTCCGTCCGCCATTTCGATGTAATGTCTTTCGTGCAGACTGAGGAGCTTGCTGTGCATATCGGCTACGAGGCTTCCGTCAGCTGCGGTAATCTTTGTACGGTCATGCAGAGTTAAGACCTTTGACCTTGACTGATAGACGATGTTTTCGTTTTCGTCAGTGATATCAATGTGGTTGTGTAAAGTAAAAATCTTGGAGCTGGTATACAGCGTTTTTACCGGCGTGCCGAAATCCATAAGGTTGCGCTCATCCGAGACACTTCCTGTTTCGTGGTATCTTGATGACCTTACGCGTTTGAAGATCACGAAAATCAGAAAGACGAAAAGAACGAATACAAGAAGAAGGATCCCGAGTGTAAAAAAATCATCAAATGATAATTCCATAGAATGCTCCTTTTATAAATCATTTGTTATTCTAGTGTTTATTATATCAGTGCATTCTTTCTTTTTTTATGATCTTGTTTCATTGGTTTTTGTACCCATACCACAAATATGCCCCAAACCACAAAAGTAAAAAGCCTCAGCAGAGGCTTTATCATGGGTTTTTACGTATTTAAGTTACTGATGATTCCTTGCTGATACAGCAAGCTCGGTCAGGACAAGCTCTTTAATAGCCCCAGCTTCCCTTGACCAGAACAACCGTGATCCTGCCTTTCTCAAAACACTTTACGATCTTGCTGAACTGATTGCAGATTCTCACGTCGCTGCCGCAATTGACGCATACACCGGCCTTTCTGCAAGGCGTATCATTATTCAGACGGATGTTGTTGGCAATGGCGGCGACATTGCGGATTCTGGTCCACGCCTCTTCTTCGTTATTGACGATCTTGTTTTCACCAACAAAAAGATAAACCTTCTTAGGACCGAAGCTGATCGCAGCCACCCTGTTTCCTCTTCCATCAATATTAAACAGATGTCCATCCATAGACAAGGCATTACAGCTGGCAAGATAATAATCAGCCATGAATGCCTGTCTGCGAAGAACGTTTCTTTCTTCCTCGCTCTTGCTGCGGGCATTCTTATCCAGGAAATTGATATTCATGGAACACAACATTTCTTCAATACCCAGCTCACGTACGCTCTGGCTTCCGCCCATTGCGACAGTCGATCCGTCCTCAATGGTGTTTCTGATCAGTTCTTTCGCTTCTTCGGCGTTCTCCAGAACAATACAGTTAAAACCGTTGTTTTCTAACCGGCTCTTTAATACGCCAAGTCTTAGATTCGCAGCCGCTTCTACGTTTTTGTCCATGTTTTTCTCCTTTTAACAAAGTAAATCATATACGATAGACGATTATTATCAACTTAATGTAAAGATAGGCTTGCATCTATTTCATATTCATTTCTTTATCTTATATACATCTATCTGTATTCATAATACCTTGTTTTTATGCTTTGTTTGTAAATATTTATTCTCCGTTACATAAAATATAAAGCCTTTATTAAAGGCTTTTTTGCGTGTCTAAAGGGTATCTGTCATTCCCACTCGATTGTGCTGACTCCCTCTTTGTATCTCATATGATTGATTTTTACTTCATCGGTAAAGCAGAGTACTCCGGATTGTCGAATACGATTTCCTTGATCGTGAAATCGTCGAAGGCGTCATAATCAAATTCACCGTCCGAATTGAATCCCTCTGTCGGTTCAACGCTTACCTTATAGTCCATCATGTCTTTCTCTACAAAAACATAGGCATGTTCTTCCCAGAAGCTGTATCCCATTACTTCATAACCCTCATCGAGAAGATCTTTGATCGTCT
>JAFRIE010000001.1 GCA_017432885.1 Erysipelotrichaceae bacterium | reverse complement strand
GAACATGGGTTTTCGGCTACAGGATCAATGAAAAAGTCAGGTTCATTTCTGCAATTACAGAAGAATTTCCAAATCCGGCAGATGTCGAACCATTCCAGGGATTTGTGAACTTTGTCGGAGATATCGGAGAGAATGGCGTGTTTTACATCTCTGTCGGTGACACAACACTGCGTGTTCTTCCCAACACAGCAATAAAAGGACCTGTTTCGTAGGGCGATTTTGTATCCGGATTCAGAATCAAAAAAGATATACTCCTTTTGAACAAGCCGGCGATCCCCTTTGATAAATCCCGTTTAGAAGTCTATTATCAAGCCATAGATGATGTCGTTTCCGTCCGGGATAAAAACTCACCAACCGGGCAATCCATCGTTTCCATTATTCTTGGCGAAAAGGAAATTGAAATCAATTCCTTCACGAATGTTGTCGGAGAACTGAAGAAAGGCGTGCCGGCAATGGCGGTGCTGTGCGACGGAACGGCAAAGATAATAGTTGTTTGTGACATGATTGATGGCGGAAAAGTTCCTGTTTCCGGTTATATTTCTTCGATTACCGGAACCGCACCGAATTATTCACTTGTCATTGACGGAAAAACATATTCCACATCATTTGCGACTGTTATCGCAGCTGAAAAGAGTCTGGAACCCGGGATCCAGGTAGCAGGCATTGCGGACCGCAACGGCTTATTTGATCTCCTGACATGTTACGGCTCTGTTCTTCCTGAAGGCAGCCGAAATCGATATACAGGGATTATTTCCAAAATAGCCGTGAATGCCTTCCAGATCAATGACCGTGTCATTGATTACGATTCGGAAACGATCTTTTCCGGTTCATTTACAGAAGGAAAATTCGCCCTTGTTTCACTGGAAGGCGAATATGCCGATGTGATCTATATTCTTCCGGATGACTATTCCGATTTCAATTACCATACCGCATCCGGAGTGCTGAACGGAATCAGCACAGAGGACAGTAATGGTAAGAAAGCGATCCGACTGGATGAAACCGTTTATTACCTGGATTCAGATACCACCATCAGTAAAAACCTTTCCTATGATGAGATCGGGACTGTTCTGTATAAAGGGCTGAATCAGGTATCAATTATTGATGTACTTCCAAAGCCGGATGATAAAGGCGCGAAGTTTTCCGGAAAGATTACGAGAGTAACCAGTGGTCAGTCAGAGGATGATCTGTCCATTTCTGTTGGAGGAGCAGTATATGCCATCTCTCCTGTTGCAGCCTGCATCGGGTTTTCAGATATCTCTCGTCTCAGCGCCGGAGCCAATGTAGAAGGATATGTTTACGGAAATGATATCCTCGCGATCAGGATGATCAGGGGAGCGGGATTATTTGGAATTCTGAATCCGCCGTGGATCGAATATGTCCTGGCAGGAAGTGTCCTGGCAATTATTCTGGTTTTTATCCTGCTTTCCGTAATAAAGAACAGGATCACAAAGCATACCGGATTGCCTGAAGCAGGCCCTGGAAACACGATCATTCTTCATGAAGAAAACGGTCAGATCAATAGTTACACCGTTGATG
>JAFRIE010000010.1 GCA_017432885.1 Erysipelotrichaceae bacterium | reverse complement strand
CCGGATCTGCTCAAAACAGCAAGAAAACATCCTGATTATTAATAGGCAATGTTTCAATAGGGGACACCCAAATGGGCATTTTTATTAATGTTTCATATAGTCAAAAACATATACCCATCTAATCGATAAAAAAAGCCCCATAAAAGGGCTCAAATAACTATTGGCTGCGGATGAAGGAGGTTTCCTTTGAAACACGCACCATACGTGACCTTGTAACGACTTATTTGATCTATTCTTCAAAACCTTTATTTTAAAGGTTTTTCTTTTAGTTTCGTATCTTTAGTTTGTTTGACTTTGTCATCGGATATTGGACTTTATCTTACTTTATGAAGACCGATCTTGCTGAAATCTTGCTTTTTTTGAGTCATGCCAGTGCTCATTTACTGGAGTAATAATGTAACAGAAACACGCCATATTTAGTTAATTTATCAGATTTATCAATTTATTCAGTTAACACTTACTACTTTTGGTCCTCGATTCACTTTAATCAATAAAGCATTTAGAAATACGAGATGTTGCTTTATTCATAAAAGAGAAAAGTAGCGGGATCAACTAATAACATTACATCTATTCTGCAATTACCGTCTGAAATTCACCTATCTAAAAGAAAGGGTTTTTAATTATGGGAAAAATCATAAGTTGTAACAATCAGAAGGGAGGCAGCGGCAAGACGGCCACTTCTGTAAACATTGCAAAAGGTCTTGCAGATGAAGGGTTCAAAACGCTTCTCGTGGATCTGGATCTTCAGGGGAATACTTCCAGCAAATTCAGAGAAGATTTCGAAGAGATTGACGGAATTGTAGAGGCGATTCAGGGAAAGGCCGATATAGAAAAAGTAATATATGGTACTGACTTTGAAAATCTTTATATCATGCCATCCAAACTGGAATGGCTGGACTGTCTTGAGGAGATGGCAAGGGAAGACTATCTGATGGAGGAACAGGAGAAGACCAATACTTCCGTCATGAGAATCAGAAAGCTGCTTGATCCTATCAAGGACGAATACGACGTCATCATCCTGGACAACAATCCAAGCTATAAAACGATACTCAAAAACTGCGTCTATGCAGCGGATCTCATTATCGTTCCGGTCAATATCGACAGGAACGCAATCAAAGGAGTCGACTATACGATCCGGTATATAAGCAAAGTAATCAAGGAGGCGGAAGAGGATATCAAGCCCGGCTTCATGATTCTCATCACCAAGACGACCAGGACAAAGGTCTCCAGAGAATGTGTGGAACTGATCCGGAGATCTTTTCCCGGCATCGTCTTCGATACGACGATCGCAAACCAGATCGCCCCGGCCGAGAAACAAACCTTTTATGATGATTATTTCATGATAGATAATCCTGAGACCAGGGTAGGCAAGGACTACAAATCGCTGGTCTTGGAGATCAGAAAGGAGATGGAATTATAATGCTGGAACTTAAGCTGAACAATAAAAACAGCATGGCCGACATCGACGATGCCAGGGCCAACAAACTTGTTTTCATACCGATCTCTCAGCTGGTTCCCAACACCATGAATTCAAAAGAGCTGTCGATCGACGACTCTTTGAAGGAATCGATTAGGGAGATCGGACTGAATGTGCCTCTTGATGTCATAGAGATGGATGACGGAAGATACGAGATCTTCAGCGGAGAAAGAAGATATACCGCTTTTCTCTCACTGCTTGAAGAGGATCCGAATTTTACATATCTCTGGAAAGGAAGCGGTAGAATCTCGCCCGTAACCAAGGGAATCCCGTGCACTGTAAACAGAAGAGATCTTTCCAGCGAAGACAGAGACCTCATCAGGCTGATCGGCAACAAGGCAAGGGAGTATGATCCTCTGGAGCAGTACAACCTTTTCCTGACAGCCAATCAGGCGTATGAATCAAAAAAGGAAAAAGGGGAGATTTCAAGAGGAGAAGGCAGGAAAAGAGAATGGCTTGCGGATTATCTCAGCATTTCCGAAAGAACCATCCAGAAAATGCTGGACGATTCGTGGATAATCAGCAGCAGAAACTATTCGGATGTTAGGAAGGCAGGAAGCTTTTCCGCATACAGCGATCAGAAAACTCCAGACAAAGAAAAGAAACCTTCTGATATTGGAATGGACAGTTTCAACAGAGAATACAAGTTTCTGGACAAGATCCAGTCCCATCACGAAAAGCTGAACTTTGAAAAAATGGGACTCAGGGAATATCAGATCCAAGATCTGAGAAACAATGCAATGGAAACAATAAAAAGCATCATGGAAAGATACGGAATACAGAAAAAGGACATCAGATAATTGCTGGAACAGATGACAAGGAATGGAGGTGAAGGAAGATGCCAATCATGAAAAAGGGCAGCCACAACAATTGGACAACATTGGACAACCACTGTTTTTTCGACAAGAACCTGTCTTATAAGGAGATCGGTCTTCTGTGCAACATGCTTTCTTTGCCTGACAACTGGAAGTTCAATGTCAGAGGACTGGCGTCGCTTCATACGGATGGCGTCGAATCAGTATCGAATACTCTGAATTCGCTGATCGAAAAAGGATATGTATACAGGCAGCAGCCAAATTCATCCAAGGGTTTTAAAGAAATCGTTTACTGGATCTATCAGAATCCTCAGGACAATCCGTATTTCGAAGAGAAGGAAGTGAGAAGTCCGTGTACGGAAAACCCGTACACGGGAAATCCGGATACGGGAATCCAGGATACGGAAGAACCGTATACGGAAAACAGCGAACTATTAAGTACTAATGTATTCAATACGAATGAATCAAGTACGGATATATCTGTAACAGTAACAGAAGACGATCCCATCTATTCCTTAGAAGAGATCGAATCATGGACCAATGATGAATTCTATTCTCACCTGAATGATGAACAGTACGAAGCGCTCAATGAGCTTCTCAGGAAAAGTTTGATTCACGAGATTCGTTCATCCAAGGAAAGTCTCATTCAATTCTTTAGGAAAATGATGATTGGCGGATGGAAAGACGCCCAGGGAAAGCCGATCAGAAACATTGTCGCCTACGTAACCGCACTCTTCAATGCTGAAACAGAGAGAAAGATTATGGAAAAGCAGATGAAAGAAATCGAAGAAGAGGAAGGGGACGGCATGCCTGTCTATGACACTTCAAATAATCCGCCTTTCGATGAAGACAAGTTCAACACGATTATGGAGGAAATGAATAGGGGAAGAGAGGAAAAGAAAATATGATCAGATACAATACATCAAACGACAGGATCTGCAAGATCATCAGATCCTGGTGCAAAGAAAACGAATACATCTATTCGTTCGATGAGGTCGGCAAGAAAAACGCCGATGTCTATCCGTTTATCATCTTCGCTCCGTCATATGCGGAGAAGGAACTGATCGAAAGGATAGACTTGCTGAAAAATAAGGGGGTTGCATTATGAACGAAATAAAGTTGAAAAAGAAGAGAAGATGGTCGGTCATCCTGGCCATCGTTCTGCTGCTGATTGGCGGCACAGGAGCATACGTCTATCATCAGGGATATCTGGACCATATTCTGGAGGCGTGCAGCATCAGACGTGAAGAAGAACAAACCGAGGAAACAAAGGAAGAAGTCAATGATCAGAAGGCTGATGAAATAGTCCATGATAAGAAAGAAGAAACTGAAGACGAGCTCCTCAGTAATACAGAAGAGATTCAGGAGGTTCATGAGGAACCAATCAAGCCCGAAAAACTAGGAAGCGATACACCGCCGGAGAATCCCGGTTCACAGAAGAAAGGACACTGGGAGACCAGATACGAGACGATACCTGCCTGGGACGAACAGGTCCTTGTAAAAGCCGGATACTATGAATCGGTTCTGGTGTCGGATGCCTGGGACGAGGAGGATACCTATTGCTATGTCTTCGGGTATGATCAGATCGAAGTCGAGGTATGCAACACCTGCGGTGCACAGTTCCAGGGAGGGATCAACCAGCATCTTTCCGAGACGGGTCATTCAGGATGGCACAACGAATACAGGAATGTGGGTGAGCAGCACTGTCTTGAATACAGGACCGATTACATACATCATGATGCCGTGTACAAACAGGTATGGCATGATCCGGAATACAAGACGGTACATCATCCCGAGGAGACCAGATCCTATCAGGTATGGATTGATGACTAATTTGTAGCAACTTGCTACAATTGGATTAGAGTTTGATGAAAAGAGCTCGACAAATCGGGTTTCGGAGGGAAACGGATGATAACTCTGCGAAAAATGACAGAAGATGAGTTTCGTGCTTTCAAAAAGTCCAGTGTTGCTGATTATGCGGTGGATCTGATGAAAGGACGAAACATAAGTCTGGAGCAGGCGTTGATGGAGGCCGAAGAGGAATTCGACGCAGATCTCCCCGATGGGCTTGATACAGAATATAGTTTCATGATGAACATCGAAGACGGGAACGAAAACAAAGTCGGATGGATCTTTTTCAAATACTATGCTCGCGAAGACGGCGACCAATACTATGTATTCCTCGAAGACCTGCTGATATTCGAGTCGGAAAGAAGAAAGGGGTTTGCGTCCGCAGCAATCCATGCGATGAATACACTGGCACGACAGGACGGCTGTTCATCAAGCGTGCTCTTCGTGTGGGATCATAATCCAGAAGGGATGCGCTTGTATGAAAAATGCGGATATAAGCCTTATAACCGTGAAGAAGGCGGTACATACATGGTGAAGGAATTGTGATCCGACGCACAGAGACCAACGAATTCCGGTTTGTAGGAATGACTAAAATTATATAATATGTGGCAAGTTGCCACAATTCATGCTTCAGCACCACATCTTAGGGATGTGTTTTTATATATCTCATTTGAAAGAAAGGAAAAGAAAAAAGAGGATTGTATGATGAGAAAAATGAAGAAGTACCTGCTGATGGTTCTGACGATACTGCTATGCATCACCGGATTCAGCAGCACCCTTTCAGCCGAGGAGGACCAGACCGAAAACGGTTCGACGTTCAGGGCTGATTACGAATTTATGATGGAGGACGGTAGCGAGGTTCCTGACTGTGTGATGGAACTCCTGCCCGAGAAGAAGACGGATCTGAAACCGGGAGACGTTATCGTCAATGAACCGCTGAAGAACTTCGAGACAGAGGAATCTGTCTTTTCTTTTGTCTCATGGGACTTTGACGAATATACGATCAGCGATGCGGATGTCACGTTCACCGGGATCTGGAAGAAGACGGAAAAGATTCAAGGAGAAGAACCCGCTGAATCAGGAGATGATTTGTATCCAGTCCGTTTCTATTTCGTTAGATCAGGAGATTTCACACCTGCTAAGGACCTTCCTGAAGAAATCATGAAGCTTCTGCCTGAAACGGTATACGTTTCCGATTATGCAGCTGAGGCGGATCTGGATCTTCCTAAATTTGAAGACACTGCAGGCTGCGAATTCAAAGGCTGGGTGAAGGCGGGCAATGTCTCCTATGACGGGAAAGTCGAATTTGTGAGCTACTTCGGAGTCTGGGGAATCAAGACCAGAGTTCTTCCGGGTACGTATCCCGGCGATGGAGTGTTTGACATCCGTATCGTCTCGTCATCGGTGGAAAACCACGTTCCGATCCTGACGGCGGACATCGGACCGGTATTCTGCGTCACTCCCGAGATTACCGGATATCCATTGCCTGGAACAGGCTATAAGGCGGTAGGTTCGATCAGTTCGACTCTGGCAAACATCGGATGGAACGCCTACAGGATCGCAGGGCATTATGCCGCTCAGGTCGCCGTCTGGAATCACGACATGAGCTACTACGATGACAACTACGAATGCTCAGGGACCAGATATGAGACATATCACGATCCGGACGGTTCGGCCATTCAGGATATTGCCTCCTTTGCCTGCGAGTTCGCCCCCAAACCAGGCAAGGCAAGAGTGAGAAAAGTCGCATCCGATTCCAGCTATCCCTACGCCAGCTATTCAAACAACTATTCCCTGGCTGGTGCGGTGTACGGCATATATTCGGATGCAGCCTGTTCGGATCTGATCAGGACCCTCACGACAGGATCTGACGGATATACAGGATATTTCGAGACAGACAACGAGGGAACCTACTATATCAAGGAGACCACGGCTTCAAAAGGATTTGAAGTGGATCCGACCGTATACACCGCAAGGCTCAGAAAAGGACAGACAACTGAGATCACTTCCAGGGAGAAGCCCTACAATGACCCGGTCAGGATCGTTCTGATCAAACAGAACGCCAAGTATCCAGAAAAGGTGGCATACCTCGATGAGGCGGAATTCACGGTGAAGTACTACGACACTCAGGAGGACGATGTATCCGGACTGACCGCCAAGAAGACCTGGGTGTTTAAACCCATATACAACGCCAATGGCGAAGCGGAGATCCTGATGGACAGTGATCATTTCGTAAGGGGAGACGGGCTCGTGCTCAACGAGTACGGAGACTTCTATATGCCGCTAGGAACGTTCACGATCGAAGAGACCAAGGCTCCTCAGACCTATCAGAGGGACGATAACATCTATGTGGGACATATCCGTAGAGAAGATGGCCAGACAATCACCGTCGTTGGCGGAGGAGATCAGCTCACCGTGGAGAATCTCGATCTGACCCAGAAGGAGTGCGAAGTCATCATCAAAACAACTGCTATCTTCGAAGAGAACGGACTGCACAGATACTTTGCAGACGGAGTGGCACATATCGTCGATATCGTCGACTACGACTGTCTGATTCCTGGTGAAGAATATACTCTCAAGGCGAAGCTGATCCTGAAAGCCTTTGAAGAGATTCTGTGGACTGAAGAAGACTACGAGAATGGAAAATGCACTGAAGAAGAGATCGGTACCGTAAAGGAAAGGATCCTCAAGGAAGATGAATGTCAGGAGATTATGGAAGCGGAAGCGACATTCACCCCGGAAGAGGAATCCGGACAGGCATCCGTCAGGTTCGACGGCATCGACTTCGACGACAAGGCGAACAATGAATACGTCGTATACGAATACCTCTATCTCTCTTCCGATCTGGAGAATCTGATCACATACCACGAAGACATAAACGACGAGGGACAGACCGTAAATATCGATGAGCTGTACAGGGCGGACTTCATCCTCTACAAGATCGGAGACGGAAACAGATCGATAAAACTCAACGGAGCCTTCTTCGATGTGAAGACCTCCAGAACCAAGAGGGATGGAAGGGTGATCGAGAAGGAGCTGGGAACCTTCGTCACCGGAGGGATCCATCTGGAAAGGGAGGAACCGTTCAAGGTGACCGTCTACGAGGACGAGGAATGTACGACGCAGATCAGGATATATGAGTCCAAGTGGGACAGCCGTTTCAAGAAGGATGCCGTGACCATTCTCGATCTTGAGGAAGGAACCTACTACGCCAAGGTGGAAGGAGAAGAGGAAGCATCCGTCCATCAGATCGCAAAGGGAATGATCTTTTTGCCGATGCAGGAGGAGGATACGGAAATCACCTTCACCGAACTGGTTGCGCCTCAGGGATACTATCTGGACAGGAAGCCTTTCGTCATGACGGCGGGACACGACTACGAGCTGCTGGAAGTGGAGAACTACCGGTCCAACTCGATGATCATCATCCCGAATACCGGATATGACGGAGACTGAGAGAAGAGCGTATGTTCCCAGACACGCGAAGAAGATAGAAGAACCGATCATTCCTGTAATCGAAACAATTGAGGAAGAAGCTGCAGAGGAAGAGATTCCTGCGGCTCTTCCTGAAGAAAAGATCGATGACAGAACAGCATCAGATCATAAGAAAAGGTTCCTGGTGCCTGTTTTCGTATTGCTGGCAGTATTTATCTTTCTGTTTTTTGCAGGCGGAAACAGGACCGGAAACCCTTCTGGCGAAGACAGTGAAGAGACCGTGATTCCGTCCAATCCGATGGATCCGAAGCTCAGGAAGATGTGGCTTGACAACGAAGCAATCAACGAGGACTATGTCGGACAGATCGTCTTTGATTCAGGGCTGATTGATCTTCCATTTGTTCAGGCGAAAGATGTCTACAGGGATGACGGAACCCTCTATGTCTTCTATACGAAGGAGGGACAGCTCGTGGAGGATCCTACCGGCTTCTCCGGAAACGATGTCTACATCTGGACCAACTGGAAGTCAGGAAAGTATGACTATCTTGACGAAGGAGGATCGGTGTTCATGGATTACAGGAATACCCTGGATGATCAGAATCTGGTCATCTACGGACACCACTACGCCAGGGACTGGGATCCTTCCGGTTCAAAGCAGTTCTCTTCTCTGGATATTCTTCTTGATGAAGAAAACTACGAAGACAACAGGTCTCTGAAGCTGATCCTGGATGAAGAGATCAGGGAATACGTCGTGACCAACGTGTTCACGATAAGCATTCTCAACGACTACCAGATCCAGTGTGTGAGGACGGACATGGACAGGGATCTCTCAGGCAATGATGATGAAGGATTCTTTGAAGAGTTCATTGACTATATGAATCAGATATCAGCCTACCGTACAGAAGAAAAACTGGATTCTGAAGACCATATCCTGACCCTTGTCACATGTCTGGAACACAGACCGGAATACCGGCAGATCATCGTCTGTAAAGAGATAAGCAGAGAGCTGTTCGACGGGTGAGCATGATGGATATCAATGATTTCAAGAGAAAAGGATTCCTTCCTTTCTGCATGGAGGAGATCAGACTGGCGTTCAGCAGAGGCATCGATCCGAAGCTGATCGGGCAGTACATGAACGATACGGCCTTCGACAATCTGCAGCTAAGGCAGATCCGTCTGGGTCTTGAACAGGATCTCGATGTTTCCGCCTATGCAAGGACATCGATGCCCTATGAGGAGATGGAGAAGATCCGGGAAAGACTGCTGAAGGAAAAGTCGGAGAGGGATCTTGCCGGAGAGGAGGAGAAACATCTCGAGCAGCAGCAGATCAGGACGGAGGTGAACAGAAGGAAGCTTCACAATACGCTGAGTTTCCTGAGGATCGTACTTGCCATAGGCTTGATCGGTGTTGTTGCCGGAGTCTTTCTCTTCGGAAGGGAGATCTACCGTATCTATAACGAAGATCTGTATATCACATTCAGGAAAGATGAAGTGATTCTGGAATACAGGGAATCCTTTGTTCCCGAAGATCAGATCAAGGAGCATTCCGAAGGATCCAACATAATGATCATCTATCCATCTTTCACGGCAGATGAACTGGGAGACTTTACAGTAACCTATCAGCTGTCCAACGGTCTCAAGACGATCAGGGAAGATCTGAAAATCAGAGTGATCGATTCCACTCCTCCGGTGATAAGGCTGAAGGAAGAGGAGATCAGGCTGATCAGGGATTCGGATGAGTTTGTTCCAAAAGAACTTATCGATGAGGTTTCTGACAACTATGATCAGGATCCGGACGTTACGATCGGTGAACTGGACTGGAATCTGGATGAGCAGGATATCCATTATCTTGTGGAGGATTCTTCGGGAAACAGGTCGGAAGCGGTTCTGCACGTCTTTGTTGAAGACAAGCCGAAGGAGAAACCGAAACTATCAGGCAGTACTCCTGCGTCTGCTCCGCCATCAGAAAGCAGCAGCTCTGCTCCAGACAGCCAAAACAGTGTAGGGGGAAATACCCCTCAGATAGAACCGGCAAAGGTTTATTGCCACAATGTGACGGTGAAGATCGGAACGGATCCGGGTACTGCGGCGTATTCGACCTATGACGGTCTGTCAGGGAACATCACGATTTCCATACAGTATCCCGAACTGAATACATCATCTCCGGGAACATACCCCGTATACTACATCAACCAGGCAACAGGTGAAACGATGGCCGTTGCCTATGTAACAGTAACAGAATAATCAAACACTGGCCGGTCACAAATGCAGTGCTGTCTGCGGACCGGCCTGAGGCAGACCACAGCAGCTTTCAAACATCTCGGAAGGCTGTATCTGCCTTTTATTGCGAATGAAAGGAAATCAGAAATGAGAGAAGACGAAGTAGCAATCAGCTTTCTGGAAAGCTTTATCAGAAAAGAGAAGATCACTGTTCCGACCGGAAACGGTGAAAGTTTCGAACTGAATGTCATCGAAATGCCTGACGAGGAAGGGGACGAACACGAGGTCAAAAGAACGTTCACCGTTCCCGTAAGCAGAGTCTATACAGACAGGAAATACAGCT
>JAFRIE010000009.1 GCA_017432885.1 Erysipelotrichaceae bacterium | reverse complement strand
AGAAGAAGATATCCCTGCAGCTCTTCCTGAAGAAGGGACCGATAACAGAACGGTATCTGACAGAAAGAAAAGACTGCTGTTATCCGTTTTCATACTGTCGGCAGTATTGATATGTCTGTTTTTTCTGGCCGGAAACAGGTCTGGGAATACTTCTAACGAAAACATCGAAGAGATCGTGATTCCATCCAATCCGATGGATCCAAAGCTCAGGAAGATGTGGCTTGACAATGAAGCGATCAACGGTGACTATGTCGGACAGATCGTCTTCGATTCAGGCCTCATCGATCTTCCATTTGTTCAGGCAAAGGATGTCTACAGGGAAGACGGAAGTCTCTACACCTTCTACACAAAGGAAGGACAGCTGGTATCTGATCCCACAGGCTTCTCCGGAAACGACGTCTACATATGGACAAACTGGAAGACGGGAGAGTACGACTATGCGGATGAAGGAGGATCGGTGTTCATGGATTACAGAAACAGTCTAGATGATCAGAACCTGATCATTTACGGACACCACTATGCAAGGGACTACGATCCATCCGGTTCAAAGCAGTTCTCTCCTCTGGATCTTCTTCTTGATGAAAATAATTATGATGAGAATAAGTCACTGAAGCTGATCCTTGACAACGAGATCAGGGAATATACCGTGACCAATGTGTTCACGATAAGCATTCTCGACGACTACCAGATCCAGTGCGTCAGGACAGACATGGACAGGGACCTCTCGGGAAACGACGACGAAGGATTCTTTGAGCAGTTCATAGATTATATGAATCAGATATCCGCCTACCGTACCGGAGAAAAACTGGATCCTGAAGACCATATCCTGACGCTTGTCACATGTCTTGAGCATCAGCCGGAATACCGGCAGATCATCGTCTGCAGGGAAACCGGAAGAAGCATATACGGATAAAAACGATGTATACTGCTTCCTTCCCAATTTCTGAAGCAGATACATAGATCTGAAAGGCGGATGCATGAAAAGCACTGTCTTAACCCGAAAGACGGTTTACCCGGTTGAAAAGTGTATCCGCCTTTATTTATTTCTGGAGAATCATATGGAACTAAGCGACTACAGAAGAAAGGGATTCCTTCCTTTCTGCATGGAGGAAATCAGGCTCGCCTTCAATAGCGGTATCGATCCCAAACTGATCGAGCAGTATATGAACGATACGGCCTTCGACAACCTGCAGCTCAGGCAGATCCGTCTAGGTCTTGAACAGGATCTTGATGTCTCCGCCTACGCAAGGACTTCGATGCCTTGTGAAGAGATGGAGAAGATCCGGGAGAGGCTCCTGAAGGAACAGTCCGAAAGGGATCTTGATGCGGAAGCAGAGAAGAAACTCGAGCAGCAGCAGATTAAAGCAGAGGTGAACAGGAAGAAGCTCCACAACACGCTGAGTTTCTTCCGGATCATCCTGATCATCGGAATGATCGGGGTTGTTGCCGGAGTCTTTCTCTTCGGCAGGGAGGTCTACCGGATCTACAGCGAAGATCTGTTTATCACCTTCAAAAGAGATGAAGTGATCCTTGAATGTGAGGAAACATTCATCCCTGAAGATCAGATCAAGGAATGTTCTCAAGGAAACAACGTCATGATCATCTATCCGTCCTTTGCGGCAGACGAACTGGGAGAATATACCGTTATCTATCAATTATCCAATGGACTCAAGACGATCAGGGAAGATCTGAAGATCAGAGTGATCGATTCCACTCCTCCGGTTATTAAGCTGAAGGAAGACGAGATAAAGCTGATCAGAGATACCGATAAGTTTGTTTCTGAAGACTACATCGATGAGATCTCGGACAATTATGATGACGATCCAAAGATCGCCATCGATGATCTGGACTGGGAATTGGATGAACAGGACATCCGCTATTGTGTCGAGGATTCTTCCGGCAACAAGACCGAAGCTGTGCTGCATGTGCTGATCGAGGACAAGCCCAAGGAGAAGCCGAAACCGGCGAATACAGTTCCTGCATCATCTTCATCATCAGGAAGCGGCGGTTCTGCTTCTGACGATGGAAATTCCGGTGGAGGTGGAGGTAATACCCCGCAGCCGGCAGAACCGGCAAAAGTGTACTGTCACAACGTGACGGTAAAGATCGGAACGGATCCCGGAACGGCTGCATACTCCACATATGACGGGCTGTCAGGGAACATCACGATCACGATGCAGTATCCCGAGCTCAACACTTCCGTGCCGGGAACATACCCCGTGTACTATATCGATCAGGCGACAGGCGAAACGATGGCCGTTGCCTATGTGACGGTAACAGAATAATCAATCATTGGCCGATCAGAAAGCGCAGTGCTGTCTGCGGATCGGCCTGAAGGCGGACCGCAGCAGTCCCTAAACATCTCCAGGGCTGT
>JAFRIE010000008.1 GCA_017432885.1 Erysipelotrichaceae bacterium | reverse complement strand
TATATCAATCGTTTTCAAAAGAACAAAATCACAGCTCATATTCTTTTCTTGCTAAAAAGGTTAAAAGGCTTTATCCAGAATATTTGCCGGCGGCTATTCTTTCTATTAGAACTTTCCCAATGAGTGGGACTATATAAAGTTACGACTTGAACCTTGAAAACTTTCCTCAGCCAGTTGATTTAGTGCAGTATTTGGCATTCCGAATCATCCTCCGGCACGAAATAGCTGGGTCCGGCCATTTTAGCCAGTTGTTTTTGTCGACATTTTCCTTCGAATCCCCTTGATTATAGTCTAATTAAATGATATAATTAGACTATATGAGAGGAGGTTGCCCGCAATGCCGATACCGAAGGAAGTGCTGGCTGTTACCCGGCCGAAGAATACGGTAGTGATCGCATACGGTAAAGATAAGAACCTGTATTCTGTACGCCAACGAGTTGGATGCCGGAATGACAACGGACGTCATTTGCCGGTTAACGGGCCGACTATCGGACACATCGTTGACCTGAAATACATTCCTATCAATGATGCAGAACTAGCGGATGTCTCCCTGTCACCGATCGACCTCAAAGACTGGGCAAACATAGTCTTGTGCGACCGGCTGTTCAAGGGAATACAGGAAGAGCTCTTTGCAGTGTACAGCAACCCAGATGCCATGAAGATTTACTGCATCTCTGTTCTTCGGGTCTGTAATCCGGGCATCAAGGATTACGAACTGAAGGAAGCCTATGAGACAAGTTTCCTGTCAGAGATCTACCCCGGGGTCGCACTATCGAAGAATACGGTCTCGACATTCCTGAATGATCTGGGGAAAACATGTTCCCGGATTGTCGCGTTCATGAGGAATCGGACAGCCGCTGTGGCAATGGATCATCACCTCCTGGTAGATGGGACACTGAAATCCGACGAATCGAGGGTTAATTCTCTCTCAGAATTCTCCCGGAAAGCCAGAACGAAAGGAACAAGAGATATATCCGTCCTGTATGCTTTCGACCTGGAGGAGATGGAGCCTGTTTGCTCGAAATGCTTCCCCGGCAATATGCTGGATGCTACATCCTATAGCGCATTTATCCAGGAGAACCACATCACAAAAGGAATCATCGTTGGTGACAAGGGCTTTCCGGAATCAGCTGCTCACGATCAGTTTGAGTCCAACCCTGATCTGCATTACCTGAATCCAGTCAAGCGCAACTCGAAGCTGATTGAAAGGCACAACATGCTGGATTTCACTGGGATTCTCATCGGGTACGAAGGTATAACATACAGGAAGGAAAAATGTACCGGGACAGAGAAATGGCTGTATTCCTATCGCGACAGTCGCAAGGCTGCCCAGGAAGAAGCGGACTGGCTGCGCAGAGCTAAGAAAGATGGCAGCTACAAGCTGGAGGATCTCCGAGAGAAGCAGAAGACATTTGGAACCATTGTACTGGAATGCGACCTGGATCTTCCGCCGGAAACAGCATATAAGGCTTACAACAGCAGGTGGGAGATTGAGATAGTGATGCGTTTCTATAAATCCGCCTGCGAGTTCGATGAAACCCGGGTTCAGGATGATTATTCCGTCATTGGTAGCGAGTTCTGTGATTTCTTGTCTACAATCCTGACGTTCAGACTGATGAAGCAGTTCGATCGTGCCAATCTGCTGGAAGAGAGAACCTACAAGAAGCTGATGTCAGTGCTTGAACGTGCGAAGAAGGTGA
Organism: Erysipelotrichaceae bacterium; assembly: GCA_017432885.1. GTDB lineage: Bacteria > Bacillota_I > Bacilli_A > Erysipelotrichales > Erysipelotrichaceae > Colivicinus. The sequence continues at coordinate 1,043 of JAFRIE010000008.1, read as the reverse complement.
AAACAGAAGGAGAAGATTGGCAACTGATCCGGATCAATCCTTCACAGGAAGAGATTTTACAGAAGCTGGATCTGCTTCCTAAACCGGAAAAGCCTCCGAAGAAGAAACCTGGACGGCCAAAGGGAAGCAAAACGAAGAAGGTAACAGTGGTAGAAGAACCGATAAAAAAGAATCGTGGCCGGCCTAAAGGCAGCAAGAACAAACCAAAGGATCGACCAGTAGATGCACCGGAAGATAATGTAGAATCATGACATAATCTGCGGTATAGTCTAACTGATTGGGAAAGTATTATTTTATTCTTCAGAATAAAAGGAACGGCCAATTCGCACTGTTTGATCCTTACGCAGGGGGCATAGTATTATTGGATAAAGCATTTGAGGAAGTGTCGTTCTTCTGTAACGGATACTGTCCATTCCGTTCCAGAGAGAATAGATGGGGTTATATAAACACAAAAGGAGAGATCTGCATTCCCGATTTGTATTTATTTGCGCTCAATTTCAACGACATTGGCATTGCCCCTGTAGAGATGGAAGAGGGAGAATGGAAAATTATCCGCAAAGACGGAAGCGATTATTCAGAGAAAACATATCGAATGGTTCTGGATGTTGATGACGAGTATATCATATGTGAGGATCATGAAGGCAACAGAATAAAAATCGATCTTGATGGTGAACATGAATATTCTTACAGTGAGACTGATGAAGATGATTACAGCGAGCTAGATGAAGATGATGAATGAATGCATACCTTTTTTGATCAAAACGATGAAGATAGAGTCATAAGGCATGAATCGATCATCAGGATACTAACAGCAATTCGAAGAAGCGTGCTGTTTGCTGTATGTATGTAAAAAAGAATGTAACATTTTTTATTCGTCGTGAAACAAGAGACCTTGACATTAAGTTACGGTTAATCGAAGTATCAGGTATTCATGAGGAGGCTTCAGGATGATTAGAATGAAATCTTTGGCTATAGGGATCGTATTTGTTCTGATAATCGCTTTGGGGACCTTGGGGACAGCTGATGGAGATGTGATGCTGGAT
>JAFRIE010000058.1 GCA_017432885.1 Erysipelotrichaceae bacterium | reverse complement strand
TAAAATTCGATAACTAAATTCAAGAGGAAATTCACAGTTTTATGAAGTTTCCTCTTTTCTGATTCTGATCATGACGAAAACGGGAGATACTGTCTCCCAAATGGTTAAAGGATGATTTATAATTCAGTTAAGAACGATACAGTTCGCCGCTTTTAGACAGTGAATAGATTATTGCCAGTAATTTATGCGCTGCAGCGGTATTGGCAGCTTTGGGTTTCAACGGCGATTGAGACTGCTGCCTTTTCTTTTTATTGAAATCATAGAGGATGTCGTGTTTCTTGAGACGGTAGTTGCACGATGCGCCAAGATAGAGAAGACACCTCAGATGTCTGTTTCCCTTCTTGGAAATCTTTAAGTGTGTCCCATCCACATCACCTGACTGTCTGATCTTGGGGTTTAATCCCGCAAAAGCTGATAAGGTTCTGATGTTGGGAAACCTTGACATGTCCCCGAGTTCCGCTATCAGCCTTGAAGCCAGATTCTCACCGATCCCGATTATGGAAACGATACATTTGAAGTATTCGGTCTTTTCCGCTTCTTCAATGAGTTCATGCAGGATAGAATCACACAGTTTCATCTGTATCTGCAGCTCTTCAATCATTTCCGGAAGTTTCAATACCTCGATATCTGAAGGCTCACATCCGGAATAACAGTGTTTGGCACATTCCTTCATCTTCTCTATGATCTGCTCAATGAAAGGAATGTTGTGATCCGTCTTTCTTTCAATCGCTTTTGCGATCGTCTCTGTTTTGTGTTTAAGCAGTAAAGAAGGATGCGGATACTTCTTTAAAATCTCCATAGGAACAGAATCATACAATGAGGCTTTGCCCTTGAAACACCTGTCTAATAGGGGATAAATGATATCTAAGGTACTTCTGAAGGATACTTTCCGCTTTCTTAGATGCTGAAGTTCGCTCTCGTAGTATCTGTTTAGCTTCTGTAATTTTAAGAAGAGATCTGACTGCTTAAAGAAAGGCAGAAGTCCTTCTTCGTCATAATAGGCCTTGGCGATATGGGAACAGTCCAAGGCATCGGTCTTGTTGCCGTGGAGATTGGTATTCCTGTAGGCAGCAGAGAGTAATGGCGAGATGATGCAATAAGGGATATGGTTGTCATCAAGATACTTCTGAAGACATCTGTGATACACACCTGTCGCTTCAAAGATCACGGATACATGATCTGAACCTGACTTTTCCTTAGTCTTGTCAATCATCTGCTTAAGCTCTTCAAAGCCCTCAACGGTATCGTGCAGTACCTTTGGCTTTCTTAACGGTACGCCTTTCTTAAGAAAAGGCTGGTAGTGGCAGTTGCCTTTGGAGACATCCACCGTAATGATCGGTCCATCCATTATTCTTTCCTCCTTCCTGAATGAACGCATATGTTCCGGACAAGACTTCTCTGCGCTTTGTATCAGAACCATTTTTCTGGGACATATACGGCATTCCGGTGTGTAACCTTCGGATGACCATTTCGATAAAGCGGACTCACGATACAAAAGGGAAGCAGGACGTTTTTATTGGCTGACTATGGCTTGTCCATGTCTAAAAAACACGACGTCCTTACTTTGCCCGGACCTTTCGATCCGCATGCCTGCAGAAAGAAAGGCCAGGAACATCTGGTGATCCTGACCCTTTCATCATATCGTTTATAGTATATTCACTTCTACTATGATCAGGTACAGATATTCCTGATTTCATAATAGAAAAAACCCGCATGATTGCGGGCTGATCCGATATTTGACTTTGAAACAGCTTCTAAAGATTAATGGTGTAAACTTCTAAAGACGGGT
>JAFRIE010000057.1 GCA_017432885.1 Erysipelotrichaceae bacterium | reverse complement strand
TGCTTCCTGAAGTTCAACGAGCCAGCCATATCTGAAGGCCTGCACAAGCGGCGATTCCACCTTGATAAATCCGTTTGAGCCGTTAAGCAGCTCATAGTATCTATCCTGGATCGCTTTTGCGCAGTCCTCTTCCGTTGCATCGGACTTCATCTTTCCTGTGATCTGATAATAGGAATCCACAGGATTCAGAGCAATGTCCATCGCTTTCGGAAGAGATGCGGTCAGAGCGTTGAGTTCTTCTTTTGCACCTTCGGTTGCAGGCAGGATGTTGACATACAGATCGCTGAGTATGGTATCCGGATTGAATGTGATGAACACATACGGCAGGTTGTGCAGCTGTGCCAGCATCTGGCAGCTCGTTGACTTTCCTGACCCGGTCTCTCCGGTCCAAAGCAGGTTCCTGTACTTCTGCGGGAATGACGATGACGCCTTGATCAGCTCCGCCTTGGTCAGTACTTCCCTTGCTGGAACCATTGAATCAAGATGCGGAACCAGCGCCTGTTCCTGCTCAGAAAGGACTCTTTCCGGAGAAAGAACATAACGCGATTTCCAGTTTGCTTCGTTGGCCATGATGCCCGCGATCGTCATACGGTTGGGAACATCATCCTCATCCATATAGCCCCCCTCTTCGTTGAGCTGCACGCTTCCTGAAAGAATGGCGGAGTGTCCGATGGTGGATTCCATCTCGAACTCCGTTTCCGTTAGCAGCGGATACTCGTTTCGGTCGACCAGATTCGGAATGAACGGCAGAGAATCGTAGCGGTTTTTCACCTCGTTGTCGAAACGAACCAGTGTATACAGATCGTTGTCCAGACAGCGAAGATAATCCGCAGTCCTGTCTACGCTTGATGTGTTGATGGCATCACAGAGATCCGTATAGTGCTGGTAGATCACCATTCCTACTTCGTATCCCGGCTCGCCTTCATTCAGCTTTTCCTCCCTGATCCTGGCAACGATGAATGCTGCAAGAGCATAGATCAGCCCCGATGGGGAATGCTTTTCATCCTTTGAATACCTGTTTCCTTTGGTATTGAGAAGCAGCTTTGAACGTTTTCCGTCTTCATCGATGACGCAGGCATACAGCTTCCCTCTGCCGTCGATCTTGAACAGCTGGTGTCTTCCTTTGGAAAAGTCAGTGATACCGGAGTTGATATCGCTGTTGAAGTCCTCGGCCGTCCCGTCCCAATAGTCGGCATAGAAATTGTCGCTTTTGTCAAAACCAAATCCCGCATAACCGGTCAATGATGGAATCGTAGCCGGAGCCACGAGTCTTGCGATGGCTCTTGCGAAACCCCTGTTGTACGCCATCTTGTTGCCGGTATTCAGAGATGTTGTCCTGTAAAGACATGTGTTGAGTATGCTTTCGGAACAGTACATCTCATCCCGGTTGAGCCCCATGATGGGGTCGTCCGGTGCGTTCAAAGGATAATTGACCCTACAGTCATGGTTGTAGAATTCATTCTTGTTTAAAATCTCTTCGATAAATTTCACTTTACTATTTGCCCTTTCCGATATTTTTCAATCGATATAAAAACGAAGTTCCCTTCGTCCATCCGAGTAGATAAGCTCTTTCATCTTCATTCCGTCGTCACACATAGTGTCGACCAGTCTGAAGAGATCGTCGCCTCCTATCTCTTCCATTTCCTTGTCGGTGAACAGGTTCTGGATCGGAACATAGCCGATGTTCTGGCCGAGCAGATCGTTCGTCCGTTCATTGACTATCTTCACGCCTTTCTTCCGCCACCAACTTAACAGCTGAATGTCGTTCATGTGTCTGCCCTTTCCGCAAAGATAAGAAAAGAGAGATCGCTCTCTCCCTTCTCACTTCACTTTTTGTTCAACACTAGAATGGCAAGTCGTCATTGCCGACATCGACATCATCGTAGCTCTCTTCACATTCCGCAGGTGCTCCCCCTTCGGTTGCAACTGCAGCTGCTTCCGTCTTGGATCTTGCAAGTATCTTGACCTTTCCGCCGTCGCTCGGGTTGACAACAACATCGGTCGTATAGATCCGCTGTCCGTCTTTCTCGTATGATCCGGTCTGCAGCTTGCCTGTCACCTCGATCATCGTCCCCTTGCCGGCATACTTCGCCAGATAATCAGCAGAATTCCTCCAGACAGTTACTTTTGGAAAATCGGTTTCGTATTCGCCCTTGGAATTCTTGTAATCTCTCGATACAGCAAGAGCAAACGAAGCCTTTGAGGTCTGGTCTTTGCCGACCTTCTCCAATACGATGTCCTTTGTCAGATTGCCTGTTAAACATACTAAATTCATTTTTTCCATCCTCCTTATCATGTTTAACTAAAAAACATGCTTTCTACAGAGGACAAATGAATTCCATATACACTACTAAAAAGTATTTCAGTAATGCAACATCGTCATCAAGCGTACCTACGACCGTAACGGCCATCTGTAAAAAACATGTTATTTATATGTATATATTAACATATACAACTGAAAACGGATAGAAAAGTTTCCCGCTTGCAAATAAGGGAATGTGAAAGTGCGATTTTCAAAAAGATCCTACATACAAAGCGTGATGGTCTATGATGCCATCCTGACTTTGCATTGCGTTTCCCAGATTTTCAGGAAAACCATAACCTCGATTTTGCTGCAGTTGGTGAATTGGACGATCAGCCTGTTTTCCCCGAGTGAAGGCAATCCTTTCATCAGATCATTGTAGTAGTCTTCCGGAAACAGCGAGACATGGACTTTCTTCGTGTTTTCTCTGTCCAATGAACAGATGGCGATCGCACCGAAGCGGTGCCTGTTATAAACTCTCATGACGTTTTGAAGTTCTTCTCTGTTCTCCTCATCAACAACTAACGCTCTTATATCTTCCGGAAACAGCATGTTCTGTTCATAGCTGATTGGAACGGAATTGTTGATGGCAATCTTGATGTTGTAGATGCCCTTGATTTCAAACAGACAGCACATCGCAAAAACACACTCATTAAATGATAGTCCATCCGCAAGGTTTGGACTCAGTCTGATTGCGTCTTCGCTCAGACTGGTGTTGAATTCGTCGGTCTTGATGTTTTTCAGATCTTCTAAAAATTTTTCATGATTCATTCTTGTACCCCTCCACTTACTCATAACGAAGGAAAATTGCAAAAATGGAACTTTTTTCGGAAAAAATCAGTTTTTTCTTTAAATATTGCGCATCTTTGCTCCTCCATATACCTTCCACACTCAAAAAAAGGGAAAAGGAAAAGATTCAAGAAAAGACCTGCTATTTTTTTCAG
>JAFRIE010000056.1 GCA_017432885.1 Erysipelotrichaceae bacterium | reverse complement strand
GACGTTCCTGTCCTTGAGGCTTCTTCTGCGGTAGTACTCCTTTCTGCCGTGGTTGATGACATAGCGGTAATAAGCTCCCTCCACATCCGGATTCCTCACCGATGGAAGAGTCGAGATGTCAGTGAACTCGCTCTGCACTCCGAACCAGGCGTTCCCCTGGTATTCGTTGCCGTCGAATCTTTTCCTGAGATTGGAAAGGCATATGCATTCATTTTTTTCTGGAAGCTTCTCCCCGATCAGCAGGATCCTTCCGTTAATCCATCTTCCTGCAAGAAGAGAGATCAGGGTGTTGCTGCAGCTGCCGCTGTTGTGAAGATATCCCCTGATCTCTCCCTCTTCATCAAACTCCAGAGCATTGATGTACTCTTCCTTGTCATAGTTGACCCAAATGAAATTCTGTTTCATGATTCTCTCCTTTCTCGATAATAAAAACAGTAGCAAGCTGCTACCGTTTTGTGTTTCATATTCTTATTGCCTGTTTTTTCTTTTCTTTTTCAATGCGTGGGCTTCCTTTCTTTTGTACAGTTCTACTTCCTGATCAATATGCGCAATCATCTCTTCGCCCCCTTCATAATCCGATTCGATAATCGCCTTCTTGATCTGCTCGCATAATTCGACAAATCCTGTTTCCTGTTCCCCTTTGTTTTCTCTTGCTTCTCTCATCTGGATGATCATCTTTATCTGACTTGGAGTCATTATCCTGTGATAGTATTCATTTGCTTCGTACAGCTTGCGATCCTCAGTATCATAGATGTAGTCGTTTTCATTGTAGAAGTCGTATTCCAGGCTCCTCTTGAATTCCTCCATATCATAGCTTTCAGATGCGATGCTTCTTACCCAGGCATCCTTGATCTCTTTTCTTCCCCTGTACCTTTCGTTATCCGGATCGATTTCCGTCAGTCTCATCAGCATATTGTTTCCCTACTTATGTTTTAAACAATGTTACAGAATGCGCAGCATTCACATCAAGCCAAGGGAGGCATTCGGCGTCTGAGATTGGGGCATGTGATACAATATCCGATCACATGCGGATGGCGTTTGTGGCAGGTTGCCACAAACAAGGATTGAAGGATACAAATGAAGTACTTATATATGTCGGACACCTCAGTGACCGATATATGTAAGGACATGTGTCCGTACATTTCAGCCTTGACGGGTTCCTATAATATTCATAGGGTTCAGTCACAGGCCGGACACATCATATATCCAGAACCACATTGCAGCCAGGGAAAGGCAACGGCGTCTGAGTGGGTGTAGATCTGGATCGCATCCAGATCGTGGCAGGGGTTTTAAAAAGGAAGAGGTTTCCCTCTTCCCTTTCGGTTTACTGATTCAGTTCATTGTACTGGGCAAACAGCCTTGCCATTTCTTCATTGCATTCGCTGTTTTTCTTGAGCGTATCCTCAAGTTTCTGAATCTCCATCTGCTCCTTCATCAGTTTGACCAGTTTGGCTTTCTTGATTTCGGTCGCCCTTTTCTCCATATAGGCTTTCATCGATACCACCTTGATGGCTTCTTCGAAATGATGGTCGGAAGTGATGGCTGAAAGTTCATCCATGAAATTGATGACCTTTGCAAGAGACGGCCTGCTGTAGCCGTTGTAGACTACAAGGTCATTCTTTTCGACATTTTCTTCCGTTGATATGTAGATGATGGAATCATCATAGTCTTCATAGACATCTCTGCAGATTAAGTATTTCATATTG
>JAFRIE010000055.1 GCA_017432885.1 Erysipelotrichaceae bacterium | reverse complement strand
ATGAGCTTTACGCAAAAGCAATCGACGAAGACGGCGATGAAGTCGAATTCATGCTCTATCCCATCGGGGAAAACGAGTTCGGCAGGAAGGGCGGGATGCTCAAGTTGACCTTCAGTGACGACTGTGTGGCGTACGACGATCTCACCTGTAAAAAGCTGTAAGCATCATTTTACAAATTCCGGCTTGCCGGGACAATGAAATCGATCCGGGCGTCCTGATGCAATCGGTCAACGGCATATTCCTGACGCCGAGGGTCGTGACAACAGCATGAATATGTGCCATTTTATTCACGCTGTTGTCACGAGGCATGTGGAAACGGTATGCTGCTTGTACCAACAGAAGAAAGACTTCATTTCAGTGCCGTATGAGCCGCAGAATACGGACTATCTGCAACAGCTGAAATAAGAGTGGTTAATCGGGATTTACGGAGGCTGCTATGTTACTTAGAATAGAAAAGTTTTGTGATCTGAATGAAAGAAGGCTGATGGATATTTACTCCGAAAGCAATTTTGAAAACACAGATTACTTTTTTCCAGACGAGGAAAACAAAGAGCTGGCAGTGCAAAAAGTCGAAACTGGTTTTTTGGACTTTCTGAAAAACGAATTCTTTTCGCAAAATGAAGCGGCTTACTGGATCTTTGAGGAAAATGGCGTTTGGTATAGTGCGTTAAGAACTTGTAAGGTTCTGAACGGTTCGTATTATCTTGAAGCTCTTGAGACACGACCTGATTCCAGGAAAAAGGGTTATGCCTCGTTGCTTCTTTTAAGCGTCTTGGATGTTTTAAAGAAAGATGGACCATTTCGGATTTGTGACTGTGTCAGCAAGAAGAATCCTGCATCCTTAAAGGTACATGAAAAATGCGGCTTTCAAATCGTATCGGAAAAAGGATATGATTATCTTCAGAACGAAGAGGATGATCATGATTTCGGACTTGAATATCGTTATTCCGCAGAGTGACAACCTCCCGTTTTCGATATGCTTCTCATTCAGAAGTTAATCGAAACGGTATGCTGCTTGTACCAACAGAAGAAAGACTTCATTTCTGTGCCTTATGAACCGAAGAATGACGACTATCTGAAGAATAGATGAAGACAATGGACAAATCTGGTTTTGAGGAGAAGAATAAATGGATTATAAAATCGGGGATCTGACGAAAGAAGAAGCCATATATATAGGCGAAAAAATCAATGAGATCGTGCCCCGCGAGGTGGACGCGGACGAGGAAGAATTCGTCCTCAAGGTCGAGAACGAAAACGGCGAGATCGTCGGCGGATGTATTGCCCAGGCCTATGAATACCGCTGGTCGAGAATGTTCCTTGACACCCTTTGGGTGGATGAACGCTATCGCTATCACGGAATCGGTTCTATGATCATCCGCGAAGTCGAGCGTATTGCAAGAGAGAAAGGCTGTCGGGTCGTGACGCTCGGAACCGCCAGTTATATGGCAAGACCCTTCTATGAAAAACACGGCTACACAGTTTTCACGACGCTGAAAAAGGGCAACGGCTATAT
>JAFRIE010000054.1 GCA_017432885.1 Erysipelotrichaceae bacterium | reverse complement strand
TGGCAATGTACCATGCGTTTTCGATCGTCGGTGCGGCCTTGATCGTCCAGGTATCGTTGACTTCATCCAGCGGCATGCTGGTATAGCCTGTTCCCATGGCCAGCTTCTTGCCATCCGCTGTCGAGAAGGTGTAGACGTCATCAGTGATTCCCAGCGTCCAAACAACAGTATCGGCAGGGCCATATACTTTTCCGTCAGTAATCGTTACATCTTCACCATTGTTATAATTGCCACCGTAAATCCGGCTTAATGCCTTGCTGTTGGCCAAGTTGACGATGACGATCTGATCACCATCTTTCAGAGCAGCCAGATCACTGATCTGTTCATAAACAGTTCCCGTCGGAGTCGGTACAGGCTCTTCGCTTTCTTTGAATGTAGCAGAAATCATCAGATTGCTGTGGACCGTGACGGTAGCCGTATTGTTGGTTACAGCTGTTTCCGTACCGTTGACCAGAAGCTTGTCCAGTTCATATCCTTCTTCCGGCTTAACGGTTATGACGACCTGCTGGCCATCTTCTACTTCGTTCTTATCAACCGTGACCACGCCGTGTTCAGCCGGACTAACGCTTATTGTGTATTTTTCCGGAACAGTCGGTTCTTCTGTTTCGCCATAGAGTTCAAATTTGTAGCGGCTGACATTCGTTTCCTGGAAACCGTATGTCGTAAAACCTGACCAGTATTCGACATACTGTTCGTTTCCGTTATATTTGGCGTTAACGCTGACAATAAACCAGGTATCGTCATCCTGCTTTCTCAGAGTCCACAGTGAATAATCACCTTCCACATCAGCAAAACCAAGCGAATTGCCGGTAGCGCCGGAAGTGAGATATTTGCCTTCTTTGTTCTTAAAAGTGTAGTATCCGTTACTGTCGAGAGTGACTGTTAGATAAGCCATGTCCGACGTCAGATTGAGTTTGCCGTCTTCGACTGCGGCACTTACGCCTGTCAACTTGCTGCCGCTGGTACCGGAAGTCAAAGCCAGAGACTCGTTCGGGTAGTAGATTGCTACCTGACTGCCGTTTTCCGGAGCTTCTGTCAGTTTGTTCAGCTGGGCAATGACCGGTTCCGGTCCGGATGATTCTTTGATCGTCCAGAATTCCAGAGTCTGATTTTTGATATTGTCATTGATGCTGGTATAGCAGCGCCAGTTTGGTGTGCCTGTATATACACCCATATACCGGGTGCTTCCGGAAGCTGTTGCCGTCAGATAAGCATTATTAATACTCCAAAGATGCCCTTCGGCAGGTTGTGTGCCTACTTTGACACCATTGTTAGTGTTTGTAAGGTAGAGGTAATTTCCGGCATCGCTAACGATAACGTAAGCGCCATCCTTTGAAGTTATGGTCCATCCATATGCCGTTTCATCACCTGTGATCTCAAGATCACCGCTTCCGTTCTTGCCTGCGACTACCGCGCTTGGACCGCTCGAAGCAGTTACTGCTGTCGGTAAGGCGTATATCATACCGTCGGAAGTGGTCATGGTGATGGCTACCGGTTTTCCGCTTTCAGCAGCGGCGGCAATGCTGTCAACCTTTTCCCATGTTGAAGAAGACTCCGCCTCTACCGCCTTAAAAGATATCCCGCTGAAGGATATCACGACGGCCAGCAGAAGTGTCATGATTTTCTTGAATAAAGGCTTTTTCATTTTCACTCTCCTGTTTCTGACTTATTATCAGTGTTCAAATCAAAAAAACACCCACATTAATGCGATAATATTATATCATCTGTTACCCTTTCGTGCCATATTGGAACCATCGCTTTTATCTCTTTTTTAGGGAAATCGGTTAGCTATTATTTGAAAGTTTACTTTATTGTGTAGTCTAATCGGCAATGAAAACGAACTTTTTTTCATTCCGGATTTTTCATATAATAAATTCAGATACATGCGAAAGAAAATAAAGGAAAACAAAGCGACGCTGATCGTTCTAGCAACATGCCTGCTGCTGTTTTTACTATGTGCCTTATGGGCAAACAACAGTAACAGGAAGGACGATGCCGGACCGTCGGATTTTGCCGAATACGAAAATGGAAAGGTACTGGAAGTTCTTTCGGATAATACCTTTCAGGATGAAGTAGCCGACGGCGGCTACAGAGGTGAACAGATGCTGACCGTCGAGGTCACGACAGGCAGATACAAGGGAGAAACGCTGCTGGTTTACAACTATGTCGGTCCTATCTACGGCATTCCGGTAAAAGCGGGAGACGGCGTTACCATCATCATTTCCACTTATGCGGACGGCTCTCATCAGGCATCGGTCTATGAACTGAACCGGCTGCCCGGTATTGCGGTTTTGATCCTGCTGTTTGTTCTAACAGCTGTCCTGATCGGTGGAAATAAAGGCGCAAAATCGTTATTTGGCCTGCTGTTTATCGTGATGACACTGTTTTTTATCCTGCTTCCTTCACTGATGAAAGGCGCGCCGACGATTCCAATGACATTCATCGTCTGTGTCTTTGTTACAGCTTTTTCACTGACTGTCATGTCCGGGGTCAACAGGAAAACGATATGCGCTTTTCTGGGAACTGTTTCCGGTGTGTTTGCAGCCCTGCTGTTCGCTCAGATCGCCCAAGGTATACTGCGGATCGACGGTCTGAGGATGGAAGATGTAGAGGCGTTACTTCAGCTGCGCAATTCCGGCATGAAGATCGGTTTGAGAGGTTTGCTGACCGCCGGTATCATCGTCAGTTCTCTGGGGGCGGTGATGGATGCTGCCATGGGTCTTGCTTCGGCAATCAGTGAGGTCCATGATGCCGATCCGGAACTCGGTCTGAAACAGTTGTTCTTATCCGGAATGAATATCGGCAAAGATATGGTCGGAACTATGACTTCTACTCTGGTCCTGGCTTTTCTGGGAAGCAGTTTTGTGCTAATTCTTTACCTTTATTCGCTGAATCTAGGAAAGTACCAGTTACTGAATTCGGCATATGTTTCAACAGAAGTCATTTCGTCTCTGGCAAGCAGTATCGGTGCCATTCTTTCCATTCCAATCACGGCGCTGATCTCTGCCAGAGTCTTTTCCATGGAGAATATACATAAAGGAGAAAAATAATATGATCACGGCAATTGAGATGGATGAATACTGTATCCGTAACGGGCTGGGTTATTTTCCGGATACTTCACACAAAAAGGAATTCGCCGTTCTGGAGGAACGGATCCGGGAAAAAGAACATCTACTGATGGCTTTTACCGCCAATAATCTTTATAACAGCGAATCTGCTCCGGTCTGGAACGGAAACATTGCCGTTGTTCTGACGGATCATAGACTTTTATACGGGAAGAAGACCTTGCTCGGCGGTTCATTAAAGACTGTCGATCTGATTGATATTGCCGGTATCAGCGAGAACAGTTTTGGTAATTATGAGACAAAACTCATCATTGATTTTTCGATTGGTGACAGGATCATGCTCGGTTTAAACAGGAAGAATTCCGATAAGGTCATTGAAATGCTGAAGGAAAACGTAGATATACAGAAGAAGCAGGAGAAAAGAGAAGGCTTCTCTGTTGCGGATGAACTGCTGAAATTCAAGCAGCTTTTAGATATGAAAGCCATCACGGAAGAAGAATACGAAAAGAAGAAAAAGGAACTGCTTGGGGAATGATATCTTCCTTTCTTCAAATAAATCTATGTTAGAATAGTTATTAGTTATATGCCTACAACTTATACGCACTGGCACTTCGGAAAAGAATGTATTGAAATTCTGCCGGACGAACTTAAGAAAATCGTTGATGATCATCGTGATCTCTATGACATCGGTGTACATGGTCCGGATATTTTTTTCTATGATCTGCTGCATAAAGATGTATCAAAGTATGCTTCGACGGCACATACTGATACAGCGATGCTGTTCTTTGAAAATGCCGCCGAGGTCTATGCACAATACGATGAGAAGGATGAAATGATGGCCTATATTCTGGGCTTTCTTACACATTTTGTTTTAGACAGTACATGTCACGGATATATCGAAAGAAAAGCAGAAGTGTCGGGTATTTCGCACAATGTAATTGAAGCGGAATACGACGGTCATATGATCCGTCTAGATGGCCGTGCCGTCAACCTGGTCGACCGCGTTGAATCGATCAGACCAAACCGTCATAATGCGATGATCATCTCTTATTTCTTCCCGCATGATACCGGGACGATCTACCGAATGATCCGATGGCAGAAATTTCTACTTGGTTTTATCAGCTGTGTTTCTGATTTTAAAAGAAAAACGCTTGAATATCTGCTGCTGAAAATGAACAAGAAGGATTATCACGATCTGATCGTTCAGAAAGAGGAAGCGGAGGAATGCAGAGACTCCAACCTGAGACTGGACAAGCTTAGGAAAGTCGCATTAAAAAGATTCCCTGTTCTGCTTCAGAATCTCCTGAATTATTTCAATGGAGAGGAAGAACTTGACAAGTATTTCAGCCACGATTTTGGCCCATGGAAGACTTATCGTCGTATTCCGGTCTTAAGTTATGAAGATGAACTTCATTATAAAGTGAGATAGATTTATTTAAGGAGAATACTATGAAAGGTTTGTTTAAGAAACTAAATGAGTCTAAGATTTTTAAGGATCTTAGTCCGCAGGAATTCGCCTGGGTGCTCTACGATGTCGGAAACTCGGCATTCACCATGCTTGGATGTTCCCTGATTCCGATCTGGTTCAAATCCTTGGCCATCGGCGACGCTCCGGGACAGATCTCGGGTGATAATGCTACGGCTTACTGGGCTTTAGCAACCAGTATCGTTACTGTCATTGTCGCTTTGATTGGCCCGTTCTTTGGTGCGATTGCCGATCACAAGGATACGAAGAAGATCTTTTTTACCACAGCTGTTGCCGGAGGCGTCATCGGCTGTATCATCAATGGCTTTGCAACCAACTGGCTGCTCTTCCTGGTCATCTACATTCTGGCCAAGATCTTCTATCAGATTTCACTGACGTTCTACGATTCCATGCTGAATGACGTTACCTCGGATGAGAGATCTGATGCGGTATCGGCATATGGCTACGCCTGGGGCTATATCGGTTCATGTATTCCATTTACGCTTGCTTTGATTGCCTATGTCCTTGGTCCGGATATGGTTGGTCTGATTTCCGGCGGTTTAAGTAGACTGATCGGTTTTGGCGTTACTGCTGTTTGGTGGTGGCTGGTTACTGCTCCACTTTTGTCCAACTACAGACAGATCAACTATTCCTCCGACCAGAAAGGCGCCGTTGCCAGAGCTTTTGGTAAGATTTTCCAGACCGTCAAAAAGATTGCTGCCGAAGATAAAAAGGTTCTATATTTCCTTATTGCATTCTTCCTTTATATTGACGGTGTCGGAACGATCATCGATAACTGTATCAATATCGGAACTGACCTCGGTCTGAATACAGTCGGTCAGGTCATTTTCCTGCTTCTTACGCAAGTTGTTGCCTGGCTGGGCTCTCTGGTCTTTGCCAGACTTTCCAAAAAGAAAGATACCGTATTCCTCATTCAAGTCTGTATCCTTGGTTATACTGCTGTCTGTCTGTACGCGTTAACACTGACAAAGCTTTGGCAATTCGCGATCATGGCTTTCGGTGTCGGATGTTTCCAGGGATCGATTCAGTCTCTTTCTAGAAGCTATTACGCAAAGATCATTCCGGATGAGAACTCCGGCGAATACTTCGGTATCTATGATATTTTCGCGAAAGGTGCTTCTTTCCTTGGATCTTTCCTGATTTATGTTGTCAAGAAAGTCGGTATCAGAACCGGTGGCGTCTTCAATATCTTTGGTTCGCAGATCAAAAGTATCAATGTTGCAATCGGACTGTTGGCTTTGTTCTTCCTTATCGGAATCATCTTTATCAGACTTGCGGATAAAGCACCGCAGTCGGAAGAATCAAAAAAAGACCTGCAATAAAAACAAGGAGCTCATCAGAGCTCCTTTTTTATGCCTTTAATGAATGCAGATATCCATCCAGATACTGTTCAGCTGTATCAGACTTCTTTACTTTAGGCTGTAAATACTCCTTTTCGCCGCAGACTACCATGTACGGTTTTCTTATGGTATCAAATCCATCCAGAGGATTCTTGTCTGTGATGATAAATTCGGCAGCTTTTCCTGTTTCAATACTCCCGGTCTGTTTATCCAGATCGATTATTTCGGCATTGTTTAATGTTGCCAGATACAGGCAGGTTTTACGATCTATTCCACAAAGATAGTGAACATATTCCAGTTCTCTCCACATATCGTAATGTGTTATGAACGGACAGACCGTATCGGTTCCGAGGCCTACCTTGATCCCTTCTTTTAAACATTTCTTCGTCGCTTCTGTAATTCCTTCCAAAAGGACTTCGGAATTATAACGCTGTATTTCATTGCCTCCGGTAACGACTGGATCGAATTTCGCCAATGGAACAGCAGGAGACAACGTACAAACAAGAACGCTGCTGCTGTCTTTGAACTTTTTCAGCAGTTCATCATCCATTGCTGCTCCGTGTTCAATCGTATCAACACCGCAGTCCAGGGCTGTTTCAATACCTTTAGGAGATTCCACATGGGCACAGACTTTCTTGCCCAGCTGATGTGCTGTATCGCAACACAGTTTCACCTGCTGTTTCATCATCCTCATTTCTCCCGGTTCACCCTTTACCTTCGCATCCAGAACGCCTCCGGTAATCATGATCTTGATCCAGTCAGTACCATACCCGGCATTGTCTTTAATAAACCTGACAAAGTCCTGCTCATCCTTGGCACCATAAGCTACGCTGCCTTCCATATGACCGCCGGGAACCGTAACGGCCTGATCACTGCTGATCAGTCTTGGACCGATCGTTTTTCCGGCTTTGATCTGATCTCTTAAGTCAGAATCCATATGGCCAAGACCACCTACCGTCCGGATCGTCGTCGTTCCGGAAAGCAGCTGTGTTTTAAGTGAACTTCTGCAGATCGTTTTCCCTATTTCCCTAAGCAGGGCATTCGACATAATCAGACCAGCCAGTTTTCTGGAGTCGGTCTGTTTTTTCTTTGGAAAACCGCTGCCCGGTAGATGAACATGCAGATTGATGAGACCGGGGATCATATATCTTCCGCCAAGATCTTCCCCTTCCGTAGAAGCATCATTCTTTGAAATGGAAATAATTATTCCGTCTTCAACTGTTACTTTCATTCCTTCCTGCAGTTTCATATCTTCTGTACCATCCAGGATATTGACATTCCGGTAGATTTTTTTCATTATTGTACCTCTTTTCATTATTATAAACTCAAGTTGTTTCAAATGGGATAAAGAAGGTAAAATGGTCATAGAATGACTGAGAAAGACTTCCCATATACCTTTAATGAAAAAAGGTATCATACGTTCAATTACTATCTTAAGACGCACTACCGGTGCAAGGTCTCCAAAGTGATCCTTGATGCGGGTTTTACCTGTCCAAACCGGGATGGAACCAAGGGTATCGGTGGATGCGTCTTCTGTTCTGAAAAAGGAAGCGGCGATTCCAACCTATCTATAAAAGAAGACCTTTTAATCCAGTATAGAAACAATAAACAGATCATGGACCATAAATGGCCTAACGGTATGTATATTCCATATTTTCAGTCTTTCAGCAATACTTACGGCCCTTTAAAGAAAATCAAAGAAATGACGGAACCTTTTCTGGACATGAAGGAAGTGGCTGAAATCGCCATTGCGACTAGATGCGACTGTTTAAGCGATGAAATCGTTTCTTACTTAAGTGACATTACAACGAAAAAACCGGTTTGGCTGGAGATCGGACTGCAAACATCCAATGACCATACCGGAAACATCATTAACAGGCAATATTCTTTTCAGGATTTCAAAAACACCTTATACCGGCTGGAAAATACCGGCATTAAGGTCTGTGTCCATGTCATGAACGGTCTCCCCTTTGAGAGTGAAGAGGACATGTTGAAAACAATTACGGATATCCGCCATCTGTCGTTCGACGGAATCAAGATTCACATGCTTCATATCATTAAGAATACCAGACTTGCTGAAATGCATCAGGCAAGCCCGTTTCAGCTCATAAGCAGGCAGCAGTATATAGACCTGACAGTCAGACAGTTGGAACTTCTACGAAAAGAAGTGGTGGTTCAAAGACTTACCGGAGACCCTATTGTAAATGATTTGATTGAACCGCAGTGGCTAATAAAAAAGACGACGATTCTCAATGACATTGATAAAAAGATGCGGCAATTAGATACCTGGCAAGGAAAATTCTATGAATAACAATACTTTTGTGCATAAATACGTCAGATCTCTGATTCATCCGGATGATCTGACAGTTGACATGACAGCCGGAAATGGAAATGATACCCTGTTTCTTTCCGGTCTTTCTAGGAAAGTGATCGCTTTTGATATTTCTGAAGAAGCGATCCGAAGAAGCAAAGAAAGACTAAAAGGGAAAAACAATGTCGTACTGATACACGACAATCATGCCAATGTTGATCAATATATTCATGAAAAAGTCAGATTGTTTCTGTTTAATTTGGGCTACCTTCCCAACAGCGATGGTTCTTCAATCAGCAAGGGAGAAGATACACTAAGTGCTTTTCAGAAAGCTTATACGTTATTGGAAGACATGGGATATATTGTTATTACTTTCTATCTGGGACATCGCGGAGGTAAAGATGAGTTCTATCTTCTTGATGCATACATCAGAAAAAATAGGCTTCAGATCACTGAAACCTATTCACAGAACAAAGTCAATTCTCCTGTAACTTATATCATTAGGAAAGGCTAATCCAGGACTTCGGCATATTGCCAGTATTTGCCTAAACTGGAAGCGGCATTCCAGGTTAAATAACCGTCAAGAACACCTGCGGAACGCAATCCGTCGATCTGTGCTTCAATAAATGATGCATCATAAACAACATCGTAGGCATCAGAATTCTGTGCCTGTATCCAGGTACGGCATTTTCCCGGATCGTAGGTGTTTTCTTGTGCATAATAGGTTGCTTTCCCCCAAAGATACATCAGTTCTCCCGGATCACTCCATGGTTCCGGTATTCCGTAAGCGTAGGCAGAAAAATGATCCGGATAAGGCATAGAACTGATTGCATCCACAGCATTGGAAATTGCCGGCCAGAACTGGCCATAGTAAGAAACAAAGCAAGAGAAAGAGTACGGATCATCACCGCTTGTTTCTCCGAATACGTCTGCCGAAACATAAACTCCATACTGATGAAGGAACTCGCTGGCGTAACGCAGAAAGTTTGTAACGGCCTGCCCTCTCGTTTCGTTGTAGATGTTTCTTAGTTCTACATCCTCGACATCTTCCGGAAGTCTGACATAGTCAAACTGAATCTCATCAAAGCCCATTTCCGTTACGGCTTCAATTGCCAGAGCAAGATTGTATTCCCACATCTTTCTTGAATAGATACTCGGCCATTTGACAGATCCGTAATTGTAAAGACGTCCATCATACAGAAGCGCCTCATCCGGATTATCGACTGCAAAAGAGTCATCCTTAAAGGCGGTAATTCGACCGATCACATAATAACCGGCATCTTTCAGTTTCTTGATATTCTCCTGGTAGGTCGAATACGTGTTAGGAATGTCATAAGTCGAAGGAGCATAGATCTTCGCGGCTGGAGAATCATAAGCAAGCTGTGTGTCGATATAACAGTCCTTGATATCTACGACAAACGCGTTGATTCCGGAAGTGTTTTGAGCCACTTCAATGAATGCTTCCGCATCTACGATAGCCTCCGCATTAATGTACAGAGCCTTTACAACATCCGGCATCTGTTTCTTTGGCAGAAATGATTCTCTTGGATAATAATCGATCGCTTCAGGACTGCCTCCCTGACCATAGAAACAATCGGAATAAATGGATGAATCGTAGCCGGTTTCATAGTATTCCTGAGAAACATAGCGGCCCGGAATATAACCTTCGCCATTAACCTGATAATAGTCAACACTTCCATCATCCAGAAGCTGATGGTATCCCGTAACGGAGAGTTTCTCTTTTTTATTTACCCAACCGCTGATATGGAAATCATCCGCTTCTTTTGTCAAAACATGATCACGCAAAGCCACAAGATCTTTCTCTCTGACACACAGACTCCTGTCTATCTCCAGAAATTCTTCCTGCACATAATACAAAGTATCATTATATAAAAACTGACAGTATTCAATTTCGTCTATTTTAACCCTCTTCTTTTTGATTTCGAGCAGTGTACCTCTCGGCAAAGAGAGTTCATTTCCTTCCTTATCCTTTACCGTTATATTCTGCAGATTATCGGCAAGATAATACGGGCTTGTCATATTGTTCTGTCTATCCGTATAAATCAAAAAAACCAGGCAGCCGATTGCAGCCAGCAGCAGTATCCCTATCAAAAACAACAGTGTTTTCTTCTTCTTTTTCTTCTTTTTCATAACCTAATTCTACCATGAGAAAAGCCCTCATATGATAGGGCTTTTCTGTTTTGTTTATTTAAGGGGATAAATATATACGATACAACTGATTTTGGGGGCTAGTATCGGCAAGGCCTCACTTCCTTGCATCATCATAATACTAAAATGCTATAGAAACATTATGTTTTAATTGTGTAAAATTATGTGATTTCAAATACGTTATAATAATGATATGTTAAAGAAAATCGTCGGTATTTTATCAGTTTTGTTTTGTATCGTACTGCTGACAGTCTACAATGCCAGAGAAGTAAATACGAAGCAGCTGAAAATACGTGAAGAAACGATTCCATCAGAAAAGATCAAAGATGACCAGAATGGTTTTTTGATTGCTTATTTTTCCGATGTCTGTTACGGTTCTTATATCGACGAGGAAATTCTACAGAAAGCCGGAAGCATTATTGATTCCTATGCCCCTGATCTAATTATTTTCGGCGGCGATCTGCTGGATCAGTCCGAAATGGATGTGGCGCCTGAGACAGTCAACATGCTAAAAGAATTCCTGTCGGGACTGGATGCCCCTTTTGGCAAATTCGCGGTTATGGGGGACCGTGACTGCAACAACGAAGACATCCTGCAGGAGATCTATGACGCCTCCGAATTTATGCTTTTGCGCAATGAGTCACGGATGATAGGCTCTGATAAAGACGATTTAATCGTAATTGCCGGTATCGATCCATTTGTTCAAGAAAAGCCGCCATATACGCAACTTCTGGCAGATGATCAGCATTTTTCGATCGTTGTCACCCATTACCCAGATCTATTCTTAGAACTCGAGAGATGCCGATTCGATCTCTGCCTGGCTGGGCACAGCCTTGGCGGACAGATATATCTCCCTATCATCAACCTGTTTCAGAGAGAATATGGTTGTCAGAAGTATTATCATGGAAGAAGCAAAAAGGATGGGCATATTCTGGATATAACTAATGGCATCGGCAGACGAAAAACAGATGCAAGACTATGGGCTGATGCGGAAATCGTTTTTTACAACTTAAAATCTGTTCATTCAGGTGAATAGATACAAAGAAACGAAATAGTGAAAAGAAAAAGCCTTTAATGGAACGCCAGTATCTAAAAAAATCTTTTTCATTGGATCGTATACTTCCGCATTCAATACTTCTTCTTCGCAGATTTCGCTGATTGCTTCCAGATTTTCCTTAAAACTTAATCTTTCATCCAGCAGCACCTCAATAACGTGACTGTTTTTAACGATTCGAAAACGGATCTTTATTTTATGGTTCATCCAGGCACCTCAATAATATCGGCTTCCCTCTAACAATATATACACCCTGCGTATCATCCAGATCCTCGTTACGATAGTATACGAAGCTCCTTTGACTCGTAATACCGGGACCAAGCCATAAGAAATCTCCATCGATCTTCATCGGATGTCGATCATAAAGAACGGTCTTTACTCTTTGCCCATATGCTTCGGAATATCTGCGAAGCAGTTCTTCACGGTAAGAAACAATGATGATTTTCTTTTCGGTATAAATCTCTTCCCTGCTGATCAGATCATAACCTAGCCTGATCCCTTTTTCTGAGATTTTAGCTGACACCGTTTCAGGTATTCTTCTAATAATACATCTCAAATGACATTCTTCTTCAATTTGGCCTTCAGTTCTTACCGGAATAAAAGTCTTTGGCTCATCATCAAAAAAGAAACTCCCGCCCTTATATCGGCTTCGCATGGCAAAAACATAGGATACATCGTTCATATCATTTACTTCAATCATGGTCTTGTCTGTAAATGCATTAAGCAATTTATAACTGATCTGTACACTTTGGCTCAGACAGATTACTCCTAAAAGTCTGTCTTTACTTCTTTTAAGTAGTTTTAAAAGAAGATCTGCATAAGTATCCTGATAGGAAAGCAGGATCGATATATCTTCAATCAGCAAGGTAATATCTTCGTCATGGTTCAGTAAATAAGAGAGAAGAAAACAGATGTCCTCGTCCTGGTCATAAAGAAGACTGTCAGAAATAACACGATTTCGATATATCTTTCTGGCGATCACAACGGTTCTTCTATTATTTTCTTTGAGTGCATTCAGAATGGTATTTATCTCTTCTTTCCGGGAAGAGAAAACCAGCAGGCTGCCATAAAGACTGTATGTCAGCTGTTCTCTTGTTCCGTTCAGATAATCATCAGATTCTCCCAGATGGATCCTGCCGTTTTCTGTTGGAATACGATCAAGGGGTGCATGCGAGAGAAAATCCATCTTTTTGGGAATAAGGTCCATCTTTTCACATGTTTCGATAATCTTGCCGCAGTAATATGCCGCTTCACTAAAATATTTCTTATTTTGTTTTTTGTATATTCTAGCCTTGTCCAGCATATTGTCCAAAAGGCATATCTCGATTGGATCATTGCCATGGATATCGTTTTTTGTATACACGCTCCTGCCGCGGATCAGACTATCATCCACTCTCAAAAGAAAGGAACCCGCTTCATTCAAAAAAGCTGCTTCGGATGTTTTGATGATATCCATTGAATCTCTTTCTTCGAACACCTTTAAAGAGATCTTAAAACGGGAATTGGACCATATTTCATCGCTGATGTTTCCGGACGGTTTCTGTGTCGCCAGGATCAGATGGATTCCCAGGCTCCTTCCGATCCTGGAAAGAGTAATCAGTTCTCTGATCTGATCGGCATGTTCTTTTTTCAATTCCGCAAATTCATCGACCACGATCAACAGATGAGACATCATATCATAGGCATATTTCTTATAATCGCTATCCAGATAATCATCAATATTCATGATAGAAGTTCCGGTAACGGATGAAAGGTTCTTGAAAATCTTTTGTCTGTTTAGACATTCGTTTTTGATTGCCGTAACAAGTCTTTCAAAGGCATGGTTTTCCAGATTGGAAACAGAAGCGACAATATGTGGAACTGTTTTACCAAAAATGGATAACGACTCTTTAAGACCGCCTCCCTTATAATCGATAAGAATGATATGCAAATATTCCGGCGAATAACGCATACATAATGACAGAAGCATCGAAATAATCAGCTCCGATTTCCCTGATCCGGTCGAGCCTCCAATCAGGCCATGAGGACCTAAACCATTCTCATGCAGATCAAAGTCAAGAATTCTGCCGTTACAGAAAGCAAAATCAGCCCTTAGTTTACGGTCATTTTCCTGATAGGATTTCGCAATCGCATGATTCTCGAACAGGCTGGAAAAACTGTATTCCCGGGATTCATTCTCTTCGCTGGCAATCCTGCCGAGATGATGAAACAGTTTCCGGTAATCCGCTTCTTCTTTGATAAAAGAGAAATAAGAACGCTGTGGAATATGAATACAGGCTTTGCTATGCAGATATTCGATGACTGTATCGGACTTTCTGTAGATATCATGATGATCGGTAAAGTAAAGGACCCGGATATTAGGATTCCTGAACTCATAATTACAGTTGTCATAAAGAAAAAGAATAACAGGACGATTAAACGTGTGCCGGTCAAGCTCCTGGATCTGCCGAAAGTGGTTCAATGTCATCCTTCTGTTTCCGCAGAATAAATGTGGGAGATTGTAGCAGTCATCGATCAGACTGATGTTTTTACAGTAGATGGCGATGTATATCTCATCCAAACGGTGTTTATAAACGGTTTCCAGAAGATATTGTCTGAATAAGTCATGGCGCTCTTCTTTCTTGATTATAATGGTGGTGATTTTACTTTTCTTTAAATCCAGAAAGACCGGGAATCCTTCAATATGATGAAATAGGTGTCTGATCTCTTCCAGCTTTCTTTCAATCTGTTCATCTTTGTTCTCTTTTGTTGTAAGCTCCATCTGAATTGCCTTTTTTCCTAAACTGACTGTCAGATAATCATCCGTTTTCTCAGTTGCATAAAACATCATCCTTTTGCAATGAATCACGGAAAAGAAATGATTTTCCACGGAATTCACATATTCTCTGATCGTTTTTTTCGCCTTCAGCTGATATTCATCCAGATACGACAAAAACTTCTTCTTTTCAAACTGATAGGCTTTCTTTTCCTTTCGTTTTTCGTATAGGTAAAACAGCACGGGAAGCAAAACACCCGTAAATGTCATACTGATCGGTGTAATCAAATAGGTCAGAAGACTTCTCGTACCGGTGTTGTTTATGCTCTCACTATAGTTCAGATAGGCAAGCGATGTAATAGCAGCAGACATCACAGAATTATTCAGCAACGTCTTGAAGATCTCTTTATGAACCGGTTCCCGATGATATGAAAACTCCTTTATTTCATCAAAAACCGGCTCTTTTACAGTATCCGGCAGATAAAAGTCGGGGGGAGAAGAAAGAAGCGGATATGCGACAATCTGTCTATTCGGCTGATATGACGGTATCCCAATCATGCACCAAAACCGGTTGATATAAAGAAAATCCGTAAAATATACCATTCTAAAGCCAAGACATTCAATGATATCTCCATCGTGCAGTTCATCATCGGTATATTGTGTTCCATTTACCGAGAAGAGAATACTGCTTTTCAGCTTACCGTTTCTAAGAAACAGATAATCTTCCTTGAAATACGGATCAGAAGTCTGAATCGTAGCTTTTTTATTTGCAGCAAGGATAAAATCTCTGTTTTCATAAATGCCATAGGAATCCATGCCCGATCGGTTTTCATACACGTAAACCTGTAGCTGAATGCAGGAAGCATCCGAAAGAATTTCATAGTGTTTTAACTCCAGTTTTTTGATCTTTGAACCGTCGGAAAAGAAACAGTTTTCTTTTAAGGATATATAATACTTTCCGTTGTTGCAATAAATCAGGATGCCTTTATAAGAGATGTTACTTTCCTGATTAACCTCGGATCGGATAAAAGAATAACTGTCCTGAATAATTAAAAACATCAGCTGTCACTCACTAGAATATTAATGTATGCTTCATATGATCCATCGGATGTCTGTATTTTGATTTGAGCGTTTCCTGCTCTTTTCGCTGTTACCGTTCCTACATTCACTTCAGCTATTGTCGAATCTGTTGAAGAGTAGCTCAAATCCGATATTTTGTATGATTCAGGTATAGCCCGGATCGGTATTTTATAAGTCTGTCCAATATGCAGAACCCGGGCGTAGTCTTCAAGTTCGATCTTATCCGAATGAATCGTTTCCATTTCTTTTATCGGTTTTCGCTCTTTTACGGTACATGATGGAACAAAGTGCCCGTTTTCAATATGATGCATGTTTCCAAATACCTGATTCTCTTCGTTGAGAATGTTGAAAGTTCGGGAAAAACCAAGTTTATAAAGTCTGGTTTTGGCAGTATTGAAAATCAGGTCCATCATCCAGTAAAGCGAAATGTCTCCGCATATCTTAACGTCCGGATTTTCCTTGCTGATCTCCTGCAAGGCAGAATAGCTGATGTTGCTTGACCTGTTTTGAAATGATCCATCCTCTTGAAACAAATGAAGAGTTGACTTCGCTTCCGCTTTCAATCCTGTGTCAACTTCAATATCCGCCAGTCTAAGATCCGCTGCCTCAAGGCTGACATTCAGACCAATGGCCGCTTTCCCGGAAGCTGCAATATCGGCATTGAAATCATGATCCTGATCCTTTATCAGTCTTAACTGACCGTTCTTTGTTTCAAAACCTAGATTATGTTTCCCGCTTATAAGCAGTTCAGCCCTGCCATTTGCTGAAAGTCTAATCAACAGATCCAGGTTGATACAGACAGTCGGAAGATTCGGGATCGGCGTTCTGATCCTGCAGATCGGAATACTGACATCTGCCTTATCATCCATCGGATGAACCATCGAATTGAGTAATGAATAGAAAGAACTGCTGTCCAGATCTTTGAATTTCAGGTAATAGTCTCCATATTTATCACTGGAAACCCCCAGTCTTTCTGATGTATTCATACTGACAGTAAAGAAACAATTCTTAAGATCTCCTTCTTCATATGCCCATTGAAAACTGGGCTGGACATGATTCAAAGAGAATTCACCGAATAGATTCATTCCTTTAACACTTTTGGAAACATAGACGTTTATTCCGTTTCTGTTTACCGTATAGGAAACCTTGAATCCATCCGTGTGAAAGACATGTCCTTTTTCTGCCAGAAGCTGATAATTGTTGTTCCGGTAGAGCTGATCTTCCTCGCTCTGATAAGGAATCACTTCCGTCTGTGTAAAATCGATCTGGTACGTTCCCGAAAGATCAAAATCCCGGAAAATATCCGCCAGATTCGCTTCTTTTTTTTCATAAATACCATCATCCATAGAATCTATCAGATAATAGTTTCCGTCTTCATGCAGGAGATCTCCTTTCTGAATCTCTAGTGTATTTTCTTTTGGATCCTGCAGATAATCGTAATGGAATGACGGCTCATAATATTGTGTATTCATCCGGACAACTGCCTGTTTGATCAGATCTATTGCTTCTTCTTTATAAACCGGGCTGCTGTCTGTTTTATTTCTGTAATTCTTTTTTGATAATAAATCATGGATTTCTTCCGAATCTACAAGTCTGTTGATGGTCTTTACTACCTGTCTCCATTTCAGCTGTTCATTCATCAGCATCCAGTCTTCTTTATCTACAACACCCCACTGCTCCAGCTTCTGAAAGTTTTCTTCAGTATTGTCGTTTTCTCCTATGCCGCTGTTTACAGAAAGATCATTCAGATAGTCAGAAAAACAGTAAGGAGCATTTGCTCCGCAAGCTGCGCAGGTAATGATCAATAATATGCTTGCGAAACAAATGCCTAGTTTTTTAATCAAAGTTGGCTGCATTCGCTACGATGGTTGATTCCAGTGAATCATAATCAGCAACAGTATTATCTAAAAAATCGGCATAGGAACTGATTACTTCTGATTCATCGGTAAATCTTGTAGCAAATCGGTGAAAGCGTGATATCAGCATTTCCTGACCGTCTGACATCCAGATACTGTTTAGATCGTTCATTGTTCTGCTGACATAAGCCAGGATCTCGTCCAGACTGGTATTGTAACTTCTGAGCTGCTGTGCTGCATGACTTACTTCGGATAATGTGATTTTAATCTCTTCCATAGATCCTCCTTTACACTGTTCTCAAACGCGATGCCTGTGTATAGATCTCGTCTTGCGTTTCTCTATACGCTCTAGCGCTGTTTCTTAAGAAGTCTGCATACTGACGCATAATGATGGAAATCTGCTGCAGATCACTCTCGAAAGTTCTGATCTGATTGGTAAAGGCCATGTTATCTTTTCCGCTCCAGGATGAAGATAATCTGTCAACTTCCTCATAAATCGCCTCATAAGTACGGTCATACTCCGTATTCGCTTCTTCGATTCCCGCTGCTGCCGCATCCAGCCGGTCCGGTTCAACCATAATTGATCTCATATTTCTAACCTCCTTTGACTCATTATTCAAATCCTATCGGTCGATTCCTAAACGAATTTATGTAATTTCAAGAAAAACAGAAAAAAAGCGGATCTGATTTATCCGCTTTTAGCTATTCCTTACCAGTGAATCATTCCTATCGGATCGTCATGATATCATCGGCTTCTTTACGCACTCTTTCGACCGCATCCTTTTTTCTTCTGCCGATTGCTATGACCGGCATGATGATCTCATCTTCCGGAATCGAGAAATACTTCCTGAGTCTGTCCTCATCCCGTAGACCCATGATCAAAGTGTCGTAACCCAGATCACTTGCCTTCAATACAAGATAGGCATTCTGCAGTCCCAGATCATAGCCGCCCCAGATATCGCCGGAATGATCCGTGGCTTCACCATTGGCAAATCCGGAAATTCCTTTCTTAAAGCTCGTAACGATATATGCGGCATTTGCTGAATTATTCCGGTTGAAATCAGGCAGACATTCATACACCTCTTTCACCGCCTCTTCTCCTAATGCTACATAATACCTGCCGGTCTGGGAATTCTTCCAGGAAGGAGCCATACGTACGCAAGAAAAGATTTCCCTAAGTTCAGTTTCTGAAATTCCTGCTTCCCTGTAACCTCTGATACTTCTTCTGATTTTAATCAGTTGTTCAAACTCCATTTTTATATCTCCTTTACCTGATATCTGATGTAATGGGACATCCTGTCCCCTTTCTTTAAGATCGGTACCAGATAATGATCGCCATAGTTGATACCATTTGGATAGTACTGGCACTCTAGGGCTATTCCCATGTACCGTTTGTAGGTCTGTCCGTATTTTCCCTGTTCATTATTCAGGTAATATGATGTATACACATGCATATCCGGCAGATCAGAGTAGACATTCAGCTGAAGTCTGTCATTCTTTAATCCACACATCAGCTTGTCTTCGGTATTCTCCCATACATAATTGTTGTCGATACCCTTCTCCAGCCTGACGAGATTGTCACCGATCCTGGTGAATTCATTGAAGTCGTAAGGTGTTCCATTTGTTTTGACAACCTCGTCCAACGTCAGTGAGTATTCATCTGTCGGAGAATAACGATCTGTCGTGATATAAAGAGATTCATTCAGGATGTCCGGATCACCAAGATTGAAATAGGAATGATTGGTGATATTGAATAACGTATCCTGATCGCAAGTCCCCTCAAAACCGAAGAAGAGCGTATCATCTTCCAGTCTGTAACATACTTCTGTATGCAGGTTCCCGGGGAATCCTTCTTCGCCGTCTGCGGAATCATAGCTTAATTTGATCCTGTCGCCGTTGACTTCCACCGTTTTCCAATTCTTGAACGCGAATCCGTTGATGCCGCCTCCATGCAGCTGATTCATATTATCGTTCACACTCAGTTGATATGTCTTTCCATTCAGTTCAAAACGTGCATTTCCGATCCTGTTGCAATTTCTGCCGATCGTAGCACCGATATTCGTTCCGGCATAACGAATGTAGTCTTCATCGCTGTCAAACCCTAACACGATATCTGTTTCTGTTCTTTTATCGATCAGTTTTGTCAGTGTGGCTCCCAGTTCGCTGATCTCCGCTATTAAATATTCATTTTCTATCGTATACCGCATCTCTTTTCTCCTTTTAGAAAAATGGCTTTTAAAGCCATCTATCAGTTAAACCAACGTATTAAACAGTTTATAAAATGCCTTCCTGCTGCTTCTAGGCATATTGACGCACTCTTCGATCGACATCGAAACGATTTCATTGTTCTTGATTCCGACGCATTGACCGCCGACTCCTTCAACCAGCAGTTCTACCGCTTTTGCACCCATTCTGGAAGCTAAAACACGGTCATTTGGTGTAGGAGAGCCTCCTCTTTGAATATGACCCAGAATCGTCGCTCTTCCCGCAAACCCGGTCGCCTTCGATATCTTGTCCGCAAGATCTTTCACATCACAGACTTTCTCGGATACAATAACGATCGCATGATTCTTGCCCTGGTTCTCCAGATAACGCAGTTTTTCCAGGACCGCTTCCTCGTCATATCCGGTTTCCGGTGTAATCAGAATCTCTGCGCCGCAGGAAATACCTGAATAGATGGCCAGGTCACCGCAGCGATTGCCCATGACTTCGACGACCGAACAACGATGATGAGAGTTGGAAGTATCCCTAAGCTTATCCACGCACTCAACAATCGTATTCAAGGCTGTATCAAAACCGATGGTAAAATCTGTCCCTTCAATGTCATTATCGATCGTACCCGGAAGACCGATGCAGTTGATACCATGTTTTGTCAAAGCATCCGCACCTTTGTATGTTCCATCACCCCCGATTACCACAAGTGCATCGATTCCGTTTTCCTGAAGCTTTGCGACCGCTTTTAAAACGACTTCTTCATTCCGGAATTCAGGCAGTCTGGCACTGCCTAAAATCGTGCCTCCTCTGGCTATCGTTTCTGAAACCGAATTCCTGTCAAAAGGTTCATACCATCCTTCCACAAGCCCCTTGAATCCGTCGCGTATGCCAACGACTTCGATCCCTTTTGCCAGAGCGGCTCTGGTTACGGCACGGATCGCCGCATTCATTCCCGGTGAATCTCCTCCGGAAGTCAGTACTCCGATTTTCTTCAACATTGTTGTTTCCTCCTCATATTCTTTCCTGAAAGAACATAGTCATCTGTCAGTATATCGATCCTCTCCAGCAGCCTCTTCGCATTCATCAGATTCGATTTCTCCTTACGGTCATACTGGTAATGCTTCAGTAATTCTTCTTTTGTCAGATTCGATGTAAATATCGTCGTCAGGGAATGATCCAGACGATAGTCCAGTATTCGGAACAGGATATCGTCTCTGACGAACTCCGATACGGCTTCCGAACCGATATCATCCAGGAACAGATAGTCCGCCTTTTTTAACAGAGAGATATTCTTGTCGATCTGCTGCGAATCAGTATTAAAGAAAGACCGCATCCGGTTAAAGAAATCCGTTACTTTCACGAAAGCGACTCTCTCTTTTTTCTTAACCAGCGAATTAGCCAAGGCAGTACACAGATATGTTTTCCCGACACCCAGATCGCCGCAAATATACAATCCTTTGCTGACTTTCTGATGCAGGATAGCCGCAAGTCTCAGGTACAGCTGTTCCTGTTCGTCTGTATAAGAAACGGTTTCGAGGTCAATGCCCATCAGATCATAAGGAATATCACAATAGACATAAGAATTCATAAGCTCTTTTTTACGGTTCTCGACTAAAGCAAAATCGCAGTATTCGATTTCTTCAATCGGAACAGGAACCCGGTTCAGTATAAGTCTTTGACCTTTTGACGGCTGGCTGCACATATACAGACCTTTGCAGTCTTTACATAAAGCTCGGGAAACCGCTACTCTTTTCAATAAATTAAAATGCATCTGAATGAAATCATCAGAAAAACCGTTCTTTTTCATTAACTGTATAAGCGCATCATTTTTTAATTCTTCTGGATTCATCATTTTTTACCCATCAGTTTCAGCAGTTCTTCCGCTTCTTCATCACTCATGGAAACGTTTCTGCTGGTATCGTAGACAGGGAGTCTGTCTTCCTGTGCTTTTCTTTCATAGTTCCTGTCGAGCCTGCCTAAAGCCTGCTGAGCAGTGGCGACATCGTTACGATGCAGATCGGAAGCGATCGGATAAAGATATCTTTCAATCAGACGATTGTCACAGTTTCGAAGAGCGTGCTCCAGAAGAACATTAATGACCGCATGATTCAGATGATATTCCTGCGAGAGATTCATAATAATCTTCCGATCGTTTTCTGTTACTTCCTTGCCGTTCTGCAAAGACATCAGATACGTTAGACAAGGTACGTCATACTGTCCCCTTTCAACATTTTTATAATCGCTACGGGCATGCATACAGAGGTATTTCAGGTATCCCATGTTGAAAGAGTCTGTACTTCGATTAACGGTCTCAGCAACGTAACTTCTCATTTTGTCATAGGAGATATCGTAGAGATCCGCAAGCGTTGCAATCTGTCTGAGATTTTCTTCTGTACGGAAAGGCAAAGGAAAAAGATTCGTAGAAATGTCTTTTAAGAAACGTCCTACATCAAACAGGGTATTGAAACTGTACCTTTCACTGTTTGCTGTCGGTTTTTTTAATACCGCTTCATTTTCTTCTGTCCAGGCGTCCAGATTCTTTGGTGATAACGTTTTAGAGACGTTTTCATAATCAGGATACTTGTTTTCTTCATAAATATCGGTAATCAGATCCTGATAATGCGTCCCCGAAGTTTTAAGAATAAATTCCCGAACCAGGATATCATCCTTGACGAATGCTGAAGCAGTCAACGGTTCGCACAGGAAAAAAACGTATGAATCATCTTTCTTTAATGTCTTCAGCAGACGGTACTCATTCAGTTTTTCGCAGAAAGTTTCAAACAGGTCTACAGAAAGATTCAACGACATCAGCAGTTCGTTCAGTTCGCGAAAATCCAGGGAATGACTTTTTAAAACCAGATATTCATAGAGCGCCAGGGCATCGTTTCCTAACAGCGGACTGTAGAAAAAAACCAGAGCCTTCAGCTTTTCAAGTGAAAGATCCACTTTCCCGTCGATTTTATAAAGATCTTTTCCTAGCATAGTATTTCCTTTAGCCATTCATCGATCATGACATACAGGTCATTCAGACTACCATTATTATATATGATTTTATCCGCTCTTTTTATTTTTTCTTCCACCGGCATCTGCGTCTTCAGCCTTTCCTGAAATTCAGCTTTACTAAAACCTCTCTCTTCCATCCTTTTATTCAGCAGTACTTCATCAGCGATGATCAGCAGATTCTTATCAAAGTAGATGTCCCAGTCCGCTTCAAACAGCAGCGGTACTTCCGCAAACAAAGGATCATCTTTTCTCTTATTCAGCTCTTTTAGGATCAAAGGATGCATTGCTTCTTCCAGTTTACGCTTTTTCTCGGGATCAGAAAAAATCTCTCCTGCCAGCCTTTTTTTGTTTAAGGTCTTTCCGGCAAAGCATTCCGGAAACAGCTTCTTTACAGCTTTATATCCCTTTCTGTTTTCTTCCAGAAGCTGAGCATTCACTTTATCACAGTCAAAAACATCGTAGCCCCTGCTACGCAGATATTCCGATACGGCCGTTTTTCCCGAACCTATGGTTCCTGTGATTGCAATCTTCATCTTTTTCTCTTTTGACATCTAGGGCAGTAGTAAGTACCTCTTCCTCCGACCCTGATCTTCCTTATTTCACTGCTGCAGACCGGACAGATCTTTAATCCGTGCACATTCAGATCTAGCTGAAACATCCCGGTAACACCTAAAGATGAGGTATAAGAACGAATCGTCGTACCTCCGGCTTCAATAGCCCGGTTCAGGATGTACCTCGTCTTTTCTACCAGTTCCTGCAGTTGTTTTGTGCTTAACCGGCAGGCCGGAGTCCTAGGGTCGACATGGGTCAAAGAAAGTACTTCATCAGCATAGATGTTGCCGATACCGGCAACAAACGACTGATCCAGCAGTACCTGCTTGATCGGCTGTTTCTTTTCTTTCAGATGGTCATAACAGTACTTTGCATTGAATTCATCAGAAAAAGGTTCCGGACCGAGACCTTTGAAACAGCGATAATCTTCCTGTTTCTCGATCAGTTCCATTCTTCCGAATTTCCGGACATCGTTATATCGTAGTTCTCTTCCGTCATCCAGATAAAAAATCACATGGTCATGTTTGTCTACCGGGGAGCCATGTTCCAGAATGAAATACTTTCCTTCCATTCTAAGATGGCTGACCAATGTCACATCTTCCATCTCAAGAAGCAGATATTTTCCTCTTCTTTTAAATCCGCAGAAAGAAGAACCGATCAGTCTTTTACGAAATTCTTTTTCGCAACAAATGACGATCGGCGGATAAAGGATCTGAATATCCATGATCCTTCTACCTTTTATCTGTCTTTCCAGCGTATTCAGGACAGTCTGTACTTCCGGCAGTTCAGGCATTACTTTGCCTCATACCAGTCTTTACCAATGGCTAGAGAACAGTCAAGTCTAGTCTTCAAACGATAGGCATTTGACATGATTTCAGGAATGAACTCTTTCATCTTCTCTACTTCATTTTCCGGTACATCAAAAATCAGTTCATCATGGACCTGAAGGATCAGTCTTGATCTC
The DNA here is from genome assembly GCA_017432885.1 of Erysipelotrichaceae bacterium. Lineage (GTDB taxonomy): Bacteria > Bacillota_I > Bacilli_A > Erysipelotrichales > Erysipelotrichaceae > Colivicinus. The sequence goes on along the minus strand of JAFRIE010000054.1, from coordinate 44,832 downwards.
AGTTCTTCTTCTTTCAGCTTCTCTGCAGCCTTAAGCATGGCAATCTTGATCAGATCCGCAGCACTGCCTTGAATCGTCGCATTCATCGCCGCCCGCTTGCCGAATTCCCGCATCATATAATTTCTGTCATTGATCTCATTGATGTATCTTCTACGGTTCAGCATTGTTTTAACATAGCCGTTCTTTTTACAGAAATCGACCTGTTCATCCAGATATTTCTTGATATTCGGATAAGTCACAAAATAATCATCAATAAACTTCTTGGCATCTTTAAACGAAAGATTTGTCTGGTTTGCCAGACCAAAATCACTGATTCCGTATACGACACCGAAATTCACCGCCTTGGCATGTCTTCTGACCAGATCGCTTACTTCCTCTTTCTTTAAACCAAAAACATCCATGGCAGTCTTGGTATGAATATCGATCCCCTCATTGAACGCATCGATCATTCTCTTTTCATCTGAAAGAGAAGCCAGAACTCTAAGCTCAACCTGCGAATAGTCGGATGAGATCAGCACGTGATCTTCTGACGGCTTAAAAGCCTTTCGAATTTCTCTTCCTTCATCATCTCTTACGGATATGTTCTGCAGATTTGGATCGTAGCTGGAAAGCCTTCCGGTCTGGGTTATTGTTTGAGAAAAGATGGTGTGGATCCGTTTGTCAGGCCTGATATATTTTTTCAATCCTTCCGAATAAGTTGAATACAGTTTCGTATATTTCCGGTAATCCAGAATATCCGCTACGACCGGATGGTAATTGATCAGTTTATTCAGAGTTTCTGCATTGGTTGATCCTTTTTTCAGGTCCGGAAGATCCAGTTCTTCATAAAGAACGGAGGCAAGCTGTTTCGGTGATGAAATATTGAATTCATGTCCGATGGAATCATAGATCCTTCTTTCCAGAACATCGATTTTTTCTTTTGTCTGTAAAGAGATCTCATCCAGTTCTTTCTCATCACAGCACACACCTGCTTCTTCCATGTCATAGAGCACGTCAACCAGCGGGAGTTCCAGATCCCGGTAAAGATTCAGCATTTGTTTCTCTTCCAATTCTCTTCTCACGCTTTTTTCAGTCTGTGCAAGATCATAGGCGATCTCACAGGCATAGGCAGAAAGCTCATCTATCTGCACTTCTGCCGGTTTCTTTTCTGTACCGAAAAGCTCTTTCAGCTCCCGGATCTTCTTTCCTCGGTAATTGCGGATTATACTTGCCAGATCGCTGTTGTAATTGTTGGAGAGGAAAGACATCAGAAACAGATCATCGGTATTTCCGCCTAAAACGATCCCGTTATAATGCAAAGCGTGTTTTAAGGCTTTCAGATCAAATACTGTTTTCATCCGATCAGATGCCAGAAATTCCAGTGCTCTACGATCCTTTTTAAGATCTTCCAGAGAAATATATTCCATTCCTGCATCATTACAGAAACAAGCGCCATAAAGCTTCCTCTCATAGTAAGAAAACTCGTCCGAGAGAAAATAAACGACCGGTTCATGAAGCAGCTCTTCGGATATTTCGTTTACTGTTTTATGATCCTTCTTTTCTTCTGTAAAACTCTGATTTGTTTTTCGGATCAGAGAATACATCTCATACTTATCAAAAAAATCGTTACGGGCAGTTTCGTTTATATTCACTTTATAATCATTCAGCACACCAGGTATCTCGACATCCGTCTTAATGGTAGCTAATGTTTTTGATAAGAAACAGGAATCCCTGTCCTTTATCAGTTTTTCTTTCAGCTTGCCTGGAATCTTCTCGATATTCTCATAAATTCCTTCGCAGGTATCATATTCGCTCAGCAGCTTGACTGCCGTCTTGTCTCCCACACCTTCAACGCCCTTGATGTGATCCGATTTGTCTCCGGCCAGACCTTTGTAGTCGATGATCTGGTACGGTTTCAGTCCGTATTCCTCCATCAGTGCTTTCTCGTCCATTCTGGCAATATCAGACATTCCCTTACGCATGACATAGACACTGGTTGTATCATCGATCAGCTGCAGCATATCTCTGTCGCTTGAAAGGATACAGGTCTCTAAAGGATATTTCTTTGCTAAAGAACCGATGATATCGTCCGCTTCAATGGAATCGTATTCCAGATAAGGCATGTTATAAGCTTCCAGCATCTCTCTGACCAGATCAAACTGTCCTACCAGTTCTTCCGGAGTTTCCCTTCTTCCCGCTTTGTAGTCTTCTGCAATATCATGACGGAAAGTATGTTTTCCTTTATCAAAAGCTACAACGCAGTAATCCGGTTTTATGGTATTCAACGCCTTGTTAAGCATATTGGCAAAAGCGTATACCGCATTGGTGTATACGCCTTTACTTGTCTTCATGATATTTCCGTAACAAGTTGCATAGAAACCGCGGAAAAGTACCGAGTTTCCATCAATCAACAGCAGTTTCATCTATTCTCCTGTAAGAGCCGCAGGGCTTTGGTTGGATGAAGCCATGTTTTCCAGAATGCTGAGATTTTCATACATCAGGGACATGTAGTCCTTTCCCGATTCGATCTGGGAAGATGTTAAAGAGGAAATGTTGTTTAAGGTAACCCGCTTTAGTCCGAGTTCTTCTTCCAGCTGAGCCATAAGCTCCATCATTTCTTCCGGCAGATTCGGTTCCATGGCGATATAAGTAACATTATCGTTTCTGATCCTGGTTTTGATCACTTCCAGCTGCTGCTCATTCGGTAGTGCACCGTATTTAGAGAGACAGACCGGATAGACCTGGAAGCCGAAATCTTTTTGCCAGCAACCGAAAGATCCGGTCATGGATACAAAACGGATCGATTTGTTTTCTTTCACCAGACGGCTCGCAAGTGCCTGGTATGCCGCATCCAGAGCGATCAGTTCATCGGCAACCTGCGTAAAGTTTTCCTCAAAGTAGGTGGACTGCTCCACATAGTTGCTGGAGAGATACTCCTTCACGTCTTTTGCCATGCAGTACATGCCGCTCGGAGAAAGCCAGATGAAAGGATCCAGATCATAGAGGTCTATGTCGTTGAATGCGTCATTCTCATAAAAAGTGCTCTCAAAGAAAGACACCTTTCCATCAACAATTACAGGCGTATAACGCTTATACTGATACAGACAGTTCAGTACTGACAGATCTCCGGAAGACAGATCGATAAGTTCAGCGATCTGTTCGTCATAAAGATCCATATAAGGCTCAAGATTGCCGATATGGAAGAGGACAGAGGAATCTTCCAGGATCTCTTCATAGTTTTTAACAATCTGCGATGTCTGAACCAGAGTGTTTGTCTGGATAGAGATCGGCGTGATCCTGTTTCCTCCGATACGATTCAAAAGATAACCGATCGGATAAATCGTATAGGAAGTGTACCGCTTGGCAGAAGCACATCCGCAAAGCAATACCACCATGATCATACATAGTACTTTTCTTAAAAATCTCATACCCTCTTATTATACCTTATTAATCTGATATTTCGCATAGTATATCGCTTTGCCTTCTGCAGAAAATTTCGCCTGATAGGCCGTCATCGGCTCATTCTTCTTGATGTAGTTTCTGTCGCTTTCCAGCAGGACAAAAGAAGATTCTTTAAAGTATTCCAGCGAATCATCAAAGAATCTTTCATTATCGGTCTTAAAAATCAGAATGCCTTTATCTTTCAGGATCGCTTCATATTTTTTTAGGAACGGCGGATAGGTCAGACGACGTTTATGGTTTCTCTTTTTTGGCCAGGGATCGGAAAAGTGCAGATAGATCAGATCAATGCTTTCAGGATCGCAGATTGTTTCCAGATTCATAGCATCCGCCAGGAGTACTTTAAAATTTTCCAGCTTTCTATCTTGCGCTTTCTTGATTGCTCTTGCTACACAGGTCTCTTCTTTTTCCAGACCGATATAATAGATCTGCGGATGCAATGATGCAGACTCGGTAATGAAATCTCCCATCCCCATGCCGATTTCCAGATAAACCGGAAGATTGGAAAGAAAAGCATGAAGGTCTGTTATCAGATATTCTTTTTCATTTTCCAGAAACGGGGAGACCCATTTCTTTTTTCTCATTCTCATACTTCAATTATAATTCATTTCTATCGGACCAGGATCAGTGTCTGATACGGCTGCAATGTCAGATCATCGGCTTTTCCTTCATAGAGACCTAATGTGTCCAGATAAACGGTATATGCATCTTCTTTAATGTTTACGTTCTTGCATAAACCGTTGGCGTGATATACCAGATAAGTATTTTTCCCTGATTTCAGTTCATATTTCAGTACTGCGCCGTTTTCCAACGTTTCTACCAGGACGTCCGGTTCTTTCTCGTGTAACTGATCAGTATTCTGCTTAAAAGCGATCAGTTTTCTGATGTTTTCAAAGACATCATGATTCTTGATCTTCAGAGAATAGTCCAGCTGATTGATTTCATCGGAAGACTGATAAGAATTGCTGTCACCCTGCTTGCTTCGAAGCATTTCTTCACCGGCCAAAAGGAAAGATGTACCGTCGGATGTCAGAACGACCGCTTCTGCCAGAACACACATTTTGCGAATCGTCTCTTCATCTTGGATTCCTGCCGCTTTCATCCGGTCGTACAGAGTGAAATTATCATGACAGGTCACATAGGATACGCTCTTGTCGGGATCCTCGATCTGATAAGCGGCATTGTAGGTACGTCCGTTGATTCCTTCCTGTATCTTGCTGACATCGGAAGCATTGATCTGTGTAGTATTGACCCAGCCGGTTTCACTAGGCGCATTCAGTCCTCCTTTGATCAGAGCATCCCGCATCTGGTCGTTGAACTGCCCATATCCTTTAAATTGCTCCGCATTGGCCTGTATAGCCTGCAGATCGCTGCTTAAAGGCGTCTTGCCGCCGGTCCAAGGTTCGCCATAGATAACAATGTACGGATTAATCTTTTTTGCCGCTTCGTTCACAAGATTCATTGTTTCAATGTCGTGTAAACCCATCAGGTCAAAGCGGAAACCGCCTAGCTTATACTCTTTTGTCCAGAAGCAGATACTGTCAATAATGAATTTACGCATCATCGGCATCTCGCTCGCTGTTTCATTACCGCACCCTGATCCGTTGGAAAAGGAACCGTCATAGTTGTAACGGTAATAATACCCCGGCATCAGAACATCAAAGGAGGAACGTAAAGCCGAAGATACATGATTGTATACGACATCCATAATCAGCGTGATGCCAGCCTCGTGAAAACGCTGTACGACTTGTTTAAATTCCTTGATCCTGCTGTATCCGTCATACGGATCACTGGAATACATCCCCTCCAGTACGTTGTAGTTTAAAGGATTGTAACCCCAGTTAAAACGATATTCTCTCTCATCGTTATCCTGATCGAATATCGGAATCAGCTGCACCGCATTGACACCCAGTTCTTTAATATGATCAAAACCGGTCGTGACGCTGATATTTCCTTCTGTGTATTTCGTTCCCTCGTCAATCAGGCCAAGGAACTTCCGTCTATGTTCTTCAGGACCATGCCAGGTTTCAGAACTGGTAACATCTGCCACATGCGTCTCCCAGACAGTCAGTTCTTTTCGATCCAGTTTCAAATAATCGACTTTGTCCCATCCATCCGGATCTGTTTTCGAAAAATCGACAATCATGCCTCTAATGCCGTTGATTCCGGCACTCTTTGCATATGGATCGATGATTTCAATGCCATCCGGATAGGTTCCGTTATAGACGACAAAAGTATAGTATTTTCCTTCCAGATCACCGGAACATACCGATTCAAAAACGCCTTTCTCTTTCTTTTCCATTTCATAAGAAAGATACTGATCACTGCCGTTTTCGGATATTGCCAACGGAGTTCCACTGTCATATATTCTCAGTTCTATTCTCTCAGACACCGGAGACCAGACTCGGAAAATCGTTTCATTTTCAGAATACAAGGCTCCCAGTTCTCCACCAAAGTAATACATTTCGTTGAAAGAATCGCTGCTAAACAGGCCTGTCAAAGAGACCGGGGAATTAAGTCTGGTCCCGGATCCGCGGAAAACGACTTCAACAGCATAGGATTTGGCGTATTCAGCCGTCAGGTCTAAAGTATCTGTCAGATTCTTTCTCCCTGCACCGTTCCCTTTTAGCAGCAGTTCTCCATCACAGAACAATTCATAAGATTCAATGGCGTTGCTGCAGGAGATATTCAAAGTATGTTCATCCTTGAAAGAGGCGGAATGAATCACATCACTGATCGTCTTTTCCGCAGAATCGTAAACATGTTCATCGCCTCCGGCAAGATAAACATGATAGATGTTATTCTCGTCCTTCTTATAGGAAGAAAAAAGGATAAAACGATCGGATTCCGTACCGTCTTTTGTCCAGCTACCCTTCTTCTTGACAATCAACCCAAGACGTCCTCCCGAGAGTTCTCCAAAATAAGATAAAGGATAAGAAGCTATAACGCCGTAGTCATCCTGATAATTGAAATCGTCTTCTTTGCCGTCATCTGTGCCTTCCGGATCCCATAGCCAAAGCGTCCATTCGGAATATTTACCGTCATCCCGCTGATAATGGATCTGAATAGAATCTTCTTCCAGCTTTTCGATCTGTACCGGATAATCGACATCCCTATCCGGATAAGAGACTGGCGTTTCTTTCCCTTTGCATCCAAACAGAGAAAGACACAGCAATACGGTCATAATGACGCGAATGTATTTTTTATTATTCATGTTTAACCTCCAAAGCGGTTCTACTAATATCTATTATATTTCAAATAAAACAGAAAAAAAGCGTGACAACTGAGGCCACGCTTATTTGTTTTTTGATCCGGTATTATTTCTTGCCAAAGAATCTGATTTCTCCGAAGTGCTTTTCTTCTTTCACTTCTTCCTTCTTCTCTTCCTTCTTGGCTTCTTTCCTACCTTCTTTTTTATTTTCTTTCTTTTCTTCTTTTTCCGGTTTCGGCAGAAGTTCCTTGGCGGAAACATTTACTCTGCCCTTCTCGTCGATTTCCATGACTTTGACCTGGATCTTGTCGCCGATCTTCAGAACATCTTCCGGCTTTTCGACTCTTTCATGTTTGATCTTGGAAACATGAAGCAGTGCATCCTGTCCTTTGAACAGTTCAACGAAAGCGCCGAACTTTTCCAATCTGACAACAGTGGCATCATAGATATCGCCTACCTTGGCTTCTCTGGTGATTTCATCGATCATCGCTTTTGCCTTCTCGATTGCTGCCTTGGAAGTATGATAGATTACGACCTTGCCGTCATCGTCGATGTCGATCTTGACGTCATCACATTTCTCGATGATGTCGTTGATGACCTTACCGCCTGTACCGATAACTTCCCTGATCTTTTCCGTCGGGATCATGAAGGTGCACATCTTAGGCGCATACTCGCTGACTTCCGGTCTTGGTTCCGCAATAGCCGTAGCCATGTTCGCCAGGATCTCCATCCTGCCCTTGTGAGCCTGTGCCAGAGCTTCTTTGAATACTTCTCTGGTAATACCCTTGCATTTAATATCCATCTGTAAAGCGGTAATACCGTCTTTTGTACCGGCAACCTTGAAATCCATGTCGCCGTAATGATCTTCCATACCCTGAATATCCGTCAGGATCGAATAGTTCTCGCCTGTCGTGATCAGACCCATTGCCACACCGGCAACAGGAGCCTTAATCGGAACACCGGCAGCCATCAAAGACATTGTTCCGGCACAGATCGAAGCCTGTGAGCTGGAACCGTTGGATTCCAGAACTTCCGCAACCGTTCGAATCGCATAAGGGAATTCCTCTTCGGAAGGGAGCACCTGAAGCAGAGCTCTTTCACCTAAGGCGCCATGGCCGATTTCTCTTCTGCCAGGAGTGCCCATTCTGCCGACTTCACCAACACAGTAAGGCGGGAAGTTGTAGTGATGCATAAATCTCTTTTCATCGACATCCGTCAGGTCGTCGATGATCTGATTATCTCCTAACGGACCTAAAGTCGTAACGGATAAGACCTGTGTCTGTCCGCGGGTGAACAGGGCGGAACCGTGTACTCTCGGCAGCAGATCTACCTGGGAATCCAAAGGACGGATCTCATCCAAAGCTCTTCCATCCGGTCTGATCTTTTCATCGGAAATCAGTCTTCTGACTTCATCCGCAATGATCTGTGTACAGTATTCACCGGTCTGTTTTACCAGTTTATCGCTTTCTTTTTCACTCAGCGTCTCATCATTGGTGAAATGTTCCTTCATTTCGTTGGTGATTCCTTCCTGAGCGGCATAGGATTCCAGTTTGTCATGAATGGAAACGGCTTCCTCAAGACGCTTCTTGCCATTCTCGTTGACAAAATCCTTGACTCTTTCGTCGATCTCATAAAGAACGACTTCCATCTTTTCCTTGCCTACCTTGGCAATGATCTGTTCTTCCAGAGCGCAGAGTTCCTTAACCTTTTCATGTCCGAACATCAGGGCATCCAGCATCAGATCTTCATCGACTTCATGTGCGCCTGCTTCGACCATGTTCAGAGCTTCCTTGGTTCCGGCAACCGTCAGATCGATCAGTGATCTTGATAATTGTTCTACGGTCGGATTGACAACAAACTGTCCATCGACATAGCCGACCTTGACACCGGCAATCGGACCATCAAACGGAATATTGGAAATACAGATCGCCAGGGACGCTCCAAGCATCGCAGCCATTTCCGGAGAACAGTCCGTATCGACAGACAGTACCGTATTGACGACCTGTACTTCATTTCTGAAACCTTCCGCAAACAGCGGACGGATCGGTCTATCGATCAGTCTCGCAGTCAGCGTAGCGTGTTCAGAAGGTCTTCCTTCTCTTCTTAAGAAACCTCCAGGGATCTTGCCGACCGAATACAGTTTCTCTTCAAATGATACCGTGAGCGGGAAAAAATCCGTGTCCTTGGCAACGCTAGATGCGCATGCCGTAGATAATGTCACCGTATCGCCATACCTTACCAGAACAGACCCCCCAGCCTGTTTTGCGACTTCACCGGTCTCGATACTTAATTTACGACCGTAGAAATCAAATTCAAATACTTCTTTCATCTTTTCTCTTCTTTCTTTTATTCAAACGTATCCATTCTAACATAGAATCTTCTTTTAAACTATTATTTATTTTTATTTTATATTTCCTTATATCATAAAAAAATAAAAATATATTATAATGAAAACGTGGGATTAAACGAAATCAGTGTTGAAAAATTCAATAATCTTGCCTATGCGGAACCGGACGGCAGCATTTTTCAGAATTCCTGCTGGGCTGATCACGAGATTGAAAACGGGTATAAACCGGTTTTTTTGGAGTATCAGAACGATCAGGGAACATGCATGGCCCTGGCTATGTTTCTGCTGAAAAAGAATTCGGTATTCAACCGATTTACCGCCTACTGTCCAAACGGCTACCTGATCAACTGGTACGATGATGAACTTCTGAAGGCTTTCAATGAGGAACTGATTCCATATCTGAAGAAATTCCGTGTTAACCGAATCGTGATCGAACCGCACGTCGCCTATGAAAAATCCGGAAAACACGTAAGTGAAGTTCTTCAAAGTATCGGATATCAGAAGAGCAAAGAGATTTTTACTTATGAAATCAATGTAGAGGATTTTGAAAGAAATCTCTCTGACAGCAATATCATCCTGAAAGTGAAAAAGACGGACGGAGACATATCTGTTTTTAAAGACTTCTTCAAGAACAACAGAAACAGCGAATCTTTAGAACTGTACAATCGTCTAAAACCGTATACGTCTTTCTATACCGTAAGTCTGGACTCCTACAAGAGCAAGCGCAGCGCAAACGAAAACATACAGGAATGCAAGATCTATATTGATGAGCACAAGGATGACTACAAGTTTGAACAGAAAATCGTCAATAAGGAGCAGGAGATCAAACGGATCAATCAGATTATAGCAGGTATTGAAAAATATGAAAGATCACATGGCAACGATCCGCTTATTTTTGGCATGTGCGTAACGGAATATTCCGATCGGATCAGCAAGGTTTTCTCGATTTCTCTGGATCCGCAGAACTTTTTCAATGCGGAAGCTGAGCTGATAAATAAAATTGTTGAGGACGCCCACGAAAAAAGATGTATAATAGTGGATGGTTCCGAAGAATTTTCTAACGCAAGGAAAGCGGAACTGATCGGTGAATATACGCTGAACATCTGATGCCGACTTAGCTCATCCGGTAGAGCAACGCACTCGTAACGCGTAGGTGGTAGGTTCAAGTCCTATAGTCGGCACCATCGAAAATAAAAGCATCCCTTCCTGAGGGATGCTTTTTATTTATTCGTTTTCTTATCCTTTCGATACAGCAGTACACAAGGGATGTAGATCAGTCCCATGACGATCATCAGCAGTCCCATGTTCTGCATCACCAGGCTTTTTCCTTTGAAACATAAAGTTAAAATTCCTGCCAGGATCTCCAGTATTCCTACAAATGTAAGCAGGCCTTTAGTCGAAAAAACGATACCGAAAAAGGCACAGATCAAATTGATGCCCGGAATGATATAAATCGAAAGACGCAGCAGTGTAGCCGTAAAATCCGTTCCCGGCAGTATTCTCATGATCAAAGAATCGTGTTCGAAATGATATGCCACAACAAAATACATGACCACTGCGACCAACAGTTCAATGATAGTGATGAGTTTAGCGATCTTTTTCATCATAAGTTCATTTTAATAAAAAATCTTCTTCAAATAAAGGCCGTTCGGATCGGCGTTGTATCTTCTGGTATTCTTCTGGGGGTGTTCCAGCATGTCCCTGATATCGTCCAGCGTTTTCAAGCCTCTTCCTAAATCGATCAGCGTTCCTACCATGATTCTTACCATATTTCTGAAAAAGCCATCGCTACTGACCGTAATGATCAGAAGATCTTTCTTTCGGTTAATGCGGAATTCTTTGATCGTTCTGACCTGATTGGGATATTCCTTGAAACTGTTTGTATTGAAGGATGAGAAATCGTGCTCTCCCAGAAAGAGTTCAGCGCCCTTCTTCATTAAATCAATATCCAGCTCATAGAAACACTGATAAGCATAGCCATTCAGGAAAACATCGTATTCTCCGATATTGATCCAATATTCATAAGTTTTCTTTTTAACCGAATATCGGGCATGAAACGATTCGGATACCTTTTCTATTTTCAGTACATGAATATCTTTCGGCAAAAGAGAATTGATCGAATACTTCAGTTTTCCTTCTTCTTTCTCTTTGTCTGTATCAAAATGGAATACCTGCCCTCTGGCATGAACGCCGGCATCGGTCCTGGAAGACATGACGATGCGGATCTTCTCCGAGAAGATCTGGAACAGGGCTTTTTCGATAATATCCTGTATCGCTACCGCATTGATCTGTGACTGAAAACCGGCATAATGAGAACCGTCATAGGCAATGGTCACTTTATATCTCATAAGAAGATCCTGGAAAGAATGCTGGCAGCGAAGACAGCAATGCATATCAGTATAAACAGATAATCGGCAAGATGGAATTTCAGAATATGGTATCTGGTCCTTTCAGCTCCCGGCACATAGCCTCTAGCCTCCATGGCATCAGCCAGCTCGTAGGCTCTTTCAAACGCAACTGAAAACAAAGGAACAATCAAAGAAAGGATCGAAGTGATTTTCTGAGAAAGAGAACCATTCTCAAAATCGACCCCACGGGATTTCTGGGCATTCATGATTCGCATCGTTTCTTCAATGATTGTCGGAATAAAACGCAGGGCGATGGAGACCATCATCGCAATCTCATGGGTCGGAAAACGGAATACTTCCAGCGGTTTCAGGATCCATTCAATACCTAAGGTCAGATCCAGCGGTTTTGTCGTAGCTGTCAGCAGGGTCGTGATAGAAATCATCAGCAAAAGTCGGACAACGACAAACAGTGTATTAAATATCGCATCATGGTGGACAGGAACAGAACCAATCATAAACAGGAGTTCTCCTGTATGAAGCGTCAGAACATTGATCACCAGAAGAAAAATCATCATCACGATCATCGGCTTGAACGACTGGGCAATCATCCGGATGCCGATTTTCGCAAGCAGTAAAGCGATAAGCTCCACAACGGCGATCATCAGGAAAGCCCACCAGCTCTTCGGAATAAAGACAGCCGCAATCATCAGGAAAAGACCGATCAGTTTTGCACGCGGATCCAGTCTGTGCATGAAGGAATCAATAGGGATGTATTTGCCGAAAACCAGATTGTTCACCTTCTCACCTGCCTGACGATTTCGTCGCTCAAAAGATTCAGAGTACGTGCTTCTCTAGAAAGTTTAAAGCCTTTTTCTATCAATCTGTTTCTAAAAGTAACAATCTGCGGTTCCAGCAGATCAAATTCCTTCAGTTTTACAGGATCATTAAACAGATCCAGCGTATCTCCGGCATAGACGACCTTTCCACGAGATAAGACTACCGTTTCGTCACAGACGTTATAGACCATTTCGTTGTCATGCGAAACAATGATGATCGTCTTGTTCATCTTTTTATTTAAAGATACAAAGAGATCCGTCATTTCCTTGGCTCCTTTTGGATCCAGCCCCGCTGTCGGTTCATCAAGAACGATGATCTTTGGATCGCAGGCAATAATACCGGCAATCGCCACTCTTCTTTTCTGTCCGCCGGAAAGTTCCAGAGGAGAAGATGCATACAGGTTTTCCGAAATCCCGACAAGCTTTAAAGCCCGTCTGGCTCTTTCCTGGGCTTCCTGTGCTGTATAGCCGAAATTCAACGGTCCAAAAGCTACATCTTTTAAAACGCTCTCTTCAAACAGCTGATATTCCGAGAACTGGAAAACCAGACCGACATCTTTTCTTAACGGTTTTAAAAACCGGATCTTCTGGTTGGCAATCAGTTTATAATCAAGGATCTCCAGACTTCCTTCACTTGGTAAAAGCAGAGCATTAAGATGTTCAACCAGGGTCGACTTGCCGGAACCGGTTTCGCCGATAATGGCTGTAATGACGCCTTCCTTCAGTTCCAGATCGATATTGTCTAAAGCCTTATGTGCATAAGGCATGTCCTTGTCATAGATATAACTCAACGATTTGAACGATATCGCCATAATTCCTCAGCCATCCCTTCCAAATCTTTCGCTTTTAGTTTCAGCTTCTTTTTCATAAAAGTATCTCTAGTCTGTTCAATAAAAGGAATATCCAGATCGATCTTCTTCAGCAGTTCTGCCTTCGCAAAGACCTTTTCCGGTTTATCCTGCATAAACAGTTTTCCTTTGTTTAAAACCACGCATTCATCCGACTGCAGAACTTCTTCAATATCATGGGTAATCGAAATAACCGTAATATCGTCTCCTCCGGCCAGATCGTACATCAGTTTCTTGATCTCTTTCTTTCCTTTCGGATCCAGCATCGATGTCGCTTCATCGAAGATGATGATCTCCGGCTTCATAGCCAGTATGCCCGCGATCGCAACACGCTGTTTCTGTCCGCCCGAAAGATTCTGTGGTTCATAGTCCAGAAAACCGCTTAATCCGACCTTTTGTGCGTATTCATCGATGATTCCTTCCATTTTTTCAGATTCTACCAGCCTGTTTTCCAGGCCGAAGGCGATATCGTCTCTAACGGTTGAACCGATAAACTGATTGTCCGGATTCTGAAAAACGATACCCAGTTTTTCCCGGATCTTCGGCATGTTTTCTTCGCAGACTTTCAGGGAATCGATATGGATGGAACCTTCCTGTACCGGAAGCAGACCGGCCATCAGTTTGGCTAAAGTAGACTTGCCGGAACCGTTATGCCCGATGATCGTCGTATAACTGCCCTTCTCGATCGAAAAACTGATGCCATCTACGGCTTTCTGTTCTCCATTGTAGGAATATCCTACCTCTTTTAATTCAATCAAACTCATACTACTAGATTATACTCTATCTCCAAATAAAAAACACCGCTAAAGCAGTGCTGTTTTCTTCCTAAGAGCTTCATAGGCTTCCCTAAGATCATCAATGTCCTTGACGGTCATCTCCATCGGGCACATGCCGTCTCCTTTCCGGTTGACGATATAGTCCGTCAATTCATCATAGCTGTACTCGATGCCGTATTTTTCAAAAATATCCTTCCCGGCTTCCGAAAGCACGATCGCATGGACTTTCTTTACACCCGAGAGGGTCAGCAGCATTGCGCTGGCCTTGCCGATGATCTTGTCGGCTACTTCCAGATCCCGGAAATAGTCTTTCTTTTCATTGATCCTGTCAATGACCGGACGTATCCCGCTGTCATAGGAAAAATAGCCGTTTGAGGCGATGATTGAACAGTTTTTCTCCAGCAATGCATCTCTTAATTCCATTATTGATTATTATATAACACTTTTTTGAGTATAATAAATAGTAGAAAAAGGAGAAATCACTTATGCCATTAGTTACATCAAAAGAAATGTTCAAAAAAGCATATGAAGGCGGCTACGCCATCGGTGCTTTCAATGTCAACAACATGGAAATCATTCAGGGCATTACCGAAGCAGCAAAAGAATGCAACGCCCCTGTTATTTTACAGGTCTCTAAAGGCGCCAGAGCCTATGCCAACAGAACCTATCTGGTAAAACTGGTAGAAGCCGCTGTCATTGAGACAGGTCTTCCTATCGTACTGCATCTGGACCACGGCGACAGCTTCGAAACCTGCAAGTCATGCATCGATGACGGTTTCACTTCCGTCATGATCGACGCTTCTTCCAAACCGTTCGAAGAGAACATCGCCATCACCAAGGAAGTTGTTGAATATGCCCATGCCCACGGTGTCGTCGTAGAAGCCGAACTGGGTACGCTGGCAGGCGTTGAAGACGATGTCAAGGTCTCTGCCGAAGACTCTTCCTACACAAAACCGGAAGACGTCGAAGAATTCGTTAAGAGAACAGGCTGTGACTCTCTGGCTATTGCCATCGGTACTTCCCATGGCGCATACAAGTTCAAACCGGAACAGTGCACCAGAAACGAAGAAGGCATCCTGGTACCGCCTCCTCTAAGATTCGACATTCTGGAAGAAGTACAGAGAAGACTCCCTGGCTTCCCTATCGTTCTGCACGGTTCCTCTTCCGTTCCGCAGGAATATGTCAAGATGATCAACGAAAACGGCGGCAACATGCCTGATGCCGTAGGCGTTCCTGAAGATCAGTTAAGAGAAGCTTCCAAGCTGGCTGTCTGCAAGATCAACATCGACTCCGACCTGCGTCTTGCCATGACTGGCACGATCCGTAAGTTCTTCAACGAGCATCCTGAAAAGTTCGATCCTAGAGAATATCTCAAACCAGCTAGAGCCAATATCAAGGAACTCGTAAAACACAAGATCATCGATGTACTTGGCTGCGATAACAAGGCATAATTAAAAACAAAGCTCTCGGAAATGAGAGCTTTTTTAATGTCTGTTTTAGCAATCTTTATTATTTCAGTATTACTCCCAGGATCGTAGACTGAGAAGTTGAGTGCTGAGGCTCGCCAAAGGCAGGATGATCAAAACCGATATAAACCTTAACTTCCGAGCCGACAGGAAGCTTTATGTTTACATCCGGATCATTGAGCCAGCCATCATCACCGCACATACAGAAAATGCCGTCATAGACATAGGCGATCGTCTTGATGTTTTGTTCTTTTGGCGTAGGATAATTGGCGTTGTGAACAATACTAATCAGTTCTTCCAGCGACTGTGAACCGGCTTTATCAGCATTCAGAAATCTTAACCACGTTCCGCCGTTCTTATAGACATACTCGGTAGGATCTATCAGATAGTATTTATCTTCGGTCTGAATATAGATCATCGCGTGACCGTTGTCGAGCTGAGAGATCTTGATATATCCAAGTTCGTCATAATCGCCATGCAGAAGATATTCTGTAAGAGATGCGGTTGAGGAACACTGTCCTTCGTTCACCAGCAAAGATTCCGCACCGGAAATCGTATACAGGAACTCGTCACCGGAGAAACCGATATTCCCTACATCCGGTCCAAATATATCGATATTATCCAGTGTTTTATTTGTAAAAGTGAATTTTGATCTCTGTAAATAACAAGCCATATCAGCCAGTGTCGTGATCCTGTCTGCCACCTCATCCAATATGGAGGTATCCACCTCTTCCGGGGAGAGGCCTCTCTGGCTGTCCACCATGGCGATCAGTCCATCGATCTCTTCATTGGTCAGGGATGGAGCTCCCAGGGCAACAGGGATCTGCGTTCCGCAATATGTATAGACATTCTCCCCAAGTCTCTCTTTCACCGGAAGCTTCTTTCCGGCAGGAGAATAGACATCCCAGAGCTCGTTGCCTTTCTTGTCCTTCGCAACACGGAAGACGATTGGATCCGCTCCTTCTTCTGAAACCAGGTTTTTGATGCTTGCAGTTGCGGATACGGTCACAGTCTTGCCGTTTAGCTCATAGACATATTTCTGAACTTTCATGCCCGGAACAGAGAATATGTCGCCGGAGAGCTTGTATGTCTCATCGTAGCGGACGGACATGATGTCTGATGCATAATGATCCGATCTGAATTGGATCGTGTAGGTGATCGGGATCCATCCGGCATAAACCGTCGTGTTCTTATAGGAAAGATCATCCAGGGATTCCACTTTGTCGGAATATTCCTTTGTTTTGGAATTATAGGTCAGATACCAACCATCAAAAATGTAGCCTTTTCTGTAGATCTCTTCCTCTGAAGGAAGATCCAGAGATACCGACTCTATGTCAAAGGAAGTATCGTAATATCTGTTGTTTTTATCGTTCTTCACCAGGATCTTTCCGCCGTTGGTCTTATAAGTGATCTTGTAGCTTACAGGTGTAAAACCGGCATACAGATCCAGATCACCGACGGAACCTTTGGCGATACTCTTCAGTTTCTTTCCCGTATTAAGATCATACCAGCCGGTAAACTTGTAGCCGTCCTTAACAAGATTCGGAAGCTTGCAGGTAACGGATGTTACGTTGTAGAAGCCGTAATACCTGTTATCCGCAGGATCATATTCCAGTCTGTCATCGTAGAACTGCTTCGGTGCAGGTTCTCCTTCTCTAGGATCAAGAGTAATAGAATAGGTAATGATTTCGTAGGATGCTGTCAGCGTATAGTTCCTTGTGCTTCCCTGTTCGACAGAGGCGATCAGTTCATCGGAAACGATCTTGTTTTCGGTAATGTACCAGCCGGTAAAGGCATAGCCCTTCTTTTCCGGAACAGGCAGATCGAAAGTTTCCGTATAGACATAGTAGGAAGTTACAACTCCTTTCGGATTCTTTCCGCCGTTCAGATTATATTTGATCGTATATTTAACCGGCGTCCATCTGGCATATAAAGTAATACTGCCGGCACTCTTTGAAGAAACACTGCTTACCTTTGTTCCCCATTTTCCGTTATCGATTCCGTTCATCGTATACCAGCCGCTAAACGTATATCCCTTTCTCGTCGGAGAGGCCAGCGTCAGTTTTTCATTCAGTTCCAGATAACGTCTGTTGGATGCAGGATTGACGACATCTTCCCCATTCAGCACATAGATGATCGAATACTTGTTCGATACGACATTCTCATCGTAAACTTCGTAGATTCCGGATCCTGAAATCAGGAACGTGACTCCGTCATTTGTTTTTTCACATTCTACAGGCTGCCCCTGATAGATTACCAGAGGGTTCTCGATTTCCGTATCGAATACGGTAAAGTGCGCACTGATCTGGGAATAGATCTCATCTTCCGGGATCTCGACCACATAGGAACCGTCATCGTTCTTCGTAACGGTAATCGAAATATCCGTTCCATCTTCAGCATGGACGACAGACGGAATCAGCAGCAGGAAGAAAGAAAACAGGAATGTCAACAATATCTTTTTCATTTCTATTCCCCTCCTATCTCCAGTGCACCAAGCGGATTGCCGCTGGAAGGATCACACACGAAAATCTGTAAAGGATCGTACAGATTCAGCAGATCCAGGGTATTGATGATCGTCTCGGTTCCGGAGAAGATCCTGGTTTTCAGACCGTCTGCAGGGTCGATGCCAAGCATAACGCTTTCTTCCGGATACCTGATGCACGGATTGGTCGCGACTTCGCCATTGCTTCCGCCCGCATAGTCTACTGTCGCGCTGCGGATGTTGCCGTTAGTCATGCCTGTACCGGCATCAATGCCGTAATAGTTGTTTGTAAAGAAGAAACTGTCATCGGTCCAGATCCTGTAATCTGTTCCCTGACCGTCGTTTTTAGAATAGTAGAACTGCATATCGCTGAAGTACAGTTGATACGGTGAGAAAGCTCCTTCAAAACGGATGATCTCAATACCGGTCGTACAGTCGATAAAGATATCGCCGTGATTGCTTCCGAATCTGCGATAGTCCTCCGTATTCAGAACGATCGCCGTATCGCAATTCTCAAAGACGCAGTCTACAATACCGATCGTTGTACCTGCTCCGTCACACCATACCGCCTTATCATATCCTTCAAAACGGTTGTTACTGATATCATTCACTTCCGAAAGATACGGGTCCGTTCCGTTGTTTCCATTCGTATAAACAGCACAGAGATACGGATCTCCCGAAACGGAAGTGATCGGATAATCCTCGTTCGCAACGAATTTAAGATTACTGATATGCGGATTACCGGAATTGACGATGATCCCGCCGTTGATGACAGTAGCGTAATTGCCCTCTTCATCCGGATATGCCCCTTTGATAAAGAGTTCCGCATAATCCGAATCGTTTTCTTTTGTGTCAATCGTTAGAACGCCTTCAAATTCCTTTTCCGGAAGAGAAACATAAAGATAAGTATTCTCATCTGTTTCATAGTTATTCTCTTCCAGATAGGCCTTAAACTGCTGCGGATCCGATAATACCGCATTCAGGCCATCCATATCCGGTTCATCACTTAGATCTACGTTGACCGTATTAAAGGAATACACTTCAAACGGAATATATGCCGTTACCGTTTTCTTATCCTGATCAGGAAGTTTAACATCATAAGTCATGGTGATTTTGGAGTTGAATCCGACATTCGGCTGGATCAGCAGTCTGATGAAATAAGTCTTCACGCCGTAACCGGTCATTTCCCTGCCCGTAGTCAGCTTTCCTGTCGAATCGGCGTTGATCACCCTCATTGTTCCGGGAACAGTAAGATCCTCGATCTTGACACGGACATTGCTGATGCAGTCGTAGAAACTCTGAGGTGCGCAGTCCGTGATCGATCCTGAACCGGGGTCGAGGATTCCCGCTCCCAGAATAAGATCAACTTCCGTCTCGACCGGGCTGAACATCCGGCTGGATCTGTCGGTCAGTATCAGCCTGTCTCCCTCGGCACTCGCAAATCCGGTACGGATGAGTTCGTTGTTGTAGTAGAAAGTCCTGTTATCATAATCATCATCGATATCAGGAACCTGGGCAAGGATCGTCACATAACCCAAACCGTATTCTTCTCCGTAATGGGCACCGTTATAAGTAACAACCGGATGCTCTTCCCCGCTTTGTAATCCTCTTTTTATATATACGAATCCGTTTTGAAAACGAGTTAATTCGTATGGATCAAAGTATTCATAGTCTTCAGTAATGCTATAAGAACCGTCTTCGTTCGTTGTACAGAAAGTAAACCAGGCGGATTCCCCTTCATGAAGAAGAGGCATTTCCGTTGCATCGTGATAATCGATCTGCGATACATCAGAATAGTTGCCCTCTACCGCAAAAAACTCCGGCATAAATACTTCCATCTGCTTTTCATAAGTATTTCCTTGTTCATCTGTATAGGAAAACACATGAATACCTAAATTGCACTGATCAAAACGAATAACATCATATTCCAGACAATCATGCGAATTTGGCCAATACTGATAGATGCCATCTTTTAAAGTTGCAGTTCCATTTTCAACCGTGACATCAGAAGCATTTAATAGATGTTTTTTCCCGTTTTCATCGAGATAGAAAAACTTATACGGGAAGTTTTTTGCTTCGGTATATCTTTGGAAACGGGAAAGATTGCCAAAGGAGTCATCATCTTCCATAAGCTCCCAGCCACTAAAATACAATCCTTGTTTTTGAACAATTACTGTTTTTGTTTTACTGATGCCACTTTCTGTTGAAAAAGATAGATAAAATGTTTCTATGTTTGAATTTGAATATACATAAAAAAGGCACTTATCTTTAAACAGTTTGAAATGGAATGAGTTTTTTCTATCATTTCCATCTTCATCCGTTATGGAAATGGAATCTAGATCAAGCTTCTCATGATTGCAGCCAACTGAATAATCACAGGAAGGATTTATGGTTACCGGCTCATCGTCCATCAGATTGATATCGGCATTTTCATCTAAAACATAAGTTACATTTTTGTCTAATGATGGTCCATATAAATAAACACCCCATGTTTTTTTCTTTTTTATTGCGGTATAGAAGGCATCATTGAATGTAATTGTTCCGTTATACAGATCAATGTAGATGACCCATGAGTTTACTTCATAAATCATTACGTAATTGTTTTCGATTATCCGTTCAATGGTATTGTATGTATCGTAATAGCCTTCTTCGAAAATCCCTCTTATACCACCATAAGATGAACCATTTGTGGTAAAAGAGAAAGAATTGTTTTCGTTATCATCAAAATAAAGAAGTGAAAAGACCAGGATCTGATTATGATCCTTGCAGGCTATGATAGAGTTGATTATGCTTCTCAAACTGCCTGGAGGGGTTAATGATCGGCACCAGAGTCCATCGCTGTTTTTTGTGATTTTGTCATTGTCATTCCAGTATTGAAAATCGATATATCCGGATTCCAGGCTTTGTATCTGATTACCGGAAGGTAATAGGCTTTCTATCTCACCTGTCACAGGTTCGGTTGGCATTTCTACATCATAAACAGGCTCTTCTATTTTTAAATCTGTTTCATCAACAGTATCCTCTTCCGATCCACTATTAGTATTCTCAGATTCTTCTTCCGTTTCTTCACTTTCTATTTCCTCAACAGTTTCTGTTTCTTCTTCTGATATACCGGAATTATCATCATCTGCCTTGATGGTATTTATCATCAGGGATGAACACAGTAAAACAACGGCAAGAAAGACCATCAGCAATCTTTTCATGATATCGAACCCCCTGTTACTCACTACAGTATCATTATATCAGTTTTATGATTTATAAAATGAATAACACTTTAAAAAAACGCATCATCCGGATGCGTTGTCTTTGTTTGTTTTCTTGAACAGTCTGGCACTGTGGAAAGTCATGTCCAGTTCATCGATATAGAAGTGCAGGATGGCTTTCCAGTTCTTGGTTGCCGTACTTAAGGTAATATAATCATCACTGATCTGTTCTTCCGCATAATTGAAAAGTCGTGTTCCTATGCCTTGATTTCTGTATTCCTTCCGGACATAGATCTCCATGACTTCGAAACAGACTGTTCCGTCGGGAATGATGGAACTTTGGTCCTTCGACTCTGCGCTGTGTCCGAAGAGATAAGCGATGATCTCTCCCTCTTCTTCCGCAATGAAGATCCTGTTCCCTTCAATGTCATCTTTCCGGTTGGAACGGTAGCCGTAGCAGCTGTCTTCATTCTCCCATTCTACGGAAAGAGCGATCAGTTCCTGCAGGATTTCATCATTGAGTTCTGTTTCTGATATCTTCATTTCTTCTCTTCGATCAGACAGACCGCCTCCGCCATGGCGCCTTCCCCCTTGCCGATAAAGCCCAGGCCTTCACCACATGTCGCCTTGACGTTGATCTGCGAAATATCGCAATGCAGGTGTTCCGCTATGTTCCTTCTCATTTCATCGATGTACGGGGCAATTCTTGGCTTCTCGATGACGATCAGAGAATCGATGTTGACGACCTCGTATCCGTGCTCATTAAGCATTTCATAGGTCGCATCCAGCAGTTTCAGGGAAGAAATACCTTCGTACTTGGGATCCTTGTCCGGAAAATGCGTACCGATGTCTTTCAGGCCTATCGCGCCGATCAGAGATTCTATGATCGCATGCAGCAGCACATCCGCATCCGAATGCCCCAGCAGGCCCTTCTCATAAGGAATCTTTACACCTCCGATGATCAGATCTCTTCCCTCCACCAGCCTGTGTATATCCTTGGACTGTCCGATCCTCATATCAGTTCCACCTCCCTGATGTCATCTACCACTTTATCGTATTCCTTCAAAAGGACATCCTTTGCCTGATGACCCTTCGCCACCAGAATACAGTCTATCCCCATGGCTCTTGCCGTATCCAGATCGTGCAGAGAATCACCGATCATCATGCAGTCCTTCGGATCCTTGTCTTTGATCCAGTCTTTTGCTACATCGATCTTTGAATAGGCATAAATATCTCCCAGACCCAGCACTTCATCGAAATACTCCTCGATTTCCAGCTCCTGCAGCTGTTTCTTCAGTTCTACCAGACTGGAAGCGCTCAGAAGGATATTCCTGTTCCCTTTTGCGCGGTTCTTCTTTAGAACTTCTATTACACCGTCATAGACTCTGTATTCATCCCGTAAGGCCCGATACCAACTGAACCAGTACTGTCCCACTTCTTCATAGGAATTCTTGTTCCAGTCGAATCCTACCTGTTCATAGTAACTCTTTACCGGGAAAGTGAAGATGTGCAGATACTCGTCCATGGTCAAAGGCTCGCGGTCAAGACCGAAGTGTTCAATGGTATGATTCTCGGCCTTGAGACATACTTCGATATCATCCAGGACCGTTCCGTTGAAATCAAAAACGACATACTTCATACGTTCATTATACAAAAAAAGACTCCTTAGAGTCTTTAATAATTCTCCTTCTCCACGATCACGTCAGGATCCTCTTCCCCTTCTTCCGGTTCATCCTCATCCAGTTCGATCTGTGAGATATCCACATGCGATTCTTCGTATTTGTGGCGATTGATCAGGTCCCATCTGTTCCCTTTTAACGATACAAATCTTGAATCCAGGGTCATATCCGCATAGAACTGCGCAACCTGGTCGTTCCTTACGCCGTAGACCTTGGAAACCTCTTCCCACAGCTTCTTGAACTGTATCGCACGTTTCTTCTTGGACATGATCTCGAATGCCACATCCGTCATTGATTTAGCACAAGCCATTATTCGTAAACTCCTAATAATACTTAATCTCTATTGTTCTGTTTTCATCATTAATGATGTAACGTACTATCAATATATCACTATTCAATTTAAAATCAACCACTTTTATATCAAATCTTAGAATTCCTTCCTCGGTGATGATTTTCGCATACGCATCTTGCTTCAGGTGCAGTTCCAGCATATGGTCTTCCGCCTGCCGGAAAAAACTCAGACCGTCCTCATAGATACAGAATTCACACTGTGCCGACTCCTTGTCGGCATAGATAAAACAGCGCCTGTCGGAAGCATCTTCCACAAGCGTTTTCTCGCAATATCCGGTATCGGGATGGCTGAGTACTACTTCAATCATTACTGCATATATTAAAACCCAATCATTTTATTAAGTCAATAATAATGATAAAATATCTAGGATGGAATATAGGAATAAAAAAGTACTCGTGATCGGTCTGGCAAGATCCGGGATGGCTGCAATCAGAATGCTGCATAAACTCGGTGCCACGATCACCCTATCGGAAAGAAAAGAACCGAATGCGACGGAAAAAGAATTTCTGGAGGAGATCGGTGTAGAAATCGTCGGCCAGGATATGTCCGTTTTCGACAGAGACTTTGATCTGGTTATAAAGAATCCCGGTGTGCCTCCTGTATCGCCTATTGTTAAAAAGCTGGAAGAAAGAAAGATCCCGATCATCACCGAAATCGAACTCGCCTTCCAAGTCAGCAAGCCGCAGCACTATATCGCTATAACCGGAACCAACGGCAAGACGACAACAACGACACTTGTCTATGAACTGCTAAAAAAGGCATTTAGGGACAAGGCACATGTCGGGGGCAATATCGGAACTCCTTTATGTGAACTTGTTCTGGAACATGGGCTGATGGAGGAAGAAGGTCATTATATCTCATTGGAAATCTCAAATCATCAGCTGGTCGATATTGATGTTTTTAGACCAGAGATCGCCGTGATCATTAATCTGACCCCGGATCATCTGGAAACCATGGGTTCCCTGGATGCCTATTACAAATCTAAAACGGAAGTTTACCGGAACATGAGAGACAACGATGTCTTTCTGTACAATGCCGATGACGAAATACTGAAAGAGTATACAAACAAGTATCCGATCCATTGCCAGGTCAGAACTTTTTCCTTAGAAAAAGACAACTGCTATGCCTGCTTATCTGACGGCAACATCCGGATAAACGGCGAAGATGTGCTGCCTGTAGATAGAATTTCTCTGGTTGGAAAACATAACATTCAGAATGTCATGATCGCGGTCACCGTGGCAAAACTTCTGGGTATTTCCAATAAAGATATCATAGAAACTATCTCAGCCTTTAAGGGTGTGGAACACCGTATTGAATTTGTCCGGGAGAGAAACGGCGTGAAATACTATAACGATTCCAAGGGAACCAATACGGATGCAACGATTACAGCCCTGGATTCTTTTGAAAAAGGCGTCATACTTCTAGTTGGAGGCTATGAAAAGGGTCTCGACATGACGGAGATGAGAAAACATCTGGGTTGCGTGAAGCAGATCATCGGTTTTGGTACGGCCGGAAGAAGAATTGCCTGTGATCTTTGGAGAGATCCGATCATCGTAACAACGCTGAACGAAGCCGTAGCCGAGGCAGAAAAGCTAGCCGTGAAAGGCGATATTGTTCTCCTTTCTCCCACGACATCCAGTTTTGACCAGTATTCCGGCTATGAAGAAAGAGGAAGGCACTTCAAGGAAATCGTGAACGCATTATGAACAAGAAATACATTGGCGTGTTTGACTCCGGGATCGGAGGTCTAACCGTTGTCAGAAACTTGATCGCACAACTGCCAAACGAGAATATCGTTTTTCTTGCGGATACCAAGAACATGCCTTACGGATCAAGAAGACGGAAACAGATCGTAGAATTTGCCCTGAATGATGTTGCGATATTGAACAGATACGATCTCAAAGCAATTCTGATTGCCTGCAATACAGCTGATTCTGCCGCCAGAAAGATCCTGCAAAAGCAAAGTGATATTCCTGTGCTGGGCGTCATCGAAGCTGCAGCCAGAAAAGCCTGCACCGTCAGCAGAAACAAAAAGATCGGTGTTATGGCAACGGCAGCTACGACCCGTTCAAAAGAGTATGAAATAGTGATTCATTCTTTTGATGAAAGCGTTGAGGTTTATTCTCTCGCCTGTCCTGAATTGGCGGTCATGATTGAAAAAGGGAAAGACGGAAACGATCCGGAAATGAACGCAATTCTTACAGAATATACCGATATTCTGAAACTGAAAGGAGTCGACACCATTATTCTGGGTTGTACTCATTATGATGTTTTGAAAGAAAAGGTAGAAGAACTGCTTCCTGAAACTGCCGTGATCTCTTCTTCGGCCTGCGCCATCGAAGACTTGAATGAGCTCTTACAAAAACAGGATCTCTTAAGCGATGATCCTGATCCGGAAAAGATCTATCTTGTGACAGCTGATCCGCAGGGATTTAAAAAGACCGCATCCGCGATCTTGAATAATATCAATATCGGCATGGTATAAAAATCAGATGTCCTAGGACATCTGATTCTTTTTTAGTAATTCTCGGCGTTGACTTCAAAGTAGGCTTTCGGATGTGCGCATACCGGGCACATTTCCGGAGCCTTAGGGCCTACGACGATGTGACCGCAGTTGCGGCACTCCCATACCTTAACCTCGGATTTGGCGAAAACTTCCTGTGCTTCAACGTTGTGCAGCAACGCTCTGTATCTTTCCTCATGGTGTTTCTCGATCGCTCCTACCATTCTGAACTTAATAGCCAGAGCCTTGAAACCTTCTTCTTCGGCAGTCTTGGCAAAATCTTCATACATATCTGTCCATTCGTAGTTTTCACCGTCTGCGGCCGCATTCAGGTTCTCGGCAGTCGTTCCGATCCCTTCCAGTTCCTTAAACCACATCTTGGCGTGTTCTTTTTCATTTTCAGCTGTTTTTAAAAACAGTGCGGCAATCTGTTCATATCCTTCTTTTTTTGCTGCAGAAGCAAAATAAGTGTACTTGTTTCTTGCCTGTGATTCACCCGCAAAAGCCGCCTGCAGGTTCTTTTCAGTCTGTGTTCCAGCGTATTTGTTTGCCATGTTTTTCTCCTTTTATGTTTCGCTACCTTAAGTATAATTTGTAAGCAGAAATAACTCAAGCAGTCAGCTCTGTTTTGTGCCCAGACGGGCTTTCAGCTCATACAGGATATCTTTCCGGTTGGCTATGATCATAATCAGGAAAAGTACAAAAGAAGCTGTAGAAAAAGCAAAGGCGATCCAGTTGGTGATCGGCCAGCTGTGGATGGAATAAGGAATGCTGGTCAGACAAAGCAATCCCAGAAGCATGATGGAACTCAAGTGTCTTGCTCTTCGGTCATAGGTTGCATAGAAGATAATAAACATCAGCAGCAGAAAGGCAAACAAGACGATCGGAATTACGGTCTGGGCCCAGCCGCGGGCTAGAAAATGGTCGATCAGCAGCAGCAGGACAGCGACATAGAACGAGATCCGGATCACATGTGAGAAGATCGAGAACTCGACCAGTCTTAATGAAAAGACCAGTTTCCATACACTGAATAAAGACCATACAACGATCAGGCTCCACATCTTCCCTTTTACCAGAAAATTAATTAACAGGCAGATCGCGGAAGCACAAAGAAATACGATCCTGGCAATATTACGCAAGCTACGGTAGAAAGTGTTTTGTCTTTCCGGTATCGGATAAGTAATCTTAGGATTCATATTCGACGCTTCCTTCCATCTGAATAGAGAGTCCGTCTTCGGATAAGAGGCGATAGACTTCTTCTTCAAAAACCGTTTCATGACAGTTTTTAATCAAAGTAAAGACGGCTTTTTTTCCATAAGTTACCATAGAAGATGTCACCCGGTTCGGTATGCCCGGCATCAGAACAAACTGAAAACTGTCTATTTCATCCTGCAGCTGTTCAGGCAATTCGATGATGCCTAAATTTGAAAGTGTACAGCCGATAATGCTGTTGCTCAGATAACCGTATACCACCTGCATGACCGGAACTTTAATAAACAAAGGAATATAAGCCAGAGAATCAATCACTTTTCCGGTGATCTTCATCATCTGATTCATATGCGTTTCGTCGCCTTTTTCTTTGATCTGGACGGCAATCTGTTCAACCAGCTGTTTCTTATCCGAAATATCAGAAAGATTCGCACAGGCATTAAAATACATCGAGTAATTGCGCAATGTTACGGAATGGTTAAACTTGCGCATATTGACCGGAACCTGAATATTAAAAATACCGTTGTTTTTGAGGATCGACTTCTTTGCCGCCAGCAACAGAATAGCACAAAGATAAGCCGTGACCGTGCCATTGTAAGATCTGCTGACTGTTTTCAGTTCATCGCTGTCCATGATCAGATGCAGGATCCTGGTTACTCCGATTTTAGATAGTTTCCCATCCAGTTGTAAAGACTTCTTATCGACAAATTTCGACAGATCCCCTTTTCCCTGGGCATTCCGGAACTCATTAACCAGTTCGCCTTCCAGCGGTTCTTCATCCGGATCCTTCACATCGCAGCAGTAGGAAAAAAGCTTTCCCTGAAGTCTGAAATACTCTCCCAGCAGTGTTTTTAGGAAGACCATTCCTCCGCTTCCATCCGTAATGGAATGAAAGAATTCGATACTGATTCTTTTTTTATAGTAAAGAACACGCAGTGAGCGGTAGCTTCTTAACAGAATGGATATCGGTTTACACGGGATGTCTTTTTCTTCTTCGATCTGCAGAACATGGTTGGTAGTTTCCAGATAATGCCAGAAAAAACCATTCTTGATAATGGCTGAAAAAGTCGGAAAGCGTTTGATTGTAAAATCCAATGCCAGCTGCAGCAGTATTGGTTCAACTCTTTCTTTTAGTTCAACGGAAAGCCTGAACATCGGCATCTGGCCGAATTTCATTCCCAAGGGATAAACGATGGCTGCATTATCCAAAGAATAGGACTTCCGCTGATTATCTGAATAGAAAGATCCCAGATGTTCCGGAGCAATTCTTTCACAGATCTCACCAAGACTGACCTGATGATCCTGATAGTATTCAAAAGCCTGAAAGAAGTGCTGGTAGATCAGATTTTTCCCGTAGGGCGGCAGATCCAGATGTTTCTCTAAATCATTAAAAAAATCATCGATCCTTAGGCCATAAGCTTCAGATCGACCACTTTTCAGTTTTTGTAGATGAAGATTCTGTTTTTGTTTCATTTAATCTATCTCATTTTGATAAAGATCAGAATGCAGGAATGGCGGCCCCAACAGGAATCGAACCTGTAACTATCCCTTAGGAGGGGATTATTTGATCCATTAGACTATGGGGCCACATAATTATTATACAAAAATAAAAGAAAATAGGTTAACAAACCTATTTTCAAATTACAAGGAACTTAAAATGAAAAAACTTTTTACACTATTAATATACAGGATAAATGTGAAAATATGGTGAAAGTTTACATATATCTGAAATTATTTTCAGAAAATAATTTTCATAAAAAAGAGAGAACACTTAATTCTCTCCTTTTTTATTAATTATTCTTTTAATTTAGTACATTCCACCCATGCCGCCGGCAGGCATTGCAGGTTCCGGTTCTTTCACGGTTCCTACGGCAGCTTCAGTCGTGATCAGCAGACCGGCGATGGATGCGGCATTCAGCAATGCAGATCTCGTGACTTTACATGGATCAACGATTCCGGCTTTAAACATATCGACCCATTCGCCGTTCTTGGCATCAAAACCGATATTGTTTTTCTGTTCCAGCTGTCTGTCGACAATATCCTTGCCATTATGTCCGGCATTCTCGGCAATCTGGAACAAAGGCTTGCTTAATGCTTCAAATACGATAGAAATGCCCTTCTGAACATCCGGATCATCTGCCGTGACTTTGTTTCTAAGATCTTTGTAGATCGACATCAGTGCGCATCCGCCTCCGCTGACAATGCCTTCTTCAATTGCAGCCTTGGTAGCATTCAACGCATCCTCGATCCTCAGTTTCTTCTCTTTCAGTTCTGATTCCGTCGTAGCACCAACTTTGATAACAGCTACACCGTTGGTCAGTTTGGCAAGACGTTCTTTCAGATTCTTTTTATCATAATCGGAAGTAGTTCTCTCGATCATGTTCTGGATCTCGCTGATCCTTTCCTTAAAGGCTTTCTTGGAACCCGTTCCATCGATGATCGTCGTATTGTCCTTTTCAACCACGACCTTTTTGGCACTTCCCAGATCCTTCATATTCAGATCTTTCAGCTGCATACCCAGATCCTTAGAAACAAATGTAGAACCTGTCAGGATCGCAATATCCTGCAGATTGGCTTTCTGATTGTCACCAAAACCAGGGGCTTTTGTCGCAACAACATTAAACGTTCCTCTCAGTTTATTTACGATCAGTGTAGATACAACTTCATTTTCAATGTCATCTGCAATAATCAGCAATGGCTTGTTGGCCTGAACGATCTGTTCCAGTACAGGCAGTACATCCTGGATCGTGGAGATCTTCTGGTCAGTTACCAGGATGGCAGGATTCTCCATTACAACAGACATCTTCTCTCTGTCAGTAACCATATAAGGTGAAATATAACCTTTGTCATATCTTAAACCTTCTGTAACTTCCAGAGATGTATCGAATCCTTTCGATTCATCGACATTGATAACACCGTTCTTACCGACTTTTTCCATAGCCTCTGAAACGATCTTGCCAATCTCCTGCGATCCGCTGGATACAGCAGCAACATTGGCAATTTCGGCAGAAGAATCGATCTTTCTGGCGGAATTCAGCAGCTTTTCAGCGACTTTCTTTGCAGCGATCTCGATTCCTTCTCTTAAGAGGACCGGATTGGATCCTTTTTCAACGGCATCCAGTCCGGAATGAATCATGGACTGGGCCAGCAGCGTTGCGGTCGTAGTGCCGTCGCCTGCAGAATCATTGGTGTGGTTTGCCACTTCATAAATCATCTTGGCGCCCATGTTTTCAAAGGTGTCTTCCAGTTCGATCTCTTTCGCGATCGTAACGCCGTCGTTGACGATCAGCGGTGAACCGTAACCCTTATCCAGCACGACATTTCTGCCCTTTGGACCCAGAGTGATCCTGACGGCATCCGCCAGAGTATCAACACCTTTTAATACAGAATCTCTTGCATCTTTTGAATATTTTACTATCTTTGCCATAATATGCCTCCTATTTCACGATGGCCAGGATATCTTCTGCCTTGATCAGAACATAATCTTCCTCGCCGTCTTTAATATCCGTTCCGGAATACTTCTTGTACATAACCTTGTCACCCTTTTTCAAAGGCATCTCATAGACCTTGTCGTTGATTTTCACTTCCTTGCAGTCGCTGACTTCAGCAACAACCGCATATTCTTCATTCTCCTCTTTCTGAGAAATGATAATACCGCTTTCCGTCTTTCTGGAAGCTTCCACTTTTTTTAATAATACATTGTTATATAATGGCTTAATCATATAAAAACCTCCTGTTCACACATTCATTATAACCCTTTATAGCACTCTGTCAATAAGAGTGCTAAACATTAGCACAGCATTATCACTCATGAAAAAGAGACGTTTCCGTCTCTAGTTGTAACCGAGTATTTTAATCAGAGTCAGGTTCGTATAGGTATAGGCTTCGATTGGATAATCCTTCATATCAATACTGTTGGAATTAACCAGAATATGTCCATCCACAACCTTAGAAACCATGACAGTATGGGAAAGTCCTCCGTTGCCTACCATAATGATATCTCCCGGTTCTGCATAATACAGATTTGCATCTGTTTCCGCAGCCAGTCCTTCTCCTTCGTTGTATTTGGCATAGTTGTAGAAGTAGCCGACATTGACCCAGGAGCGCGTTCTTCCGGATGGGCTGTCCGCTTCATTGATTTCCGGATCATAGTCAGGATCGCTGATGTAGCATTTCCACTGTTCTTCCCCTACGTAGTCCATTGGGATCCCGCCCGCCAGCAGAGCCTGTGATGCGTAGTTCTGACAGTTGCCGCCTTCATCCGTAAAGTTGTACCACTCGGGATTTCTGCTGCGATAGAAACGATCTAGATAAGCGACTGCCGCACTGCGGTCGTACTGCCCGGAAACAGACCGATCAGAATGATAAGCTTCCTGAGATGCCTTTCTTCTCAGAACTTCGTCATGATAAATGTTCATGTCTCTAAGTTCAGAATAGTAGTAGTCATAGACTTCATCCGGTGACCTTTCATCCTCATAGAAAGCCATATAGTAACCCTGTATCTTTTCCAGATCTTCGATCCGGTATTTTCCCTCATCTTCCTTGATCACAAAACTATTCTCGATTTCAAAAGCCTGTGATTCGATACCCTTTAGGAAAGCATAGCTCATATAGTCGTCTTCCAGCAGATCGACATAATATAGATTATTCTCCTTCCGGTAAGCGGATACCTTTAGGTCGTAATGGGCTTTTGTCAAAGAAAAATCAAAATCATACAGTTTTCTGACATCGATCATCAGAGCAATTGACTTCTCTGAAATCTCTTCCATTCTTTCATTGGAAAAACAGTCTTTCATATCCTGGAGTTCCAAAGTAAATATAGAAAGATAGTAGGCATCCATGTAGTCGGTAATAGGCTTTAGTACTTCTTCCGGCACATTATACTCATCCTCTATACTTCCTAGAAAATTGGAAGGAACCACTACCGGTTCATCTGTTTCAGGCTTAAGATCCGGAACCGTTTCTTTCTTTTTTCCACTCACGATCATCGACCCGAAAAGTGTGCATAGAAGCATGCTTCCCAGGAGCAAAATCATTACAACACGATCTTTCAGTTTCATCATTAATCATTATATAATGTTTCATTTGAAATATCTGCGCTCAAAATTGAAAAGACAGGTCTAATGACCTGTCTTAATGATTTTTGTTTTCAGTTCTTGTTATGCTTCTGTTGTTTCGTCAGCCGCTTCTACAACTTCTTCTGTTGCTTCAGCGATTTCTTCAGCCTTGCCGTCGAAGAGATCGACAACACCGTCTTTCAGGTTTACAGCAGTTTCTTTCGCGTTCTCGACGACTTCCTTTGCCTTTTCGGTAAATTCACCGGACTTGACACTTTCAACCGTTTCGTTCAGTTTTTCTTTTGCCTTGTCAGCCAGTTCACCGGACTTAGCGGATTCTACTGTCTTGTTTACAGTGTCCATCGTCTTGTTGGCGAATTCGGTAACCTTTTCTTTTGCTTCACCGGACTTGACATCTTCTACCAGATTGTCGAATTTTTCTTTCGCAACATCAAGAATGTCTTTGCCCTCTTCTTTCGCCTGTTTTTCCAGTTTAGAAACAGCTGCAGCAGCACCTGCAACAGCAGCAGCGCCAAATAACTTACTTAAAAATCCACCTTTTCTTTTAGCCATATTATCAATCCTCCTTTATAACTTATACATTAATAATAACAAAAATCATTCTATTTGCTATAAAAAACTATTTCAAATCCTTCTTCAGTTCATTGAAGGCTTTCAGGTTTTCCTGGTCATAACCGAAACGAACCGATTCATTCTTCTCCTGAATGGCAGATAGAATCTCATCATGGTCATGGGTTGTCGCTTCTGAGTGTTTCTTGCCAAAGGTGTTTCCGTTACCGCAGATGATCTTCTTTCCATCTTTTGTTATGATATTCAAATAGTTGTAATCGGAGATTCCGTTTGTACTGTGTCTGGTAACGTAAGCCCAGAAGATATCCGAATATCTTACGGCAGAAATACCGTTTCTGACACTTACCAGGTAATCATCTGTCAGATAGACTCTCAATTTGTCATACCATTTTGCTCCCCCGGAATTAATCTGGGAAAGGATCGTATTGTTATCTAATCCGGAACTGTCCTTAAGACTTTCAAAGCTCTTCTTATCCTGTAGACCCGTCAGCAGCAGGGTTAAACCGATGATCGCGGCAAAAGCTGTTCCAATGGCATAAAGTGCCGACACTTCAAAGAATCCTCCGATTCCTCTTACTTTCGACTCTTTTTCTGCTTTCAGGTAGACATCTCCAAAAACCTCGTCAAAATTATCGTAATTGACATACTCCTCGCCGATTTCTTCATTAAAGGCTGAAATCGCATAGGATTTTGCTTCGGTCGGGATTTTATCCGTATAACCCCAGAAACGGTAAGAAGCCGCATCGCCTTCAAACTTGTCCGCAAAATAATCATAATCCTTTTCCTTTATTGAAATAATGTAGAAAAGATCTTCATCCCATGCAATATAGTAGCCCAGATCTTCACCATAGGATGCAAATTGCATGTATCCTTCGATATCGGCATAAGCGATCTGTCCTGTCTTGTCTGTGTCACGGATTATGACATCATTCAGATGGATGGCGTTCTTTTTAAGCGTTTCAAATCTGGCTGTTCCTAATATCAGCAGAAGTGCAGCCAGCGCACATAGTACGGCACCAATGATGATTTTTGCTGTGCTTTTCTTGTATTCTCTATTGATAATCTCGTTTCCGGCAAACATGTTTAATACCCCCTAATTAAAATTTTATCATTTCAACAGACAAATAGAAATCACCTTCATCTGCGTTTCCCGTAGAGTTTATGAAACAGCCGAAGACAGGAAGACAACTTGTCTTTTAATCCGACT
Organism: Erysipelotrichaceae bacterium; assembly: GCA_017432885.1. Lineage (GTDB taxonomy): Bacteria > Bacillota_I > Bacilli_A > Erysipelotrichales > Erysipelotrichaceae > Colivicinus. The sequence goes on along the minus strand of JAFRIE010000054.1, from coordinate 11,279 downwards.
TTCTTCATATATTCTTCATCGGTCTGTTTTTCTAGTCTTACGATTTCTCCTTTTAAGCCTTTTCTTATCAATGCGTTTTCAATGTCTTCAATACTGTTTTTATATCGTCTGTTCGGTAAAGGATAAGAAAGGATCTCCAGTACTTCCGCAACGAAACTCATGCAATTATAGGCATTTCTCCTTCTGCAGCCGTGAATCAGAGGCATCAGGATCATATCCGCTACATCAAATGGGCAGTCTTTGACCTGATCGATGAATGCTTCGATTTTTGTTTTTTCTTCTTCACTGATCTTCAGGGTATAGATCTTGACTTCGACTTCTTCATAGGCAAAGTAGGCAAGTTTTTCATCCGTAAATCCGGCGTCAAAAGGATCGCGCAGTTTCCTTCTGGAGAAAGAATGATAAGTCTTTCCGTCAAAACTGATCGTCACGTGTGTGTAAGGATACGGCATCACCAGTCTCCCGATCTTGCCGACCATACTATTTGATTTTTCAAAAAGGATATACAAATCAGGCATTTTCTTTTCTCCTTTTAAAGATATTGCCGATAAAGGAACGGATATAAGCACCATAGTCGATAAAATCGTATACTCTTTCTCTTCTTCCTTTTAGAAACAGACGAATGAGCAGTAGATAATAATGGAGATACCACATTCTGACACTTAGATATTTTGGTCTGCATACCAGATGCAGATAATCAAAATCGGATGGATCGGAAGTGATATATTCTTCTTCCGTCTCTAAACCGAGTTCCGGTGTATAGATCGATACGGCGACATATTTCAGCTGATGCTTTTTGATATAGGCATAAAGATCTCGAAAATCTTTACCGCGAAAATCGAGCCCCAGAATAAACATCGCCATCAGTCGAATCTGATGCTTATGACAGATCCTGATACATTTTTCGTTGTTTCTTACGGTATTGTGCTTGTTATAAGAGAGCAGTTTCTCATCTCTGATATCTTCCAGACCAACCAGCAGATAGACCAGTCCTATCTCTTTGAACTCCGCAACGATGTCCTCATGATCCGCAATGAAATCGGCACGGCCGTAACAGATATATTTTCTTCTGATTTTTCTCTTCTTAATCTCTTCAATAAAACGTCTGAGATAATTCTCGTCGTAAAGAAAATCATCATCTACAAGATAGACGTTCTCATTGTCATTCTGCTCTATTTCATCTACCAGATCCGGCACGTCTCTTCGGGAATAGATTCCCTGGTTCATGTGATTCCGCAGGCAAAAGCGGCAGCGGTACGGGCATGAAAAGCTGCTGCGTATCCACATGGCATGTTTCAGATCCAGATAAGGATAACGGTCAGGGTGGCTGTAGAAGTATTCTCTGTTGGGCCAGGGCAGCGTTTTAATGTCCGTAGGTCTAGTCGCATTTATGACCCAGTTTCCGTTTTTCCGGTATGAAAGATTCGGAATGTCTCTGTTTCCTTCAATGATCTGCGGAAGATCTGTATAATTATACCCGCTTAGAACCAGATCCGTTTCATCGACAAACAGCCTTTCCTTGCACATCTGGGCATGGATCCCGCCGACGATCGTCAGTCCATTACATTTCTGTTTAAAGGCTTTGACATATTCCAGCAGAAAGCTCTCCTGAAAACACCTGCATTCCCCATAGAAAACATCAAAGTCCCGATCTGAAATGAATTCCTGAAACGAAAGGGTTTCAACCTGCTTATCAAAAACGGTTACGATGTAACCGACATCTTCCAGGATCCTTCGGATCCATTCTAATTCCAGACATTCGTTTTCAATGACGCCCTGAAAATCATATTTGCTTCGTGATTCTTCCGGACGGACGAGCAGTACTCTAGATTTTCCCATTTTCTTTTAAAAGCTTTTCAATGTTCCGGTACAGGTGTTCATTGGCTGCCGGAACTTCTGTTTCATGAATCTCCATCGGATCGCCGAATACGATTCTGAGATTTTTTGACCGAAACCTGTATTCCCCGACAATGCAGTAAGGAAGTATTCTGGTTTCGGTTTCCATTGCCAGACGGACGGCTCCTGTTTTAAACGGCAACAGTATCTTTTCGGTATAGTTTCTTTCCGCTTCCGGAGAGATGTTGATGATTTCTCCGTTTTTAAGCGTTTCTTTGGCTTTAGCATAGGCATCGGGATTCTTTGGAGCATCCAGATAAACCGGAATGGCACCGATCCCGTAAAAGAAAAAGCCGAATAATCCTTCAAAGAGTTCGCTTTTTGCCAGCGCATGCACCGTACGTCTTGTACAGATATCCACCAGCAGCGGATCAAAGGCATGCTTGTGATTCCCGGCAAGGATAACAGATCCGTCTTTCGGAATCCTTTCGGCTCCAATGATTTTCGGATGATAGTAAAACCGGAACAATGGCGTAAATATGATCCGGAAAAACTGGTATATGCTGTTTCTGAACATCATTCTTATTGTATATAAATCATTCTCATTCAGCAATAAACAAAAAGACGGCTCTGTATTACAGAACCGTCTTTGTTTTATCTTGTGCTTCTTCTTAACCTAATTCAGCGAAGTACTTGATCGTTCTTACCATCTGAGATGTGTAAGAGTTCTCGTTGTCATACCAGGATACGACCTGTACCAGATACTTGCCGTCTTCGACTTTAGAAACCATGGTCTGGTTTGCATCGAACAGGGAACCGAATCTCATACCGATGATATCGGAAGAAACCAGTTTTTCCGTCGTATAACCGAAGGATTCGTTTGACTGAGCCTTCATAGCTTCGTTGATACCTTCGACCGTTACATCTTCACCACAGACAACAGCGTGAAGGATGGTTGTAGAACCTGTAACAGTAGGAACTCTCTGAGCAGCACCGATCAGTTTGCCGTTGAGTTCAGGAATAACCAGACCGATCGCCTTTGCAGCACCGGTTGAGTTAGGAACGATATTGGCAGCGCCTGCTCTCGCTCTCTGGAGGTCGCCTTTTCTGTGTGGTCCATCGAGGATCATCTGGTCGCCTGTATAAGCGTGAACAGTCGTCATAATACCGGACTGAATTGGATATGCATCGTTTAATGCCTTTGTCATAGGTGCCAGACAGTTGGTCGTGCAGGATGCAGCGGAGATGATCTTGTCATCTTTTGTCAGCGTCTTATGGTTTACATTGTAAACGATAGTCGGAAGGTCGTTGCCTGCAGGAGCAGAAATAACGACTTTCTTGGCACCGGCATCAATGTGAGCCTGAGCCTTTGCTTTTGAAGTATAGAAACCTGTGCATTCCAATACAACATCAACATCCAGTTCGCCCCAAGGCAGATCAGCTGCATTTGGTTTTGCATAGATCGTGATTTCCTTGCCGTCTACGGTAATAGAACCAGGAACTTTAACCGTCTTTCCATCTTCTTCTAATTCAGGTTCCTTAGAAGATACTGTGTGCAGGTTTTCACCGAAAACGCCGCAGTAACCGCCCTGAGCGGAGTCATACTTTAATAAATTAGCTAACATTTTAGGGCTTGTTAAGTCGTTGATCGCAACAACTTCGTAACCCTCGGCACCGAACATCTGACGGAAAGCAAGTCTTCCGATACGTCCGAAACCATTAATCGCAACTTTTACGGCCATAATAATTTTTTCCTCCTATTTATGACTACATATTCATTATACTGAAAATTATGAAAATATTCACAAAAATGCAAATAAAAAAGGAAGAACCAGGGTTCTTCCTTTAATCATGTTTTGCTTATCTGACTGTGACAGAAGTGATATGCGGATTCGCACCGTTGTACCAGTACAGGAAGCCTTCCAGATCGACAGTATCGCCGACATTCAGAGCCTTGACGGCTTCATATACTTCAGATCCTTCGTAGCACAGATACGATTCAACTACAAACGTAAATGGAGCTTCGCCGTTTGTTACATTGAAGTACAGGTCGTTGTTGCTTCCTTCGGCACCTGAGCCATCCCAGTTGTACAGGAATGCAACATCATTGCCTTCTGCATCTTTGCTTGCCGCAACAGTAAGACCTGAGAATTTGACTTTCTTGTTCATGTGATCAGCCAGTTCATCACTTCCCAGCAGCGCTGTGACATCTTCGGCTTCTGCGACCCACTTCTCTCCTTCAAGAATCGTAACAGTCGCTTCTGCGATTTCAACTTCGCCGGACCATTCTGATTTGACACCTTCGACACGGACCTTTGTACCATCGCACAGACCGGTCCAACCTGCAGAATAATCAACAGAAGGAACCAGTTTTCCATAGTCTTCTTCAGAAAGGTTGATATCCTCGCCTTTACCGTCGCAATATACGAAGTAAGCGCCGTCCTTATCCTGAAGATACAGTTTCGCACCATTCCAGTATGACTGTGCAGCCTGCACATAAGCTTCAATTACGACCTTTGAGCCGAGTTCAGCGGCCGCATATTCGCCATAGTTCATGACGACTACATCATCTGTCGGAGCCGGTTCGGGATCGACCTGAGGTTCTTCCTGTTTCTTGCATGCGCTGAGAGACAGGATCATCATCAGACCTAATAATACAGTTAACAGTTTTTTCATTTTTTCTCCTCCTAAAGCAATTCTTTAGAACAACATTATCATAACACATCAGTAAAACAAAGGCACTATTTTATGCCTTTGTCTTTTCTGTAACTGATGATCGTATATGCTCCTATCAGCAGCCATGCCGCACCCAGAGAACCAAGCAGGGCGACAGATGTCGGCGGGAGCGGACCCAAGTCTTTTTTTGTCCTCTGCGCGCTGATCTGATCCAGATGATATAGTGAGGTCAGCTTTTCAAACAGAGCGTCAAAATAAGCGTCATCGATTGTTTCCTTGCGGTTAACCGACTTGCAGGTATTCTCGATCAGGCTTCCTGCCGCATCACGCAGAGAAGCGGAACCGTTGAAGACCGGAGTAACAAAAGTATGTTCCGTATTCTCCAGAAGCAGTCTGGATGCTTCAATCTTGATGTTGTAATAGATATTGTCATCTTCCCCTTCTCTATTTAGATAATCCTGATATTCTGCCGATTCGTGCGCCTTTTGCGTAACAGGAATATAGCCTTCCGTCATGCCGTAGGCGATCTGTACATCGTTAGTAAGCAGATACTGGGCAAACAGCCATGACGCGAGCACTTCCTGCGGATCTGTCTTGTTAAAGATGCATAGAGAAGGACCCTGAGAGATCATCTTTATGTCAGATATATCATACTGCGGTATCGGTCTGACTATAGTTTCGAAATCAACGATTTGATCTTTAGGAATATCCAGCAGAGGCGCCTTGCTTCCCATCCAGGTAGCTCCGGCTGTCGAGTCAATCGCAAAGATGCACTGTCCGGCATTCAGGAAGTTGGCAGGATAGCTGGAAATCTTGAAAGTAGAAAAAGCGCCTTTTGCCGTGTGTTTGGCAATATCATAAAGGATTTCCTTTGTTGTATCATTGAAAATCAGAACGGTTCCGTCTTCTTCAGAATACGGAGCATTCAGTTGCTTCAGCATGCTGATCATCATATTGTCCGTAGACTTGTAGATGAACGGTATCATGATCTTCTGTCCGTTTACGACATAGTTTCCATCCGGATCCTTTTCCGTTGCGGCTTCCGATACTTCAAAAATCCATTCCCAGGTGACGACATCCGGGATCTCATAGCCAAGTTTATCTACATATGTTTTATTGATATACAGAGCTTCTGTAGAACGCATGAAAGGTAAAGCATAATACTTCCCCTTGATGATACATTCATTCAGGAATTCATCGACTACTTCATCTTTTTCAGGACTGTCGAATCTAACCTGCGATCCCCCTAGACCGTAGTCTTCATCCGTCAGCAGTTCATCCAGACAGACGACTGTGTCGTTTCCGGTCATATAAGTCGCGATATGGTCCGGATAAGTGATGCAGACATTCGGTGTCGTATTGGTCGAGATGTTGGTGATGACGTCATTATAGATGCGTGAATAGTCAGTATAAAGCTTCAGACTGACAGTAATGTTTGGATATATTTCTTCGAAATCTTTTATGGCTTTCTTATAGACGTTTACCTGATTGATGTTCGTATCGTTCTTGGCCCAGAAGGTAATCTCATACTGTTTTGTTTCATCGAAACTCTCAGGCAGCACAAAAAGACTTGATTCTTTCGAACCGTGACATCCGCACAGAGAGATACAAATCAGAATCATGGAAACGATACAAGACAGTTTCTTTTTCATCCCTTGGTACCTCCTCTGGAAACACCTTCCATGATCTTCTTATGGAAGATCAGGAAGAGAATGATCAAAGGAACGGATATCACAACGACAGCCGCCATCATGGCCGGAATGTTTTCTCTGCCAAAACCGGATTCTCTGATGGTCTGGATACCATTGGAAACCAGGAAGTAATTCTCGTCATCCGTGATCAGCCTTGGCCATACGTAGGAGTTCCAGCATTCGATGACTTTCAGGATAACGACCGTGACGATGGTAGGCCTGCAGATCGGTATCATTACCTTCCAGAGATACTTGAAATCGCTGGTTCCGTCCACTTTTGCGGCTTTATACAGTTCGTCCGGGATCTGTTCGAAGTTTTCCTTTAACAAATAGATATAGAATACGCTGGTCACGCTTGGAAGGATCAGTCCGGCAAAGGAGTTCCTCAGACCGGCGTTGGTGATAGTAACAAAGTTGGTTATGATTACCAGCTCGTTCGGTATCATCATCAACGAAAGAAACAGCGTAAAGACCAGATTCTTTCCTTTGAATTCCAGCCTGCTGAAAGCGAAAGCCGATAAGACGACGATGATCAGCATCAGCCCGGTTGTAACAATGGTGAAAATGATCGTGTTTACGAAATACTTGGCCAAAGGAACGGCGGTAAAGGCCTGAACATAGTTCTCTATTGTGGGTGACAGCGTAAAGAATTTCGGAACGTATTCGGCATTATAGGAAGCATAGGATTTTACGGATGTCAGAAGCATCCAGTAGAACGGGAACAGAACGATGACTGCCCATAGTACAAGCAATGCGAAAACGGCGACTGTCCAGGCGGTATTGCGTGCTCTGCTTTTTCTTTCTAATTCTTTGATCTTATCCATGTTACTGATAGTGTACGTTCTTTCTGGAAACCAGAAGATTGATTACCGTAATAGTCAAGACGATGGCGAACAGCACCAGCGCCGCAGCCGAAGCAAAGGATGGATAGCCTCCCGAATTCCCGTACAGCATGTCATAGACATAGCCGACGATCGTATTCATGCCTGCGGCATTGAGATCCGTTCCAAACAGCGCGACGACATCGGAATAGGCCTTGAATGCACCGATGAAACCCGTAATGATCAGATAGAACAAAGACGGAGATATCATCGGAAGAGTGATTCTGGTAAAGATACGAAGCTTGCTGGTGCCATCTATTCTGGCAACGTTGTAGTAGTCTTTGTTTACCGAAGCTAAAGCACTGGTCAGGATCAGGATCTTAAAAGGCAGTACGACCCATACGGTATAAAAGCACAGGACAAACATCTTTGCCCAGTACGGTCCTTCAATGAAATCAATGGAGGAAATTCCTATGCTGTTTAAGAGAAGATTGATCAGGCCTTCGCTGTAAGCCGTTTTCTTGAACAGGATCATAAAGACCAGACCGACTGCCAGTGTATTGGTAACATAAGGCAGAAAGAAAACAGTCTGGAAGAGATCCTTCAGTTTCTTGATCGAGTTTAGTGCCAATGATATCAGCAAGGCGATTCCAGTCGACAATGGAACGGTAATAATGACAAGGATAAAGGTGTTCTTAACAGCCTGCAGGAAATATGGATCATGCAGGATATAAGAGTAGTTGTATAGTCCGATACCGGTATAGGTCTGAGATGCGAAGTTGTAGCTTTCTTCAAAGGAGTAGATAAAAACATCGATCAGAGGATAGACCATAAATACAACGACAAATGCCAAAGCAGGCAGCAGATACAGCCACCCTTTCAGATTGTTGCGATTATACATCAGATTACCTTTTCATCCTTCTTGGAGAATAGATGTGTTTTATTTGCTTTGAGATTAAAACGGATGATGCCGTTATCGTTGTTGATCTCATCATCGGAATCGACGATGACCCGAATATCACTGTCCGAGATGCAGCTGTCATTATGACAGACGATGCTGGTATCTCTTCCGGTCGTTTCGATACGGTCAAAACGGCAACGGAAACTTCCGTTTTTATCAGGAATAAAGCCTTCCGGACGGATGCCGATATAGATCTCCTGGTCTTCTGCATCCGTGTCCAGAATCATATCTTCTCCGATATAGACTTTATGGTTGAGGATCTTTCCTTCAAATACATTGATCGCAGGTGTTCCCAGAAACTTCGCCACAAACAGGTTGGCAGGATGATTATAAACTTCCTGCGGCTTGCCCATCTGCTGCATCATACCCTCTTTCATGACAATGATCAGATCGGAAATCGACATCGCTTCTTCCTGGTCATGAGTAACAAAGATCGTCGTGATTCCTGTTTCTTTCTGTATTCTTCTGATCTGTTCTCTGGTCTGCAGTCTTAACCGTGCATCCAGATTGCTTAAAGGTTCATCCAGAAGCAGGACACCCGGAGTCTTAACTAGAGCCCTGGCGATCGCCACACGCTGCTGCTGGCCTCCGGAGAGCTCTGAAGGCTTTCTTTCCATTAAAGTATCGATCTGAACCAGTCTGGCAGCTTCCAGCACTTTCTCGTTCATGACTTCCTTGGAAAGTTTTTGTTCGCCTTTTAAATTTTCTAAAGGAAACATGATGTTCTGTCTGACAGTTAAATGAGGATATAAAGCATAGTTCTGAAAAACCATACCAACTCCTCTGTTCTCCGGAGGAAGATCCGTTACATCCAGGTCGCCGAAGTAGATCTTTCCTTCTGTCGGGACTTCCAGACCGCAGATCAGATTCAGCGTCGTAGACTTGCCGCAGCCGGAAGGACCCAGCAGACCTACAAGCTTCCCATCCGGAATTTCAAAATTAAAATCATCGACAGCAGTAACGATCTCCGAACTGTTATGACGGCTGATAAACTGTTTTGTCAGGTGTTCCAGAACGATTTTCATAGGTAGAGCTCCATTCTTATCCTCATTATAGTACAGATACAGAAGATTTATCTTTTTTCCGGCAGGTCGAAATAGAACTTCGAATACTGCTTCGGCTCAGATTCCACGCCATAATTCAAACCATGAGCAATCAGCAGCTCTTTCGATAATGACAGTCCGATTCCTGATCCGATGTGATGACGCCTATGTTCCTTATCGACCTTATAGTAACGGTCCCATATGTTGTGCAGATCTTTTTCATCTATCCCTTCTCCGTTGTCATAGACATAAACGCGGTAGACATCGCCGTTCTTTTCTGCGCCAAGAATGATCTGCTGCTGATCCTTACTGTTGTAGTTTAATGAATTGTTGATGAAATTGTACAGGACTTGTTTGATCCTCTTGATATCAATACTGATTACCGGATCTTCATCGACTTTTTTTAGGATAAAATCAATACCCTGTGATTCACAGTATTTCTGATACTGATGAAACACATCTTCCAGAAGAAGATTTAATCTGATATCTTCTTTCTTCAGTTCCAGAGGAACTGTATCAGCCTTGGAAATATCGATCAGGTCATCGACCAGCGTTGAAAGACGCTTCGCTTCTTCAATGATGACATTCAGATTCTCTTCGGTGTTCTCTTCCGGCAGATCACGGATCATTTCGCCATATCCGACGATCATGGTTAATGGCGTTCTTAAGTCGTGAGAAACATTCCCCAGCAGTTCCTTCTTAGCCTTATCGGCTTTCTGGATATCTTCGTTTGCCTGAATCAGAGTATCGTTTAATTCTGACATTTCCCTGGAATCGGTCCTGACTTTGTTTCCGTCGTACTGACCTTTAGAAAGATTTCTGGACTCCTCCGAGATCTGTTTAACCGGCCTAAGAATAATTCGGGAAATAATCAACGCGAGGATCAGAGTCATGATGATGACGGCGATCGAGATGATGTAATACTGGGACTTCAGGGTAGAAATCGTAGCGGAAAGTGGCGTGATTCCTGTTGATACCAGAACCATGACCGGTTCATTGTTGTAAGAGATGATCTTAGAAAAAACAAATACTTTTTCCGGTGCTTCCTCCGGTCTTCTCTGATAACGGAAGTCATCAAAAAGCTTTTCTCCCGTTTCTTCGTTCATTGTTTCCTGTGCCATCATATTGATCATGTTGTTATCCAGACTTCTCAAGGTACAGGCTCCGGTATAAGCGTATTCCGGATGATTGGATACGACCCGGATACAGACTTCGTTAGTCATTCCGGCTTCTTCCACGATATCGTCAAAATCATCATCTCCAATCAGTCCGGCAATCTGTTTTCCGACATTCTCAATGGAACTGATCTTATGGATCTTATAAAAGTCATCAAGAAAAGTCGTCTGAACAAAATAGACGGTTCCCATCAGTAAAACGACAAATGCCAGCAGGATGGCGATGAGCTGCAGCCGCAGACTAGTCTTCCTTTTCAAAACGGTATCCTACTCCCCTGATCGTCGTAATATAGTTTCCATACTCCTTCAGATCTTTTCTTAAGAGTTTCATATGAGTATCCAAGGTACGGTCGTCCGAATCGTATTCATAACCCCACACCTTTGAGATAATGGATTGTCTGGTTAAGGCATTTCCTCTGTTTTTTATTAGATAAAGCAGCAGTTCATATTCCTTGTTGGCCATCTCGACTCTTTCTCCGTTGAGGGTCACGGTATGTGCTCCTTCATCCACAACGAGATCTTTTACGATGATCTTGTTGCTTTCACGGCTTTCTCTTTTTAGAATGACTTTGATACGCATCATCAGTTCTTTTAGGGAAAACGGCTTGGTTACATAGTCTTCCGCACCAATATCAAAGCCATAGATACGGTCATATTCCTGGCCTAAAGCTGTCAAAAAGATACATGGAACATCCCTGATCTCCTTCATCCGTTTTAAAGCTTCATAGCCATCCATCTCCGGCATCATGACATCCAGTATGACCAGATCAAAATCGCCGTTTTTAAACAGCTGCAAAGCCTCTGATCCATTACTGGCGAGCGTTACTTCATGGCCTTCATGCAAGGCATACTTGCCTAACATTTCTCTAATCTTTTCTTCATCATCCGCAACTAATAGTTTTGCCATAATCTAATCCTAACCCGTCTTTGTGAAATTAAACTGAATTTTCTTTACTAATTTCTATGTTTTTATTATATAATAGTTATTGTCCTTGCGGATTAGCCAAGCGGTAAGGCAGTGGACTCTGAATCCACCATTGCGAAGGTTCGAATCCTTCATCCGCAGCCATTGATCT
>JAFRIE010000053.1 GCA_017432885.1 Erysipelotrichaceae bacterium | reverse complement strand
GGCAAAGATGGGCAGGCCGAAAGCTGAAAAGCCGAAAGCCAATAAGATTTCGATCCGATTTACGGACGAAGAGTACGAACTGCTGAAGAAGCGTGCAGACCAAAGCGGACAGACCATAACAGAGATCATACGTCAGGGTGTTAAGATAGCTATCGGTGCCAAGGCGTAATTTTGCAAAATGCTCTTTCCTATCTTAATCACAGAAAGGAAAGAAGAATGGCAAAAGCAAGAAAAGACTCCAAAGGGAGGGTATTGCATAAGGGAGAGAGTTACGAGAAAGACAGGAACCTTTACCGTTATACTTTTACCGATCAGTTTGGAAACCGAAAGAGCATATACTCCAAGGACTTGCATGAACTGAGAGATAGGGAGAAGCGGATAGAGAAGGACAAAATGGATGGGCTTGATATATATGCCCAGGGACACGCCGATGTGAACTTTGTCTTTGATCGTTACATATCTACCAAGACGAACCTTCGTGGAACCACGATGTCGAATTATGTATATACCTACGACCGCTATGTAAGGAATGGTTTCGGCAAGAAGAAAGTAGGGGACGTTAAGTTCTCCGATGTGTTGCTCTTTTACAATGCCTTGATTGGAAGAGGATTAAGCGTCAATACCGTGGATTCAGTTCATTCGGTGCTTCATCCGACCTTCCAGCTCGCAGTCCGTGATGATATCATCAGAAATAATCCTACGGACGGAGTAATGGCAGAGCTTAAGAAGAAGCTCGGAAAGGCAGAACAGCGTCATGCTTTGACAGTTGAGGAGGAGCAGGCATTTCTTAGCTTTATTGACGAGCCGGAGTACATCAGGTGGAAGCCTCTGTTCATCGTAATGTTTGGAACAGGGTGCAGAGTTGGAGAAATCATTGGTCTCAGATGGAAGGATGTTGATTTTGATAATAATGAGATCAGCGTCAACCACAGCGTTTCATACTATCCGAGGTCTGATAACTCCTTCAAGTGTGAGTTTGAGGTAAATGAACCTAAGACAGAAGCGGGAACAAGAACGATCCCGATGCTTGAAAAGGTACAGAAAGCCTTGAATCTTGAGAAGGAGAATCAGAAAAAGTACGGCTATAAGAATGTAGTCGAGCTTGATGGTATGAGTGGGTTCATCTTCTGTAACCGCTTTGGGAATCTGCACAACCCCGCGGGCATCAACAGAGCAATCAAGAGAATTGTTGATGACCATAACTGCAGGGAAGAAGTAAAAGCGGCGAAAGAGCATAGAGAACCTCTGATGATTCCACGCTTCAGCTGCCACATTACCAGGCATACGTTTTGTACGAGGCTTTGTGAGAACGAAACCAATGTGAAGGTAATTCAGTCCGTTATGGGGCATAAGGACATTCAGACTACTCTGGATATCTATGCCGAAGTATCGGAAAAGAAGAAGCAGGATGAATTTAAGAAGTTAAACGATAACGACGTGATTTAGGAAGAGTCCTTGATGGATGATTCCGGTACGGAGGTATCGTAAACCATAGCTTTTGAAAATCTGCCAATTAACACATCCGTAACACATTTTTATGAACCAATTAACACGGATTAAGACGAATACGGCAGAACGGGAAAGAGAAAATGTCGGATTTAAGCGGATTTACACGACATGAGCATTTCTCGAAAGAGTTCCCGACGATGAAGTCTGTAAAGACCGGCAGCGAAGGAAACAGTGTAAGCGCTGAAGCTTCTGAGAAGGCTAAAGCTCCGGCAGACTCGTTCGCAGCCCCTTCCAAACCCATCGATTTCAGTAATGTAGTGATCGAGC
>JAFRIE010000052.1 GCA_017432885.1 Erysipelotrichaceae bacterium | reverse complement strand
GAATACTGCGTCTACTGGATGAAGGAATATCATCGGATTCCCTGAAAGAAGAATCGTTCAACAACGGCCTGCTGGAATATCCGCAGTATACAAGACCTGTCGAATACGACGGTGAAAAGGTCCCTGATGTACTGCAGAACGGGAATCATGCGGAAATCAGGAAATACAATCTGAAAATGGCTTTAAAAGAGACGATGAGATATCGTCCCGATCTTCTGGAAAACAGGGAATTAAGCAAAGAAGAAAAGAATCTTCTGGAAGAGATCGGAAATGAACTATAAAAACGAGATCAGGGCGATCGTTTTCGACTATGACGGAACACTGATCGACTTCAGCTATCACGCATCAGACCGTACAAGAGAAGCTTTAGAACTTCTGAAGGATAAAGAATACAAGATATGTCTGGCCAGCGGCAGACCGTGCTTTCTCGCATTGAAAGCTTTTTATGATGTATTCGGTGTATATCCTCTGGACTATATCTCCGGATGCAACGGAACGGAATTCATGGATGTAAGGAAAAATGAAACGGTGTTCATTAATCCGTTAGCAAAAGAAGATGTCGTTAGAATCGGTAAAGAATTCCAGGATATTGAATATCTGACCCTTGGCATCTATGAAGGAGAAAGATTTCTGGTAAACAGAATGTCAGAGAATCCTGTGATTCTTGAATGGATGAAGGCCAGATGGCTGATTCCGGAACTGTACGACTATTCGATGAACGACAAGGAACGTTCCAAGGTGATGGTTCTGAACGATCCTAAGGATAGAGTAAAAGAAGAAATACAGGTAAAGTTTCTCGATCTGGATAAGTACAATCACGCCTTTTCGTCTCCTTACTGTTACGAGATCACTCCGAAAGGAGTAGACATGGCATCGGGAATCAGACATCTTGCCGACCTGCTTCAATGCGGCACAAAACAGATTCTGTCTTTTGGCGACATGGAGAACGATCTGCCGATGCTGCTGAATTCGACAGGCGTCATCATGGGCAATGCTTCGGAAAAGCTTAAAGAACTCATTCCATTGCATACCGGATCAGTGGACCAAGAGGGGATTTACGCCTTTTTGAAGCAGAATCATTTGATTTAATGATTCACTTATGTTATCCTTATTAAGCGCTGTTCCGCTTTTCGAAATGATTATGAACAGATGTCTATATTGTGTAAAGGAGAAAAGATGAACTTAAATTTAGTAAATGAGATCACTAAAGAACAGATGAAGTCAGATCTTCCAGAATTGCGTCCGGGGCAGACTGTTCGTGTCGACGTTAAGATCAAGGAAGGCGACAAGTCACGTATTCAGGCTTATGAAGGAATCGTCGTTAAGGTTCAGGGTTCCGGTATCGGACAGACCTTCACTGTTAGAAAGATTTCTTCCGGTGTCGGTGTTGAAAGAACATTCCCTGTACATTCACCGATTATCGATAAGATCACGGTTGTCAGAAGAGGCAAGGTCAGAAGAGCAAAACTGTTCTATCTGAGACAGCGTTCCGGCAAGTCTGCGAAACTGAAAGAGATCAGATAATCTCGAAAAGCTGCGATATGCAGCTTTTTTATACTATAATGGTAGAGATGAAAAAGAATTCTTTCTGGGAACTGATTCGATTTGTATTTTCCGTAGCGGCCATAACATTCATTCTGATGCGCTTTGTTCTACTTCCTTGCGTCGTGCAGGGAGACAGCATGTATCCGTATCTGCATGATGG
>JAFRIE010000051.1 GCA_017432885.1 Erysipelotrichaceae bacterium | reverse complement strand
TATTGGCAATTTCGTGACATCAATAGGGTACAGTACTTTCTATAACTGTTCCTCTTTGACATCCATCATCATCCCTGATTCCGTGACATCAATAGGAAACAATGCTTTCTCCGGCTGTTCTTCGCTGACGTCTGTAACGATCGGTAATTCCGTAACATCAATAAGTGACTATGCATTCTCTGGCTGTTCCTCTTTGACATCCATCATCATCCCTGATTCCGTGACATCAATAGGAAAATATGCATTCTCTGGCTGTTCCTCTTTGACATCCATCATCATCCCTGATTCCGTGACATCAATAGGAAAATATGCATTCTCTGGCTGCACTAGTTTGAATTATGTTGATTTTTCTAGTATTGAAAACCTGCTCTCTATTTCGTTTTCTGATTATTATTCCAATCCTCTTAACTGTGGGCATAATCTGTATTTCGGTGGTGAACTTGTAACAGATCTGGAAATACCGCAGGGCATTGAATTCATACCTGTGTATGCATTCTCTGGCTGTTCCTCTTTGACATCAATCACCATCCCTGATTCCGTAAGATACATAAGAAATAGTTCTTTCTCTGACTGCACCTCATTAACATCCATAGATCTCCCTGATTCCGTGACATCAATAAGTGACTATGCTTTCTCTGGCTGTTCTTCGCTGACGTCTGTAATGATCGGTAATTCCGTGACATCAATAGGATACCGTACTTTCTATAACTGCACATCTTTAACATCCATCACCATCCCTGATTCCGTAACATCAATAGGAGGCTCTGCTTTCTCTGGCTGCAGATTCGTATCTTTGGTAGTACCAAATAATCTAACTTCAATAGGATCTAATGCGATTCCTTATTCAGTACAGCTGTATTATGTTTCTTCTGAAATGTCCAATATTGTTTCCAATTTAGGTCTCAATAGCAGCAAAACCATCTATACAGATATGCCTGATGAACAAAGCGCTATCGATAAATGGGGCACGAACTGGAACAACGGTGCAGAAGTCGTCTACAACTGTTCGTTAAGCCTGTTCAACAGAATAGCGGAAGAATATGCTTTATATCATACCGAATACACTATTACCTATTATTACAACGGCGGATCGGGTTATAATCCTACCTCCTATACCTATGATCCGTATGATGTTATAACGCTTGATGATCCATACAGGACAGGTTATCAGTTCAAAGGCTGGTATGAAAATCCTTCGTTTACCGGTGAGCCAATCACAGAAATAAGAAGGAGTTCTCAAAGAAACTATACCCTTTATGCAAAGTGGCAGAGAAACAGATACTATATCCGTTATGATTCCAACGGATTGTTTGACTATACCTATGATCAGGAATACGAATACGGAGTCGTCGGAAGGATCTCGGAGAACAGGTTTTTAAGCGGCAAGGTCACTCTGCTAAGCTGGAACACGAGTCCCGACGGTTCAGGCAGATCTTTCGAAGAAGGAGAGGAGATACTGAATCTTTCATCGGAAAATGATGCGGTTATTGTTCTGTATGCCCAATGGAATATCAAATACAACGCTTCGATGCCGTATTCCGATATTGAATCCGGCTCTCTTATCGACAGAGATATGAGGATCTCCCTGTTCTGTGATACGCCTGATTCCAGGATCTACTATACGACAGATGCCTCATTGCCAAATGAGGAGTCAACGTTATACGAGGATTCCATCATCATCGATGATTCAATGATCAGTGATGATGGTACAGTGATCATCAAGGCATACGCTGTTGCAGACAATTTCAGAGATTCAGATGTCGCTGCATTTATCTACACAGTCAAGGAAGAGGGTTACGAAAAGATAGATCCTAGAGACATGCCTCCTACACCGGAGCAGATCCCTTCAGGCCTGTGGACCTCCCAGCTTCCTGATCTTCCATACACCGGCAAAGCCGTCACCCAGGATCTCAGAGTCTACTACCGCAAGACAAGGCTTACTGAAGGTAAGGACTACACCCTCAAGTATTCCAGCAATACAAAGGCAGGCACAGCCACTGTAACGATCACAGGCAAGGGCAACTATACAGGCACATTGACCAAGACCTTCACCATAACGCCTCTTGATATCTCTTCTGCAGCAGTGACTCTAAACAAGGACGTCTTCGCCTACAACGGAAAGTCCCAGAAGCCGACAGTATCCTCCGTTATCGTAAAAGGAAACAAACTCAAGGCCAATACGGACTACACCGTTTCCTATGAGACGGCATCCGATGATCCGAAATCCATCGGAAGCAGCGGACACGATGTCATCTACCACGTGGCGATCACGGGAAAGGGAAGCTGTACGGGAACCGTCTATAAGGAATACAGGATCTCCCACTTCACCCTGATGTCTTCATTGACGATAACGGGATTCAAGTCCTCTATCCTCTACGACGGAACAAATCCTTGTACACAGGATACTCTGATCATCACAGACAGGAAGAACAATTACGTACTTCAGGAAGGCACGGACTATGAACTGGAACATATCGACAACGATAAAGTGGGCACAGCCACTGTGATCATCAGAGGTCTTGAAGTTTCCAGCAACTACATCGGCACTCTCACCAAGACCTTCAAGGTTACGGGAACCTCCATATCCAAGTACAAGGCGGATCTTGTATCGGCGGTCTATACTGGAGAACCGATCACCCAGGACGATGTCAAGCTCTACTACACCACTACAGTAAACAAGATCACGGAGAAGCACTGCATCGATCCTGCGGGAAACTACACCGTGGAATACTTGAACAACGTCAACGCAGGCACAGCTACAGTAATCTATACCGGCATGGGAGCCTATACGGGAACACTGAAGAAGACCTTCAGGATCGTTCCTCAGCCATTGACCGATACGGATAAGGTAACAGTATCTGATATCCCTGACCAGTTCTACATGAAGGGCGGATCAAAGCCTGTCCCGTCTATCCTGTTCAACGGAAATGAGCTTGAAGCAGGCAAGGACTTCACCCTCTCCTACAAGAACAACACCAAACTCGGAACAGCCACCCTTACCATCAAGGGAAAGGGGAACTTCTCGGGAACTCTGACCAAAACCTTCATGATCGGAAAGAAGGATCTTTCCAAAGTATCCATCACCATCCCTGACAAGGTTTGTTCAACCAAGGCCAATGCCTGGAAGTCCGCTCCTGTACTGACGGATACAGACGGAAAGAAACTGGTTGCCGGAACCGATTATGAAAAGAACATCGCCTACACCTATCTGAACGATACTTCGATCATCGACGGTTCCGATAAGACCAGGCCGACGATCATCAGGCATAAAGGGGAAGAGGTGCAGTCAAATGACATTCTTCCGGTCAACGCTGTCATTAAGGTTACCGTTACCGGCAAAGGCAACTACGAAGGAACCAGGGAAGGCACCTTCCGCATCATTGCCGTAGACATCTCCAAGGCCAAAGTCACCATCCCTGTCCAGTACTATACGGGCAAGCCTGTATGGCTGAACAAGGAGGACATCACTGTAAAAGTCGGATCTGAAACCCTGTCATCTCTTGATTATGACATCCTATCCTATTCCAACAATATCCAGAAGGGCACAGCCACTGTAACCCTGAAAGGAAAAGGAAAATACGGCGGAACAAAGACCGTTTCCTTCAAGATCAGCCAGAGATCGATGGGCATCACCATCCGCTTCATAGCAGGAGAAGGAACTACCGGAACCATGAAGGATCAGATCATATACAAGGATACCAGGCTTACCAACAACGCCTACAAAAAAGCGGGCTGCAGCTTCCTAGGCTGGTCCACCCACAAAAACGCAGCTGTTCCTGAATATCCCGCTACCTATATCTATCCTTACAATGAAACATATGCCGGAACGACAGTCATCCTGTATGCGGTGTGGGGTAATTAATCATCAACTCAATGATTGTAAACCACAATAGACGGTAGCCATTTGATGACTGCCGTTTACTTCATAAAGCAAAAATATATAAAATGCTTTACATAATATAGCAATAGAAGTATAATGTCTTTGATATAAAGGAGGATTCTTTCATGACTCAGAAAATGATCAATTTCAGAATGGATGAGGATATGAAGATACAGATGGAAGAGGTATGCAAGGAAATGGGCCTATCAATGTCTTCCGCCTTTATCATGTTCGCCAAGAAGGTCATCAGGGAAAGAAGAATTCCTTTTGAGATCTCTGCCGATCCGTTCTACAGCAGCGAAAACATCATGGAACTGCAAAGAAGGATCAGCAATCTGGAAGCAGGCATCACTTCCCTGAAGGAACATGAGCTGATCGAGGCCGATGAATGAAGAAACTCTGGGACGATGATGCGTGAGCGGAATACCTGAAGTGGCAAGGCAAGGATAAAGCCATCCTGAAGAAAATCAACCGCCTGATAAAGGATATCGATCGCAACGGATACGAATGCACAGGAAAACCTGAACCTCTTTCAGGAAATCTTGCTGGATACTGGAGCGTCAGGATCGATGACAAGAACAGGATCGTGTTCAGGATCTTTAACGGCAATCTGGAGATCATCCAGTGCGGAAGCCACTACGGTGATAAATAAACCGATTCATTCTGCTTGGCGGGGACATACTCCCCGCTTTTTTATCCGGTCTGATGATGAGCTGTCATCTTTTTTGCCATGTTCATGTATTATCCTTGTCTTACCTGGAAAGAAGAGGACACCGTTAAAAGACAGGACAATAAAGAATAACAGATAATATCATCCATTAATACAAACGTGTCGTATCGGTCACTGCAGGGATGCATACCGGTATGTTCACCATCTTTTCATTTCATCATCTGGCTTGTATCTTATATTTCATATCGAATACGGAGAAAATATGATAATATAGGATTGTAATAAGGTAGACTTCTTTAGAAGAACTGGACAGTATATTATTAGTAACAAGGTTCTAGATCGGACCAGATTATGAAAGAAAGATCATCAATCCAATGATGATCTTTTTCTTTCTTGAGTATAATAATAAATATGGCTGATCAGCCAGAAGGAATATAGTTATGAAAAAGGTTATGGTATGCGGATGCGGTGTTCAGGGTTCCACCATCTGCAGAAAACTGGATGAAGAACCCAATGTGGAAGAAATCATCTGTGCCGATTATGATTTCGAGGCGGCAAAAGCCGTCTGTAAACTAATGAAAAAAGGAACTCCGAAAAAAGTCAATGCAGCCAATCTGGATGAAATCAAAAAGGCGGCGGAAGGATGTGAACTGCTGGTGAATGTCATGCCTTTGAACTACGGAGCAAACATGTTAAGAGCAGCCATGGATCTGGGATGCTGTTACCAGGATCTTGCCGCTGTCGAGAATCTACCGGAATGCATGGATGTCGATCCGTATGACCGCTGGATCGCCGGAATCCGTTATATGTATGAGAACTACGGCAAGGTCTTTGCAAAAAACAACACTACTGCAATTATCGGAACCGGTTCTGCCCCGGGTGTCATGTGTGTTATGGCTAGAAAATGTGTGAACGAACTGGATACTTGCGATACACTAAACATGATGGTCTATGAAGGAGTCGAGGCCAAGAGATTCCTTCCGTTCTGGTGGAGTACCGATGTCGCTCTTGCGGACATGCAGGAGGATGCGTTTGCCTTGGAAAACGGGGAAATCATCCGCACAAAACCGTTCAGCCGGAAAATCTACCGCAAGTGGCCGGAATACGACATGCGTCCGGTGATGTTGTGTGAACACGCGCATGATGAACCGGTTTATGTCGCTTTTAACTCCGAGAAGTATTTTAAAGGCTGCAAGAACGCTTATTTCAAATACGGCGGTGTAGGCATACAGTTCTCGGAACCGCTGTATCGAGCCGGTCTGCTCAGCTGGGAAGAGGAAGAAGTCGACGGTCAGAAGGAAATACCGCACGATGTGATTCTAAAACATGTACCGCAGGCTCCAAAGGATCCGAAAGAAATCAAAGAGATCATCGATGAGGGAATCATCTCCGATGGCGGTGCATTCGTCATTGAGGCATATGGAAAGAAAGACGGAAAAAATGTCATGGTAGAGCTGCATCTTTCCGCCCCGGGTCTGATCGAATCTTACGAGAAAGCAAAGATGACCGGCGAAATGTATTTGACCGGACAGGGAGCTTTCCTGTATACCAGGCTTTTTGTGAATGACATGATCGACCAGAAAGGACTGATCTCCTCCGACATGCTGGATGATGAACAGGTTGAACAGTATATCAGATGGGCCGAGGAACTAGGCATCACCTATACTATCGAGATCAAGGAAGATGTCTTTCCGGCAGATCTTAAAGCTTAAGGGTATTTGAATATAGAACTCATCAGGGACGGAAAGACGATTCTCCGTCCTTTTTCTTTCTAAAAACGCATCAAGGAGGAAATAATGAATTATCGAAAACAGGTTGACATAAATCAAAATCTGTTTCATAATGTACAAAGTAAAAAATCTGTGTATAGAGGTAGCGGTGCAGATGAGTACTGTACGGAGCCGGTAGGCTGTGAAATACAGGAAAGGCAATCATCGCCGAATGTTCCCTGAAGGCATTTATGGAGCATGGGGTTACAGGAAATACCTGTAGCACTCCTTCGCAAGAAGAGGCGCTATTACTTTCGATGAGATTCGTATGTGATAGTGCATACGATTTTTTATTGAAAGGATGAAAAAGATGAAAAAATTATTAATGGTATTATTGGTACTTTTGTGTGCTGCCGGATGTTCCTCTATGCAAAGCAATGAGGAATCTTCCAATGTTTTACGTGTGGGTATGGAATGCGACTATGCGCCGTTCAACTGGACTCAGGTCGAGGATTCTGATACGGCTGTACAGATCTCTTCTGTCGATTTTGCGGATGGCTACGACGTGGTGATTGCGTCGATGATCGCCGAAAAGCTGGACATGGAAGTGCAGGTTGTCAAGACAGACTGGGATTCGCTGATCCCTTCCTTGAATGCCGGAGCGATCGACTGCATCATTGCCGGTATGACGGAAACTCCGGAAAGAGCTGAAGAAGTGAATTTCACTACACCGTATTATGAGTCGCAGATGGTCGTTATCGTCAGAAAAGACTCCGATCTGACGGGTATCAGCGATATTCAGCAATTAAGCGGCAAAAAGGTCCTTGGACAGGCCAATACGACCTATGATGAAGTCATCGACCAGATCAACGGTGTCGTACACATGACCCCGCTTGCCACTTATCCGCGTATGATCCTGTCTTTACAGTCAGGCGAAGTCGATGCTATCACTGCCGAACTTCCGGTAGCCAACGGTGTCGTTGCAGCGAATCCGGATCTGGCGATCGTCATGTTCGAAGAAGGAAAAGGTTTTGTTGTTGATACTTCCGTATCGATTGCCGTTGCCAAGGAAAATACAGAACTTCTGAACAACATTCAGGCTGCACTGGATCAGATCAGTGAAGCCGACAGACTGGCGATCATGGAAGCGGCTGTAAACAGACAGCCGGCAGTCGAGGAGTAGTATGTCTCTTGCCAAGTGTCTGGAGATCCTGTTGAAATACTATCCAAGCTTTCTGCTGGGGATCCGAACGACTCTGATCGTAGCCCTTTCCGGTACGCTGCTGGGTCTAATGATCGGCCTGCTGGTCGGAGGTTTCCGGGCGATCCGGCTGGACAAGACAGCAGCAGGATACAAAAAAGTCATAAAGAAAATCCTTGATGTATTCGCAAGGATCTACATTGAAGTATTCCGAGGTACACCGATGATGGTACAGGCCGTATTCATTTATTATCTGGTCTATACCAACATCATCCGCTGGGACAAGATGACAGCTGCCATCTTCGTTATTTCGATCAACACCGGAGCTTATATGGCAGAAATCGTAAGATCCGGTATACAAGCGATCGATCCGGGACAGAATGAGGCGGCCAGATCTCTGGGCATGACTTCCATGCAGACGATGATGGGTGTCATACTGCCGCAGGCCATACGTAATGCCTTTCCGGCAATTGGCAATGAGCTTATTGTCAATATCAAGGACTCCTCAGTACTGATGATCATTTCGATTACCGAACTGATGTTTCAGTCCAATTCCATTGCCGGCACGACCTACCGTTTTACGGAAACCTATTTCCTCACGGCCATGATCTATCTGCTTCTGACCGGCATTTCCAGCATCATCCTGGGAATGATCGAGAAGAGAATGAATCACAGCAGAACTTCACTTCCGCAGTCGGATACGACTTTCAGCAGCATTTCTCTTGCTGAAAAAGGAGGGAAAGCATGAGTCTGATCGATGTAAGAAATGTCCGGAAAGGATTCGGAGGACTTGAAGTTCTCAACGATATCAGCTTTCAGGTAGAAAAGGGAGAAGTCGTCTGTCTGATCGGTGCCTCGGGTTCCGGCAAGTCGACGATGCTGCGATGCATCAACCTGCTGGAAGACATCGATGCCGGTTCGATCCGCGTGTTTGATGAAGAGATCAGTAAGCTGACAGATATCAACGACTACCGCAGAAGGGTGGGAATGGTCTTCCAGCAGTTCAACCTCTTCAACAACATGGATGTCCTGAACAACTGTATCCTGGCACAGGTCAGAGTCCTGAAGAAAGACAGGAAAGAAGCTGAAGCAAGAGCCCTGCAGGAATTGGAGAAAGTCGGTTTAAGAGACTTCATCCATGCCTATCCATCCACTTTGTCGGGAGGACAGAAGCAGCGTGTGGCGATTGCCAGAGCCCTGTGTATGGATCCGGAGATCCTGCTGTTTGATGAACCGACATCCGCACTGGATCCGGAGATGGTCGGTGAAGTACTCAACGTCATCCGGGAACTGGCAAAAGAGGATATGACCATGGTGATCGTGACCCACGAAATGGCCTTTGCTAGAGATGTGGCAGATAAAGTGATCTTCATGGATGAAGGTGTCATTCTGGAAGAAGGAAGACCGGAAAAGATTTTTGATCATCCGGAATACGATAGAACAAGACAGTTTCTATCAAGGATTCTGCAATAAAGAAAGGAAAAAGATTGAAAAGACCATCCCTAAGAGGATGATCTTTTCTTTTGTTGATATAATATAGGTAATCTCTGTTTCAGATGAGATCCGTAAACAAGGAGAAAAGAAGATGTGTGTTAAGATCATAACAGATTCAGGAAGCGATATATCTCAGGAATACGCAAAACAGCTCGGCGTTCGAGTGATCCCTTTGGTATTCCGTTTCGGTGATCAGGAATTCAAAGACGGAGTCGACCTCTCCAACTACGAGTTCTATCAGAAGCTGGAAAACTGCGAAGAACTGCCGAAAACTTCACAGATTTCGCCATACAAGTATTCTGAAGTATTTAAGGAAGAAACGGCAGATGGAAGCGAAGCAGTTTATCTTTCCATCTCTTCCGGTGTATCCGGCTGTTTTCAGAGCGCTACATTGGCTGCTTCGGAATTTGAAGGGAAAGTTAAAGTGTTCGATTCAAAACATTTCTGTATCAGTCTAAGAATTCTGACGGAATATGCCGCAAGGCTTTCCAAAGAAGGGAAAACGGCTGAAGAGATCATGTCAATGCTGATCGAAGCGCAGAAAAAAGTCAGGATTATCGCCATCTTTGCGACTCTTGAGAATCTGAAAAAAGGAGGAAGGATCTCATCGGCTGCCGCTTTTGTCGGCGGAATGCTTTCGATCAAGCCGGTCATTACGATTACTGACGGCGCAGTCGATGTACTGGGCAAAGTCAAAGGAATGAAGAACGGCTTCAAGGCGATGAGAGAATACATCGAAAACGAGGGTGGCATCGATCTGAATATGCCTTTCAGCGTTGCTTATTCGGGAACGGATGATTCAAATATCAATGCATTCATGGAAGGCAACAGGAACCTATTTGGGGGAACTGAAGATCTTCCGTTATCCTATGTCGGCGCTACGGTAGGAACCTATGCCGGACCGGGTGCCATTGCTGCCGCTTATTTTGTAAAATAAATCACCATATGAAAAAAATGTCTGATTCTGCTGTTTTGCATCGGATGTGGAATGGAGGACGATCATGAAAGAAAAACTGATCAGCTGTATAATTGGATACTTTCTGGGATGTTTCCTGACCGCCGAGATCGTGGCAAAGAAGTATGCCGGGACGAGCTCTTCCAAACTGGGAGAATCCGGCAATCCGGGTATGGCCAACATCATGCTTACCCTGGGTTTTGTACCGGGAATGATCACGTTGATCGGAGATGTCCTTAAGTGCGTCATCGCCATGCTTCTGGCGCACTATCTGTTCCCGGAAGCGAATCACAACATCATGTTCTATGCGGGATTCGGTGCGACGATCGGGCACTGTTTCCCTTTCTGGCGGAAATTCCAGGGCGGAAAAGGAGTCGCCACGACTTGCATCATGATTGCGATCTACAGTTTCCTGTGGGGTGCGGTTGCGGATATCGCCGGAGCGATTGTTGTTCTTACGACAAAGTACCTGAATCTGGCCGGTCCTGTACCGCCGCTGGTATTTGCCATCGCCATGTTTGTACAAAAAGACTATGAAGTAGCAGTGATGTCGCTGATCCTGTTTGTGATTGCCCTGGCAAAGCACTGGAAATTCATATTGGGGATTTTTGATCATACGACGGAACAGAACGACGTGATCGCCGCAATCAAGAAGAAACTGAGCAGGAAGAAAACAGAAGAAAAGAAATAAGGCCGCTGCCAAATGGAAGCGGCCTTTCTTTGTCCGAAAAATGACTGTGTCAAGGAAAAGATGTAAAATAGAAGATAAATATGAATCTGAACATCGGCAATCGAATCATCATCTTAGGCTGTTCCGGAAGCGGCAAAAGTGTTTTTGCGAAAAAGCTGCAGGAATACACAGATCTTCCTTTGTTTCATCTGGACAATATCTGGTGGAAAGCTGACCGGATGCATATCGGCAGAGATGAATTCGATAGAAGACTGGAAGAGATCCTGAAGGATAAAAACTGGATCATCGACGGCGATTACAGCAGGACCTACGAGATACGTATCCAGGCCTGCGATACGGTCGTTTTCCTTGATTACAGCGAAGAAGAATGCATGAAGGGCATCACGGAAAGAGTAGGCAGAAAAAGAAGCGATATTCCTTGGACGGAAGACCATCTGGATCCCGAACTGGTGAAGATGGTCCAGGCTTATCACAGCGAGAATCGTCCTCTAATCTACGCTTTATTGGATGAGTATCCGGATAAGAAGAGAATCGTTTTTCATACACGCCATGAGGCAGATGAATGGCTGGATCAATACTGCAGTCAACAGGACTGAAACAAGGAGGAAACAATATGTTTGTATTCTGGGGAAACGGATCGCAGGAAGCGATGGATCTGGTAAACAGCATCATCGTTCGCAGCACAGAGAATTTTAACTGGACTTTCATTTTCATTTTGGCTGTCGTCTTTTATGTCTACTGGTCGGAGATCAACAAAAAGAACTACAAAGTCATTTATGCCGGTCTGGCACTGTATGGCGTTCATTGGCTCTATGAGATCGGAAATGCAATCATCGGCCATGTAACGGGATATCCGCTGTGGTCTGTCAGCAACGCTTCTACGACTTTCATTCTGCTGATCGGCGTATGCTGGGAACTGTCGATGATGTTCTCTCTGGCGGGGATCATATCCTTTAAGATGCTGCCGGAAGACAGAAACACGCGTTACTTTGCGAAAGACGGAAAGGGCGGCATCAGCTGCAAGTTTGCGGGAGCCTTAAGCATGGCCCTGCTGTTTGCCCTGGTCGAATCGTTCCTGGCCGGAACATCCAACCATTCCTTTATCTGGGTCTACAAGTGGTGGGGCGTTCTCCCGGTATTCATTACGACCTATATTCCTTTTTTCCTCGCCAGCAATTATGTTCCTGATCTGGAACCGAAAAAGCGGAATGCCTTTCTGTTTACGGTATGGGGTCTGGTAGCTCTGCTGCTTGTTGTACTGATTCCGCTGGGTATTATTTAAAGGGTAGGAATGAAGAAACACCTGTTGTTTGTACGGATATCCGTTTTGTTGATGATCGGGTTTCCTGATTTATGCGCTTATCTATCTTGCACTGGGATATCTGACATTCGCTTTTACGGTTTATGGAACAATGAAATCAAACAAATGAATTAAGAGAATCTATGAAAAGAGAACTGGGCATAGGCAGATGCGGGCTGGCCTGCTGTCTTTGCAGCGAAAATGTTCACTGTAAAGGATGTAATTCGGGAGACTGTCCGGATAAAGAATGGTGCGAAAACAGAAAATGTTCTATTGAAAAGGGTCTGGGACACTGTTTTAAGTGCGACCGGATCTGCAGAAAGGGTCTTCTCTCGAAAATCAAGCCTTACGGATTTACGCTATATGCGGAAAGATATGGCGAAGAAGAACTGCTGAACTGTCTGGAAAGAAATGAAAGAAACGGCGTTGTCTATCATCGGAATGGAATCATGGGAGATTATGACGGATTCAAAGATGTCGAGGAACTGATCGATTTCATCCGGACGGGAAAAAGAGGCAAAGAAGATACAGGAAAGATCGAGATCTTCGGCAGCAATTACTGCGGCCATTGGGATCATGAACGCATCGCCTGCCGTGCCGTTGTCAATCAGGACGGAAAGATCCTTCTGTCCTATGAAACAGTAACCGATACCTGGATGCTTCCGGGAGGAGGACTGGAAGACGGTGAAGATGAAATATCCTGCTGCTGCAGAGAAGTATCCGAAGAGACGGGTTTTCTCATCGAACCGCTGTCTCAAGTCCTGGAGATCGATGAATACTATGAAAACTACAGGTATGTGACGAAGTACTTCCCGGCTTCCGTTAAAGGAAGGTCTGTCATCAGGCTGACAGACAGAGAAGAGGAAGTTGGAATGGAACCCGGATGGCTGCCGATCGATGAGTGTCTCGCCATCTTCTCCTCACATGCTTCCTTTGACGGCATAGACGAAATGAAAAGAGGACTGTATCTGCGTGAATATACGGCCTTATGTGAACTGTTTAAGAAGAAGTGAATTCATATGAAAAGATATATCGCATTGTTAAGAGGTATCAACATCAGCGGAAAGAACAAGATAGCGATGGCTGATCTGAAGAAAGGATTTGAAGGTCTTTCTTTTCAGGATGTGAAGACTTATCTCAACAGCGGCAACGTGATCTTTTCCGAAGAAGAAAGAGATACCGGTATGATGGCGGAACGGATCGGGAAGATGATCAAGGAAAGATTCGGACTGGATATTCCCGTATTCGTTACTGAAAGGGAAACGCTTCGGGATATTCTCGATCACGCGCCTGCGTGGTGGGGAAACGGGAAGAAAGAGATCTATGACAATCTGATCTTCATCTTGCCTCCAACAACGTTCTTTGAAGTATATGAGAGGATCGGAGAACCAAAGGAAGGCCTGGAAAAGATCATGAATTATCGGGATGTCATCTTCTGGTCATTCGATCTTAAGCATTACCAGAAAACGAACTGGTGGCCCAGAACGGCAAGTCCGGATATCGGTATGAAACTGACGATCCGGACGGCGAATACGGTCAGAAAGATCATCACCATATGATGGCGTTAAGGAAGGAACTGTGTTGATGGAAAAGAAGAAACCTGGAGATATGCTTCAGGACGGCGTACTTGCGATATTTTATATCTCTCATCCAACAGATTAAAGAAAGGCATATAGCATATGATCAGGATCATCAGTGATAAAGAAGCTGAAAAAACCATAAAAGAATATCAGGACTGGATCAGCACGGTAGCCGAACGTTACCGCGTTCCTTCCGCTGTAATCAAGGCGATTTTATTTACGGAGATGACCAGAATGGACATTCTGGATTCTTTGTGTGACTGGATCGTAGAAACCGATCTATTTTCAAAAAAGGACAGTTCGTCAGGCTATGCTCAGATCTTTGCCTATGTCGGCATCAAAGCCGTCAATTTCGCTCTGGATGAAGGAATCACGGACTATCGGAAGCTGCGTATTTCCAGCAATCACCGGCTTGACGGCAGCGATCCCGACGATATTCGGCTGATGTGGAATCTGTTGCGTCATGATCCGAAAGCAAACATTGAGATCGCAACTTTAAATCTGTTGTGCTGTGCCAAGGAAATGACCGGAAGTATGGATTTCTCCCGCTTTTCGGAAAATGATCTGAAACTGGTTCTGACCCGCTACAACGCCGCTACGGATCATGTTACGGCATACGGGGAAGAAGCCTACGGGCATTATTGCCGTTATAGGAAGGAATAGAAGATTTTTACTGATGAATCGGCAGTTCTCTATGTTAGAATAAAGACAGAGATAAGTGGAAGAAGAAACCGGGAGAGATTTCCATAAAGGAAACACCGAAGGGGATTTGAAACTCTCAGGTAAAAGGACCGGTTTTGGACAGACTCTGGAGAGCAATATGCACCAAAGAAGCAATCCTCAAAAGGGAGAATCTTTCAGGTAAAAAAACAGAGGCAGGAAACGTTTTTTCCTGTCTTTTTTGAAGGAAAAGGAGAATAATACTATGGAACTGAAAACACCTTTGTATGACGTTCATGTGAGGGAAAAAGGGAAGATCGTCCCGTTTGCGGGCTATCTGCTGCCGGTCCAGTATGAGGGAGTCATTGCGGAACATCTGGCAGTACGCAAACAAGCCGGTCTTTTTGATGTCTCACATATGGGAGAGATCACGCTCAAGGGACCCGGAGCGCTGGCGACTTTGAACCATCTGCTGACCAATGACTTTACAAAAATGCCTTTGGGAAAGGTCCGCTACAGCGTCATGTGCAACGACAACGGCGGCTGTGTCGATGATCTGCTGGTATACAAGTTCGGGGAAGAGGATTTCTTCATTGTCGTGAATGCTTCCAACCGCCACAAGGACTTTGAACACATGCGAAACAATATCCTTCCGGACACGCAGATCGAAGACATTTCCGACAGCATTGCCCAGGTAGCCCTGCAGGGTCCGAATTCCAGAGAGATCATGAAGAAGGTCATGAAGGAAGAGGATATTCCGGAGAAATACTATACGGCCAAGAGAAACGTCGACATCGGCGGCATGGACTGCATCATCTCCTATACCGGCTATACGGGTGAAATGGGATATGAGATCTATACGGCAAAGGAGAATGCCGAAAAGATGTGGGATCTTTTAAGAGAAAACGGGAAAGAATTTGGTCTGATTCCATGCGGTCTGGGTGCGAGAGACACGCTGCGTCTGGAGGCTTCGATGCCGCTCTACGGTCATGAAATGGATGAAGAGATCTCGCCTTTGGAAACGGGTCTGGACTTCGGAGTCAAGATGGATAAGGAAGAATTCATCGGCAAGGAAGCTCTGATCAGAAGAGGTGAACCGCAGATCTGCAGAGTCGGTCTGAGCATCATTGACAGAGGTGTTCTCAGGGAACATCAGGATGTCTACTTGGGAGAAGAAAAGATCGGGCATACGACCAGCGGTACCTTCTCACCGCTGCTGAAGACATCCATCGCCATGGCTTTGATCGACAAGAGATATGCCACACCGAATACCGTGCTTGAAGTCGATGTCAGAGGAAGAAAACTTAAGGCGAAAGTCGTTGAAATGCCTTTCTATAACAGAAACAGATAAACATTAAAGGAGGAATGAAAAAATGTTTAAAAATCCTGAAGAACTGCAGTATACCAAGACACATGAATGGGTAAAGGAAGAAGACGGAATCTATACAGTCGGTCTGACTGACTATGCGCAGGATTCTCTGGGCGATATCGTATTTGTAAATCTGCCTCAGGTCGGCGATACTGTCGCGGCAGGCGAATCTTTTGGCGATGTGGAATCGGTCAAAGCAGTCAGCGACGTCTTCTCGCCGGTCAGCGGTGTGGTTGCGGAAATCAATGAAGAGATCTTGGACAATCCTGCTCTGGTGAATGAAGACTGCTATGGCACATGGCTGATCAAGGTCAACGAAGTCACGGGAACTGAAGAACTGCTTGACGCAAAGGCATACGAAGAAGTCTGTGCAAACGAGGCCTAGTTATGGGCAGATACATTCCTGAAACATTGTCTGAACAGGAAGCCATGCTGAGGGAGATCGGCTATACATCGATCGATGACCTCTATTCCATGGTTCCTGAACAAGTCAGACTGAAAGAACTGAATATTCCGGAAGGCAAGTCGGAAATGGAGGTTCTGGAACAGATGAAGGAGATTGCGGATCATAATACCGTGTTCCGTTCGGTTTTCCGCGGTGCCGGCGTCTATGCCCACCACATACCGGCTATCGTCAAGACGATCACCTCCAAGGAAGAATTTCTGACGGCCTATACGCCATATCAGGCGGAAATCTCGCAAGGTGTTCTGCAGTCCATTTTCGAATACCAGACACAGATCTGCGAACTGACCGGGCTGGATGTTTCCAATGCAAGTGTCTATGACGGTGCAGTTGCCGCTGCGGAAGCGATCTTCATGACGCTGGAAAGAAACAAAGACGAGATTCTCGTTTCGGATACGATCGATCCGGAAACGCTGGCGGTCATTAAGACATACTGTGAAAGCAGAAGCGTCAAGGTGAAACTGCTGAAAAACAGGAATCATCTTACAGATCCGGATGAAGTCAGAAAGAACCTGAACGAAAGAACGGCAGGTCTTTATCTGGAGAATCCGAACTACTACGGATTGATCGAAGATGTCGAGTCTTTTGCGAAACTGATGCATGAAAACAAGGCCAGGATCATTGAAGGATGTGATCCGGTATCTCTGGCTTTATACAGGAGTCCGGGAGAGATGGATGTCGATATTGCCGTCGGTGAAGGCCAACAGCTTGGTATGCCGATGGGATTCGGCGGCCCGTATCTTGGTTTCATGACCTGCAGGAAAGAACTGATGCGAAGACTTCCGGGCAGAATCGTCGGTGAAACAACCGACCACGACGGCAGAAGGGCTTTTGTACTTACGCTTCAGGCAAGAGAACAGCATATCCGTAGAGAGAAAGCTTCCAGCAACATTTGTTCCAACGAAGCGCTCTGTGCCATGACGGCGTCCGTATATCTGGCTGCCATGGGTCCTCAGGGTATGAATGATCTGGCTTTGTCCTGCTACAGCAATGCCCATTATCTGGCGGAAAAGCTGGCAGAGCTGGGATTCCGACGCATGGATGACGGCGAATTCTTCAACGAATTCCTGACAGCAGCACCGGTCGATCCAAAACTTCTAGAAGAAAGGCTGACGGAAAAGAAGATCCTTTCCGGTCTGCCGCTGGAGGATGGAATACTGTGGTGTGCTACCGAGTTGAATACAAAAGAGAAAATCGATGAACTGATTGCTGAAATCAGGGAGGTAATAGAATGAAACTCTTGTTTGAAAGAAGTGTCCAAGGCAGAAGAAGCGATATCCTTCCTGAAATCACAACAGGAAACTACCGGCCGGATGAGAAGTATCTGCGTCAGCGTAAAATGCATCTTCCGGAGATTTCCGAAGTTGATCTGGGAAGGCATTACACGCAGCTGATGAAACAGACACACGGCGTCAATGACGGATTCTATCCGCTTGGTTCCTGTACGATGAAATACAATCCACGGATCGATGAAGAGACGGCTTCGCTTCCTTCCTTTACACAGATCCATCCTTTACAGCCGTTAAGCACGGTTCAGGGCTGTATGGAAGTCCTACATAAGGCAGAGAAACTGCTTTGCGAAATCACCGGTATGGATGCCATGACTTTTGAACCGGCAGCCGGTGCGCATGGCGAGTATACTGGCCTGCTGCTGATCCGGAAGTATCATCAGGATCGAAACGATAGTGAAAGAATCAACATCATCGTTCCGGATTCTGCGCATGGCACCAATCCGGCTTCTGCGGCAATGGCTGGGTTCAAGGTCGTCAACATTCCTTCCAACGGCAAAGGCGGTGTCGATCTTGACGCTTTAAGGAATGCGGTAGGCAAGGATACAGCCGGACTGATGCTGACGAATCCGAATACGCTTGGCCTGTTCGATCCGAACATTCTGGAGATCACGAAGATCGTCCATGAGGCAGGCGGTCTGTGTTATTACGACGGTGCCAATCTGAATGCGGTCATGGGCAGAGTCAGACCGGGTGACATGGGATTCGACTGTGTCCACCTGAATCTGCACAAGACATTTGCAACACCTCACGGCGGTGGCGGTCCGGGTTCCGGGCCGGTCGGATGCAAGGATTTCCTGAGAAAGTACCTTCCTTGCCACATGGTGGAAGAAAGAGATGAATTCTACTATTTCACGGATCCGGAAAAGTCCATGGGTCAGGTAAGAAGCTTCTACGGAAACTTCCTGGTCGTAGTCAAGGCCTTGACCTATATTCTGACTCTGGGGAAAAAGGGAATTCCGGAAGCTTCCGGCAAGGCGGTTCTGAATGCCAACTACATGATGCATCGACTGAAAGATCATTACCACGTGGCTTACGATCAGATCTGTATGCATGAATTTGTTCTTTCTTTGGAGAATCTGAAAAAGGAGACCGGCGTTTCCGCAATGGATATTGCCAAGGGATCCCTGGACTATGGAATCCATCCTCCAACGATGTACTTCCCGCTGATCGTGCATGAAGCACTGATGTTTGAACCGGCTGAGACCGAAAGCAGAGAGACGATCGATGAGGCGGTAAAGATCTATCTGGATCTTTTCGAAAAAGCGTACAGCGATCCGGAATATCTGCACAATGCGCCGCATCATTGTCCAATCGGCAGACCGGATGATGTGAAGGCTGCCAGAGAACCGGTTCTGAAATACGAATTTAATGATTAAGCTGTATGTCGTGACATCCGATGGATTCGATGTCTACTACAATCAGGCACTGGAGAAGTATCTGTTAGATCAGGTAAAACGGGATGAGATCATCCTGTTTCTGTGGCAGAACGACAGAACGGTTGTGATCGGTAAGAATCAGGATGCCTATGGCGAATGCAGGACGGAAACTTTGATTCATGACGGCGGTTTCCTTGCCCGAAGACTTTCGGGTGGAGGAGCCGTCTATCATGATCGGGGGAATCTGAACTTTACATTTATCTGTAGAAAAGATCTTTATGATCCTGACAGGCAGGATCAGATCGTATTGGATGCACTGAAGCATTTAGGCATTCATGCCGAAAAAAACGGCAGAAATGATCTGGTAATCGAGGGAAAAAAGTTTTCCGGTCATGCCTACTATAAAGGGAAAGAAGGCTGCTTCCATCACGGTACCATCATGTTGGAAGTAAATGAAAAAGCTCTTGAGAAGTATCTGAATGTATCCCCGCTGAAGCTGCATTCCAAAGCGGTCAGGTCGGTACGATCGAGAGTAGCCAATCTGAAACGGATCAGACAGGATCTGGATCTGGATATGTTGAAAAAGGGACTGATTCTTTCGTTTGAGGATATGTATGGCTGCAGGTCTACAGATTATCCGCTTGATGAGAAGAAAATTTCCGCAGGAAGAAAATTCTTTGCTGACAAAGAATGGATCTACGGTCCTGAGATTCATCTGAATCAATGCAGACAAGCCCGCTTTGATTGGGGCACAGTCAGGGTCATATATGATCTAAAAGATGGCAGGATCGCCGATTTGAAGATCTATACGGACGCTTTGGATCAGGATCTGTCAGAAGAACTGGAAAAGAAGCTAAGAGGCAGAGAACTCAGTGAAGCAGTTTTTTCCGATAGCAAGGTGAAAGACATTATAAACCTATTGAAAGAGGGAAACCATGAGATATGATGTGATGATCATCGGCGGCGGTCCGGGTGGCTATACTGCTGCCAATAAGGCCGGAAGAAACGGCCTAAAAACGATTCTGTTTGAGAAAGACCGGATCGGCGGCACCTGTCTTAACCGGGGCTGTATTCCTATGAAGGCTCTGATTCAGTCTGCTCACGTCTATAAAGATGCAAAACAGGGCGAACTGTTTGGCGTGTTTTCAGAAAACGCTTCGATCGATTATGAAAAAGTGAAGGAGAGAAAGAACTTCGTCGTTTCTTCCTTAAGGGCAGGCATTGAAAAATCATTGAAGACCAATAAGGTTGAAGTAGTCAATGGCTTCGCCCAGATCATCGATAAGGAAAAGATCTCCTGCAACGGCGAGATCTATGAGGGCGATCACATCATTATCGCTTCCGGATCGATTCCGGCTTTGCCTCCGATCGAAGGCAGAGAATATGCGATCACTTCCGACGATATTCTGGAAGCGGATCATCAGCTGAAAGATTCGATCATCATTATCGGTGGCGGCGTCATCGGCTGTGAGATCGCCGATGCTTTTAACAGTTTTGGCGTCAAGGTTACCGTTATTGAAATGGCGGACCGTCTTCTGCCGACACTGGACCGGGAGCTTGGAACTAGACTGTCAATGTTTTTCAAGAAGAAAGGCATTGAGGTTATCTGCTCGGCAGCGGTATCCAGGATCGGTGAAGATCAAAGTGTCACATATACTGACAAGAAAGGCTGTGAACAGACAACTAAAGCTGACGAAGTCCTGATCGCTACCGGAAGAAGAGCGAATATCGGTTCGCTTACAGATGAAGGCTTTTTTCTGGAAACGGGAAGAGGGATCGTTTCGGATGAAAACGGAAGGACAAACATCGACAGTATTTTTGTCATCGGTGATGCCATGCAGGGCAATATCCAGCTTGCCCACGTAGCGGAAGCGCAGGGGGAGAATGTAGTCGACCGGATTCTTGGAAAAGATGTCTCTCATGACATGGGCACGATTCCCAGCGGCGTCTATACCGATCCGGAAATCGCCGGTGTCGGGGTCGGAGAGGACGAACTGAAAGAAAAGGGAATCGGCTATCAGACAAAGAAATTCCTTACCGGCGCAAATGGAAAGAGTCTGATTGAAAACAGCGAAAGCGGATTCGTGAAGATCATTACTGTTGATGATGTGATTGTGGGCGGGCAGATCATTGCTCCGCACGCCACGGAACTGATCGGCGAACTGGCAGTAGCCGTACAGAAAAAAATGAGGCTTTGTGAATTAGCCCAAGTTGTTCATCCGCATCCGACGATCGCGGAGATGATCTGGGATGCCGTGAAATAGAAATGACCGCTCTTTGAAAAAATGAACAGAGAGCGGTTTCTTTTGTCGATATTTCATAATTATCTTACAAAAACCGCTTTCCTGGTTTATAATTGTATTAGCAGCTCTGAACGTAGCTCAGCTTGGTAGAGTGCTCGGTTCGGGACCGAGAGGCCGAGAGTTCAAATCTCTTCGTTCAGACCATTGAATATGAGCCCTGGAAACAGGGCTTTTACTATGCGTTTCTTTCATTTCATTGCAGGATTTAAAGTATAATAAAAATAAGGAGAAGAAACTATGGAAATGAAATTTTATCGTTGTAAACACTGTGGACAGATGGTAGCGATCGTCAACAAGACTTCCTGTCCGGTCGTATGCTGCGGGGAATCGATGGAAGAAATCATTCCGGGAACATCGGACGGCGCTGTCGAGAAGCATGTTCCTGTGTATGAGGTAAAAGATAATAGAGTATATGTCAGAGTCGGTGAAGTCGATCATCCGATGATTGAACAGCACTATATTGAATGGATCGCCTTACAGACAAACAAGGGAAATCAGCGTAAGGCTCTGAAACCGGAAGAAAAACCGGAAGCTGTATTCGCACTTCTAGAGGAAGAGGAAGTCCTGGCCGTCTACGCCTATTGTAATCTGCACGGCCTGTGGAAAGCCTGATTCAAAAGTGAAATGAAACATCCTGCTGAGCGGGATGTTTTTTTATTTTCGTTTTTAATTCGCTTTTTGATATTGTTTTTTCTTTTCTTAAAAAATAAAATAGTAATGATAAAAAAATGAAAGAAAATATGGATGGTCTACCCGAACACAGTAGATATTTGATTAACGAAGCGTAGTATGGACATAGGCGGATCTTTTCACTGATTTGCTGATTGTCAGGTGAAAGGAGAAAGCAGATGCAGAAAACATTCATAACAAAAAAGGGCGAACTGGTAAGTATTGATGCACCGCAGAAAGGATGCTGGATCAATCTGATCCATCCTACCGAAAAAGAGCTTGTTGAAATTGAAGAAAAGTACGAGATCGAAGCCGATGACTTGAGAGCCGCACTGGATGAAGAAGAATCGACCCGTATTACAAAGGAAGATAACTATACCTTGATCCTCGTAGACATTCCTTCGACGGAAGAGAAGGACGGGAAGAGCCGTTTTATTACGATTCCTTTGGCGATCATTTTGGCCAAGGATGCCTTAATCACGGTATGTCTGGAAAGTACGCCGATCCTGAACTTTGCCGGTAAAGCCAAAAAATCTATCGATACCAAGTTAAAAACCAGAATGCTTCTGCATATCCTGCTGGAAAACGCCAAGCTTTATCTAAAGAATCTGCGCCAGATCAACCGGCAGTCGGAACAGTTGGAAGTCGTCCTGCATCATTCCATCGAAAATCCGGTCCTGCTGGAAATGATGGAACTGGGAAGAAGCCTTCTGTATTTCACCACATCCCTGAAAGGCAATAATGCCATACTGGAAAAACTGACAAAGTCTGCTGCAATTACCAGGTACGAAGAAGATGAAGATCTGCTGGAAGATGTCGTGATCGAATCGAAACAGGCCTCGGAAATGGCGGATACTTACAGCGGTGTCATCAACGGCATGATGGATGCCTATTCATCCATTATCTCCAACAACATGAACGTCGTACAGAAATTCATTGCGATCGCTGCCGTCGTTATCTCGATCCCAAGCATCATCTTCGATGCTTACGGCATGAATATCGACGGCGTACCGTTCGAGAATTCTCCTTACGCCTTCATTGTGATCATCATTGTCGCAGCGATCGCTTCCATTATGGTGCTGCAGTATTTCAATCATAAAAAGATGTTCTAAAAGGTCCCGAAAGGGACTTTTTCTTTTCAGTTTCATTTCATTTTCAGTTCAGATAGAGTTCACTTTTGATCAATATGATTAAGACATCAGAAGGAGGAAAAGACGATGGAAACATTCCGGAGATTCGAAAAGAAATATCTGTTAAGTACTTCGCAGTATGAGGAACTGCTGGAAAGGATAGAGCCTTTTGTGAATGCGGACAAGTTCTTTGCGGCAGACATTTCCTCGATCTATTACGATACTGACAAGTATGAACTGATCCGACGTTCCATCGAAAAGCCTGAATACAAGGAAAAACTGAGAGTCAGAACCTACCGGGATGCCGGCGAGCAGGATGAGGTATTCGTGGAATTCAAGAAGAAACTGGATGGCATCGTCTATAAACGCCGCACCAAAGCCATATGCAAGGAAGTTCTTGACGACATTGATCATTGTTCCTTTAAGGATCAGCAGGTCGGCCAGGAAATCAGATATGCGCTCCGGTATTACGGAAAACTCAGTCCCAGGATCTACATCGGCTGTACCAGGACTTCCTATGTAGCAAAAGATGATGCCGATCTGAGAATTACCTTTGATCAGGATTTACGCTACCGTATTAAAGATCTTTCACTAAACAGAAGTGAAAAAGACCGTTCCATAACATCAGACACGGTGATGGAACTGAAAGTAAAAGAGGCAATGCCGTTATGGCTTGTTAGAACATTGGATGAATGCAGAGTTTACCCGAGAGGATTTTCTAAAGTCGGTACAGCATTCATGCAGGTGCTGAAAGGAGAATAAGAATATGACAAATATATTTGGAAGCATTTTTACAGGATCACTCACCCTTGGACAGTTCTTGCTGGCAATTGTAGCCAGTATGTTCATGGGGCTTATACTGGCAATCGTCTTCATGTACAGGAATTCTTATACGAGATCATTTGTATCGGCACTGGTTCTGATACCGGCCGTTGAGACTGTCGTCATCATGCTGGTGAATGACAACATCGGCGTAGGACTGTCTGTTGCCGGTTCTTTTGCTCTGATCCGATTCCGTTCTGTCAAAGGTACAGCAAAGGAACTTGCGGCTGTCTTTATTGCCATGACGATCGGTATCATCTGCGGAACGGGTTATGTCGCTTTGGCGGGTGTATTTACACTATTGTTAACCGTTGTCATGTTTGCATTGACAATAACGGGATTTGGAAAGGTTTCCGAAAACAACCGCTACCTGAAGATCACGATTCCGGAATCGCTCAACTACGATGAAGTGTTCCATCCAGTCCTTAACAAGTACTGCAGAAGCTGGGAACTGGAATCGATCAAGACACTGACTTTAGGTTCGCTATTCCGTGTTGAATATTCCGCAGTACTGAAGGATGCGAACAAAACAAAGGCCATGATCGATGAACTCAGAACAAGAAACGGGAATCTGGAGATCATGTGCGGCAAGCCGGCAACAAACAGGGAGGAACTGTAATGAAAAGGATGATTTGTGTGATGATTGCTCTGCTGCTTCTTGGCGGCTGCAGTACAGTCATTCCGGAAAATACAGCAAAAGAAAACGAAGAAAGCGCTACAGCCTATAATCTCAGTTTTACAGAATCAGAAACCGATGCCAGTTATGAGATCAACGGATCGACTTACATCACTCTTGGAGAAGAAGATGTAAGGATCACAAAAGGCGGTACATATATTCTGGAAGGAAGTTTAAAAGAGGCAAGTGTTATCGTCGAAGTATCGAAAGAGGAAGATGTTCAGCTGGTGCTTAATGGCGTTGAAATCCAATCAGGCGACTTTGCCGGAATCTATATTGTTGAGGGTGATGAGATCACGATCACTTTGCCGGAGGGTACAACAAATACCATCTCGGATTCTTCATCCTACAAACAGATCGATGACAATGATGTGGATGCCTTGATTTTCTCTAAAGCGGATCTGATCATGAATGGGGCCGGGACTTTGGTCCTGGAATCTTCCTACAGTCACGGTATCGTATCGAAGGATGATCTGATCATAACCGGCGGAACTTATCAAATCAACGTTGCCGGTCAAGGATTAAGTGGAAAAGACTGCCTGATGATTTCTGACGGCAGCTTCGACATTGTTTCCGGTAAGGATGCCTTGAAATCGGATAACAGCGAAGATGAATATAGAGGCTACATCTACATTTCCGGAGGAAAGTTCAATATCTGTACCGGAGCAGATGCGATCTACGGCTATCAGCTGGTCAATATTGAAGGAGGAGATTTCACGATTGAAACAGTGAAATCAAACAGCGCCGATTCTTATAAGGCAATAAAATCTGAAGGCGTCATTACGATTAGCGGCGGTAATTACCAGATCAACAGTGCCGATGACGGTATTCATTCAAATGATGAAATCACGATCACCGGCGGCAGTTTTGACATCACTTCCGATGATGATGCCGTTCACGCTGACGCCAGGGTTCGGATCGATGACGGAGAATTTGTAATCAACGCCCATGAAGGAATCGAAGCGACCTATGTACAGATCAATGGAGGAAACATCGGCATTACGGCCAGTGATGACGGCATCAATGCCGCCCAGAAGGTCAGTGCCTACACGGCAACAATTGAAATCAACGGTGGATATGTAAAGATCGTCATGGGACAGGGAGACACTGATGGACTGGATTCAAACGGTTATATTTACATCAACGGCGGAACGGTTGATGTATCGGGTAACAATACATTTGATGCCGAGATCGCTCAGGAATTCAACGGCGGTACCGTAATCGTAAATGGAACAGAAGTCGACGAACTGCCAATGGACATGATGGGTGGAGGTTTCGGCGGTCAGAAACCGGGAGATAATTTCAACAACGGTCAGAATCCGGGCGCAGGAGAAGGTGCGCCCGCTTCTCCCGGTTCCGCAGATCAGGGAAAGCATCCCGGCGGTTTTCCGGGAAGACATTAAAGCCGAAAGGCTTTTTTGTTTTCTATTTGTATAAAATCAAATGATGTATAATAAAATAAAGAGTAAATAAGATGAGCGAATTGAAAGAATTTAAATGTCCGAACTGCGGAGGCAGACTGGAATTTGATGCAGGGACACAGAAAATGAAGTGTCCTTATTGTGATGGAACGTTTGATCCGGATCTGTTTAACGAGGAAATCGATTTTACGGTTGATGGGGAACAGTGGAATGATTCCGATCTTTTGTTATATACCTGTCATTCCTGCGGCGGTACGATCATGGCGGACAAGGACACTGCAGCCAGCAGCTGTCCATATTGCGGCAATCCGGTTGTGATGGCCGGGAATGTTTCCGGTATCTATAAACCGAAAAAGATTATTCCTTTCAAGCTGGATAAAAAAGAAGCAAAGGAAAGATACCGCAAGTTCCTGCAGGGTAAAGTCCTGCTTCCAAATACGTTTAAGAGTGAAGCGACGATCGATGAGATCAAGGGAATCTATGTTCCATACTGGAACTTTGACGGCAGAGCAAGCGCCAGAATGTGGTTTGATGCCACAAGAAGACGTCACTGGATCGAAGGGGACTATAACTGTACAGAAACGAGTTACTATAAGGTCTTCCGTTCCGGAAGCGTCGGTTTTACGGATGTACCGGTAGATGCTTCAAGTAAAGTCAAGGATGAACTGACACAGTCCATTGAGCCATTTAATGTAAGAGAAGCCAAAGGTTTTAACGAGAACTATCTGGCCGGTTATCTGGCAGATAAATACGATGTCGATGTGGAACAGTCCAGAAAAGTGGCCAACAGCCGAATCGCCAATTCTACTGCATCTCTGTTTGCTTCAACGACTTCCATGTACGACAGTTGTATCCCTTCTTCTTCTAACATCGTGATCAATCAAGGCAAACAGGAATACGTGATGTATCCGGTATGGCTGCTGAATGTGAAATACAAGGATCAGATTTATTCCTTTGCAATGAACGGTCAGACCGGCAAGTTTGTCGGCAGTCTGCCGACGGATAAAGGAAAACTGGTTTCAATAACGCTAGGTGTGTTCCTGACTGTGATGGCGGCATTGACGGCAATACAGTACGTCGTCTATCTGGTGAGGTAGCTTATGAAGAAGATATTGAAAGTACTGATCGCTGTATTGCTGCTGTGCGGCATAAGTCAAAGAACGTATGCGGAAGACGGCTACATCATCATGAAAGAAGACGGAACGGATTATTCCTCTTATGAGACTTACCAAGAACTCAACGAAGATCTTGAACATATCGAAGAAGAATACGGCATCGCCATCTATTTCATCTATGACGATTCGATCGAGAACAGTGAAAACGGTATTTCTTCCTATGCGAGGGATTTCCTGAACAGGCATCTGGGTGCCACCAACACTGTCGTTCTTGCCATAACGGAAAACTACTATACGGTCAAGGCAGATGGACCGCAGTCCGATCTGGTGACGAAGGATGCGAAGAAACTGTTTGAACTGTACAATTACGCCGCGAGCCGCTATGACGGCATCAAAGACTACTACCAGTATGTCGTGAAGATCATCAATGAAGTATCCTACAGCAGCGGCGTTCCAACCGTTAGCGGTCGTCCTCGCGTCTATGACGGTGCAGGTCTATTAAGCGAGAATGAAGTTTTATCTTTAAGTAAAAAACTGGAAGATCTGTCAAGGAAACATAACATGGATATTCTTGTCCTGACGTCCGATTCCCTGAACGGGATGGATACGGACGATTATGCAGATGATTTCTACGACTACAACGGATATCAGGATGATGGCGTACTGCTGTTTGTTTCGATGTCCAGTAGAGAAATGTACATTTCTACCAAAGGAAAAGGTACGGAATACGTTACCGATTACGGAATCGATTACATTTTTGAGAAGATTTCAGATAATTTGTCTGATGGAAAATACTACGATGCTTTTGTAAAATACGCCGATCATGTCGATCGACTGATCAGCGAAGCAGAAGAAGGCAATATTATTGATGTTGATACCGAACCGAAGCGCAGTTTTGGTGTTGTCAATGTCGGAATATCAGCCATTGCAAGTCTGATCGCTTCCCTGATCACGGCGCTGGTCCTGAAAGGGCAGATGAAAAATGTCCGGTATGAAAGATATGCCGGAAACTATATTGCTGGCAACAGTTTCCATATTACTGGCATGTCGGACATGCTGGTGAACAGACATGTCAGCAGAACACCGCGGGCAAGACACAACGACTCATCCGGTCGCGGGTCGGGCCATGTTTCAGTAGGCGGTTCATCGATACATACTTCTTCAAGTGGTTCCAGCCATGGCGGACATGGCTCTCACTTTTAGAATAAAGAATTAAATCAAAGGAGGAATGTTTAATGGGTTTAATTAAAGCATTAGTTGGTTCGGTTGCCGGAACGTTAAGTGACACCTGGAAGGATTATTTTGTATGTGATTCTTTAGACAATGACACATTAATGGTTAAGGGGACCAAAAGGGGTTATAGCGGTTCAAATGAAGTTATAACCAATGGTTCCGGTATCGTTGTAAACGAAGGTCAATGCGCTCTGGTTGTTGAAGAAGGCAATATTCTGGAAGTTGCAGCTGAACCGGGCAATTACACGTTTGATTCGAGCATGTCGCCAAGTATTTTCGACGGTGGAATGGAAGGACTAAAAAATACTTTCAAGGATGCTTTAGGCCGATTCACCTATGGCGGAGACGTCAATAAGAGCCAGAGAGTATACTATGTCAATACCAAGGAGATCATGGGCAACATGTACGGCACTGCTACACCAATTCCTTTTAGAGTTGTTATAGATAAAAACAGAGGTGTAGATGCTGACATCGCAGTCAGATGCAACGGCGAATATTCATTCCGGATCGTCAATCCGCTGGTATTCTACCAGAAAGTTGCCGGAAACAGAGCAAACCGTTTTGACAAAGAAGAAATCCTTTCCCTGATGAAATCAGAAATGCTGGATGCTCTGAACCCGGCGTTTGCCAGAATTTCCGAGATGGGCATCAGATATTCTGAACTTCCTTCTCATACGGCTGAACTAAAAGAAGCACTTACTGAAGTTTTAGGCAAGAAGTGGGAAGAAGAAAGGGGCATTGCTTTCCAGAGCATTACCGTGAATTCCGTAACTGTTCCGGAAGCCGATGCAGAGAGGATCAAGAATGCCCAGTTCGCCGCTTTGAACAAAGACCCGGAGATGGCAAACGCTACGCTGGTAAGCGCCACGGCTGATGCAATGCGGGATGCTGCCAAGAATCCAAATGGGCCTACTGCCGGATTTGTCGGTGTCAACATGGCACAGAATACGGCTGCCGGTCTTTACCAGCAGACCGCTCCAACACAGGAAGTCTATGGCTACTGCCCGTTCTGCGGCAAAGCACTCCCTGTAGCCGGAGCAAAATTCTGTCCGTTCTGCGGAAAAGAACTCGCCTAAAACAGTACTTGGATATCCTTACAACCTGTCAGAAATGACAGGTTTTTTATATGTTTATATGATATGATAAAGATAC
Organism: Erysipelotrichaceae bacterium; assembly: GCA_017432885.1. Lineage (GTDB taxonomy): Bacteria > Bacillota_I > Bacilli_A > Erysipelotrichales > Erysipelotrichaceae > Colivicinus. Next base: position 33,708 of record JAFRIE010000051.1, on the reverse strand, counting down.
AGTATGAAATTTACCGACATTTTATCAGTTCTTAGTGGTCTTGCTATCTTCCTCTACGGCATGGAAGTTATGGGAAGCGGCTTTAAGCATATGGCCGGAGGCCAGCTTCAGGACTTTCTAGAGAAACTGACAAAGAAGCCTCTTATCGCCATGCTGGCAGGCATGCTGGTAACGGCTCTTGTACAATCATCCGGTGCTACAACCAGTATGCTGGTCAGTTTTGTCAATGCCGGAATCATGAGGGTTTCTCAGACGGTTTACGTTATTCTGGGAAGCAATATCGGTACTACCATCACCGGACATCTGATGGCTTTGGATGTCGGGCTGGTAGCTCCTTTTCTGGCTTTTGTCGGTGTCTGCCTGATCATGTTCGTAAAGAACGATAAACTGAATGCGATCGGCGAGATTATGATGGGCCTTGGTTTTATTTTTATCGGCATGGATATGATGTCCGGAGGTCTGAAACCGCTAGGCAGCATGCCGTTCTTCCTAAAGATGCTGTCAAATATGCAGAATCCGATTTTCGGTATCCTGGTCGGTTTTGTTCTAACGACGATCGTTCAGTCTTCCAGCGCATCTCTGGGTATCATTCAGTCCCTCGCCAAGAGTAATCTTGTCACAATCAAGGATGTCATGTTCTTCAACTTGGGTCAGAACATCGGTTCCTGTACGACAGCCATGTTGGCATCCTTAAGTTTCAATAGAGATGCCAAACGCGTGTCGATCATCAACTTTACTTTCAATATTGTTAATGCCCTGTTGTTCACGATCCTGTATTCTTTCCTGCCGTTTGACAGATGGTACCAGATGATCGCTCCGGACAGTGTCGTCAGACAGATCGCCATGATGCATACGATCACCAACGTAATAACTTCAACCGTATGCTTCCCATTTGCTAAGGCACTGGCCAACATCGCCTATCTGATCATTCCTGATCAGGGCAGTGAAAAGAAACTGCAGCCTGAAATTACTCAGCCGACAAACATTGAAAACAACCTGGTCTTTAATATTTACGGTATTAATATCGAGATCAGCAACATGTTCAAGCTCGTAAAGGACAGCATTCACAAGAGCATTGATGCCATTCTGGAACACTATTCCGCCATCGATGAGATCCGAATAAACGAAAAAGAAGTCGATCTGATCAACAAGGGCATCTCCAAGAACCTTTCCCTGCTGATGGCCAGTAATCTAAACAAGCACGAATCCAAAAAGGCGGCTGCCATGTTTTCGATCAATATCGATCTGGAAAGAATGAGTGATCATGCCATGAACATTGCCGAAGCGGGGGAAGATCTGGTCCGATCCGACCTTTCCTTCTCGGTCGATGCATACGATGAGATTCATGAACTTTCACAGCTTCTGCTGGATAGTCTGGTTATGATCGACCACATTATCGAAACAGGAGAATGTGATGTCATAGAGAGGATCGATTCCAACGAAGAAAAGATCGATGACCTTTGCTTCCGTTACCGCGATATAGAAATCGAGAGAATGAAAAAGGATACGGATGAATCCGAGTCCGGTGTTGTATATACGGAGATGCTGATTGATATCGAAAGGATCGGCGATCATATCGTCAACATAGCCGAAAGTCTTCGCGATAGCATGCAGGACCTTTAAGGTCCTTTTTTATTTCCTTTTTTATTTGAATATGGTAGAATGATTTAGCGCGAAAAAAGCGCTCTGAATGAATGAAATGGCCTGAGATCACATAAGGATAGGATGATACCATCCTTATAGATTCGGGCCTTTTTTAATGCGCCCGGGAAAGGGGCTTATATGGCAAAAGAGTTCAAGATTATTAAACGTCACAGTCTTCTTTACTTACGGCAGTGATGCCGCTTCTGAGGAAAAGATCCTCAGTAACTAAATGCTTCCCGTAAAGCCGGAGAAGACGTACTTTTCAATTACTGCTACGGAGAAAAGATGCACATGCACCTGCTTTCGGGTCTCTCTGAAGAGTCGGCCAGAGAGCTTAGCCGTTACCGTTTTCATACTGCTTATGCCGTCTGCAAAAAGACGAAGAAAGGCGATGAAGTGCTTTATCTGTCGTTATTTAAAGATTCTGCGCTGCGTTTTAAGTCTGCCATTCCGGCGGCCATATTAAATGCCAACGGCAGATCCGTTGCCAATCCAAACTACTTCGTCAAGGAGCTCAGGCTTTGCCTGTAGCTTCTTGAAAGCAGAGAAAAGCGAAAATAAGATATACTAGAAGTAATAATACCGGAGGAATCATCATGGTAAATATCAGAACGATGAGGATAGAAGACTATGAGGGGATCTATGATCTATGGATCAATACACCGGGAATGGGTCTGAATACGACGGATGACAGTAAAGAAGGAATAGCGAAGTATCTGAAACGCAATCCTTCTACCTGTTTTGTTGCGGAAGACGATGGAAAGATCGTCGGCGTGATCATGGCAGGAAATGATGGGAGAAGGGGATATATACATCATACGGCAGTGCTGTCCGGCTATCGAGGAAAAGGAATCGGCAGAAAGCTGGTAGAGAACGCTTTAAACGCTCTGGATAAAGAAGGCATCAATAAAGTTGCTCTTGTCGCTTTTAATCGAAATACAGAAGGAAATGCTTTCTGGGAAAAAATCGGATTTACAGAGCGGAAAGACCTGACGTATAGAAACATAAACATCCATGATCTATACAGGATTGACACTTAGGAGAAACGAAAATGAATGATATATTGGAACTGATGAAAAAAAGACACAGCGTCAGACAGTATCTGGATAGAAGGATTCCTGAAGATATCAGGAAAGAGCTTGATGTTTATTTAACAGAGCTGAATCAGAGAAGCGGCCTTCACATGCAGATCCTTTATGAGGAGCCTGACTGTTTCAATAGCGCTCTGGCTCATTATGGCAGATTTGAAAACTGCAAGAACTATATCGTGATGGCCGGAAAAAGGGCGAAAGGCCTGGATGAACGCTGTGGCTATTATGGTGAGCTGATGGTACTGAAGGCACAGGAGCTTGGTTTAAATACCTGCTGGGTGGCATTAACACATGGAAAAAGTAAGGCTGTACTGAAGGATGATGAAAAAGAAGTGATCATTATTGCTTTGGGTTATGGGAAAACGCAGGGAAATATACGAAGAAGCAAGTCTTTATCAGAAGTCAGCGATATTGCGGATAATTCGCCTGAGTGGTATCGAGAAGGCCTTGAAGCGGCGCTTCTGGCCCCTACGGCCGTTAACCAGCAGAAGTTTTATTTTAATCGGAACGGAAGTAAAATATCGGTAAAGCCCGGGAAAATCGGCACATGCCTGAAGATCGATCTGGGTATCGTAAAATGTCATTTTGAACTTGCGGCAGGAACAGAAAATTTTGAGTGGATACAGTAAAGGAGAACTTATGGAATACGTTAGAGTCACGAAAGAAAACCTGGATAAGGAACATATCTGCTGTGCCATTTCTAATAACAAGGATGTTCAGGTATCATCCAAGAAAGCCTGGCTTTCCGAGTGTTTTGATGATGGTCTGGTCTTCTTAAAAAGCGCAGAACGGGGAAAATGTTTTATTGAATATCTTCCTGCAGAGAAGGCCTGGAATCCGATTATTGCGGATGGGTATACATTTATCAACTGTCTTTGGGTATCCGGATCCTTTAAGGGTCACGGTTATTCCAACGACTTGCTGGAAGCGTGTATTACCGACAGTAAAGTCCGGAACAGAAAAGGGCTCTGCATTCTGTCTTCAGCTAAAAAGAAACCGTTTCTGGCGGATCCAAAATATCTGAAATACAAAGGCTTTGAAGTATGTGATGAAGCAGACAACGGCATACAGCTTTGGTATCTGCCTTTTGAAACAAATGAAGAAGCTCCAAGATTCAAGAACACTGCCAGACATCCGCATGTCGATGAAGAAGGCTATGTTCTGTATTATACGAACCAGTGTCCTTTCAACGGCAAATATGTGCCGATTCTGGAAGAAACTGCCAAAAAACATCAGATTCCATTTAAAACGGTTCATTTAAACAATAGGGAAGAAGCACAGAACGCTCCGACACCAATTACCACTTATGCCCTGTTTTATAATGGGGAATATCTGACGAACGAACAAATGAACGAAACGAAATTCTTAAAGCTGGTATCGGAACAATAGAATTATGTTTAAAGAAAAGAAGAAACTGATTTTTGTTGTTGGGTTATTGCTTGCGGCCGCGATAGCGGGGGTATTTTTATTAAGACCTTCGATCCGTTTTGTGGATGACTGTCAGGTACTAGAAAGAACAGCCATTTATCCAGCCGAAGATTTTGTTGTTAAAAGCAACGGAAACGTGACTCCGGAAGCCAAATACCTCGATACGGAAGAAGTCGGCATTCACAGTTTTCATTACAGGGTAAAAAAATGGATCTTTGAAAAGGATGCTGTGTTTCATTACGAAGTTGTGGATACGACACCGCCAGTCATTGAAATTAAAGAGAAAACGGTTTTTAAAGATCCCGGGGAAGTCTATTCCGTAGAAGAGATCAACAGTAATATTTCGATCAATGAAGGTACTTTTTTGTATGAAACCGATTATAATTCCGAATTGTCAGACACATATTCGGTCTATATCAGGGCGGAGGATGATTACGGCAATGTTTCGGAAGCTGTTTATGAAGTCGTAGTTAGAGACCTTGAGGCGCCTTTTGTTTTTAGAGATGGAGATGGAGCATTATACAGGGTTGGCAGTGAATTCAATATCTTGGATATCGTCGCTTATGGAGACAATGCCGATCCAATGCCCGAATTAACGATAGAAGGGAAAGTGGATACTTCAAAGGAAGGAAACTATCCGTTGCATGCCATCCTGACCGATCGTTCCGGAAACAAGACAGAATGGGAACTAACGGTAGAAGTTAGAAAACAGATTCCGGATTATGAGCCGGAGGAAGAAGATCCCTACCTGTTTGAAGACTTTATAATAGACTACGCGGGGGAAGGAAGAGAATTCGGTATCGATGTTTCCTCCTGGCAGGGAGATATCGATTTTGAAGCTGTAAAAGCGGCTGGATGCGATTTTGTGATCATCAGAATCGGTTTTTCCTATGAAGGTGAATTTACTCTGGACAATCAGTTCAGACAGAATCTTGAAAAGGCAAAAAAAGCAGGCTTGAAAGTCGGAGTTTATCATTTCTCTTATGATAATAACGAAAAGGATCTGCTTTCTGCTCTGGATATGGTCTTTCAGGAACTGAATGGCGAAACGTTGGAACTTCCGCTTATCTTTGACTGGGAAGATTTCTGGACATATCAGGAATATGAGATGAGTTTTCAGGATCTGAACCATTTATATGATGTATTTGAAAAAGAAGTAAATGCGAATGGATATCAAAGCATGCTGTATGGCAGCAGATACTATTTAGACCATATCTGGACACATACCGACAGAAGATCGGTCTGGCTGGCGCAGTATACGGACTGGCCAAGTTATGAAGGACCATATCAGATCTGGCAGCTTTCCGACTCCGGAAGGATCGATGGGATTGAAGAGCCTGTTGATCTGGATATTCTGTTTGTTCAACAATAGATTGAGGTTGTTTATGCGCTGCAGTAAATGGATAAAACTGAAAGACGGAAGAGAATGCCTGCTTCGAAACGCCGAAGAAGAAGACGGACAGGCAGTTTTAGACAACTTCCTTCTCACTCATGAACAGACCGATTTTCTTTCCAGCTATGCCGACGAGATCACTCTCACCTTAGAACAGGAAAGGGCTTTTTTAAAGGCGAAAGCAGACAGCAGCAATGAACTGGAACTGATAGCTCTTGTTGAAGGTACGGTCGTCGGACTGGCCGGGGTAATATCGATCGGGAATCGATATAAAGTCAGACATCGCGCTTCTTTCGGTATCAGTATAGACAGAGAATTCTGGGGTTTGGGCATTGGTAGTGAAATGCTGAAAATGTGCATTGAATATGCCGGGAGAGCCGGTTATGAACAGTTGGAACTGGAAGCGGTAGCTGAGAATGAGACAGCTCTGGCTATGTATAGAAAAGCCGGATTTAAAGAATATGGCAGAAATCCAAGAGGAATGAAATCCAGAATATCCGGATATCAGGAACTTGTATATTTTAGGATGGAATTGTAGATGCTTAGACTGGAAAAAGTGAATGGGAAAAACGTCCGGGACATTCTGAAACTGAAAGTATCAAAGGAACAGGAAAAAAATGTTGCGGCCAATGACATCAGTATCATAGAGGCTTATACGGCAGTCAATGCTCATGGACATGCTTTCCCCTTTGGAATTTATAATGATGATACACCAGTCGGATTTCTGATGATCGGTTATGATGTCGATGACGACTGGGAGGATGCTCCTGCGGTTGCCAAAGGAAACTATAATCTGTGGCGTCTGATGATCGATGCTTCTTATCAGAAGAATGGTTATGGCAGACAGGCAGTACAGCTGGCTCTGGATTTTATCCGTACCTATCCCTGCGGTGAAGCAGAATACTGCTGGTTGTCTTATGAGCCGGAGAACAGAATCGCACGCCGGCTTTATCGTTCTTTCGGTTTTGTTGAGACGGGGGATATGGATGGCGAAGAAGTGATAGCGGTGTTGAAACTGCGTAAAATAAAGGAGATAAGATGACTTACCTGATGAATTCTTACGAAGTGCTGTATGATGATCGAACAGTCGGTTATTACTACGTATTTGATGATGAAACGATACGGTATTATACCGCCTGGGGCAGCCCCTGGGAAATAAAGAAAGAGTTAGAAGAACTTGAATTAGATAAGGAAATAGACGGAAAGAAACCGATTAAATCCATTTCCGAACTGATTGATAACAAGTATCGTGTTCCGGGCAGAAGAAAGATCATCTATCAGAACGGCCCGTTAAGACTTGAACGTAAGTCAAAGGAAACAGGTGAACGCTTTTCGGTATACCGACGTCAGGCAAAAGAAGGTGAACCCGACTATTCGCCGCTGGCTCATGATGCTCCGCATTATGAAGGAGGGAAAACACCGGAAGGTATGCGTGAATGGGCTTCCTGGTATGCCTTTAACAGGATGGATGATGGAACCTATGAAGCGGAACTGGATGAAGCCTGGTGGTGGGGTGGCGGTCACAACGACGGAGGTACCATTCGTAGTGAAATACCGGAAGAATGGTTTGATCTTCCGTATGAGGATTTTCTGAATAATGTCGTGACGCTTTCTGCCGCTGCACATTACGGTTTTACAGCAGAAATGTTAAAAGAAAAAGAAGGATTGAAGGAATTCTTCGGCTTCTGTAATTAGCTGGCGGAGGGAAAAGATGGCATCAAGTGCGGAATATCTGAATTATGTACTGGACCAGTTTTCAGGGTTGAATGATATATCTTATAGACCGATGATGGGCGAGTTTATTCTCTATTATCAAGGCAAGATCATCGGCGGTATCTATGATGACAGGTTTCTGGTAAAGAAGACTGCTTCTTCGTTGCGAATGATGCCTGATGCGGAATCTGTATCTCCGTATTCCGGAGCCAAGGAAATGCTGACAGGAGACATCGTAGATGACAGGGAACTGCTGTGCCGGATGGTGAAAGAGATGTACGATGAACTTCCGGCTGTAAGAAGGAGAAAATAGATTACAATAGATTTGTTATAAGTAGATAGAGGAGAAAGTTTATGATAAAAGACGAAAAGAAGAAGTGGCTTAATGTTCTTATCTGGCTGATATCTGTCGTCTCTATGATCGGGCTAATGATTCTGGGTTCCAGGTTCCTTAATGAGGATAATGTCGGATTATTGATTGAATTTACGGTTATAACGGCAGTGTCATTACTCTTTCTGTACCTGATTTCCGGAAAGAAAACCTTCTCTTTTCTGAATAATCAGACAGGCTATACAGTGAAAATGCTTTTTCCGACTTTGTTCTTTTCGATTGTCTTCGGTCTGTTTGGTACTATTGCGGCAATAATGGACAGGCCGGCGCTTATTGAGAATTGGCCGGTCAATCTTCTGATAGGAGCTGTAAATATGTTTCTGGTAGGGATATACGAAGAAACATGCTTTAGAGCCTGTGCCTGCGATGCTCTGCTTCCTGTCTTGAAGAAAACAAAACATCCGTTCCTGCTGACGGTTCTTATTTCAAGCCTTGTCTTCGGTTATGTGCATGTCGTAAACACGGATTTCTCGAATCTTCAAAAGGTTCTGCAGTTCTTTCTTAAAATAACCAACGTTGCCATATCAGGAGTCACGTTCATGATTCTTTACTGGAAGACCAGAAATCTTCTTGGCCTGGCGATCGTTCATGGATTGAATGACTTCCTTCCTGATGTTCTGAACTATGTTTTTGTTTTCAAGGACGTTGACAATTCCGACTCTTATGTCAGTGGCGACATTGGTACGACGATCGTTTATCTGGTTCAGCTGGCAGTAGTTATTGCCTGCCTGGTTTATGTCTATAAGAAGGTAGCTGGAACGATCGACTACCCGAAGACACTGGAAGAATGGTAAAAGTATAAGCAGAATAACGAGAATACGAGGGAGATTGTTTCATGGAAAACAGAATATATAATTTCGCTGCCGGTCCTTCCATGCTATCGGATGAAGTGCTGACCGTACTCAAAGAAGAACTGTTCAATTACCGTGGTTCAGGTATGTCTGTAATGGAAATGTCTCATCGCTCCAAAGACTATCTGGAGATTTTTGAAAACACCAAAACCGGATTGAAGCACCTGATGAATATTCCAAATGACTACGAAGTTCTCTTTATGCATGGCGGAGCAAGCGGGATGTTCGCTTCGATTCCACTAAATCTGGCTCATGGAAAAACGGTTGACTACATCATTACCGGCAACTTTTCAAAAAAGGCTGCGGACGAAGCCGGAAAATACAGTGATGTCCATATCGTCTATGACGGCAAAGAAAACAACTATACCCATATTCCATACGAAAATGAGCTGGATTTCAGCAAGGATCCGGCCTATGTTCATTTATGTGCCAATAATACGATCTATGGTACAGAATGGAAAGAGTTTCCAAAAAAACTTAATGCTCCTCTGATCGCCGATATGAGTTCTAATATCCTTTCAAAACCGGTTCATGTTTCAGATTTCGGTCTGATCTATGCCGGAGCTCAGAAAAATATGGGCATTGCCGGTTTTGCTGTCGCGATCATTCGAAAGGATCTGATCAGGGAGACCGAGTCAAAGATTCCTTCGATCATGAATTATAGTCAGGAACTCAAGAATAATTCCATGTTTAATACGCCATCAGCTTATCCGATTTATGTTTTAAGCAAGGTCATTGAATGGCTGGAAGATCTGGGAGGACTGAAAGAAATTGAAAGAAGAAATATCGAGAAAGCACAGATCCTTTATGATTATCTTGATGCTTCCTCATTTTATAAGAGTTTTGCGGAAAAGGAATCACGTTCACGGATGAATGTGACCTTTACCTGCAGTGATCCGGATCTTGATGCCGCTTTTGTCAAAGAAGCTGCCGAAAACGGTCTGGCTAACCTAAAAGGCCATCGACTGGTCGGAGGTCTTCGTGCTTCGATCTACAATGCCATGCCGAAAGCCGGTGTAGAAAAACTGCTTGATTTTATGGAAAGATTTGCCAGGGAGAATGAAAGATGAGAATAAGATTAGTGAACAGGATCGATGAAAACGGTCTTAAACTGTTTCCTGATCAGTATGAAATAGGAGAAGATCTAAGCGAAGAGGACGGGCTGCTTGTTCGCAGTGCATCATTGCTAGAAGAGAAGTTTTCTCCTACGCTTCTGGCGATTGCCAGAGCCGGGGCTGGTGTCAATAACATTCCTTTGCAGCGTTGTGCAGAAGAGGGCATCGTCGTTTTCAATACACCCGGTGCGAATGCCAATGCAGTCAAGGAACTTGCAGTCTGTGCCCTGTTAATGGCAAGCAGAGACATAAGCGGCGGAATCGCCTGGGAAAAACAGCTGGAAGGCAGCAACGATTTTGCCAAAAAGGTTGAAAAAGGGAAAAGTGCTTTTGTCGGACCGGAAATCAACGGCAAGAAACTCGGTGTCATCGGTCTAGGCGCAATCGGTGTACTGGTAGCTAATGCTGCCGTGAAACTGGGTATGGAAGTCTACGGATACGATCCTTATATCTCTGTCAATTCCGCCTGGGCTTTAAGCAAGTGGGTAAAACATGTCACCAACATCAATGAACTTTTTAGTGAATGTGATTATCTTACTTTGCATTTACCTTTAAACGAGAAAACGAATGGTTTGATAGACAGGGACAAAATCGCTTTGATGAAAGATGGAGTCAGGATCATCAATCTAGCTAGAGGAGAATTGGTCAACGAAAAAGATCTGCTTGAAGCACTTGATTCCGGGAAGATTGCCAGATATGTTACCGATTTCGCTTCCTATGATCTTGTTCATCACGATAAATGCATCTGTTTTCCGCATCTTGGCGCTTCAACCCCGGAATCAGAAGAAAACTGCGCCGTTATGGCGGTTAAACAGCTGACCGATTATCTGGAAAACGGCAATATCGTTAATTCTGCCAATATGCCTTCCGTGCAGGAACCGCGAACTACGAGTCATCGTATCTGCATCATCCATCGCAATATCCCGAATATGCTGGCACAGTTAACCAGTATCATCGGCAATAACCATATTAATATCGAAAACATGGTCAATAAAGCCCGCGGTGATTATGCCTATACAATGATCGATACCAATTCCGATGTCGATGAAAAAGCCTTAACGGCGATCGAACATATTATTCGGGTCAGAATAATAAATTAAATCCGATAGCTTATCGGATTTTTCATGACAGAATCAGAAACAGAAGAAGACTTTCAGAAGCAAGACGAGTTAAAAAAACATCTCTAAGAGATGTCTGATGTTTTAATGGGGCGAACGATGGGACTCGAACCCACGCAATGCTGGAGCCACAATCCAGAGTGTTAACCAACTTCACCACGTCCGCCATGTGCTTTATTATTCTACCATAAGAATTATTTCCTTTTCAATGATAGAATGAGAATATGTTGGAAATAAAAGGGATCCGTTTTGAGGTTGAAATCACACGAAAAAGAATCCGAAACATGTACCTGAGAATCAAAGAGAATCATCTTTTGGTCTCTGCACCTGCAGGTATGCCCGAATGGCAGATCTATCGTTTTCTGGAAGAAAAAAGAGATTGGATCTTAAGAGCTTATGAACGTTCCTTGCAGAAACAGAAAAGATCGCTGATCTATCAGGAAGGAGATGTTTTTTATGTCTACGGAAAACCTTTCCATCTGATTAGAAAAAACGGAAAGAAGAATGTAGAAATTGTTGACGATTCCATCGTTCTGACTTATAAAGAAGATTCCAATGAAGACATCCGTTTCCTGTATAAATCTCTTGACCGTTATCTCCTGAAACAGGCGGAGACGTTCCTGTCACGTTTTCTGTTTATTCTGGATGATTACGGATATCATCAGATCCCGGAACTGAACTGTCGGCTTATGAGCTCCAAATGGGGTGTGTGCCATACCAGAAAAAACAAGATCGTAATCAGCTCTTATCTGATTCATTATCCTTTGGACTGTCTGGAATACATCATTCTGCATGAGCTGACCCATTTCATCATTCCGAATCATTCCCGCAGGTTTTATGACATCATTGAGAGATACATGCCGGGTTACAAGTCCGTTGTCAAGAAACTGAAACAATGAAACTATTTACATGGTGTTTTGACTTGAAACAAGTATGTTTAGAAGGTAAAATGATAAGTAGAAAAGGCTGTTTATAATATGGAATTACGAAACAAGATGGAGAATACTGTCTTAGGGGTCGTTGACTCCTTACTTGTGTTTTATATAAACTGATTTTTTGAAGTGGACGTTTCATTGCGTTCACTTTTTTATTGTCTGATAAAGGAGGTTATGAAGATGGAACAAACACAGAACGATGCTCTGTTAGAGGCCTGCACGACCGGAAGATTAGACCTGGTGAATGAACTGATCGAAAACGGCGCAGATGTCAACTGTAAGAATGGTGACGGCAGGACCGGGCTGATGAGGGCTTCTAAAAGAGGTTATGATGAAATTGTAGAAACACTGATCAACAAGGGTGTTGATATCAAGGCAAGAGATAAAAATAACGATACAGCACTGATGGGTGCTGCAAAACACGGATATCGTCATATCTGTGAGATGCTGATAAAGGCAGGAAGCGATGTAAATGCTCAGGATAATAACGGCAGAACAGCACTGATGCGCGCAGCTTTCTTAGGAGAAACATCATGCGTGGAATGTCTGGTAGAAGCCGGAGCTGAACTGGATCTTGCTGATAAGAAAGGCCGTACAGCCCTGATGGATGCAGTACTGGCGTTTAAGGTGGATGTGATCCGCTATCTGCTGCAGAAGGGCGCAGATATCAACAGGCGGGATATTGAAGGATGTACCTGTCTGATGCGTGCCAGCTATGGCGGTTATACGGATTTAGTGATATATTTGATACATAAAGGCGCGGATAAGACAGTAACGGATAATGCAGGCAGAACGGCATTGCATTACGTCCGCGCAGGAAGTGATGAAGAACTGCTTAATGTTCTGAAATAATAAGGGGAAGAAGAAATGAAAGAGTACTTATCAAAAGACATTCGAAATGTTGTGCTGCTGGGCCATTCCGGTTCCGGCAAATCAGCTTTAGTAGAAGCTGCGCTGTATCTGACCAAGGCTGTCGACCGTATGGGCAAGACGGTAGACGGCACTTCGGCAATGGACTATGATCCGGAAGAATCCAAGAGAGGCCTCTCTGTCTTTATGGCACTGGGACCTGTAGAGTGGAAAAATACCAAGATCAATTTTATCGATACACCGGGATATCTGGATTATGAAGGTGAAAAGGTTTCCGGCGCTGCAGCAGCCGATCTGGCTTTGATTGTTGTTTCAGCAAAAGACGGAATTGAATCCGGAACGGAAAGTGCAGTTAAACTCTGCAAGAAGAACAATCTGCCTATCGTTTTCTTTATTAATAAAATCGATGATGACAATGCGAACTTTGAAAAGACAGTCGATGAACTGAGAGACAAATTTGGCGCATCTGTCGTTCCGTTTGAAGTTCCTGTCATGGAAGGCAAGAAGATGACCGGTTCCAATAAGGTTCTGGCCGATCCTTCTAATGTTCATTACGATCAGATTGCAGAAGCGATCGCATCGGCTGATGATGAACTGATGGAAAAGTTCTTTGAAGGTGAAGCATTTACACCGGAAGAGACTGCAAAAGGTCTGAAACTGGCTCTTAAGTCCGGAGATATCAAACCTGTATTTGCCGGAAGTGCCGTCAATGCCCAGGGTGTTGAGCAGATTCTGGACTTCATGAAAGAGAACTGTCCGGTATACGCCGACCATGGTACTGTAATGGATGTCAACGGTGCTGAACTGAAGACGGATGATTCGGAAGCTTTCTCTGCGCTGGTATTCAAAACAGTTGTCGATGCTTTCGTCGGTAAAATTTCCTATGTCAAGATCATGTCTGGTTCCTTGACGCCAACGACTCCTTTATACAACTCCAAGAAAGACCAGGCTGAAAAGGCCGGTGGTCTGTTTGTAGTCCAGGGTAAGCAGCAGTTCCCTGTAAATAAGCTGTCCTGTGGTGATCTGGGTGCATTAACAAAACTGGCTGTAACAGAATCCAACGATACTTTATGCACAAAAGATAAGAAAGTCGTATTCAAGGATATCGAATATCCTAGACCGATGCTTGGCATGGCTGTTTCACCTAAGACCAAAGACGATGAAGACAAGATGTCAGATGCATTAAAGAAAGTCCTGATTGAAGATAAGTCTCTGAATTTCGTCAGAAACGCTGAAACAGGCGAGCAGGTCCTCTATGCGGTAGGCGATCAGCAGATCGATGTTGTCGTCAGCAAGCTCAAGAGCCGATACAAAGTAGAAGTCGTCCTGAAAGAACCGAAGGTACAGTATCGTGAGACGATCAAGGGCAAGTCTGAAGTTCAGGGCAAGTATAAGAAGCAGAACGGCGGTGCCGGCCAGTACGGCGATGTCTGGGTCAGATTTGAACCGAATCCGGATTCCGAAGAAATGGTATTCGCAGAAGAAGTGTTCGGCGGTGCCGTACCGAAGAACTACTTCCCATCGGTTGAAGCAGGCCTTAGAGGCTGCATGGCCAAGGGCCCTCTGGCAGGATGCAAAGTCGTTAACGTTAAGGCGACACTGTACGATGGATCCTACCATCCTGTAGACTCTAAACCAAACTCCTTTGAAGCAGCCGCTAGGCTGGCATTCAAAGCCGGTATTCCTAAGGCAAATCCGATCCTTCTCGAACCGATCGGCAAGGTCACCGTGATTTGTCCGGAAGAATATACCGGTGATATCATCGGCGACTTCAACAAGAGACGTGGCATGATCATGGATACTGGCTCAGCCGATTCCGGTGAAGCGCGCATTGAAGCGGAAGTCCCGATGGCAGAAATGCTGAAGTATGCGACGGAACTGCGTTCTATGACCAAAGGTAGAGGTACATACGTAATCGACTTCGACCGTTATGAACCGGCTCCTCAGAATGTTACCGACAAGGTTGTTGCCGCTACAGCTGCTGAAAGAAAAGACGAAGACGACGATTAATATCAAGTCAAAACATAAAAAAAAGAAGTTCTATATGAACTTCTTTTTTGGTTGCTTAGTTGCTGGTTGAAGCCTGCAGGATTACAGGAATCTCCAGTTTCTCCTCATTCCGGACGATACTGACGACAACTTTCTCCCCGATGCTCTTAGCATCCAGAATCTTTGACAGATCGGCATAACCAGACACTTCTTCGCCGTCGATTGCCGTAATAATATCATTTGCCTGGATTCCGGCCGTTTCTGCGCTTCCTCCGGCAATGACTTCGGAAACAACAACCCCATTTGTCTGATAGAAGGAAGAAGAAGTGTAAACTCTAATGCCTAATGCCGCTCTATCTTTGACATAGCCGTTTTCGATCAGATCACTGATGATTCGAATAACTGTGTTGGAAGGAATTGCATAACTCATACCTTCGACCTCTGTCGTCATCGTAGAAGTGTTTTTCGCATTGACGATACCGATCAGATTTCCGTTAATGTCAAACAACCCACCGCCGGAGTTTCCGGCGTTGACTGCCGCATTCGTCTGTATAACCGTCATATAGACATTGTTGATATAGATTTCCTTTTCCAGTGCAGAAACAATACCGTTGGAACAGGATATGCCTGAACCCAGAGGATTTCCAATCGCGATGACATCCTGGCCAAGGACAAGCTGAGAAGAATCCGCCAGGGATGCGAACGGAAGACCATCTTCTTCAATCTTCAGAACGGCAAGATCCGTTCTGGCATCAGAGCCGATTACTTTGGCCCCATATACTTCTCCGGTATACAGCTTGACTTGAATCGAGTCCTCGCTAGCTAGTCCTCTGATCACATGTTCATTGGTTATGATGTAACCATCAGAAGAGAAAATAACACCCGAACCAGCCGATGTCGATTCTGTCGTTCCTCCGCCAAAGAAGAAGAAATCCGAAGTTATGGAACTTCTCACCGTACAGGTGATCTCTACGACCGTATCATAGGCCTTTTCGATCGCCTTGGTGTATTCTCCTTTCTCAATACTGGTATATGCGACTTCGTTCAGGACCACGTCACTGTGAACTTTTCCGTTTCCTATATTGCTGTTATAGAAGGACAGAACGCCGAATGTACCCAATCCTGAACCCAACAGGGCTACCAGGAATACAATAATAATCGTTTTCACATTTATTTTCACTTTCCATCACCTCGTATATCACTATAAGACCCGAATGTGAATTTCATCTGAATTTTACTAATGAAGACGAAAAAGCTATAATCTTAAGTATGAGCACAAAAAAGGAACGGATCGTCAGTATCAAGTATGCCAGAAGAAACTTCTCTGTCATCGGCCTTTTTCTGATTCTTTATACACTTTTTGTATTGATTCTTCCTTTTTTCTTCCATATGTATATGGAATACGATAATTCTCCGATCCTTCAGGACAGATGGATGTATTTCGGGATCTATTTCATTATCATTTTCTTTGGAACGCTGATCCCTTTTTTTCTGATGAGGCTGTATTTTAGACTTCCGTTTAAAAAAATCAGTAGAAAGATCACGACTTCTTTTGTAGATCTCTTTGTTCAGACAATCGTCTTTTTTATCATCTGTATTGCTTTAACGTATGTCTCCAACAGGATCTTCGTCTATTTTTCACAAGAAGGAAAACTGATTTCCAGTATCGGTTTCAGCTACGATGAGGCCTATCTGGATAATTATCTCTATGTTTTCATGCTGGTGATTGTCACGCCGATCATGGAAGAATACGCTTTTCGTGGCGTGTTATTGAACGTCTTAGGAAAATACGGAAAACTGTTCGGCCTCTATGCCAGCGCTATACTGTTTGCCCTGGCTCATACTAATTTTTCGGAATACATTCCGGCATTTGCAATGGGTTATGTACTGGGAAAGACCTCTCTGCGTTACAAAAGCATCCGTCCGACCATCATCATCCATATTCTATTCAATGCTCTGATCTATGCCTTATGTGTGATGCCTTCACCGATCACCCAATACATGGCTTATGGACTTGCTGCCATTTTTGCTCTCTCGGTCTACTTCATTTATACCGGCAGATACGAAAGAGTACAGATCCAGAAACTGCGTTCCAACAAAACAACGAACATTGTTTTCTATACCTGTCCGACAGTGATTATCAGCATGGTTCTGATGATCTGCGGGACACTGCTGTTTGTTTTCTTTAAGTAAAAACCGGATCTTCTGATCCGGTTTATTTGTTTTAAATCTGTTTGAGCCGTTTTTTTATTTTTACTTGCGAAGATCTTCGACGGTAATCGTATCTTTCGGATACTTTCTTGCAACCAGAACATCCATGCAATGAACATGCGGAACACCGGAAGATCGGCATTCAAAGATCGTTTCATCGACTCTTTCAAATTTCCAGTCCGCATAGTAAGAGAAAAGTTTTCCGGTCGTCCATAGCTTCTCGCCTTCATCCCAGTCCGGTGGCAGCGGAATAAAAGGCTTATCGACAAAGACATTGAACCAATTGATTCCTCCCGATAGAGTCATCTTCTTGACTTTTTCAAAGAAAGCGTCGATCTTATCGTCTTCCAGATACTGTATCGTGCCGGTAGAATAGATGATATCGAACTTCTCATCAATTTTGAAATCGTTGATGTCGGCGACAAACGCATTGATCTCGACACCATTCTCTTTTGCCATCCTTTTTGTCTTGGCAATGCCGTTTTCTGTAATGTCAAAGGCATATACGTCGTATCCTTGTTTGGCCATGAATACCGCATCTTTGCCTTCTCCGCAGCCGATGTCCAGAACCTTCACTTCCTTGCCGGGCGGAACAAGCTTTACCAGTTCGTAGCACAACTGTGCAGGTTCCGTCCCCCAGAAGTAGTCTTCCGTTTCATACCATTTCTCATAGTTGGTTTTTAATGCCATGTCATATCAGTCCTTTCTTAGCGGTTTTCCAAGTAGTTGATATAGGAACCGATCAGATTTGCATCGTTGCCGAATCTGCAAGGAACGATTTCGATTTCCACTTGAAAGTGGTGCTGACCAGTAAATGATTTTTCTACGACTTCCTTGAATTTCTCTTTGATCTTTTCCGTTACGATCGGCTGTCTGCTGATTCCTCCTCCGATGGCGATCTTCTCCAGATCCAGAAGCCAGTAGAGGTTATAGATCTGCTTGGCGATATTCTCGCACAGTTCATTCAACGTTTCCTGAGCGATCGGATCTTCAGGCATTCTGACAAAGAATTCCCGTCCATCGATCGGTTCAGATGACCCGGTTCTTCTTTGATACGTATTCAGCAGAAAAGTGGTGGAACAGTTGTTTCCGAGCATGTTTGCATAATCATAGAATTCCCTGGAGTCCGAAACAAGAAAACTGAATTCTCCGGGAGTGGAATGACGGCCTCTGACGATCTGCCCATTAATGATCAGGCCGCCTCCGACACCTGTGCCGATCTCGAATACGGCAGCGTTACCGCATCCTTGTAAAGCGCCATAACGGTATTCGGCCAGAGCTGCCGCCTTGCCGTCGTTTTCCAGAACGACCTTGCATCCGCATTTTTCTTCCAGAAGCGGACCGATAGAAAGACCGTTGTTATATCTTAATGAACCGCCTCCATTGCACCGCCCGTTCTTCACGTCGATGAAGCCGGGCAAAGACATGGCGATTCCTTCCACCTTGTCTTTGTACTGCCGATAGATGCTGTCGATCGTATTTGCAAAACTGTCGAAACTGTCCTTCGGTGAAGGAACAAATCCCTTGTCTGTAATGGTTAAGGCGTTTTCAACGATACCGTACTTGATTTCCGTGCCGCCTACATCAAAAGCCAGTAGTTTCAATCCCATATTCTTCCTTGCCAATTGACCGTAACTGCGATCGTATCTCTACAATCAATTCTATCAATTCCGTTTTTTCTCAGCAAGAATCGATGTGTCCGTTCCTTCAGACTATTATCAACGGAGTATTTCCTAAATACCATGTACAGGTTTATGTATGCGACATACGGCATGAATTCAGGTTTTTCGCTTCAGAAAGAATAAGATGGGATGAATTGAAACGTTGTGTATGGCGTATTATAATATATTCAAATGAAAGCAATGCGGATTTTTGATCTTTACATAAGAATCAGGTCCTAAATTAAGACAAGGTGTTTTTGCGCCTCGTCTTTTTTATAGGAGATGAATCGCATGCTTTTAACAAAGGGAAAAAGGGAGGAGAGTATCCATAAAATGAAAAAGATTTTCACTTTGTTTATGATTGTCATGATGCTGTTTGGCGCTGCTTCCTGCAGCAAAGAATCAGGTCAGGAAGAAGGCGATAAGCTTCTGACAGAACTGAGTGAACCTGTTACGATCACCGTCTGGAACACTTATACTTATCACCAGCAGGAAGCTTTCCAGGAGATGGTAGACTCATTCAATGCATCTCAGGACAAGGTCACTGTCGTCTATGAACCACAGGCATACCAGGACTATGACAGCAACCTTCTGCTTGCTGTACGTAACGGAACAGGCCCGAACATCACCAACCGTTATCCAAGCTCGGCTGCTGCCTACATTGAGGAAGACCTTCTGGTCAATCTGACTCCGTACATCAGCAACGAGACTGTCGGCATTCCTGATTTCAAGGAGAACCTTGTCGGTAAGGTTTACGAAGAGATCACCCAGTGGGGCGAGGATTCCGTCTATGTATTCCCGGTCATCATCACTTCAGAAGTTCTTTATTACAACAAGGACATCTTCAACGAGCTCGGTCTGGAAGCACCTAAGACCTGGGAAGAACTCGCAGAAGTATCAAAGACCATCTATGAAGAAAAAGGCATTCCGGGATGGGGTTCCGACTCTGAAACCGATACGATGATCGACCGTGTCGTTCAGCTTGGAAGCAAGTTCATCAATGCAGAAGATCATACGGTAGCGGTCGATGAAGACAAGTTTACGGAAGCTTTGGAATGGTATCTGACCGGTCTGAAGGAAGGCTACTTCCGTCTGGCAGGTGCTGATTACTACCATTCAGGACCGTTCACGCAGGGCAATGTCGCCAGCTATATCGGTTCAAGCGCAGGTTCAGGCTATGTTCTGCCTTATGCCGATTTTGAAGTTGGCGTATCTCTGATTCCGCAATCAGGTCCGGAAAAGTTCGCTCCTGCCTGGGGTGGCGGTCTGGTTGTCTTTGACAAGACACCGGAAGAGAATCTTGCCAGCTATCTGTTCCTGAAGTACTGTCTGAGCGATGAAGTACTTGCCAAGTGGGCAATTGAATTCGGTGCTTCTCCATGCACGAAGTCTTCCATCGCTACGGCTACATTCCAGGAAGAAATCAAGAACAACATCGTTACGGCAGCTCTGGTTGAAACGGCAGACTGCATCAACTGGGTTCCATCGGTTGCCGGTGCTGACGATGTAAGAGACGCTTTCGGAAAGGCTGTCGATGCAAGCTTTGCTGATGACAGCGGCAAAGATGTAGCTACACTGGTAAAAGAAGCGACCGAAACATTCTTTAAAGAAGCACAGGCTGCTCTTGAACAGTAATTAGACATACCTTTTGGGAGAACCGTTTTCATGACGGTTCTCCCTTTATTTTTAGAAATAAACAGTTCTAAAGGAGAACGAATATGAGCAAGTTAATGGTTTTTATGATCGATGCACTCTGTTCCAGCGATCTGGAATACATGCGCAGTCTTCCTAATTTCAGTTCCGTCATTGACCGGGGATCCTATGTCAGGCATCTGCTTCCGGTACATCCGGCTTTGACCTACTGCTGCCATACATCCATTCTGACATCCTGTTATGTGGACCGACACGGCATACACAACAACGAAAACTATGAACGCGGATGCAAACGCGGAGATGTATGGTTTGGAATGAAGAAGGAAGTCAAGGTTCCGACACTGCTGGACTACGCAAGAGAAGCAGGCATGACTACCGCATCGATTGCCTGGCCTGTATCTGCAGGTGCAGACTATACTTACAACTGGCCGATGATCGTTCCTTATCATTATGACGGCGATCATCCGGAAGATTATCTTGCCAACGGCAATGCGACGCAGAATCTTTTAGATGCTTATTTCTGGAAATACGGCAGATATCAGAAAGGTCCTGACAGCAGCCTGGATCTGATGACCATGTCGGTCGCTCCTGATCTGATCAGGGATTTTGGCCAGCCTGACGTAATGCTGGTGAAGATGTGCGATCTGGATACCGTCCGCCACGTTTACGGTGTTTATGACCCGCATACAAAGATACAGCTGAAGAAACACGATGAGGAGTTCGGAGTTATTCTTGAATCCGTACGCCGTTACGGCGATTTTGACGATACGAACTTCGTGATCATGGGAGACCACGGTCAGACGAATATTACGGATATCCTGAATATCAACCGTCTGTTTGAAAGAGACGGATTACTGAAGACAGACGAAAACCACAATCTCGTCGACTGCAAGTGCTATGCCCATACCGGTGCGCTGAGCTGCTTCATTGAACTGAAGGATCCTGACGACAAGAAAGCGGAAGCCGAAGTCAGAACCTATCTGGAAAAGCTGAAGGAAGATCCGAAAATCAGACTGGCATATGTTCTTGACAAAAAAGAGATGAAAGAGAGATATCATCTGGCAGGACCGTACGACTTCGTGATCGAGAGCGCCAATCCAATCAGTTTCTCAGACAAACTGAACGCTACGGAAATCTGGGCATCGGTAGAACCGGGAGACCACGTCTTAGGAAAGGCAACTCACGGAAGCTGTCCGGAAAGAGAAGAAAACACGCTGTTCATTGCGGCAGGTCCGAATGTCAGACAGGGCATCGTATATGAAAGAAGATCCATGGTCGATGAAGCCGTTACAATGGCGAAGATGATTGGCCTGGAGATGAAGGACACAGACGGAGAGATCATGGAGGAAATGCTGTATGGAAGTAAGAATTGAGGATCTGGTAAAGCGTTTTGACGATGTCGTTGCGGTAAACAAGGTCAATGCGACGTTCGAGTCAGGAAAGCTGATCGCTTTACTGGGACCTTCAGGCTGTGGCAAGTCTACGATGCTGAACATGCTCAGCGGAATCATGCCGGTTACCGAGGGAAAGATCTACTTCGATGATCGGGATGTCACGATGCTTTCTCCGGACAAGAGAGAAGTCGGTCTGGTTTTCCAGAACTATGCGCTATATCCGCACATGAGTGTTCTGGAGAATATCTGCTTTCCATTAAAGATCAAGAGAGTACCGAAGGCCGAACGCATCGAAAAAGCCAAAGAATATGCCAGGATGGTTCATATCGACGACTATCTTGACCGTTTGCCGAAAGAACTTTCAGGCGGCCAGCAGCAGCGTGTTGCCATTGCCCGGGCTCTGGTGAAACGGCCGAAACTCCTGCTTCTGGATGAACCTCTCTCCAACTTGGATGCCAAGCTGCGGGTGGAAATGAGAGAAGAGATCCGCAGAATACAGCGTGAAAGCGGTGTTACGACCGTCTTTGTTACGCACGACCAGGAAGAAGCGACTTCCATTTCCGACTACATCATGCTGATGAAACTGGGCGTGAAACAGCAGTTTGCCAAAACGAGGAATCTCTACAACGATCCGGCAAATCTTTTTGTCGCCGATTTTATCGGCAATCCTACCATCAACCAGCTGCACGGTATCTATGAAAAAGGAAACTTCAGACCGGATGCTTATGAAAACGCGATTCCGATCGGCAGATATCAGATTGAAGATGGTTCAAGAGTCGTGTTTGCTTCCCGCCCGGAGAGCGTCATCGTTGAAAAGAAAAACGGCAAGACAGTGATGGAGGTCGAAGAAACATATGTTTCCGGCAAGGATACTTTATGTGTCCTGAAAGCGGGAGACGGACGTCTGCGCGCCTATGTAGACAACGACAGCGCACCGCAGGAGAAAGATCTTGTTTCTGTTTCTTTCCGTGACAGGGGGGTCTTTGTTTTTAACGAAGAAAGCGGAGAACGCTACTATGAGTAAAAAAACAAAACGCTATAATGGCGGACGGGATCCGGATGAGAAGTTCGAAACTTCGATGATCGGAAAGATCGCGCTTTTCCTTGGGCCGTTTATGCTTGGAATCGTGATCTTTACCATTTATCCGTTCATCAACGCATTCCTGATGAGTTTTAAGGAAAACTTCTCCATTCTACGTAATACCTTTTCCGGCTGGGGTCTGGCGAACTACCGCAAGGTTCTGAACGATCCGATCTTTCTTTCCGGATTAAAGACGACTATCAAATACGTCGTTATCGTCGTTCCGATCAGCCTGATCATATCCATTGTCATCGCTGTTCTGCTGAACAATACCCGGCGATTCAAGGCCATTCTGCAGACGGCTTACTTCATGCCTCTGGTCACATCTACGGCAGCCATTTCTCTGGTCTTCCGCTTCATCTTTGCCAACGAGGGCGGTCTGATCAACAAGATCATTACTACGCTGGGACAGACGCAGATCAACTTCCTGGGAACAAACAGATGGAGCGAGTTTGTATTGTACATCTTCGGCATATGGAACATACTGCCGTTTACGATCATACTCCTGCTGGCTGGTCTGCAGAACATCGATCCGCAGTACTATACCGCTGCAAAGGTAGACGGTGCAAAGACCCTGGATATCTTTACCAATATTACCGTTCCTTTGTTAAGCCCGACGATCGCCCTGGTAGCCATCGTCAATTCCATCAGCGCATTCAAGGTATTCGACTACGTCTTCCAGCTTTACAATAAGCCGGGACCGGGTTACAACCTGTATACGATCATCTATTATATTTACGAGAAATTCGGCGGTACAAAACCGCAGTACGGACATGCAGCCGCAGCATCCATCGTCCTCTTCTTCATCATTGCCGTGTTTACGCTGCTGCAGCGTGTTCTGCAGAAGAAGACGAACTATTAGAAAGGAGCAGACATGAAAAACAAAACAGACAGAGTAAAAAGCTTTATGCAGTATCTGACTCTCTTTATCGGCGCAGCCATCATGTTCCTGCCTTTCTTCTGGATGATCAATTCCTCGTTCAAGACAGAAAAAGAACTGCTTTCATTCCAGAGTTTCTTGCCGAAGCAGCTGCTGATCGACAATTTCCGTCAGGCATGGGAAATGGGCGATTTCCCGAGATATTTCGGGAACAGCGTCTTTGTTACGGTGGTATGCGTAGCTTTGACGATGTTTGTGACCATTCTGGCGGCCTACGGTTTTTCCAAGCTTAAATTTCCGGGCAGAGATCTGATCTTCACCGTACTTGTCAGTATGATGATGATCCCTTACGAAATGCTGATGCTGACAAACTACGAAACCATCAGGCATATGCATCTTTTCGGCAAGATCTGGTCCCTGATCGTACCGTTTACCTCGTCCATCTTCTATACCTACATTCTCAGAAATTTCTTTCTGAGTGTTCCGGACAGCCTCTATCAGAGCGCAAGGATCGATGGAGCCAGCGACTGGCAATATCTCTGGGAGATCATGGTACCGATGGCTAAGCCTTCATTGGTAACGATAGCCTTATTGGATGCGATCACCTGCTGGAACAGTTTCATGTGGACGATGCTGATGAGCAGCGGCAACAGAAACATCAGAACGCTTCCTTTCGGACTTACCGCATTTACTTCCGAAGCCGGTGTCCACTACAACCTGTGGATGGCCGGAGCTACCATCGTTGTCATTCCGATGATCGTACTCTTTCTCTTCTGCCGAAAGAGTATCATTACCGGCGTAAGCCGCGGAGGTCTGAAAGGCTGACATGATCAGGAAGATCGACATCCTGGCACATGCCGATTATCATGGGCAGTTTCGTGAAGACGACGAGAATCCGGGACTGTCGCGTTTTTTCAGTGCCATCGAATCCGTCAGAAACAGGAATCCTCAGGGAACACTGCTTCTGGATGCCGGCGATGAGTCAAAGTGTCTGTGGCATGGAAAGGCCGTATATGAAGGACTGAAGCTGTTGAAAACGGATGCCATGGTTCTTGGCAATCATGAATTCGATGCCGGAAGAGAAGATCTGGAACAGTGCATTCAGTGGGGCAGCTCTTATTATCCGATGCTGTGCGCCAATGTCACATATCGGGAAAATGATCGGTTGATTGCGGGCATTAAGCCGTATGCCATTCTGGAAAGAGAGGGAATCCGTATCGGTGTTCTGGGTTTAACAAGCGCCTATACGCCTTTTATGGTAGAAAAAAGCTCTTTCGCTGATTTCAAAATACTGGACAGCGCTGAAACGATCAGACACTATGTCCCAAAGATGAGAGAAGAAGGTGCGAAGATCATTGTCCTGTTGACTCACTTTCCTTTCTATCCAAATGAGACAGGGGAACTGTTTGAATGCTTAGAGCAGATCAAAGATCTCGATATCGATGTCTTTATCGGCGGGCATATTCCCGGCGATTATGCGACCGTAAAACAGAGATGCGCAATCGTAAAAGGCGGTTTCCACGGAGTTTCTCTTTGCCGTGTGACGTTGTATTTCGATGACGAAAAAAGAGAAACGGTTTCAAAAGAAGCAGAAATCATCGATGTTAAGAACGGACCATTCGGATACGACGACAGAATAGATACCTTTGTTAAGGAAACGACCAGGGATTATGAATACTATTTTATGGATGTCATTGCTGAAGCCGAGGAAGACATAGCAATGCGTCTGTCTGCTGAATCGCCGATGGGAGACCTGCTGAGCGATGCGATGCGGAAAGCTGCCGGAACGGATTTTGGCTACTTCAACTGTACCAGCTGCGGCAGAATGATCCCGAAGGGACCTTTGACCCGTTATTCCATTCAGAAAGCGATCGCCTTCAACGAAAAACTGCAGGTTACGGAAATGAAAGGCTCGGATCTTTATGATCTGTTTGAACTGGTCCACAGACCTGAGATCTTCGGCAACAATGCCGAACTGATGTTTTCCGGTTTAAAGATAAAGATCGATCATACCCGTCCTGCGGGTCATAAAGTCGTGTGGATCAAAGACCTGAACGGAACAGATGTCGATCCTGACCGTTCTATGAGTGTTGTCACCAGTAAGTACATGTCTACCGGGGGCAACGGCACAAGAAGCTTCGCAGAAAGATTCTGCTGGAGAGAACTGGATATAAAGATACATGATGCGATTGCAGACTATCTGCTTAGAAAGGGGAGAATCAAGGGGGAAACGGATGGACGCTATGAGTTCATCGGATCTCCGGAAAACGACAATTCTCCATGGTAGAAAATGATTCGGATCAACATACTTTCACATGCCGATTATTCCGGCAGAATCAGAAAAGACGAAGAATCCAGCGGACTGGATCATTTTGCAAGAGCGATCGGCAGGATCCGTGATCAGGATCCCGATCATTGCCTGCTGCTGGATGCCGGAGACAATATCTCTCATCTGCTGTGGGGCGATTTCATTCCGGAAGCGATCGGGCTTCTGAAGACCGATGTTTTTGAACTGGGCAATCACGAATTTGATCGAGGCGAAAAGGATCTGGAAGCAAGAATCGCAAGGTTCGATGGCCGGACAGCTGTTGTGTGTTCCAATATTGTAAAGAAGAATGACGATTCTTTTGTGAAAGGAGTCAAGCCTTACGTTTTGCTGAACAAAGGGGGAATAAGATACGGCATTCTGGGTTTATGTACCGAATACACTCCATTCATGGTTGCTAAGCCGATGATAGAACCTTTCAAGGTTCTAAACAGTGTTCAATGCGCCAGAACGTACATCCCGCAGATGAAAAACGAAGGTGCCGAGATCATCGTTGTTCTGACTCATTTTCCATTTTATCCGGATCATACCGGCGAGCTGTTTGAAGTCTTCGATCAGATCAAGGACCTGCATCCTGACGTGGTGATCGGCGGACATATTCCGGGAGATTTCGCGGAAGTAGTAGATGGCTGCGCCATCACGAAAGCCGGATTTGGCGGAAGAAGTCTTGGCCATGTGACGATCTGTTTTGATGAAGAAAAAAGAGAGGTCGTTTCTAAGGAAGCGGAAATCATCGATGTCATGAAGGAAGAAGAGGCAGACCCCGAGATAACAAAGATCCTGAATGAAGTCCTTCAGCCTCATTTGTATTATTTCGAGGAAGCCATGGCGGAAGTCAAAGAAGACATTCCGATGCGACTGGATTTTGAATCGGAGATGGGAGATCTCTTAAGCGATGCGGTCCGAGAAGAATTCAGTGCGGACTTTGCCTATTTCAACTGCACAAGCTGCGGAAGATTTCTGTCAAAAGGACCGCTGACCAGGTCATCCATTGCGGAAGCAATGGGATTCAACGACTTTCTGTATACATCGGAATATACAGGCCAGGATCTTTACGATCTCTTTGAACATATTCATTATCCGGAACGTTTCGGCAACAACGGCAACATCATGTTCTCCGGATTAAGAGTGAAAATGGACCATACGAAACCTGCGGGTCAAAAAGTAGTATGGATCAGAAAAGAAAACGGGGAAGATGTGAAGCCTGAAGAAACGTTTACAGTCGTGACATCCGAATACATGTCTACCGGCGGAAACGATACAGGAGATATCAGTGGCAGAGTAAAATGGAACAATACCGGCATCAGGATCCACGATGCATTGTGGAGCTACTTCAGCCGCTTTAAGATCATAGAAGGAAAAAAAGACGGACGTTATCTCTTCATCGGAACACCGGAAAACGATAACAGCCCGTGGTAAATCAATTAAGACATCTTCATAAAAAAAACCTGTCTTTTGACAGGTTTTTATTATGTTTTGCTAGATATGCTTTCTGAGCGTATCTTCTACCAGATCCCAGAATCTGTCCAGATCGATACTCATCCCGACGGTGGCGTTCGGCTTCCTGTGATATCTGTTGTTGGCATCGCATATCGTTCTGCCATATCCCGGACCGTAGCGGTTCGTATCGATTTCCACAAACATATCCTGTGTATGATACAGTTCTGGAGCAACCAGATAAGTAACGGCAGTGACGTCGTGAACAGGACCTGCATCAAGACCGTTTACGGCCTGTGAACTGAAGGTAAAACGCATGATATCGCCAAACAGTTTTCCCGCCTTGTTTCCGATACCTTCCATTCTTTCAATGATCTGCATGTTTGCCAGAGCGGTATTGGTCAGATCCAGCGGCATCATCGTGATCTTAACGCCTGAAGTGAAAACGACGTGAGCGGCTTCCGGATCGGCATAGATGTTGAATTCGGCAGCCGGTGAAGCGTTGCCCAAGCCGACGGCACCGCCCATCAGTACGATCTCCTGGATCTTAGGAATGATCCTTGGCTCCATTCTCATTGCCGTAGCGATATTTGTCAAAGGTCCAACAGGAACCAGTGTGATATCGCCGTCGCTTGCCATCAGCGTATCGATCAGATAAAGAACGGCGTGCTTATCTTCTGCCTTTTTATGCAGTTCGCCGAAAACCGGACCGTCCAGTCCTGTTTCGCCATGTACATCATCGGCAACATACTGCTCTCTGACCAGCGGAAGACTCATTCCGCCGTAGACAGGCACATTCAATCCCAGATGATCAGCTACGTTTAGAGTGTTTTTAAGTGTCTTAGGCAGGGTCTGATTCCCGGCAACGACAGTCACACCCAGCAATTCAATGTCAGGATGTTTGGACGCAACCATCAAAGCGATCGCATCATCATGTCCGGTATCACAGTCAAGTATCATTTTTCTTTTCATGATCAATTCCTCTTTTCCTCTTTATCATAGTATGATTAAAGAAAGAAAAATAGGAGATACTTCCTATTACATAATCAGCATGGAAAAAATATATGATCGAAACAAAATAAATGAATACCTGAATACCAGAGCTTACAGAAACTATTTTTCTGAGGAATTTGATGAGGAAGCCTATCTGATCCGAAGCAGTCCGAATGAAACATTGATCGAGCAGGGAGAAGAAGCGACAAATCTTTACTACCTGATGGAGGGAAGATTAAGAGTAAAGACGATCAATCAGGAAGGAAAGTCGTTTGTTCTTAATACCATCATCGCTCCATCTCTGGTGGGGGAAATTGAACTGATCAGCGAAGATGTTTCCTTCTCTGTCGAAACGATAGGCCGGTGCGTTCTGATCGCCTTGCCTCTTGTTTCCTGCAGAGATAGGTTGCTGAACGACAGAAGATTTTTACTGCGTCTCTGTGAACTTCTGACCGAAAAGGAAAGGGAACATGCCCTGAAACTGGTACAGTATACTTCCTATCCTTTGGAAAACAGACTTTCGGCTTTCATACTTGAAAACGCTCTAAACGGCAGGCTTTCTTTACGGAAAACAGTCATTGCCGAAAGCCTCGGCGTTTCCTACCGACATTTGGAAACAGTTATGAAGGAATTCACGAAGAAAGGAATTCTAAGAAAAGACCGATTCGTCTATGTGATTCTTAACAAAGAAGAACTGATGGAAAAAACAAAAGTCCTGGATATCTTCTAGGGATATGCGTGAGATAGTATAATGAAATAAAAGAAAGATACATTTTGAGTCTTGCCGAAAATGAGCGTAATAACTATAGAATAAAAAAGAATTGATATCGGATGAGGTATATGATGATGAGATTTGACACTAGAGATAAAAAACCGAAACTCTACAATATAGCGATCCTAACAGCTCTTACAGTCTTACTGACCGTCATTATGATGCTGCTGAAAATCAGTTCTTTCCCGGTGTATTCTCTGCTTACAGCCGTATATCTTCTGACAGTCATGTACATGCTGATGAAAGCCTTTATCGGACAGCTGCAGTACAATCCGTATTCCTATAACAGTATCTACTATATCGGTTTCTTTCTCTTTGTTTTAGTCCAGCTGTTTATTCTGATCGGCATCTTTATTTCCTGGTCAAAAGATCCGGATGCTTATCCGCTTATTATGATCATTCATGTCTTTCTAGGATCGGCAAAAAACTACATGCTGATAACGGCTCCGCTCCTGCTTCTCTTCGCCATTCTGTTATGTATCTCCAATGTCTTTTTGATCAGAAACGAAGGATTCAGTTTTACAAATATGTTGGCTTTCATCCTTGCCATCCTACTGGTGTGTGGGGAGATTTTTCTTTATCTTTTCGATTTCTATGTATCAGGAAGCCTATGGGATATTATCGTTCATGAGCTTGTTACCAATACTTTTGCGGCTGTTTATCTTTATTTCGAATGTATGCTGCTGGGTGCAGTGACTGTTCTGGCGATCGTGAGTCATTATGAACCGGAATACAACAAGGATTTCATGATCGTTCTTGGCTGCGGTCTACGAAAAGACGGAACACCTTTGCCGCTTCTGAAAGGAAGGATCGACCGGGCACTGGAGTTCTATCAGAAACAGAAGAAAGAAACCGGAAAAGAGTTGACTTTTGTCTGTTCCGGAGGACAGGGGAGCGATGAAGTGATCTCTGAAGGCCGTTCTATCGGAAACTATCTGAGAGAGCAAGGGATTCCTGAAGAACGGATCCTGCTGGAAGAACAATCGGTAAATACCTTTGAAAACATGAAATACTCCAAAGAAAAGATCATGGAGAAAAATCCTGAAGGGAAGATCGCCTTTTCTACGACGGCTTATCATGTCTTCCGCAGCGGCTTGTATGCCCGCAGAAACAAGATGAGAGCGGTAGGAATCGCTGCGAAAACAAAATGGTATTTCTGGCCGAATGCATCCGTCAGAGAATTTGTCGGTCTGCTTACGGCTCACAAAGTCAAACAGGCTGTTGCTCTAATCAGCATGGTCGTAATATATATCGTACTAACTTTTATTGTCTATACCGGTTGAATAGCCGATTATCGTTGTTTTATGAGGTGAAAAATGGATGCGAAAGAACTGATTTTGAATTATCGGGAACTGTATAAGGAATTTAAAGCCAAAACGTACGAAGAGGCGTTTTTAAAGTACGAAGAAGAAGTCAGGGAAAAGCTGAAGGAAATCGATCAGGAGATTCAAAACAGCGATGATCCGGATCTGGCAACCGTAAAGCAGGCAGCGAACTTTGTGGATGCGGTTAGGGCGGAGACGATCTGCAATGAGAACATAAAATTCCGTTTTATCCGGAAACGTGATTTGAACGATTATCGCCTATCGATGGTCTTCTTCGTATTCCCGATGCTGGAAAAGTCGCAGCTGCAGTATGCGATGCCTTTGGCAGAATCCATACTGCGCCTGTGGAAAGAAGAGAAGCTGGGTGATGTTGAGATCGGCAAATATGAAACACTTCTGAAAGGCTTTAAACGGAGCCTGACAGAAATCTTCATGGGAAGATAAAGTAGATAGATATGGGAGAATTCACTTTTATCACATTGAGAGATGACCCATCGCTTAAAGATATGGCAGCAGAATGGTTCCATAGTAAATGGGGTATACCGAAAAACGCCTATCTGGAGTGTATGGAACGCTATCTGAATCGAGAAACGGAATACGGATGGTATCTGTGTATGGATGGAGATAAGATCATTGGCGGTTTAGGGGTCATTGAAAATGACTTTCACGATAGAAAGGACTTGTTTCCCAATATATGTGCTGTGTATACGGAAGAAAAGGATCGCCGTAAAGGTATCGCGGGGCATTTGCTTGAGATGGCGGTAAATGATCTGAAAGCGAAAGACATTTCACCTGTCTATCTGGTAACGGATCATACCGGTTTTTATGAAAAATACGGCTGGGACTTTCTCTGCATGGTTCAGGGAGAAGGAGAAACGGACCTGATGAGGATGTATATCCACCGATAGATTTTGATTTGTAATGATTCAAAGGACGTAATGGAACAACAATGAAAAAGGTAAACAGAAAAACACGGATCATAATCGCAGCCATTATGCTGCTTCTTCTTACCGGAGGCGGTATCTATATTGCCAAGGCCCTTCGTCATAAACCCGAAGTATTCAGGCAGATACTGATAGAGACCGCACAGGAAGACGCCGATATACTTTTCGGTAAGTCTGAGAAGTATTTTCTTCCTCTCCTTAGCATCTATAATAGCGATGACAATCTCCTGGATACCGAAGGAAATCCGGTAACTTACAAGGATCTATGGAGCACATCGACCGAGCTCTCTTTATATCAGTCGAAGGTCAACGATCTGGTGAAAGATATTGATGAGTATCGGATCGGTGATCTTGTGGTTCACGAGAAGGATCCATCTTTCGGAAATATGATCACTGCGGACGTCAAGATCATTTTCAAATGGTATGATTTCAGCTCTGTTATCGACGAGTTCAACCGGCATGCCTACAATCAATTCCTTCCATATCTGATGGTCGGATCGGATAGAACGTTCCCCGTAATCGATAATTTATTGCTGTCGATTCTAGAAAAAGTAGAAGCAGCCGGAATGACCCGGGAATATGAAGCTGTACACAGGTATTATTTAAGTGAAGGCGGCAGCAATCCTGTCACCGGGAAAGGTGCTCACTGGTCTACGATGGCGGAATCCGGTGATAGAATCCGTGAAATGATTCTGGAAGAACTCAATTATGCGGATCAATTCAAAGACGATGTTTCTGAAGAGGAATTAAACGAAAGAAAAGAAATCATCATCAATATGGAAATTGCGTTCGAAATGTTTGGCAAAGATAAAGCGAAAGAACTTCTGGAAAGCCTTGGATATGAAGGACTGGTCACAAAAATGATCTCTTATACACCTGCAGAAAATACGGGTCAGTAAAAGCAGAGGATCCCGTTCTGATGAAGAGTTCATTGATATTGATTCGATTAGAAACAAATGAATATCAATGAACAAGAAAAGCTTTCCTGTTTAGCAAATAACAAGAAATGTATCCTGACAGAGAACAGGCTGAAAACCTTCTGAAAGAAGCGGAAAACTGCAATCCTGGACCATGGGGAAACCATAGCAGAACTACCGCTCATTGTGCTGAAGCAATTGCTGCAAAATCAGGGATGAATGCTGAAAAAGCTTATGTTCTGGGATTGCTTCATGACATTGGCAGGAAATTCGGGAAAAGACATCTGGGACATGTCTCGGACGGTTATTCCTACATGATGTCTCTTGGATATGATGATGTAGCCAGAATCTGTCTTACACATTCCTTCAACCAGAAAGACATATCGAAGTATGTCGGCAATTTTGATACAACTGAAGAAGAGACAAGATTGATCGTTGATGAATTAGAAGCAGTTGAACCGGATGATTATGACCGTTTGATTCAGCTTTGTGATTCTATTGCCGGAGCAGAAGGTGTCATGGATCAGATCGATCGTATGACGGATGTCAAGAACAGATATGGAGATTACGATCAGGAAAAATGGGATGCAAACATAAGACTCAGAGATTATTTCGAAAGAAAGATGGGCGAGGATCTTTATTCGGCGGTAGATAAAGATAATTTCAAACCAGAGTAACTGTTAAACATATTCAGACTTGTTGAGGTATTCTATGAAACTGATATTTATAATTGGCGATGCTGCTGTAGGAAAAATGACGGTTGGTCAGGAGCTGATGAAGATAACTGACTTAAGACTCTTTCACAATCATATGACCATTGAGCCTGTGATAGAGATTTTTGGTAGATACGATGGAAAAACAATCTCAGAGATACGAGATGTTATTTTTAAGAACTACGCAGCTTCCGATAACTATGGAATGGTCTTCACTTTGATGATGGATTTCGATCTGCCTTCGGAATGGGAATATCTGGAGCATGTCAAAGGAATCTTTGAACCATACGGGACAGAATTCTATTATGTCGAACTGATCGCTCCGCAGGAGATCAGACTGCAGCGGAACATATCTGAAAACAGGCTGAAGAACAAGGCTTCCAAAAGAGATATAGAAATATCGAATCAGCGTCTGATCAATGATGATAAAAACCACAGATGCGTCAGCTATGAAGGCGAGATCACTTTTGATAACTATCTCAGAATTGATAATTCAGATAAAGAGCCTGACGAAGTAGCAAGATTGATCAAAGATACCTTTGATCTTTAGATTCCGGTTTTTCGGTATGTTATGGATTTTGTTCATGATTTGAGCACATCTTCGGATGTGTTTTTAAATGAGACTGGATTAAACGAAACAAAAAGCCCGTCAATCGGGCTTGATTCTCTCTGGCTGCGGATGAAGGAGGTTTTCCTTGAAACGTACACTATACGTGACCTTGTAACGACTTATTTGATCTATTCTTCAAAACCTTTATTTTAAAGGTTTTTCTTTTAGTTTCGTATCTTCAGTTTGTTTGACATTGTCATCAGATATTGGACTTTATTTAACTTTGTGAAGACCGATCTTGCTGAAATCTTGC
>JAFRIE010000050.1 GCA_017432885.1 Erysipelotrichaceae bacterium | reverse complement strand
TGAACTTGTCAACGGAAAGTAGACAGTTCTAAAAAGTCGGATGGAAGCCCTGTGAGAGTGTAAACTCCGCAGGGCTTTTATAGTGCAGTTTATACATTGGTCTCTCATAGTTGTAATAATGGATGTATTCATTGATGAAATCTTTGATATTCTCGTACTCATTGATTTGATAATCCGTCCGTATCTGTTCCTTGATCCAGCCATTCATTGACTCTATTATCGGATTATCTGTAGGTGTTCCTGCTCGCGACATCGATCGAATGATGTTATGATTAACTAAAGCTTGGTTGAAGCTTGTGGAAGAATATACTGCACCCTGATCTGTGTGGAAGTAGACGGGTTCAGATATATCTTCCTCTTTTAGTAAATCAAGCAGTTGATTACGACAGTTGAAATAGGGTCTGGAGTCTCCCCACCTGGAAGAGACATCGGATGCGATGATCGCATTGTTGTAAGTATCCAGAAAGAATGTCCATTCATAAGGTTTCCCTCTATATCGTATGACTGTCATATCCGATACGATCTTCTGTAAGGGGAATGAAGTTGTCCAGTCATTCTGTATGATATTAGGATATAAAATGTGTTCCTCTCCTGTTCTCTTGTACTTATAGTGCCGGCACTTTGATTTGATTCCCTCATGTTTACACACTTTATGACAGAGATTGTCACTGAAGATCCATCCGGTAGTGTCTCTGATTTTCTTCGCTAAGGCGTGATAGCCGTAGGATGGATGTTTGCGATGTTCTTCTCGGATCAGGACAGCCAGATCGCTTCTGTTTCGTTCGTACTGGTTGATATCTCTATGCAGCCACTTATAGTATCCGGATCGATTTACGGTCATCACCTCGCAAAGATACTTTACGGGATAGTCTTTGCTTAGTTTCCGGATGATTTCGTACTCACACCGGAGATAGAAACGTACTCCTTTCTTACACCACCTCCTTTCACCAGATATCCTTTTTTTAACCGCTCATTCTCAATCTTCAGTTTCAGATTCTCCAGTTCAAGTCTTTCTTCTTTTGACATTGATTTGGAGATGTGAAGGGCTGTGAACGGATTCCCTTTCTTTTTAGTTTTCAATCCATCGATTCCCTTTTCGGAATACTCTTTGATCCATCTTCGAATGTTTTTGTCACTGATTCCTGTGATCCTGAATATTTCTTTTGAGGATAGGTGCTGTTCTGTGTTCATACGGACCAGATTGAGTTTCTCTTCTGCTGTGTATTGTTTGTGTTTTATGCCTTTTTTACATCCCATGTTTTTTCCTCTTGTGTTCTGATCATAATTAAAAGTAGACCTTGGCTCAAGTCCTGTCTGACTTTTTCCGTTGTCTACTTTTATCTTACAAGTTCATATAAGACCTGCTTTTAAATATGTCTGAAAGCGTATACATTTTTATTACAAAATAACTACATCTTTTGATATACCCGCAGAGAAATAAACTTTATATTTAAATTATGATTAGGCGTATGCCTTTAGAAAGAGAAGAATATGGATACATGGTTATGTTTTGATGCCGGCGGAACATTTGTTAAGTATGCCGTGATTAATGAAAAAGAAGAGTTTGAAACGGAAGGGAAATTTGAAACGATCTGTGATGACAGAGAGGGTTTTCTTGTCAGTTTGAAAGAAGTGTATGAGAAACATAAGGGTGTCAAGGGAATAGCCATGAGTATGCCCGGCATGATCGAGGTGGATACCGGATATATGCGTACAGGCGGATCGATCCACTGTGTGGCAGGAATGAATCTTGCGGAAGCAGTCAGTGCGATGTGTGACGGCCTGCCGGTAACGATAGAGAATGACGGCAAGGCGGCAGCTACGGCAGAACTGGTCTCCGGCACGCTGAAAGACTGCAATAACGGTGTTGTCTGCGGTATGGGTACGGGAATTGCCGGTACGCTGATCGTTGACCGTAAGATCATCCGCGGCGCGCATCTGTTTGCGGGTGAATTGTCCTACGCGGTAAAGGATGTTTCTTCCTTCCCGGCGGAACCGACAGAAAACGATAATTTGTTCATGCATATCGGGGATACCTTTACCGGGAATACGACGGCGGCTGCCATGTGCGGAAAGTATACGGCCCTGACCGGCACACCGATGGATGCCAAGGAATGTCCGCATCTTTTTGAACTGATGGAACAGGGAGATAAGAATGCCCGCACAGCGATTCAGGACGCGGTCAATACCCTGGCGATGATGTTGTTCAATCTGCAGTGCTGCATCGATCCGGATGTGATCGCAATCGGCGGCGGGATCAGCGCCAACAAGACATATATTGAGATGCTCCAGAAGAGAACACAGGATATTGCGAAGATGATCGGCTTTGGAGCTCCGATACCGAATGTACAGCCGGCAAGATACCGCAATAGTTCCAATCTGCTCGGCGCATTGTATTATCACTGGAAACACGAGGGAATCAAAGAGTTTTAGGAGGTAGTCCCATGGGTAAATTACTGGCAGGCGCTGCCAAGGTATGCGCTTCACCAACACAGGAAATTCTGGATGAACTGAGAGCTGCCGGTGCCTATACATCCTATGAAAAGGTATACAAGGATGTAT